>NZ_JBIAGO010000027.1:0-70680 GCF_042869775.1 Streptomyces sp. NPDC006711
CACCCCCCAGGTCATCCGTTCGACAGAGGGAACACAGTCATACCGGGCCCGGAGGCCAGCGGCCCCATTGCAGGACCGCGAAAAACATAACGGGGTTGGTGCTGGCCCGCATCGGCATCTTCAGCCTGTCCGGCGATTGAGGACGAGCGCCTTCAGCGCGAACGGGGTCTGGGGCGGAGCCCCAGGGTCTTTCACCCCCGGCGGGTTTAGGGAAGGGGCGGGGTGGGGGCTCCCGGGGGCTGGCCCCAGGGGGTCAGGATCGTAGGGTGGTCAGGGCCTTGGTGAGGGCGGACGGGACGTCGGGGAGCAGGGTGTGGGCGCCGTCCCGCACGACCTGACGCCCGCCCACCACGACGTGCCGCACATCGGCGGCCCCCGCCGCGAAAACGGCCGTCTCCGCGGCGAGCCGAGGCACCGCCCCCACCGTCCGGACGGAATCCAGCGCGATCGTGGCCAGATCGGCCAGGGCGCCCCGCTCGATGCGCCCCGCCTCACCCCACCCGAGCGCGGCGTGCCCGTCCACCGTCGCCGCCCGCAGCAGCGCCGCCGCCGTCCAGTGCCCCCGCGTCCGCGACCGAAGCCGCTCGTTCAGCTCCATCGCGCGCGCCTCTTCGAGCAGGTCGATCACGGCGTGGCTGTCGCTGCCGAGCGAGAGCGGCGACCCGGCGCGCTGGAGGGCGAGCGCGGGCCCGATGCCGTCGGCGAGGTCGCGTTCGGTGGTGGGGCACATGCAGGTGCCGGTGGTGGTGGAGCCGAGCAGCGCGATGTCCTCGTCGGTGAGGTGGGTGTTGTGGACGCCGGTGGTCCGCGCGCCGAGCACCCCGTGCTCGAAGAGCAGCCGCGTGGGCGTCATCCCGTACGCGTCCAGGCAGGCGTCGTTCTCGGCGGTCTGCTCGGAGAGGTGGACGTGGAGCGGCGCCCGGCGCGCCTGGGCCCACTGGGCGACCGTGCCCAACTCCCGCGCGGGGACGGCCCGTACGGAGTGGATGGCCGCGCCGATACGCGCGTGGTCGCTCTCCTTCAGCGCCGAGCAGCGCTCCGCCCACGCCTCGGCGGTACGGTCGGAGAAACGCAGCTGGTGGCGGTCGGGGGCGGCGCCGAAGCCGGAGGAGAGGTAGGCGGTGTCGAGCAGGGTGATCCTGATCCCCGCGTCGGCGGCCGCGGCGATCAGCGCCTCGCCCATCGCGTTGGGGTCGGCGTAGGGGGTGCCGCCGGGCGCGTGGTGCAGGTAGTGGAACTCCCCGACGGCGGTGATCCCGGCCAGCGCCATCTCCGCGTACACGGCGCGGGCGAGCGCGTGGTAGGAGTCCGGGGTGAGCCGGGCCGCGACCTCGTACATGGTCTGGCGCCAGGTCCAGAACGTGCCCGAGCCGACCTGCACGGTGGAGCGCAGGGCGCGGTGGAAGGCGTGCGAGTGGGTGTTGGCGAGGCCGGGGACCGTGAACCCGCGCAGCACCACCGCGCCGGGCGGCGGCGCCTCGATCCCGGTGCGGACGGCGGCGATCCGGCCGTCGCCCGCGGCCTCCACGACCACGCCCGGCTCGACCTCGGGGTCCAGCCAGGCGTGTTCCAGCCAGTACGTCACCTGCACGCCAGGCCCTCCAGTACATCGGCGAGTGCGAGCACCCCGGCGACGCAGTCGTCCTCGCCGGCGAACTCGGCCGGGGAGTGCGAGACGCCCGTGGGGTTGCGTACGAACAGCATGGCGGTCGGGACCGAACCGGAGAGGATTCCGGCGTCGTGTCCCGCGCCGGTCCCCAGGACCGGGGTGCGCCCGCCCAGGATCTTGGCGATCTCGTCGCGCAGGGCGTGCTCGAACTCCACGACGGGCGTGAAGGACTCCCGTACGACGGTGAGGTCCACGCCGTCGCGCTCGGCGCGCTCCTTGGCGGCCCGTTCGATCGCGGCGACGACCGTGTCCAGGGTGGACTGGTCGGCGGCGCGCGAGTCGAGCCAGCCGCGCACCATCGAGGGAATGGCGTTGACCCCGTTGGGCTCGCAGGAGATTTTGCCGAACGTGGCCACCGCGCCCGCGAGTTGGGCCTCGCGGCGGGCGGCGAGCACGGTCTCGGCGTACGTCAGCATCGGGTCGCGGCGGTCGGCGAGGCGGGTGGTGCCGGCGTGGTTGGCCTCGCCCGCGAAGTCGAACCGCCAGCGGCCGTGCGGCCAGATGGCGGAGGCGATGCCGACGGCGTCGCCGCTGAGGTCGAGGGCGCGGCCCTGCTCGACGTGGAGCTCCACGAACGCGCCGATACGGGCGAGGCGTTCGGGGTCGGGGCCGATGGTGTCCGGGTCGTACCCGGCCCGCTCCATCGCCTGCGGGAGGCTGATGCCGTCCTGGTCGCGCAGGCGGTGCGCGGCCTCGACCGTGAGCTGTCCCGCGGTGAGCCGGGAGCCGACGCAGGCGAGGCCGAAGCGGGCGCCCTCTTCGTCCCCGAAGTTGGTGACGGCGAGGGGGCGGGTCAACTCGGCCCCTCTGCGCCTGAGTTCGTCGAGCGCGGCGAAGGACGACACGACGCCGAGGGGGCCGTCGAAGGCGCCGCCGTCGGGGACGGAGTCGAGGTGCGAGCCGGTGACGACGGCGTCACCGGCCGCCGGGTCGCCGGCCCAGGCCCACTGGTTGCCGTTGCGGTCCAGCTCGTAGGTGAGCCCCCGGGACTCGGCCTGCTCCTTGAACCAGGCGCGGCAGTCGGCGTCGGCGGTGGTCCAGGCGTGGCGTCGGTAGCCGTGGGTGTCGCTGTCGCGGCCGATGGGGGTGAGATCGCGCCACATCTCCTGGAACGAGGGGGGTTCTCCCCCACCCCGCCCCTTCCCGAAACCCTCCGGGGGCATGGGTCCGCCCGCGGACCGTGCGGGGCTGCTGGCGCAGTTCCCCGCGCCCCTGGGCATCCCGTTCTGGCCCGGGGCAGCATCTTCAGCCCGTCCGGCGATTGGCGCCCCAGGGACCCCGGCTGCGGGCCGTGCGGGGCTGGGCGCGCAGTTCCCCGCGCCCCTGGGCATCCCGTTCTGGCCCGGGGCAGCATCTTCAGCCCGTCCGGCGCTTGGCGCCCCAGGGACCCCGGCTGCGGGCCGTGCGGGGCTGGGCGCGCAGTTCCCCGCGCCCCCGGGCATCCCGTTCTGGCCCGGGGCAGCATCTTCAGCCCGTCCGGCGATTGAGGACGAGCGCCCTTCAGGCGCGGACGGGGTCTGGGGCAGCGCCCCAGGGACCCCGGCTGCGGGCCGTGCGGGGCTGGGCGCGCAGTTCCCCGCGCCCCCGGGCATCCCGTCCTGGCCCGGACCAGCGTCCGGGTCGGGGTTGGTGGTCACTCGCCCTCCCGCATGGGGACGCGTACGCCCTTCTCGTCCGCCACCCGCTCGGCGATGTCATAGCCGGCGTCGACGTGCCGGATGACACCCATCCCGGGGTCGTTGGTGAGGACGCGGCGGATCTTCTCGCCCGCCAGCTTCGTGCCGTCGGCCACCGAAACCTGCCCCGCGTGGATGGAGCGGCCCATGCCGACCCCACCGCCGTGGTGGATGGAGACCCAGGACGCGCCGGAGGCGACGTTGACCATGGCGTTCAGGAGCGGCCAGTCGGCGATCGCGTCGGAGCCGTCGAGCATCGCCTCGGTCTCGCGGTACGGGGAGGCCACCGAACCGCAGTCGAGGTGGTCGCGGCCGATGGCGAGCGGCGCCGCGAGGGTGCCGTTGCCGACCATGTCGTTGAACATGTCGCCGGCCTTGTCGCGCTCGCCCTGGCCGAGCCAGCAGATCCGCGCCGGCAGACCCTGGAAGTGGACGCGTTCGCCGGCCATCTTGATCCAGCGGTGCAGGGACTCGTTCTCCGGGAAGAGCTCCAGCAGCGCCTTGTCCGTCTTGTGGATGTCGGACGCCTCGCCCGAAAGCGCCGCCCAGCGGAAGGGGCCCTTGCCCTCGCAGAAGAGCGGGCGGATATAGGCCGGCACGAACCCGGGGAAGGCGAACGCCCGCTCGTAGCCCGCCAGTTGGGCCTCGCCGCGAATGGAGTTGCCGTAGTCGAAGACCTCGGCCCCGGCGTCCATGAAGCCGACCATCGCCTCGACGTGCCGGGCCATGGACTCACGGGCGCGGGTGGTGAAGCCCGCCGGGTCCTTCGCCGCGTACGCCGCCATGTCCTCGAAGGCGACACCGACGGGCAGGTAGGCGAGCGGGTCGTGGGCCGAGGTCTGGTCGGTCACGATGTCGATCGGGGCGCCCTCGGCGAGCATGCGCGGCAGCAGCTCCGCCGCGTTGCCGAGCAGGCCGATGGAGAGCGGACGGCGGGCGTCGCGCGCCTCGACGGCCAGCTGGAGCGCGTGCTCGAGGGAGTCGGCCCTGACGTCCAGGTAGCGGTGCTCGATGCGGCGCTCGATGGCGCGCGGGTCGACGTCGATACAGATCGCGACGCCGTCGTTCATCGTCACGGCGAGCGGCTGGGCGCCGCCCATGCCGCCGAGACCGGCGGTGAGCGTGATCGTCCCGGCGAGCGTGCCGTTGACCCCTTTACCCATGGAATGCAGCTTGGCGGCGACCGCGGCGAACGTCTCGTACGTGCCCTGGAGGATGCCCTGGGTGCCGATGTAGATCCAGGACCCGGCGGTCATCTGGCCGTACATGGTCAGGCCCAGCTGCTCCAGGCGGCGGAACTCCTCCCAGTTCGCCCAGTCGCCCACCAGGTTGGAGTTGGCGATCAGGACGCGCGGCGCCCACTCGTGGGTCTGCATGACACCGACGGGGCGCCCGGACTGGACGAGCATCGTCTCGTCCTGCTTGAGCGTGCGCAGCGTACGCACCATCGCGTCGAAGGAGCGCCAGTCGCGGGCGGCCTTGCCGGTGCCGCCGTAGACGACGAGCTGGTCGGGGTGTTCGGCCACCTCGGGATCGAGGTTGTTCTGGAGCATGCGCAGCGCGGCTTCCTGCTGCCATCCCAGGGCGCTCAGTTCCGTACCGCGCGGTGCCCGTACGGGGCGGGGTCCTGACATGGCGATGCCTCCTCGTGACCTGATCCAGATATTCACATCCTGGGTCACTGAATAGAGCTAGTCAATACATGGCGCGGCCCTGCGCTAGGGCCCGCCCGGTGATTGGCTGGTTCGCATGACGTCCCCGGCACCGTCCCCCACCGCCCGCACCACCGCCCCCGCCGCTGCGGCGCGCCGGCGCGAACAGGCCGTACGGGCCGCCGTGGAGCAGGGCCTCGCGGGGCCCGACGCGCCCATCGTGGCCCTCCTCGACACCGACGGCATCCGCGCCGGCGCCGCCGCCCTGCGCGCCGCGTTCGCCGAGGTCACCGACGCGCCCGTGCTGCACGCCTTCGCCGTGAAGGCCTGCCCGCTGGTCCCGGTGCTGCGGCTGCTGCGCGCCGAGGGCCTGGGCGCGGAGGTGGCGAGCCCCGGCGAGCTGGCCCTGGCAAGGGCCGCCGGGCTCGACCCCGCCCACACCGTGCTCGACTCCCCCGCCAAGACCCCGGCCGAGCTGCGCGAGGCGCTGGCCCTCGGGATCGCGGTCAACGCGGACAACCCCCAGGAGCTGGCCCGCCTGGACGCGCTCGTGGAGTCGGGGGCGACCCGCTCCCCACTCGGCCTGCGCGTCAACCCGCAGGTGGGCGCGGGGTCCATCGACGCGCTGTCCACGGCGACGGCGACCTCCAAGTTCGGGGTGGCGCTCCTGGACGACGGCGCGCGCGACTGGGTCGTCAAGGCGTACGCCGAGCGCCCCTGGCTGACCCGGCTCCACACCCACACCGGATCCCAGGGCGTGGCGCTGCCCCTGATGGCCCAGGGGGTCCTGGCCGCCTACGAGCTCGCCGAGGAGATCAACGCGGCGGTCGGCCGGCGCCAGGTCGACACGCTCGACATCGGCGGCGGGCTCCCGGTCAACTTCGGCTCGGACGAGGAGACGCCGACATACGCGGCCTACGCGCGCGTCCTGAAGGAGACGGTGCCGGGCCTGTTCGACGGGCGGTACGCACTGGTGACGGAGTTCGGCCGCGCGCTGCTCGCCAAGCACGGCACGGTGCTCGCGCGGGTCGAGTACGCCAAGGTGTCGGGCGGGCGGCCCATCGCGGTCACCCATGCCGGGGTGCAGATCGCCGCGCGCACCGTGTACGCGCCCGCGTCCTGGCCGCTGCGGATCGAGGCGTACGACGCGAAGGGGCGCTCCAAGACGGGTCCCGCCGTCGCACAGGACGTCGCGGGGCCGGCCTGTTTCGCCGGGGACCTGCTCGCGGAGAACCGGCCTCTGCCGCGGCTGGAACAGGGCGATTATGCGGCGGTGCTCGACACCGGTGCGTATTACTTCGCCCACCACTACTCCTACAACTCCCTTGCCCGGCCCGGCATTTACGGCTTCACGGCTACGCCGCAGGGGGTGCGGTTCGCGATGGTGCGCGGCCCGCAGCCCCTGGCGGACCTGGTGAGGGAAGCGGGGGGCGCCCACGCGGACGCCCTGCTCTGACCCGGTGCCGGTCGCTTTTCGAGCGCGGGCCGTGCGGGGCTGAGCGCGCGGCCCCCCTGGCAGGTTTGGTGCTGGCCCGCGCGGGGGCTTCAGCCCGGTTGGCGCAGTTCCCCGCGCCCCTGACCGTCTGGTGCGGGCCAGCGCGGGGGGCTTCACCCTGGCATGCGCAGTTCCCCGCGCCCCTGGTGGGGCTTGTACTGGCCCGCATGGGGGCTTCAGCCCGGTTGGCGCAGTTCCCCGCGCCCCTGACTATCTGGTGCTGGCCACCGCGGGGGCTTCAGCTCGGCATGCGCAGTTACCCGCGCCCCTGGGGGGGGCTTGTGCTGGCCCGCATCGGCATACCCAGCCTGTCATGGGGGTCCCCCCTGGCCCTTAAGAGGTCCTAACAAAGGCGTTGGACGTGGCGGTGGGTGATGAGGCAGGTGGCGAGGCCGAGGAAGGCTTCGTGGATGTCGTCACGTCGTTCCCACCGGATCCGTAGTCGGCGGAATCCGTGAAGCCAGGCTATGGTCCGCTCGACAACCCACCGGTGGATTCCGAGGCCGGAACCGTGCGGCACACCGCGGCGGGCGATCACGGGTTTGATGCCAAGCGCCCACACCAGGCGCCGGTATTTGTCGTGGTCGTAACCGCGGTCGCCAAGGACGCTGTCGGGTCGCCTGCGTGGCCGTCCGGCCAGGCCGGCGACGGACGGAATTTTCTCCAGCAGGGGCATCAGCTGGGTCACGTCGTTACGGTTGCCGCCGGTCAACGAGACGGCGAGCGGGATGCCCTGGCCGTCGACGATGACGTGGTGTTTGCTGCCCGGACGCGCGCGATCGACCGGACTGGGACCGCTTTTGGGCCCCGCCGAGCGGCCCTGACATGGGAAGAGTCGATCACCGCCCGCGACCAGTCCAGCTTCTTCGCGACCCGCAACTTCTTCAGCAGCACCTGGTGCAGCTGGTCCCACACACCGGCATCGTTCCACGCGGCCAGACGCCGCCAGCACGTCATGCCGGAACCGAAGCCCAACTCCTGCGGCAGGTACTCCCACTGGATCCCGGTGTGCAACACGAACAAGATCCCACAGAGTGCCTGCCGGTCCGGCACCCGAGGACGCCCCTCCACCTGTTTCGGCGCCGGCTCAGGCAGCAACGGCTCGATGAGCGACCACAGTTCATCCGACACGATCCACGGCCGCGGCTCACGTTTCCCCACGACCAGACCAACGACCAACTGAACCGAAAGTCACATGATCGACAACTTCTGTTAGGACCTCTAAGGCCTTGGGGGAGATTGAGGACGAGGCCGTTCAGGCCGAACGGGGTCTGGGGCGGAGCCCCAGGATTTGCTTTCGCCCCCGGAGGGTTTAGGGAAGGGGCGGGGAGGGGCCTCCCGGGGTTTGGGGCGGAGCCCCAGGGGCCCCGGCTCTCGCGTGCGGGCCGTGCGGGGCTGGGCGCGCAGTTCCCCGCGCCCCTTGAGCACTCGGTGCGGGCCCGCATGGGGGCTTCACCCCGGCATGCGCAGTTCCCCGCGCCCCTGACCGTCTGGTGCGGGCCCGCACAAGGGCTTCACCCCGGCCAGTTCCCCGCGGCCCTGGCGGGGTTCACGACGGCCCGCACAAGGACTTCGGCCCGGTTGGCGCACCGGCGGGGTCGGGGCCGGCCCCGGTGGAAGCGGGGGGCGGGGTTATTCGACGAACAGGCCGCGCGCCGCCGCCCCCGCGTCGAACTCCTCCAACCTGGCCTGCGCATCCGGCAACCCGTCACACATCGCCTCCAACAACACCCGCCCCAACAGCATCGGCGCACACGCCGTGTCGAACGCGAGCCCCGTGCCCACCGCAGCCGGAATGAGCAGATCGCTGTACTTGGCGACCGGCGCGAACGCCGAGTCGGCGACCGTGACCACGGTGAGCCCGGCCGCCTGCGCGTACGCCAGCGCCTCCACGACCTCTTTCGGATGGCGCGGCAGCGCGAAGCACAGCAGCGCCGATGCCCCGGCCCGCACCGCCGCGTCGATCCGGTCGGCCAGCATGGTGCCGCCCTCGTCGAGCAGGCGTACATCGGGGTGGACCTTGGCCGCGAAGTAGGCGAAACCACGGGCCTGCGACGAGGCCGCGCGCAGGCCGAGCACGGGCAGCGGCCGGGACGCCGCGAGCAGCCGGCCCGCGTGCTCGACCGGTCCCGGGTCCGCGAGCAGCCCCGCCAGGTGCTGAAGGTTCTCGATCTCGGCCCGCACCGCCTGCTGGTACTCGTTGAAGGACGTCTCGGCCACCGCGTCGGCCGGCGCGGGCGCCACCTCGCGCAGGTGACGCCGGAGCGCGGGGTACCCGTCGAAGCCGAGCGCGACCGCGAACCGGGTCACCGAGGGCTGGCTGACGCCCGCGAGTTCGGCGAGCTCCACGCTGGACAGGAACGGCACCTCGGCGGCCCGGCGCACCATGCAGTGGGCGATGCGCCGCTGCGTCGGGGTCAGCCGGCGCCCCTCGAAGAGCTGTTGCAGCCGTGCGGCAGGGCCTTCGCTCATGCCGTCCCCCTTCATACGTCCACGTCCTTGAACCGGTCCGGCCCTGGGCGCGGCCCCCGGCGGCGCAACGCCAACACCCGTACCACCGCGCCCGGTTCACACCCCACCACCGGGCGCGGCGCCCGGCGGAGCCGCACCGTGCGGCGGACCGCGAGCGATGCCGAGAGGGCCCGCTCCTCGGCGCCCCGAGAGAGTACAGCGTGCCCGAGCGACACCGACGCGGCGAAGGACAGGAGATCGCCGTCCACGACGTGGGACGACAACATGCGCGAACACCACCATTCCCGGACGCGGAGCGTACGGCTCCGGCCCGAGCCATTGACAAGTTATTCAGCCACCCAGAACTCTGCATGACGATATACAGCCGGGCAAGCCCGCGCGCCTCCTCGCCGCGAAGGAGCACATTCCCCCATGGCCCAACCAGCCGAATCAGCCGGATCAGCCGGATCAGCCGAGCCAACCAATCCCGCCGCATACACCGAACCCGCAGGGCAAACCGCGGGACCCGCCGCCGGACCCGCCGCGCCCACCGGGCGGGACGAACCGGCAGTGCGCGGCGCCTTCCTCGTCGAGCGCCGGTCCATCGACCTCGTCCCGGACGCCGAGCGCCACGGCACCGCCTTCAGCCAGTTCACCCTCTGGCTCGGCGCCAACCTCCAGATCACCGCCGTCGTGACCGGTGCCCTCGCGGTGGTGTTCGGCGGTGGCGCGTTCTGGTCGCTCATCGGCCTGGTCGCCGGCAATGCGCTGGGCGGCGCCGTGATGGCCCTGCACTCGGCGCAGGGCCCGCGCCTGGGGCTGCCGCAGATGATCTCCTCGCGGGCCCAGTTCGGGGTGAGGGGCGCGGTCGTGCCGCTGCTTCTGGTGATCGTGATGTACGTGGGGTTCTTCGCGAGCGGCACCGTGCTCGCGGGCCAGGCGGTCGGCGAACTCACCCACCTCGGCGAGACCCCCGGCATCCTCGTCTTCGCGCTGGTCACCGCCGTGGCGGCGACGATCGGCTACCGCGTCATCCACATACTCGGCCGGGTGGCGAGCGTGATCTGCGCGCCGGCCTTCGTCTACCTCGTCATCCGCCTGCTGGACCGGATCGACCTCACGACGGTCCTGCACGACCGCGCCTTCCACGTCCCGATGTTCCTGCTGGCGATGTCGCTCTCGGCGTCCTGGCAGCTGGCGTTCGGGCCCTACGTCGCGGACTACTCGCGCTATCTGCCCCGTACGACCAGCGCCCGCGCCACGTTCTGGTGGACGCTGGGCGGCTCCGCGCTCGGCTCGCAGTTCTCGATGACCTTCGGCGTCCTGGTGGCCGCGACCGCGGGCGACGCCTTCCTCGACGACCAGGTGGGGTACGTCGTCGGGCTCGGCGGCGCGGGCCTTGCCGCCTCGTTCCTGTACTTCACGATCGCGCTCGGCAAGCTGACCATCAACGTCCTGAACACCTATGGGGGGTTCATGTCGTTGGTGACCGGCATCGGCGGCTTCCGGGCGCAGAAGACGGTCGGGCCGCGCGCCCGCGCCCTCTGCGTCGGCGGCATCATGCTGGCCGGTACGGCGGTGGCCCTCGCGGGCAAGGACTCCTTCCTGACCTCGTTCAAGGACTTCCTGCTGTTCCTGCTGACCTTCTTCACGCCGTGGTCGGCGATCAACCTGGTCGACTACTACCTGATCTCCCGCGAGCGCTACGACATCCCCGCCCTCTTCGACCCGCAGGGCCGGTACGGGGCCTGGCGCTGGGACGCGCTGTCGGTGTACGTGGTCGGCGTGCTGGCCCAACTGCCCTTCCTGGCCACGAGCTTCTACACCGGACCGCTGGTGGCCCGGCTCGGCGGCGCCGACGTCTCCTGGATGGTGGGGCTCGTGGTGCCGGCGGCGCTCTTCTTCGTGCTGGCACGCAGGAGGAATACGGGGGATACCCCCACTGCGCCGGGGGCGTCGGCTCCGTACCGTGAACCGCATGGATGCCCGTGACACCGAGCCCCGGTCCAGTCTCGTCAAGGACGCCGAGCTCAAGAAGGAACTCGACGCCACCCTGCACGCCCGCAGGGAGCTCGGCCCCGACTACGAGTCCGCGCTGGTCGACTCCTTCCTGGAGAAGGTCGAACAGCGGGTGGACGGTTCGGTGGACCGGCGGGTGCGCCGTCAGCTCGCGGAGCAGCAGATGGTCGTGGCCCGCGGGGGCCGTCCCGGCCGCGAGGGTGCGGGCACGGACCACCATTTCGGCGAACGTTTCGGCTTCGCCATGGTCTCGCTGATCCTGGCGATCCCGCTGTCCGCGATCGGCGGGGTCAACGGGGGTCTGAAGGGCCTGTTCGTGACGTGGTGCGGCATCGTCGCGGTGAACGCGGTGCACGCGGCACATCGATGGCCGTGGCACCTCCTGCCCCGGCGCCGCCGGGAGGAGGACTGAGGGTTGAGGACTGAGGGCTGAGGTCAACTTCCGCTTGGGCGGGCTTGGTTGAGGGAGGTGGCGCGGGAGCCGCCGCACCCCCGGTCGCCCGGGGTCGGGACGGCGGCGGTTCCCGCGCGGACACGGTGCCGGCGCGTGCCGGGGTTCGCGTCCTGGGCGCCTTCGGAGCTCCGGGAGCCGCTCCGGGGTTCCTGACGCCACTGGTGGCATCGGACGGGTGCCCCTGCCCGGGTTCCCCGCCGACACCCACCACTGTGCCTGCGGCGCGTTAAGGGGGTGCTGCGGGGGTGTGACGGGTGCGTGCCGGTTGGGCGACGCGCTGGGCTGCGCCGCGCTGGGCTGCGCCGCGAAGGGTGCGGGACCGCCCGCGCAGTTCCCCGCGCCCCCTGGCGGGGTCGACGCTGGCCCGCATGGGCAACCTCAGCCCCTCCACCCCTAGCAGGAGGCGACGCTGGCCCGCATCGGCAACCTCAGCCCGTCCGGCAATTGAGGACGAGGCCCTTCAGGCCGGACGGGGTCTGGGGCGGAGCCCCAGGGGCCCCGGCTGCGGACCGTGGGTGGCTGGGCGCGCAGTTCCCCGCGCCCCTGGGCATCCGACGCCGGCCCGGACCGACATCCTCAACCCCTCCGCCCCTAGCAGGAGGCGACGCCGGTCCGCATCGGCAACCTCAGCCTGTCCGGCGTTTGAGGACGAGCGCCTTCAGCGCGAACGGGGTCTGGGGCGGAGCCCCAGGGGTTGGGCGGAGCCGGGGTCAGTTGGGGGTGCGGGCCAGGAAGGCCAGGAGGTCCTGGCGGCTGACCACACCCGTCGGCTTGCCCTCGACCAGAACGATCGCCGCGTCATCCTTGCCCAGGACCGACATCAGGTCCCCCACGGGCTCGCCCGACCCGACCTGCGGCAGAGGCGCACTCATGTGCTTCTCCAGCGGATCGTCGAGCAGCGCGCGCTGCGCGAACAGCGCGTCAAGCAGCTCGCGTTCGACAACCGAGCCGATGACCTCCGCGGCCATCACATCGGGATGCCCCGCCCCCGGCTTCACGATGGGCATCTGCGAGACCCCGTACTCGCGCAACACCTCGATGGCCTGCCCGACCGTCTCCTCGGGGTGCATGTGCACGAGCGAGGGCAGGTGACCGGCCTCCTTGAAGCCGAGCACGTCGGAGACGCGCGCCGAGTGGCTGCCCTCCTCCAGGAAGCCGTAGTCCGCCATCCACTCGTCGTTGAAGATCTTCGAGAGGTAGCCGCGGCCGGAGTCCGGGAGCAGCACGACGACCACGTCGTCGGGGCCAAGGCCCTCGGCGACCTTGAGCGCGGCCACGACGGCCATGCCGCAGGAGCCGCCGACCAGAAGGCCCTCCTCCTTGGCCAGGCGCCGGGTCATCTGGAAGGAGTCCTTGTCGGACACGGCGACGATCTCGTCGGTGACCGTACGGTCGTAGGCGGTCGGCCAGAAGTCCTCACCGACGCCCTCGACCAGATAGGGCCGCCCGGATCCCCCGCTGTAGACGGAGCCCTCCGGGTCCGCGCCGACGACCCGCACCTTGCCGTCGCTGGCCTCCTTGAGGTAGCGCCCGGTGCCGGTGATGGTGCCGCCCGTGCCGACGCCCGCGACGAAGTGGGTGATCTTCCCCGCCGTCTGCTCCCACAGCTCGGGACCGGTGGTCTCGTAGTGCGAGCGGGGGTTGTTCGGGTTGCTGTACTGGTCCGGCTTCCAGGCGCCCGGCGTCTCACGCACCAGGCGGTCGGAGACGTTGTAGTACGAATCCGGGTGCTCGGGGTCGACGGCCGTCGGGCAGACCACGACCTCCGCGCCGTACGCGCGCAGCACGTTGATCTTGTCCGTGGAGACCTTGTCAGGGCAGACGAAAATGCACTTGTAGCCCTTCTGCTGGGCCACAATGGCGAGGCCGACACCCGTGTTGCCGCTGGTCGGCTCGACGATGGTGCCGCCGGGCTTGAGCGCGCCCGACTGCTCGGCCGCCTCGATCATGCGGACGGCGATCCGGTCCTTGACCGAGCCGCCGGGGTTGAAGTACTCGACCTTGGCCAGGACTGTCGCCTGAATGCCCTGGGTCACGCTGTTGAGCCTCACCAGCGGGGTGTTGCCTACGAGGCTGATCATCGAGTCGTGGAATCGCACCGTTGTCTCCGGGTCTCCGATTAGGTACTGCCAGCGTATGCGGATCTCGCGGGGGTGTTCACCGTTGCGCGGGATTGAGCGACACCCGTCACCGGGCAGTTAGCTCATGTACGTCTGCAAGCTCCTGGGAGGTGGCCGGTGGCGGGGACTCTGTCGAGAGCGAGGGTGGCACGGCGGATCGCGACGGGTGCGGCGTTCGGCGGTGGCGGCATCGGGCTGCTGGCCGGGGCCGCGGTCGGTGTCGTGCTCGCCGAGCTCGCCCTCGCCAAACGCACGGTGGGCGGCGGCTCCCCGCAGGCCCCCAACGCGGACGGACTGTACGGGACCGCCTATGCCGACGGCACACCACCGCTCAGGCTCGGCATGCTGGGCGACTCCACGGCGGCCGGCCAGGGCGTGCGCCGGGCGGGCCAGACGCCGGCCGCGCTGCTCGCGTCGGGGCTCGCAGCGGTCGCCGAACGCATGGTCACCCTGCGCAACGTGGCGCTGCCCGGCGCCCGCTCGGAGGACCTGGAACGCCAGGTGTCCCTGCTGCTCGACGACCCCGCCCGCACCCCCGACGTCTGCGTGATCATGATCGGCGCCAACGACGTGACGAGCGGAACGGCGCCCACCACCTCGGTCCGCCACCTGGCCACCGCCGTGCGCAGGCTGCGTACGGCGGGCGCAGAGGTGGTCGTCGGCACCTGCCCCGACCTCGGCACCATCGAGCCGGTCTACCAGCCGCTGCGCTGGCTGGCCCGCCGCGTCTCGCGCCAGCTCGCGGCGGCGCAGACGATCGTGGTGGTGGAGCAGGGCGGCCGTACCGTGTCACTCGGCCATCTGCTGGGCCCCGAGTTCGCGGCCAACCCGCGCGAGCTGTTCGGGCCCGACAACTACCACCCATCGGCCGAGGGGTACGCGACGGCGGCGATGGCGGTGCTGCCGACGCTGTGCGCCGCGCTCGGCCTGTGGCCCGAGTCCGACCACCCCGACGCCTCCCGCAACGAGGACATCCTGCCGGTGGCCAAGGCCGCCTCCGCCGCGGCGGCGCAGGCCGGCACGGAGGTCACCGGGGCGCGCGCGCCGTGGGCCCTGCTCAAGTACCGCCGCCGCCGGCGCCTGCCGACGCCGGTGGAGCCGGCCCCCAACGGCACCACCCCCAACGGCACCGCCCCCGACAGCTCGCCCACCCGCCCGTGACGCGTCGGCCGCGACACGTCGCCCGCGACGCGCGCGTCGGCCCACCCGACCTGAGCCAGACCTGAGCCCGACCCGAGCCCGGCCCGAGCCCGACCCGAGCCAGACCTGAGCCCGACCCGAGCCCGGCCTGAGCAACCGCTTAGAAAAGAGTCCCGCATCACACGCCACCCCGGATGACCAATCCAGTACGTACGGGTAACTTCCCAGAGAGTCCTGCCTTCCCATCCCCTGGAGCCGTGATGCCCGAAGCCGTGATCGTCTCTGCCGCCCGTTCCCCCATCGGCCGCGCCTTCAAGGGTTCCCTCAAGGACCTGCGCCCGGACGACCTGACCGCCACGATCATCGAGGCCGCCCTCACCAAGGTGCCCGGCCTCGACCCGCGCGACATCGACGACCTGATGCTCGGCTGCGGCCTGCCCGGCGGCGAGCAGGGCCACAACCTGGGCCGCATCGTGGCCGTGCAGATGGGCATGGACCACCTGCCGGGCTGCACCATCACCCGGTACTGCTCCTCCTCGCTCCAGACCTCCCGGATGGCGATGCACGCCATCAAGGCCGGCGAGGGCGACGTGTTCATCTCGGCCGGTGTCGAGATGGTGTCGCGCTCCGTCAAGGGCAGCAGCGACGGCCTGCCCGACACCCACAACCCGCTCTTCGCGGACGCCGAGGCGCGCACCGCCGACGTCGCGCAGCGCGAGGGCACGAGCTGGCACGACCCGCGCGAGGACGGCCTGATCCCCGACGCGTACATCGCGATGGGCCAGACCGCCGAGAACCTGGCCCGGCTCAAGGGCATCTCGCGGCGCGAGATGGACGAGTTCGGCGTCCGTTCGCAGAACCTCGCCGAGGAAGCCATCAAGAACGGCTTCTGGGAGCGCGAGATCACCCCGGTCACGACCCCGGACGGCACCGTGGTCAGCAAGGACGACGGCCCCCGCGCGGGCGTCACCGTCGAGGGCGTCGCGGGCCTCAAGCCGGCCTTCCGTCCCGACGGGCTCGTCACCGCGGGCAACTGCTGCCCGCTCAACGACGGCGCCGCCGCCCTCGTGATCATGAGCGACACCAAGGCGCGCGAGCTCGGTCTGACCCCGCTGGCCCGCATCGTCTCCACCGGCGTCACGGGCCTCTCGCCCGAGATCATGGGCCTCGGCCCGGTCGAGGCGTCCCGCCAGGCACTCAAGCGGGCCGGGCTCACCGTCGACGACATCGACCTCTTCGAGATCAACGAGGCCTTCGCCGCCCAGGTGATCCCGTCCTACCAGGACCTCGGCATCCCGCTGGACAAGCTGAACGTCAACGGCGGCGCGATCGCGGTGGGCCACCCCTTCGGCATGACCGGCGCCCGCATCACCGGCACGCTGATCAACAGCCTCCAGTTCCACGACAAGCAGTTCGGCCTTGAGACCATGTGCGTCGGCGGCGGCCAGGGCATGGCCATGGTCATCGAACGCCTCAGCTGACGGACGGCCCCTCCGGCGGCCGGAGCGCTGCGTTGACCGCCCGTCGACGCGGAGTTGACGCCCCGGCCGCCATCGGCCGCACGCCAAGTCCCCTTCTTGGCCCCCTGACCAGGGATCTCGTATCCCACAGGGCGCTCACAGCCAATCCTTCCGCGTCCTAACCGTGACCGAATCTCCCCCAGGATGTGACGTATCTCCCGCCGGGGGAGTATTTTCGCAGGTCAGGTCCGTTCCACCCGGAAGCGCGGGGCCCAAAGACCTGTCCATTTCGTGACGTAATGCACTGACACCGGGGGCGGGCTCACGACAAGCTGAGGTAGGAAGTCGGGGAACCGTTTGAATCCGGGAGAACGTCAGTGAGCGCCATGCCTCTTGCCCTGCTGCTGACCACGGCCGCTGCCACGGCCGTGGGCGCCGCTGCCCTGCACGCCGCCCACGGGCTGCGCAAGCAGGTGGTGGCCCTGCGCGAAGACCTGGCAGCCACCCGTCGCGAACACGGCACCGAGCCCGGTGTGAGCCTGCCCCAGCAGGCCCGCTCCGCCGCCACCCCGGCCGCCGAGATACGGGCCGCCGTCGCCGAGGCCCTGGCCGAGGAGCGCGAGCGCGAGCTGGCCGAGGCGCGCGCCTTCTGGGCCGCCCAGGAGGCCAGGGATGCCGCCGACGCGCCCTCCCCGATGCTGGGCGGGCTCGCGGGGCTCGGCGAGGACGCCGCGTTCTTCCTGCCCCGCCAGGCGGACTTCGCGGGCCTCGACGCCGAGGCGCTGGAGATGGCCGAGGCCCTGGAGACGACGGAGGAGTTCCCCGAGGACTCCCCCGAGCTCGCCGCCGCCCGCCGCCGCCACCCCTCGCACCCGGACGTCGTGCCGGTCCAGGCGCCGGTCGCGGCCGACCACGAGGCGACGGTCTCGCGCCTTGAGGAGCTGGCCGAGTCCCGTACGGCGCTCGCGGACGTGCGCCCGGGCCCGCTCGGCACGCTGGACGTGTACGTCTTCGCCGACGGCACCACGCTCTGCATGACCCCGGGCCACCGGGAGACCTCGGAGCGCCTTGCGGGCGCGCTGCGGGAGGGCCGGAGCCCGGTCCTGCTGGGCGGCTCGGGCGTGTCCGGGGCGTACGCGCTGACCTTCAGTTGCGGCGAGGAGAGCGTGTACATCCTCGCGGACCGAGTCATCGCCTCACTCTGAGCCCCAGAGCTCCGCCCCGGCCCCCCGGTCCTCAACCTCCCCCAAGGCCTCAAGGGCCAGGGGGGGACCCCCATGACGGGCCGGGTACGCCCGCGCAGGCCGGCACCAACCCCCACCAGGGGCGCAGTTCCCCGCGCCCCTGGTGGGGTACGCCCGCGCAGGCCAGCACCGAGTACCCAGGGGCGCGGGGAACTGCGCGCCCAGCCACCCACGGTCCGCAGCCGGGGCTCCTGGGGCTCCCCAGACCCCATTCGGCCTGAACGACCCCGCCCTCAACCTCCCCCAAGGCCTCAAGGGCCAGGGGCCCCCATGACGGGCTGGGCACGCCCGCGCAGGCCGGCACCAACCCCACCAGGGGCGCGGGGAACTGCGCGAACGGCAGCCCGGTTCACCGGACCCACCGCCCGGCGCTAGGGGGTGTCTGGTGGACCATGGCCGGGGGCGCGGCGTCTGGCACGGCACCTCGCGGCGTTGCCGAATCGCCCCGATAGCTCCGCTATCGAGACGCTCCAGCGCCTTGCGATGCACCGCACCAGACGCCGCGCCCTGACCGACCCTGATCCACCAGACACCCCCTAGCCGAAAGCCCGTACCCCCGCCGCCTCCACCAACTCCAACGCCTCCTCCGGCTCCCCGCCGGGCGGGGCCTTCGCCGTGTACAGGGCCTGCGCCAAGTCCCTTCCGGCGACCATGACTTGATCCGCGACGCAGAACATCCCCGCGTCCGGCATGAGCAGCGGCTCGCGCTCCGGGTCCTCCACGCGCTGCGCCCTGAGCGCCAACTCCCGCGCGAGCGCCAGCCCTTCGGCCGCCGCCCCGCGCCGAAGGCGGCTCTCGGGGGCAGCGCGAAGGCGGTCGGCGAAACGGTCCACGGCCAGGAGCAAGGGGTTCACATCGAGCACGCCGTGACCCTACGCGCCCGTCCCGCACTGTTGCCAATACGCGAACACTCAGGCACGGTGCAGTGAAGGACCACGCAGCGCAATGCCTCCGGAGGCGCCGATGTCCCAAGTCTTCTCCGATGAGACCCACCGCAACCTGCTCTCCCGCATCCCCCATTGCACCGGTCGTGAAGTGTCCGACTGGCTCCGCACCGTCGAGGAAGGCCCCTCCCTCTTCCGTTTCGAGGAGAAGGTCAGCTGGCTCCGGAGCGAGCACGATCTCACCTACGGGCACGCCAAGGCGATCATCCACGAGTACGACCTGAGGCGGGCCGCGCGCCGCCTGCTCTAGGTCGTGTCGTCAAAGTCCCGCCCCGGACGCGTCCGGCTCCTGAAGTCCACCGAGAAAAGCGCACACCGTTCGCCCCGCCGGCCCCCGCCGACGGGGCGTCGCGCTGTGCGCCCCGCCGAGAGGCCAAGCGCAAACCGGCACCGCACCCCGCCGAGCGACCCCCAGCGAGCGGCCCCTGCGCGAGCCGGCACCCGAGCCCCGCCGGGCGGCCCCGCGCGGACCGGCACCGCACCCCGCCGAGCGGCCGCCCCGCGCGAACCGCACCGCGCGAGCGCCCCCCGCGCGAACCCGCGAACCGCACCACGCGCCTTCAGAAGGTGAACTCCCTTGCCCGCCAAGCCCCTTCACTGTTGCACCTCTTGACGCTCCCGGCGCCGAAGAGCACAGTGGCCGCGCAGCCCATCGTTGAGAGCGCTCTCAGAGCGCTCTCTTTCCGAGAGAGGCCCCCCACATGCGCCCCACAGCTCCCAGCGGCGGACCCGCGCGCCGCGCTCTCACCGCCGTGCTCTGCACCCTCGGGCTCGCCGCGGCCTCGGCCGCCGCCGTCGCCCTGCCCGCCACCGCCTCCGCCCCGCCGCCCCCCGCCGGCTGGACCACCGTGTTCACCGACGACTTCGACGGCCCCGCGGGCTCGGGCCTGAACACCGCCAACTGGCAGTACACGACCGGCACCAGCTACCCGGGAGGCCCGGCCGGCTTCGGGACCGGCGAGGTCGAGACGATGACCTCCGACACCTCCAACGTCGCCCTCGACGGCGCGGGCAACCTGCGCATCACCCCCCAGCGCGACGCCTCGGGCCACTGGACGTCGGGCCGCGTGGAGACCCGGCGCACCGACTTCCAGCCCCCGGCCGGCGGGAAGCTCCGCATCGAGGCGCGCCTCCAGATGCCGAACGTGACGGGCGCCGCCGCCAAGGGCTACTGGCCCGCGTTCTGGGCGCTCGGCGCGCCCTTCCGGGGCAACTACTGGAACTGGCCCGGCATCGGCGAGCTGGACATCATGGAGAACGTCCAGGGCCTCAACAACAACTGGTCCACGATGCACTGCGGCACCAGCCCCGGCGGGCCGTGCAACGAGACCACCGGCATCGGCGGCCAGCGGGCCTGCGACGGCACCACCTGTCAGGGCGGCTTCCACACGTACGCCGTCGAATGGGACCGCTCGGGGCCCGTCGAGCAGATGCGCTTCTACCTGGACGGCGTCAACTTCCATACCGTCAGCCAGAACCAGATGGACGCGGCGACCTGGACCAACGCCACCAACCACGGCTACTTCGTCATCCTGAACGTGGCCATGGGCGGCGGCTTCCCCGGCGCGTTCGGCGGCGGCCCCGACGCCGGCACCGAGCCCGGCCATCCCCTGGTCGTCGACTACGTCACCGTGCGGCAGTCGGGGGGCTCCGGCACCACCCCGCCCACCACTCCGCCCTCGGGCAGCCGTGACGCGTACGGCACCCTCCAGGCCGAGTCGTACGACCAGCAGTCCGGCGTGGTGAAGGAGGCCACCACCGACAGCGGCGGCGGCCAGGACATCGGCTCGCTCGCCAACGGCGACTGGGCGCTCTACAAGGGCGTCGACTTCGGTACGGACGCGGCCCGCCAGTTCGTCGCCAGGGTGGCAAGCGGCGCGGCCGGCGGGGTCAGCGGTCTGGTGGAGGTACGCCTGGACAGCCCGGGCAACGCGCCCATCGGCAGCTTCGCCGTGGCCAACACCGGCGGCTGGCAGAGCTGGCGCACCGTCCCCGCCAACATCGGCGCCACCACCGGCACCCATGACGTCTACCTCACCTTCACCAGCGGCCAGGGCGCCGACTTCGTGAACGTCAACTGGTTCGGCTTCGGCCACTGAGGGGGCGGGCAGAGATGAGATCCGTACGGCTCCTCCTTGCGGCAGCGACCGTGAGCGCCCTGCTGCTGTCCGGCACGTCCGGGGCGACGGCGACGGCCGCCGGCGCACCGCCCGCCGCCGACCCGGCCGGCTTCCCGATCGTGTTCCAGAACAACACCCATGGCGCGTACGCCGATTCGCAGATCTACGTCACCGTGCTCGGCCAGATCACCCCGGGCCAGTGGTCCTATCTGCGGCCCGACGGGTCGAGCGCGCACATCAATCACCTCGACGCGAACGCGCCCGGCCACCTCTCCAAGCACGGCGTGAACTACCCGAACATGTCGTTCACGCTGGACCGGGCGGGCGGCCGGGTGCCGTCGCCGTCCTCGATCCGGGGTGGCCGGATCTACCTCTCGCTCGGCTCGCCGCTGTACATCCCCGTCTCACCCGACGACCAGGGCTGGGGCGGCCCCGACCCCAACAACCCCTCCGACCCCAACGCCGACGTGTACTACGACTGGTACGAGTACACCTTCGTCAACGGCCAGGCGGCGTACGGCGGGAACACCACCCAGGTCGACCAGTTCGGCTTCCCGATGACCGCGCGGGTGCGCCAGACGTCCAGCGGTTACGACACCACCCGGGGCATCACGAAGTCCCGCGCCGAGGTCATGTCCGAGTACGCGGCGAACGTCGGGGCGGCGTTCAGGCCGCTCCGGTCCGCGTACCGGATCGTGGCCCCGCGCTCGGCGGCCGCCTTCCCCGCCGACTATCTGACCTCGGCCATCGACCGGGCGTGGAGTTACTACGCCACGCACCCCTTCACCCTGAGCGCGCCGGGCGAGACGTTCTCCGGGCGCGTCACGGGCTCCACCCTGACCTTCAGCAGGAACGGGGCAGGGCCCTTCACCCTGAACAAGCCGACCTCGCGCGAGGTGATGGCCTGTTCGGGTGCGCTCGCCTCGGGCGGCGACGTGGAGAAGCGGCTCGGCGCGGAGTTCTGCGCCGCGTTCAACCGGGGCGTGGCCGAGGACACCTCGCTGTGGCACACCCCGTCCGCGTACTACCGGGGCACGGCCCCGAAGAACGACTACGCGGCCTTCTTCCACACGGTGGGCCTCGCGGGGCGCGCGTACGGCTTCCCGTACGACGACATCAACGACCAGTCCTCGGTGCAGATCCTGGGCAACGCGCAGGCGCCGACGGAGGTGACCCTGTCGATCGGTTGGTGAGCGGCCCCGGACACGGCGAGGGGCCCCGCCCGGCAGCAGCGCCGGGCGGGGCCCCTCAGGGTGTCGCGTGGGTCAGTCGCCCTGGATGATCGCGATGATGTTCAGCATCTCGCGGTAGATCCACACCAGGGTCAGGGTGAGGCCGAAGGCCGCGAGCCAGGACTCCTCACGCGGCGCGCCGTAGGCGATGCCGTCCTCGACCTGCTTGAAGTCGAGCGCCAGGAAGCAGGCGCCGAGGATGACGCCGATGATCCCGAAGAGGATGCCGAGACCGCCGCTGCGGAAGCCGAGGCCGTCGCCGCCGCCGAAGACGGCGAAGAGCGAGTTGGTGATCATCAGCAGGACGAAGCCGATGGCGGCGGCCGCCACAAAGCCCTGGAACCGGCGGTTGACCCGGATCAGGCCGGTCCGGTAGGCGATGAGCACACCGCCGAAGACCGCCATGGTGCCGAGCACCGCCTGCGGGACCGCACCGGCGGCGACGTACGTACTGATGATGCTGCTGATCACGCCGAGCGCGACGCCCTGGGTGGCGGCGTACCCGAGGATCAGGGCCGGGACCGGCTTGCGCTTGAAGGCCTGGATCAGGCCGAGGACCAAGGAGACCAGGCCCGCCGCGACGGCGACACCCATCGACTTGCGGATGTTGTCCGCGTCGACGGGCAGCATCACCCACGCCAGGACCGCGCCGACGACGACCAGGCCGAGCGAGATGGCGGTGCGGGTGACGACGTCGTCCATCGTCATGACGTTGCCGGCGGCGGCCGGCGGGGCACCGAACTGCGTGTCCTGCTGTGCGTACGGATTGGTCGCGTACGGGTTGGCGGGTGCCTGCGCGTACGGGTTGCCCCCGGCCTGCGGCTGCTGCGCGGTGTTGAATCCGGCGTAGCCAGTGTCGCGGCTGAAGCCCCGTCGCGAGAAGACCGGGTTGCTGCTCCTCATCTCACTCCTCCATGGCCACCGTGCGCGGCCTTGCCGTCCAGGGTAATGGGCGCGCAAAGAATCCTCGTACTGCCTAAGGAGGATCTTCACGCGGGGACGAGAGGTGTGCAAGGGTCCGGCACCCGACGCGCGGGAGACCGGATCGTGCTGGAGTGCCCGGAGCCGGACTTGAACCGGCACGGCCCGAAGGCCAGCGAGGTTTAAGCTCGCCGTGTCTGCGTTCCACCATCCGGGCCAGGGCGCGCGGCTCCGCGTTTCGCGGCACGAGCCTAGCCCGACGCATCCCCCGAACAGCGGAACAACCAGTCGATGTTGTCTTATTTTATTGACGCCTGAGGGTGTGTCAGCACAGCTCAAAGCGGTGTTGGCACATGCCGGGGGCGGTTGGCAGGGCGTCCGGGGGTACCCCGATACGCGCCTGCGGAATGACGGAAAGTCGATGCCCGTGTGCGCCCCGCACCCGGCCCTCGCGCACCCGGCGGGGAGCCCGGCCCGCGTGACGGCCGCGTCCCGGTGGCTCCCGAGCGCGCCTCAGGGGTGCCGTCATACCTCAGGAGGACGCGCGGGGTACTCACGTCCGACTCAAGAGGGCCAGGAAAACGGGCACAGCGGGTGACGAGGCGGCGTCCTGGGGCCGGAAGGATGGAACACGTCCCCGCAATCCGCTCGACAGGAGTAACCCGTGACCACCATCCCCACCGCACACCGCGCGACCGCGGTGGCCGCCCGCGCCGTCGAACTGTCGAAGGTCTACGGCACGGGCGAGACCCAGGTGGTCGCCCTCGACCAGGTCACGGTCGACTTCCGCCAGGGCGAGTTCACCGCGATCATGGGCCCCTCGGGCTCCGGCAAGTCCACCCTGATGCACTGCGTCGCGGGCCTCGACTCCTTCAGCTCCGGCTCGGTCCGCATCGGCGAGACCGAGCTCGGTTCCCTCAAGGACAAGCAGCTCACGCAGTTGCGCCGCGACAAGATCGGTTTCATCTTCCAGGCGTTCAACCTGCTCCCGACGCTGACCGCCCTGGAGAACATCACGCTCCCGATGGACATCGCGGGCCGCAAGCCCGACCAGCAGTGGCTGGACCAGGTCATCGCCATGGTGGGGCTCGCCGACCGGCTCGGCCACCGGCCCACCCAGCTCTCCGGCGGTCAGCAGCAGCGCGTCGCCGTGGCCCGCGCGCTCGCCTCCCAGCCGGAGATCATCTTCGGTGACGAGCCGACCGGAAACCTGGACTCGCGCTCCGGCGCCGAAGTCCTCGGCTTCCTGCGCAACTCGGTGCGGGAGCTGGGGCAGACCGTGGTCATGGTGACGCACGACCCGGTCGCGGCCTCCTACGCGGACCGGGTCATATTCCTCGCCGACGGGCGGATCGTGGACGAGATGCTGCGGCCCAGCGCGGACGGGGTGCTCGACCGGATGAAGGCGTTCGACGCCAAGGGCCGCACCAGCTGACCCGAGCCGTCGGGGGCGTTGCCCCCGAACCCCCTGGGTCCGCCCCGGCGTGCGCGGTGCCGCTGGGGGCTCCGCCCCAGACCCCCGGTTCGTGGCCCCCGGGACCGCGTTCGCACCCAGTACCGCTGGGGGCTTTGCCTCAGCCCCCGGTTCGTGGCCCCCGGGGCCGCGTTCGCACCCAGTACCGCTGGGGGCGCCGCCCCCAGGCCCCCGCTCCTCAGACGCCGGAGGGGCTGAAGTGTCCGGGGCGCGCCCCGCGGGGCGAAGTGCCCGGCCCACGCCCCGAAAGCCGAAGTCCCCGGACGCACCCGAAACCCCCAGTGCTCCGGGCCCTCGACCCGAAAGCCGAAGTCCCCGGGCGCGCCCGAAGCCCCAAGTGCCCTCGCCCCCGCCCCCTCCCTCGCGTCGTCGTATCTCACCAGGACTGAGTAGAAACCCATGTTCAAAACCGCCCTGCGCAACGTGCTCGCGCACAAGGCCCGGCTGTTGATGACGGTGCTCGCCGTCATGCTCGGCGTCGCCTTCGTGTCCGGCACGCTCATCTTCACCGACACCCTCGGCAACGCCTTCCGCCACCAGTCGGCCAAGAACTACGACAAGGTGGCCGTCGCCGTCACCACGTACGCGAGCGCCGACGACACCGACCGCCGGGCCGGGATCAGCGAGCAGACCCTCCAGAAGATGGCGAAGCTGGACGGCGTCGCCTCCGTCACGGGCCGTCTCGACGGCTTCGCCGGGGTGGCCGGCACCGACGGCAAGCTGATCGGGCAGGGCTGGGCCAACAAGGGCGGCAACTTCGCCCCCGGCAAGGACGGCAAGGACCCCTCGTACACCTTCGCCCAGGGCTCCGGCCCGGCAAGGGACGACCAGATCGCGCTCGACAAGGACACTGCCGCCAAGGGCGAGTACACCGTCGGCGACAACGTGCGGGTCGCCACCAACGGCCCCGTCAAGTCCTACAAGCTCACCGGCATCTTCACCACCGAGGACGGCGCGGTGAACGCGGGCGGCAGCCTGGTGCTGTTCGACACCCCCGTCGCCCAGCAGCTCTACCTCAAGCCGGGTTACTTCCAGAACGCGAACGTGACGGCCGTCCCCGGCGCCGACGCCCAGAAGATCCTCACCGGCATCGAGCCCCTGCTCCCCAAGGACGCCGAGGCCAAGACCGGCAAGGCGCTCGCCGACGAGGAGGCCAAGAACATCGAGACGGGGCTGAGCGGCCTCAACCAGATGCTGCTCGGCTTCGCCGGCATCGCGCTCTTCGTCGGGATCTTCCTGATCTCCAACACCTTCACCATGCTGGTCGCCCAGCGCACCCGTGAGCTGGCCCTGATGCGTGCCGTCGGCGCCTCGCGCGGCCAGGTACGCCGCTCGGTGCTGACCGAGGCGCTGGTGGTCGGTGTGATCGCCTCCGCCATCGGCTTCGGCCTCGGTCTCGCCCTGGCGGCCGGGCTGCGGTCCGTGATGAGTGCCTCCGGCGCCAAGCTGCCGGCCGGCCCGATGATCGTGTCCGCGACCCCGGTCGTCGCCGCGCTCGCCGTCGGTGTGTTCGTCACGCTGCTCGCCGCCCTGCTGCCCGCCTGGCGCGCGGCCAAGATCCCGCCGGTCGCGGCGATGAACAGCGTGCACGGCGTGGCCACCACCAAGTCCCTGGTCGTACGCAACTCCATCGGCGGAGTGATCGCGCTCGGCGGCGCGGCCGCCATCGTGGCGGGCGCCGCCGCCGGCAAGGACGGCAAGTACCTCATCGGTCTCGGCGCCTTCCTCGCCCTGGTCGGCGTCATCATCCTGATCCCGCTGCTCTCCCGGCCGGTCATCGCGCTGGTGCGCCCCGCCATCGCCAAGGTGTTCGGCGTCTCCGGCAAGCTCGCGAGCCAGAACGCGGTGCGCAACCCGCGCCGCACCGGCGCCACCGCGTCGGCGCTCGCCATCGGTCTCACCCTGGTCACCGGCCTCTCGGTGCTGGGTGTGACGATCGGCGCCGCCATCGACAAGGTGACCACGGACAACATCAAGGCCGACTACATGGTCCAGATGGCGTCCGGCCGCTCGGGGCTCGACAACGACGTGGTCTCCGCGCTGCGCAAGGCGCCCGGCGTCACAGCGGTCTCCCCCAAGCAGTCCTCGTTCCTGAAGATCGACGACACCGGGCAGTCGGTGGCCGGCGTCACGCCCGGCGACATCGAGAAGGTCCTCGCCGTCGAGCCGGTGTCCGGTTCGCTCGCCACCCTGGGCCAGAACCAGATAGCCGTCGACGACACGACCGCCGCCAAGCACGGCTGGAAGGCCGGCTCGCGGGTCGCCGTCGAGTTCGAGGACAAGAAGAAGACCGAGCTGACCATCGGCGCGACGTACAAGGAGAACGAGTTCCTGGACTCCGTCCTCGCCCCGACCGCGCTGCTCGACCCGCACGCCACCAAGCCCTTCATCCCGCAGGTCTTCGTCAAGGTGGACGGCGGCGCCACGAGCGCCCATGAGAAGGCCCTGGTCAACGCGCTCGGCGACAACCCGGCGATCAGCATCATGGACCAGCAGGACATCCGCAACGAGTTCGGCGGCATGATCAACACGCTGCTCAACATCATGTACGGGCTGCTCGCGATGGCCCTGCTCATCGCGGTCCTCGGTGTCGTCAACACCCTGGCGATGTCGGTGTTCGAGCGCCAGCAGGAGATCGGGATGCTGCGGGCGATCGGCCTGGACCGCCGCCGGGTCAAGACCATGATCCGCCTGGAGGCCGTGGTCATCTCGCTGTTCGGCGCGGTGATCGGCGTCGGCCTCGGCTCGTTCCTTGCCTGGGCCATCGGCCAGACCATCAAGGGCTCGATCCCCGGCTACGCGCTGGTCATGCCGTGGGACCGGATCGCGCTGTTCCTGCTCCTCGCCGCCCTGGTGGGCGTGCTGGCCGCGATGTGGCCGGCCCGCAGCGCGGCGAAGCTGAACATGCTGACCGCGATCAAGACCGAGTAGGAGCCAACCGGCTGTCTGCACAAGGCCGTTGAAGGGCCCCGGAGGAATGACCTCCGGGGCCCTTCGGCGCCCGGGGACCTGGCCGGTTCCGGCTCGCCGCCCCGCGCCCGGCCTCAGTTCCAGGTACGCGCCCGCAGCGGCATCCCCGACGCCCCGCCCACCGGCGTCTTCACCGCGAGGATCTGGTTGACCCCGATCCGGTTGCGCTCGAAGGAGATCGCGGAGGCCGCCATGTAGAGCCGCCAGATCCGGGCCCGCTCGGGGCTGGTGTACCGCGTCGCGCGCGCCCAGTCGGACTCCAGGTTCGCCACCCACTGACGCAGCGTCAGCGCGTAGTGCTCCCGGATGGGTTCGACGTCGCGCGCCTCGAACCCGGCCTCCTCCAGCGCGGCCAGGGTGCGCCCGAGCGGGGCGAGCTCACCGTCGGGGAAGACGTACGCGTCGATGAACTCATCGACGTGGTACGCCGATTCGTCCCGCTCGGGGCGCCGGGCGATCTGGTGGTTCAGGAGCCGGCCGCCGTCCCTGAGCAGCCCGTGGAGGATGGCGGCGTACTGCGCGTACCGCACCGAGCCGACGTGCTCGGCCATGCCGATCGAGGAGATCGCGTCGAACGGGCCGTCCTTGACGTCCCGGTAGTCCTGGACGCGGATCTCTATGCGGTCGGTCAGCCCCTCCTCCGCGATCCGCTTGCGGGCGTAGGCGGCCTGTTCGCGCGAGAGCGTGATGCCGACGACGTGGGCGCCGTACTCGCGGGCGGCGTGGATGGCCATCGAGCCCCAGCCGCAGCCGACATCGAGCAGCCGGTCGCCCTCCTTGAGGGCCAACTTGCGGCAGACCAGGTCGAGTTTGTCGCGCTGGGCCTCGGCCAGCGTCGCGTCGGGGCTCGGCCAGTACGCGCACGAGTAGACCATCGAGGGGCCGAGCACCAGCTCGTAGAAGTCGTTGCCGACGTCGTAGTGGTGGCTGATGGCCTCCTTGTCGCGGTGCTTGGTGTGCAGGCGGCCGGTGCGGCGGCGCATCTCCTCGGCGGGCGGGGCCGGCGGCGGCAGGACGCCGCCCATCTTCAGGAGCGTCCTGGCGGCGGCCCGCAGTCTCGGATCGCGTACCGGGTGGACGCCCGCGCCTGTCTCGTCGTCCCGCTCCCAGATCAGCCCGGCCAGCCGGTCAAGCAGCGCGTACAGATCGCCCTCGACGTCGAGCTCCCCGGCCACCCAGGCGCGGGCCAGGCCGAGTTCGCCCGGCTTCCACAGGAGCCGGCGCAGGGCGCGCCGGTGGCGTACGACGAGAACCGGCGCGTCCGGCGGACCCGCTTCGCTGCCGTCCCAGGCCCGGATCCGTACCGGAAGGGGTTCCCCCAGCAATTCCTCGGCTAGAGCGGTCAGCCGCAGCGCCGCGTCGGCCATCGTGCGCACCTCCGTGCCTCGCAGAAATGTCTCAGCACCCCGCTCAACACTGCCCGGGTGCCAGGCAATCCCGCTACGGCGCCTGGAGGCGCCAGGATGTCTGTATACACCATCTTTCTGGCCGGAAACCGGCCCCGGGGCGCGCGGGCGCCGCGCGCATCCGTACCCGCCCCGCCGCCCGGATACGCCGAAGGGGCCGCCCGCACCACGGATGGCGGACGACCCCTTCGGGAGAGAAGCGGACGGTGCTAGGAAGCCTTGGCCTTCGCCCCGGCCTCGGCGGGCTTGGCCTCAGCGGGCTTGGCCTCGGCGGCGGGAGCCGGGGCGGGCTTGGCCGCCTCGTAGAACTCCTCGCGCGGGGTCTCCATCGCGCCGAGGGAGACGACCTCGCGCTTGAGGAACATGCCGAGGGTCCAGTCGGCCAGGACGCGGATCTTGCGGTTGAACGTCGGCACGGCCATGCCGTGGTAGCCACGGTGCATATACCAGGCGAGACGGCCCTTGAGCTTGATCTTCATCTTGCCCATGACGATCATCGCGACGCCCTTGTGGAGGCCGAGACCGGCCACCGCGCCCTTGTTGGCGTGGGCGTACTCCTTCTGCGGGAAGCCCCGCATGCCGGAGACCACGTTGTCGCCGAGGACCTTGGCCTGGCGCAGCGCGTGCTGGGCGTTCGGCGGGCACCAGGCGTTCTCGACGCCGGCCTTGCGGGCGGCGAGGTCGGGAACCTGGGCGTTGTCGCCGGCGGCCCAGATGTAGTCGGTGCCGGTGACCTGGAGGGTCGGCTGGGCGTCCACGTGACCGCGCGGGCCGAGCGGGAGACCGAAGCGGGAGAGCGCCGGGTTGGGCTTGACGCCGGCGGTCCACACGATCGTGTTGGAGTCGACCTCCAGGCCGTTCTTCAGCACGACGTGGCCGTCCACGCAGGAGTCCATGGAGGTCGAGAGGTAGATCTCCACCCCGCGGCCCTCAAGGTGCTCCTTGCCCCAGCGGCCCAGCTCCGGGCCGACCTCGGGAAGGATCTTGTCGGCGGCGTCGACCAGGATGAAGCGCATGTCCTCGCGCTTGACGTTGGTGTAGTACTTGGCCGCGTCGCGGGCCATGTCCTCCACCTCGCCGATGGTCTCCGCGCCGGCGAAGCCGCCGCCCACGAAGACGAAGGTCAGCGCCTTGCGGCGGACGTCCTCGTCCATGGTGGAGTCGGCCTTGTCCAGCTGCTCCAGGACGTGGTTGCGCAGGCCGATGGCCTCCTCCACGCCCTTCATGCCGATGCCCTGCTCGGCCAGGCCGGGGATCGGGAAGGTGCGCGAGACCGCACCCATCGCGATGACCAGGTAGTCGAAGGGCAGCTCATAGGCCTCGCCGACGAGCGGCGCGACCGTGGCGACCTTGCGGTCCTGGTCGATGCTGGTGACCCGGCCGGTGAGCACCTCGGCTCCGCGCACGACGCGTCGCAGCGGGACGACGACGTGGCGCGGCGAGATGCTGCCTGCGGCGGCTTCGGGGAGGAAGGGCTGGTACGTCATGTACGAGCGCGGGTCGACGACCGTGACGGTCGCTTCCGCGTAGCGCATCTTCTTGAGAATGCGCCGCGCTGCGTACAAGCCTACGTACCCGCCACCTACTACGAGGATCCTGGGACGCTCCGTGGTGCTCATGCCATCGAGTATCCACCTGACGGAGTACCCCCGCTCGTGCGCCCCTTCACAAGGTTCGCAGGGGGCTCTGCTACACTGCGCGGCCCACGTGAGCGAGGTCATGGTGGCACGGGGGAACCATGACGGCGAGGGGAACGTTGTTCACCCCTCCTGAACTGGCCTCCCCCGCCCGGCGCGCGGTGGACCACCGTCGTGGGAAACGCAGGCGCGACGCGCGAAGGACCGTACGGAATGCCCCCGCGAAGGGCCCTTGGACCTCGGAAAGCGGCCCTGGAACCAGAAACCTCGACTCGCGGACGGCTTTCTCTTGTGAAGAACTTCACGAACTTTCTTCGGCGACCCGTCGCAAGTGCCGCCCCGCGGCCGCGATCAGGCGACGGACCAGGCGATTCCGTCCGGCATTTGCCCCAAAGTCACGCTCGCGCACGAAGGGCTGAAAGGGGGCGCCGACGGCTCCCGCGTGTACACGGTAAGGCGTACACTGCATGCATGACTGAGAGCGGTGTGACCGTACGCGAAGCCCGTGCGCATCTCGCGGACCACATCAATCGCGCCGAGCAGGGCACGCCCACAGTGATCACCCGCAACGGGGTGCCGGTGGCAGCCGTGGTGCCGATCGCCGACTTCGACGCGCTGGAAGAAGCCGCCGATGTCCTGCTGGCACGTGAGGCAGAAGCTGTCCTGGCCGAGGGCGGCCCGACCGTGACGATGGCCGAACTGCTGGCGGACCTGTTCACCGAGCGTAGCGAAGGCGCGGCGTGAAGTACGCCTTCCGGTTTACCGCCGCAGCGCAACGGCAGCTGCGGGCCATCGACCGCCCTGCGGCGATGCGCATCCTGGCCGCACTGACCTCACTCGGCGACGATCCGTACCGCGAGGCCGCCGACGTCAAGAAGCTCACCGGCCCGTCGGGCCTCTACCGACTCAGGGTCGGCAACTACCGGGTCGCCTACCAAGTCCTGGATGGCGAACTCGTCATCCTCGTCGTCAAGGTCGGGGACCGCCGCGACGTCTACCGCAACATCTGAAAAGCGAACACGACAGCGGCGTTGCGGTGAGCTCACCGCAACGCCGCTGTCGTGCGTTTCACCGGGTCAGGATTGCCGCTTCTCCGTCTCGGCCTCTGCTGCGGTGGCGAACGCGATTCCGTCCAGAATGTCGTGTTCGCTGACCACCACTTCGCGGGCCCCGGTGCGCTCCATGATGGCGAGCAGGACCAGTGCTCCGGCGGCGATCACGTCCACGCGGCCGGGGTGCAGGACGGGGATGCGGGTGCGTTCCTCGTGGGTGGAGGCGAGCAGGCGCGCGGTGACGGCGGCGACGTCCTCGTAAGGGATGCGTGAATGGTGGATGGCGGCCGAGTCGTACGCGGTGAGGCCGAGCGCGATCGCGGCGACGGTGGTCACCGAGCCCGCGAGGCCGACCAGGGTGCGCCCGCCGGTCAGCGGCACGCTCTGTTCGGCCAGGTCCAGGGCCGCCTCGATGTCGGCGCGGATCGCGGCGATCTGCTCGGGGGTGGCGGGATCGCCCGGGTGGTGACGTTCCGTCATGCGTACGCAGCCGATGTCCACCGAGCGGGCGGCCTCGACGGCGGTGGAGCCGACCACGAACTCGGTGGAGCCGCCGCCGATGTCGACGACCAAGTACTCCCCGGCGCCGTCCAGTTCCTTGGTGGCGCCCGTGAAGGAGAACGCGGCCTCCTGGTCGCCGGAGATCACCTCGGGCTCCACGCCCAGGATGTCGAGGACCCCGCGCACGAAGTCGTCGCGGTTCTCCGCGTCGCGCGAGGCGGAGGTCGCCACGAAACGGACGCGCTCGGCGCCCAGTTCCTTGATGACCTCGGCGTACTCGCGGCACGCCGCGAACGTACGCTCAAGGGCCTCGGGGGCCAGGCGCCCGGTGCGGTCCACGCCCTGGCCGAGCCGCACGATCGTCATGCGCCGGTCCAGGTCGGTGATCTCGCCGGTGGCTGGGTCCGCGTCCGCGACGAGCAGGCGGATCGAGTTCGTACCGCAGTCGATCGCGGCGACCCGGGTCACTTCTCGTCCCCCTCGCCGCACGGCGTCACGCACGGGCCCTTGGCCCACCACTGGGGCAGCAGCGCGATCGCCTCGTCGCCCAGCGGGTTCACACCGGGTCCGGCGGCCAGCGAGTGGCCCACCAGGACGTGCAGGCACTTGACCCGGTCCGGCATGCCGCCCGCGCTCGGGAAGCCCTCAAGGACCTCGATGGCGTCGCGGCGCGCGATGTAGTCCTCGTGCGCGGCCCGGTAGGCCGCCGCGAGCTCGGGGTCGCTCGCCAGACGCTCCGTCATCTCCTTCATGACGCCGTTGGCCTCAAGGGTGCCGATCGCGGAGGCCGCTCGCGGGCAGGTGAGGTAGTACGTCGTCGGGAACGGCGTGCCGTCCTCCAGGCGCGGGGCCGTCTCGACGACGTCCGGGTTGCCGCAGGGGCAGCGGTGCGCGATCGCGCGCAGACCGCGCGGCGGGCGGCCCAACTGCTCCTTGAAGGCGGCGATGTCCGCGTCGGTGGGCTCGGTGCGGTCGGTCTGGGGCGGGGGCGTTTCCATGCCTGGGTCTGTCTCTATCGCTAGCGGTGGTCAGTTGGCGGAACGGTCGGCCTTGTCGACGCCGTCCCAGAGGTTGGAGTGCCAGGCGCGGCCGGTGGCGCCCTTGTTCTCGCGGTGCTTGTCCGCCGCGCCCGGGTCGATCACGACGAAGGCGCTCTCGCCCGGGAACTGCATGTGCAGATGCTCGCGGGCCAGGCGCTCGATGTACGCGTCGTCCTGGAGCCGCGCCTTCTCGTCGCGCAGCCGCTCGACCGACTGGCGCGCGTCGGCGGCCTTGCGCTGCTGGTCGGAGATGTCGGCGCGCTGCGAGACGTACTGGCGCATCGGATAGGCGAGCGCCACGATCAGCGAGCACAGCACGAGGGCGAGCAGCGCCGCGCGGCCGGTGAGGCGGGAGCGGCGGGCCTGGCGCTTGTTCTGCGAGCGGTAGACGCGGGCCGCGGTCTGCTCGCCGAGCACCTTGAGCCGGGCCGCGGTGGAGAACCGGTCGCGGTCCTTGACCTTGGCGTCGTTGCCCATCGCTCTCCCGCCTCCCCGCCGCACACATACGTCCCCGGACACGGTACGGGACCGTGGCCGGGGACGCGGGGACGACTGGCTGGGGCTCAGCCGCCTTGGCCGCTCGGCTCGGCGAGCGGCCGGTGCTCAGTCCTTGAAGCGGGGGAAGGCGCTGCGGCCGGCGTAGACGGCGGCGTCGTCCAGGATCTCCTCGATGCGCAGGAGCTGGTTGTACTTGGCGACGCGGTCCGAGCGGGCCGGTGCGCCGGTCTTGATCTGACCGCAGTTCACCGCGACGGCGAGGTCGGCGATGGTGACGTCCTCGGTCTCGCCGGAGCGGTGGGACATCATGCACTTGAAGCCGTTGCGCTGGGCCATCTCGACGGCGTCCAGGGTCTCGGTCAGCGAACCGATCTGGTTGACCTTGACGAGCAGGGCGTTGGCGGAGCCCTCCTCGATGCCGCGGGCCAGACGCTCGGGGTTGGTCACGAACAGGTCGTCACCGACGATCTGGACCTTGGAGCCCAGGCGCGAGGTGATGGTGTTCCAGCCGGCCCAGTCGTCCTCGAACAGCGGGTCCTCGATGGAGACCAGCGGGTACGCGGAGACGAGCTCCTCGTAGTACTCGGTCATCTCGGCGGCCGAGCGGGACTTGCCCTCGAACTCGTACTTGCCGTCCTTGTAGAACTCCGAGGCGGCGACGTCGAGCGCGAGCGCGATGTCCTTGCCCGGGGCGTAACCGGCTTCCTTGATGGCCTCAAGGATGAGGTCGAGGGCGGCGCGGTTGGACTCCAGGTTCGGCGCGAAGCCGCCCTCGTCGCCGAGGCCGGTGGAGAGGCCCTTGCGCTTCAGGACGCCCTTGAGCGTGTGGTAGACCTCGGCACCCCAGCGAAGGGCCTCGGAGAAGGACTCCGCGCCGATCGGGGCGATCATGAACTCCTGGATGTCGACGTTGGAGTCGGCGTGCGACCCACCGTTGAGGATGTTCATCATCGGGACGGGCAGCAGGTGCGCGTTCGGGCCGCCGAGGTAGCGGAAGAGCGGCAGGTCGCTGGCCTCGGAGGCGGCGTGCGCGACGGCGAGCGAGACGCCGAGGATGGCGTTGGCGCCGAGCGAGCCCTTGTTGTCCGTGGCGTCCAGGTCGAACATGGCCTGGTCGATCAGGCGCTGCTCGGTGGCGTCGTAGCCGACGAGCTCCGGGCCGATCTGCTCGATGACGGCGAGGACGGCCTTCTCGACACCCTTGCCGCCGTAGCGGTTGGGGTCGCCGTCGCGAAGCTCGATGGCCTCGAAGGCACCGGTGGAGGCGCCGGACGGGACGGCAGCACGGCCGGTGCTGCCGTCGTCGAGGCCGACCTCGACCTCGACCGTGGGGTTGCCTCGGGAGTCCAGGATTTCCCGGGCTACGACGACGTCGATGGACGGCACGAGCATCTCCTTCTGGGATGTGACGCTAGATGTGACGCAGGCGGTGCAAGGGACCCGCGGGGTCGCTTCGCCTTGCGACAAGAGCCTAACCGGCTCCGGGGGTCCAGCCGGCCGAGTGCCCGCGTCCTGGGACGAAAAAGGGCCCAATGACCCTGATTCCCGGGCAAAGGCCCACAACACTACTGTCTGGTAACAGCGAAAGCCCCGGCCCGGCGCGTACGGGGGAACGCGCGCCGGGGCGGGGCTGCCTTGGGGGCGGGCCGACCTTGGGGGGCCGACCTTGGGGGCGGGCCGGCTCAGCCGAGGTGGAGCTTCTGGCCCGGGAAGATCAGGTTCGCGTCCTTGACGATGTCCTTGTTCAGGTCGAACAGCTTCTGCCAGCCACCCTGGGTGTGGTTGGCGGTCGCGATGTTGCCGAGCGTGTCGCCGGACTTGACGGTGTACTCGCCGTCGCCCTGCTTGACCGGCTCGGTGCGCTGCTCGCTGCGGCTGGCCTTCGGCGCCGCCTCGGTGCGCTGCTCGGTCCGCTGCGGCTTCTGCCGCGTCTCCTGCTGCGTCTTCTGCTGGGGCTGGACGCGCTGCTTCGGCTTCGAGGGCTTGGCCGACTTCGAAGAGGAAGAGGACGAACCGGAGGTGTCCACATCGGCCTTGGCGCCGCCGGAGCTCAGGTTGCCGGCGCCGGCGCAGGACCAGGCACCCGGGCCCTGGATGGCGAGCAGCTTCTCGGCGGCGGCTATCTGCTGGCCCTTGGTGGCCAGGTCGGCGCGCGAGGCGTACTTGGTGCCGCCGGCGGCGGCCCAGGAGGACTGCGAGAACTGGAGGCCACCGTAGTAGCCATTGCCGGTGTTGATGGACCAGTTGCCGCCGGACTCGCACTGGGCGACGGCGTCCCAGGTCTGCACGGAGGCGGCGGAGGCGTTGCCTGCCGCCATCAGCGGAGCGGCGACCGCGGCACCGGCGACGCCGGCCAGCGTGACGACACGGACGGCCTTGGACGGGCGGCGGTGCTTGCCCTTGCCGGAAAGCAGCATGAGTTCTCCTCACCGACGCCTGCGAGGTGAGCTGTCGGGTTCGGGCGTGAGCTGCCCGGCCGGACGTCGTGCGTCCGTCTTCACCCCAAGCCGGTCGGCAGTCCGTGTGAACTGCCGGGGCCGGCGCCTACCTTGGGTCCCCCGCTCCTGCCTACGGCGCATAAGCGTCGACTGTTCCCATCGGCCGACGGCAGGATTCGGCGTTCTCGGTCGAAGGGGCTCGCGGTGACGAGCGAGTCCGACGAAAACACACGCCCCGCCAATGTTCAAAGAGGCACATCGGGGTTAAAACCCCCTTACTTGCGGCCACAGAAGGGATGTTTCCGCAGGTGAGGGGCGGGGCGGACGGACCGGGCAGACGGGACACGCCAGTTGAGGCGAAGAGACCCATGTCTCACTTGCACACAACGGACATACACCCCGAACTAGCCCTGTTGCGGGGCCGAGTTCGGGGTGGCGGACGGGGCGGGGGACGCGGTGGCCGACGAGGGCGCGCTCGGGGTCGCGGGGGCCGCGGGAGCGGCGGTCACGCCCTTCAGGTCCAGGCTCTGGCCAGGCAGGATGAGGTTGGGGTCGGTGCCGATCAGGCGCTCGTTGGCGTGGTAGAGCGCGGGCCAGCCGCCCTGGACCTTGTGCGCGTCGGCGATGACCGAGAGGTTGTCGCCGGGGCGGACGGTGTAGGCGCCGCTCGCGTCAGGGGCGTTGCCGCTCTCCCGTGAGGCGCCGTCACCCCGCGAGGCGCGCTGCCCCGCGTCGCGGTTCTCGCCGGCCGGGGCGCCCGTGCCGTCGCCGGCGGCGGGGTCGGGCCGGCCGGCCTCGGCGCCGGGCGCGGTGGACCCGGGCTTGGCGCCGGCGCCGTCCTCCGGCGCGGGGGCGCCCCGGTGCTTGCCGGAGCTGGACGGGGTGGAGGCGGAGGGCGCCGGCGAGTTGGCCGGGCCGTCCTGCCGGGTGGCGTCCGGGGCCGGGGTGGCGGCCGTGCCGCCCGGAGTGGCGGCGTCCTCGGGCGTCTTGGTGGCGGGGACGGCCGGGGTCGCCGGGGTGACCGGAACCGACGGCGCGGGCGACGCGGTGGAGCCCGAGGTGTCGGGCACGCCCGGATCGACGTCCGCCGAGCCGCCGCCCTTGGTGAGGCCGGCGTCGGCGCCGCAGTTCGCGAACGCCGAGGGCCCCTTGGCCGCGAGCACCTTCTCGGCGACGGCTATCTGCTGGGCGCGGCTGGCGAGGTCGGCGCGCTGGGCGTACTCGTTGCCGCCGTACGCCTCCCAGGTGGCCTGCGAGAATTGGAGCCCACCGTACAGACCGTTGCCGAAGTCGGCGCTCCACTGCCCGCCGGACTCGCAGGAGGCGACCTGGTTCCAGGTGCCGGCGTCCGCGGCGTTCGCGCCGGTCGCGGCGAGCAGGGGAAGCGCGATGGCCGATCCGGTCACTCCCGCCGCTACGACGAGGGCGGGTGCCTGGCGGGGTCGACGATGCCGTCCATTCCCGGAGCGCATGGATAAGGCCTTCCGTGTGACTGCTGAGCCGAATGAACGGTGAACGTAGCCGTACTCGAACGTCTGTCACAAGTCGATGGACTCACGATCACATAAAAGTCACAGTCCTGACGGCGTGTCAGTCGCGCTCCGTGCGAGGCCTCCGGTACGCCGCCTCAGCGCGGCGGGGTGAACGCGACCGGCAGCGTGCGCAGTCCGCGCATGATGAGGCCGCCGCGCCAGCGCAGCTCCTCCGGTTCCACCGCCAAACGCAGGTCCGGCAGGCGCCGCAGCAGGGTCGCCAGGGCGGTCTGTCCCTCCAGTCGCGCGAGCGGCGCGCCGAGGCAGTAGTGGATGCCGTGGCCGTATCCGAGGTGCTGGTTGTCGCGCCGGCCGAGGTCGAGCGTGTCGGGATCGTCGAAGCGCTCCGGGTCGCGGTCGGCGGCGGCCAGCACGACCAGGACCGGGTCGCCGGGTGCGATGTCCTGGCCGCCGATGGTCAGCGCCTCGGTGGCGAACCGCCAGGTCGCGAGCTCGACCGGCCCGTCGTAGCGCAGCAGTTCCTCTACGCCGCTCTCCAGCAGGGCGCTCTCGCCGGCCGCGAGCGAGGCCTGGAGGCGGTGGCGCTGCCCGGGGTTGCCCAGCAGGGCGTGCATCCCGTTCCCGATCAGGTTGACGGTGGTCTCGAACCCGGCGAAGAGAAGGATGAAGGCCATCGCGGCGGCCTCGTTCTCCGTCAGGTGCTCGCCGTGGTCGCTGGCCTCGATGAGCCGCGAGATGAGGTCGTCACCGGGGTTCTCGCGCTTCTTGTGGATGAGCTCGGCGAGATAGTCGCGCATCTTCTTCACCGAACGTGCGACGCCGCCGCGCGGGCCGCCGCCGTGCCGGATCATCATCCCCGCCCAGTCGCGGAAGTCGTTCTGGTCCTCGCGGGGTACGCCGAGGAGGTCGCAGATGGCGTAGATGGGGAGCGGGAAGGCGAACTCGTGGATGAGGTCGGCCTCGCCGTTCGCCGCGAACGCGTCGATGAGCTGGTCGGTCAACTCCTGCACGCGGGGGGCGAATTGGGCGACCGTACGCGGTGTGAACGCCTTCGACACGAGGCGGCGCAGCCGGGTGTGGTCGGGCGGGTCGATGTTGAGCAGATGCGTCATCAGCTCGGCCTTGCGCTCGCCCGGGATGCCGGTTTTGCCCTTGGCGTGGGCGGGCTCGGCGTGGTGCGCCGGGTTCTTGGAGAGCCGCTGGTCGGCGAGGGCCTGCTTGGCGTCCCCGTACCGCGTCACGAGCCAGGCCTCCACGCCGCTGGGGAGCCGGGTGCGGTGCACGGGGGTGTGCGTGCGGAGCCAGGCGTAGGCGGGGTAGGGGTTGGTGGCGAACTCCCAGGTGAAGAGTTCCGGACCGGCGGTGAGTGGGGCGTCGTCCTGCACCCCCCGAACGTATCCCGCGCCGCCCCTGCCGGGGGCCGGGGGGGGCTGACTCTGCCCGTGCGGGCCCGCACCGACCCCGCCAGGGGCGCGGGGAACTGCGCGCCCAGCCACGCACGGCCCGCACCCGAAAGCCGACCCCTTGGGGCTCCGCCCCAAACCCCGGTCGCGCCTAAAGGGCGCTTGTCCTCAATCGCCGGACGGGCTGAGGGTGCCGATCCGGGCCAGCACCAGCCCTGCCAGGGGCGCGGGGAACTGCGCGAAGAGCGACCACGACCCGCAGCCGAGGTCCCTGGGGCTCCGCCCCAGACCCCGGTCGGCCTGAACGGCCTCGTCCTCAATCGCCGGACGGGCTGAGGGTGCCGATCCGGGCCAGCGCCGAGTAGTCAGGGGCGCGGGGAACTGCGCGATCAGCCACGCACGGTCCGCAGCCAGGGCCCCTGGGGCTCCGCCCCAGACCCCGTTCGCGCTTAAGGCGCTCGTCCTCAAACGCCGGACGGGCTGACGGTGCCGATCCGGGCCAGCGCCGACCCCGCCGGGGGTAAACGCCGGACGGGCTAGGTATGTGCACATGGGCCAGCACCAGCCCTGTCAGGGGCGCGGGGAACTGCGCGAAGAGCGACCACGACCCGCGGCCGGGGTTCCTGGGGCTCCGCCCCAAACGCCGGACCGGCTCGGCGGGACCTTCGCAACCGGTGGGTGGCGGGGTTACTCCGTCGCCCGGATCGCTTCGCGGTACGTCCGCGCCGCCGCGCGCAACGCGGCCTCCGGATCGACCCCCGCCGCCTCCGCCTCCACCGCGAGGCCGAGCAGCCGGTAGCCCACCCCCTCCCCGGAGGGAAGCGGGACATCGAGCCCACCCGCCCGCGCCCGCCCGGACAGCTTGGCCGCAAGCGCCAGGGCCGGCTGCCCCAGCGGCACCCCGTCCGTCACCGACGCCCGCCGCTTCTCGACCGCCTTCATCCGCAGCCAGTGCTCCTTGACCTCCTCCGGCGTCTCGGCCGTCTCGGAGCCGAACACATGCGGATGCCGGTGGATGAGCTTCTCCACGATCCCGGCCGCGACGTCGTCGATGGAGAACGGCTCCTCCTCGTCCTCCTCGGCGATCCGCGCGTGGAAGACGACCTGGAGCAGCACATCGCCCAGCTCCTCGCGCAGCTCGTCCCTTTCGCCCTCCTCCACCGCCTCGACCAGTTCGTACGCCTCCTCAAGGGCGTACTTGGCGAGCCCCTTGTGGGTCTGCCGCGAGGACCAGGGGCAGGCGCGCCGGATGCGGTCCATGACCTGGACCAGGTCGAGCAGGCGCGCGCCCGGCAGATCGTAGGAGCCGGGCAGCAGTTCCAGGTCGGGCATGCTCACCCGGCCCGACCCGGCCAGACGGGCGAGGCCGTCGGTGAGCCGCTGGTCGCCCTCGCCGGAGGGGAGCACGACCACCGTGCGGCCCCCCGCGCACGCCGCGACCAGTTCCGCCGCGTCCGGCACGGAGAGCTCGGCCTCGATGCCCGCCTCGCGCAGATACGGCAGCTGCGGATGCCCGGGGTCGGGGCACAGGACGAGGTCGGCGGCGCGCAGGGTCTCCCACGCGGGCCACGACAGGAGCCCGGGGGCGACCCGGTGGCTCGCCGTGAGCAGAACGATTCGGCCGGTTTCTTCGACAGCAGTCACCCGTCGAACCTACCCGCAGGCTCAGCCGGTCGAGGCGGCGTCCCCCGGGTTGTCCTGCTGGTCGGGGGCGGGGCCCTGCTGATCCTGGGGCGCGCCCTGGGGCCCCGCCGCCGGCTTGGCCCGGGCGATCCACGGCGCCTGGTAGTCGGCGAGCTGGATCTGGCTCGCGTTCCAGCTGCCGTAGCGGGGGTTCACGTCCACCTGGAGGTCCTTGGACGCCTTGACCAGGACGGGCAGCAGATCCTGCTGGGTGCGCGCGCCGATCTTCGCGGCCAGCTTCTGCTCGGTCACCTGCCGCTGCACATAGGTGTCGATCTGGTCCGGCGCGAGCCCCCCATTGGTGAGGGCCTGCTCGCGCAGCTGGTCCTCGCCGCCGGCCTGCTGGACCATCGCGGCCCGCGCGTCCTGCGTCTCCTTGCGGCTGACGCTCACCCCGGCCTGCCCGGCGGCGCGCGCGAGCACCCGGTCGAAGATCATGTTGCTGAGCTTCACCTTGCCGAGCTGACCCGAGTCCTTGATCAGCTGCGCGGACTGCGGGGACTGCTGCTGCGCCGTCCGTACGTCCTTGACCTCGGCCTGCAACGCGGAGACCTCGATCCGTTCGCCCCCGACGACGGCCGCGGCCCCCGGGTGGGCCGTGCTGCCGCACGCGGTAAGAAGGGGACCCGCGGCGAGCAGGACGACAGAGACGGAGAGCGCGGTACGACGACGGCGGTGCAAAGGGGCCTCCCGGCGGAGCAGATACGTGCGGCGTGGCGACGGACCTTGCTAAGACCTTGCGGTGATCGATGTTAGGCAGTCGGCGGGGCCGGGGCCACTGATTCGCCCAACGATTCGCGACCCCCATCGGTCGCGGGGGTGAAGCCGGATGAAGCCGCGCCGTCCATCACGTGAACTGACGTCCGCACCGGCCGTGTTGGCGGCGGTGGTCCGGCATATTCGAGGCAGCGCACAGCAAAGGACCCCGATGCCGACCCTCGAAGCCGCCCCCGCCCCGCCGCAGGCCCCGGACAGGGCGCCGGCCGCCCGCCGCCGCCCCCGCGCCAGGGCCGCCGCCCTGTCCGCACTGATCACCCTGATCTCGGTGTGCGGCGCGGACGCCGTCGCCGGGGTGATCCCGCTGGGCTCCCTCCAGCGCCACACCCGCAGCATCAACGACCTGGGCAACCAGTTCGTGCCCTTCCACGCCCACCTGTGGGACCTGCTGCACGGCCGCGCCGAGGGCGGGCTCCTGCTCAACTGGCAGTCGGGGTACGGCACTTCGTTCCTGCCCGACCTCGGTACGTACCTCAGTAGCCCCTTCGCGCTCCTGGTCGCCCTCTTCCCGCGCGACCGGATCGACCTGGCCGTATACGTGATCACCGTCCTGAAGACGGCGGCCGCTGCCGTCGCGATGACGGTGCTGCTGCTCGCGCTGCGCCCGGGGGTGCGCCACCGCTGGGCGGCCGGGGTGCTCGGCGCCTCGTACGCGCTGTGCGGCTGGTCGGTCCTTGAGGCCACGTACAACCCGATGTGGCTCGACGGCCTGATCGCCTTCCCGCTGCTGTGCCTGGTGGGGCACTGGGCCAAGGCCCGGCGGCGCCCGGTGCTCGGCCCGCTGGTCGTGGCGCTCGCCTGGACCGCCAACTTCTACACCGCGTACATGGCCACCATCGGGGCCGGCCTCGTGCTGCTCCTCCTGCTGTACGTGGACCGCGACACCGACGCGCGCGGGCGGATCCGGGCGGCGCTGGTGGCGGCGCGGTCGGTCGTGCTCGGCATCGGGCTCTCGGCGCCCGTCCTGTTCACCGTCTACCTCGGCACCAAGCACGCCCACCCGGGCTGGGTGCGGGAGTTCGCGCCGGTGTCCTGGCCCGACTACCTGGCCCGCACCCTGCCCGCCACCTACTCCTTCTCCTCCCCCGCGCTCTTCCTCGGCACCGGCGCCCTGCTCCTGGCCTGCGCGCTCGTCTTCCACCGCGCGGTGCCGCGCCGCGAGCGGTACGCCTGGTCGGGGCTCGCCGCAGCCGTCGCGCTCTCCTTCCAGTGGAAGCCCACCCATCTGGCGTGGCACGCCTTCGTCACCCCCAACGGCAGCCCCTACCGCCAGACGTTCATCCTGTGCGGCATCCTCGTGATCGCCGCCTGGGTCTGTCTGTCGTACGGGCTTCCCGGGCGCCGGGCGCTGCTCGGCGGGGGCGGGGTGCTCGCCCTGATCGCGGCGGCCGCGGCCTTCAGCGACCTGATCTCCGCGTGGACCTACCCCCTGCTCGCCCTCGGCGTCGCCGCCGTGGCCGGCGGGCTGCTCCTGGCCCGCCGGGGCCGGCGCGGGCTCACCGTCGCCGCGCTCGTCCTCATCGCCGGGGCGCAGATCGCCCAGGCCGGCGTGGAGCAGGCGTACGGGGACAAGGAGCGGGCCGCCCGCATGGACGGCTACCCCGCCTGGGGCCCCGCCCACACCGAGCGGGCCGCGCTCATCGCGGACGCGCCGGGCGGGCCCGGTTTCCGCACCGACCCCGGGCAGCGGCAGATCACCAACAACGACCCCATGCTGCTGGGCGGGGAGGGCGCGGCGTACTACTCCAGCCTCACCCCCGAGGTCCTGAACCGTACGATGACCGCGCTCGGCGGCGGCTGGACCTCGCGCGGGCGGGCGCTTCAGAGCCTGGACAACCCGGTGACCGACGCGATCTTCGGTGTCGGGGCGCGGGTGCGGGTCGCGGGCAAGGACGGCGCGCCGAGTCTGGTGCGGGCCGCCGCGACGCCGCCCCTGGTCACGCTCCGGCCGGCCGGGCCGCCCCTGTCGTACGGCACGAACCCCTTCCGCAACCAGGAACTCCTGCTCGGCGCCCGCGTCTACACGACCCGCACGCTCTCCCAGGGCTGCCCCGCCGGGACCGACATCTTCCTGTGGGCGCCCGAACACTTCGGCACGGCGCGGCTCGGCGGGGGGCCGGCCGTGGAGATGCGCGGCGGCGCGCCGAGCCGGCGGGCCCCGCTCATCCCCTTCGGCACCTCGGCGGGACCGGGGCGCGCCTCACACGTGACGCTGTCCCCCGCGGACCGCGACGCGGAACTGGGCTGTCTGGACCGGGCGGCGCTGGCCCGCGCGGTGGAGCACCTGCGCACATCGGGGGCGACCCGGGTGTCCGTCTCGGACAGCTCGGTACGGGCGGAGTTGCCGGGTGGGGCGCAGGGCACGGCCGTGTTCGCGATGCCGCGGATCGCCGGGTGGACATGCGGGGTGGACGGCGGTGCGGAGCGTCCCGCCGGCGACTACTTGGGCCTGGTCGCCGTCGCCCTTCCGCCCGGGGCGCGGTCGGTGGAGTGCGACTTCCGGCCGCCGGGGTTGCGCTCCGGGGTGGCGGTGGGCGGTGCGTCCGCGCTTGCGCTCCTGGGCGTGGGGTGCGGGCCGCGCCTTGGCCGCCGGTTCGCCCGCCGGCGCGGGGCTCCGCCCCACACCCCGGAGGACCCCACCCCGCCCCTCCCCTAAACCCTCCGGGGCTGAAGGAACAGACCCTGGGGCTCCGCCCCAGACCCCGTTCGGGCCTGAAGGGCCCTCGTCCTCAATCTCCCCCAAGGCCTTAAGGGCCAGGGGGGACCCCCATGACGGGCTGACCATGCCCGTACGGGCCAGGGTCTCGGATGCTCAGGGGCGCGGGGAACTGCGCGATCAGCCGTACACGACCCGCACCCGAGGGCGAACCGGGGTTTTCAGGGGCGCGGGGAACTGCGCGAACTGGGGCTCGGCGTACGCGTGCGTGCCCCTTCGCCGGAGCGCCGCAGGCTATACGCCCCGGACTTCCCGCTGCCGGGCCAGCGCGCGGCGCAGCTCACCGGGGTAGGGGTGCTGCGCCCCGTACACCCGCTCCGCGTCCCACAGCAGCCCGCGCAGATGCTGATGCCCGGCCCCGTGGTCGCCCACCGCGAGCAACAGGTCCCCGATCCGGTGCCGCACGGCAAAGGGGCGGGACGGGTCGGATCCGGCGTACAGCGCCTCGAACCCGGGCAGCACCGCCCGGTACTCCGCGAGCGCCCCCGCCGCGTCCCCGAGCTGTTCGAGGCACTGCGCCACGTCGTGGCGGAAGTCGAGGGCCTGCGCGTCGGCGGGACCCGCGTCGGCCGCCCGGTCCGCGGCGAGCCGGCGCAGCTCGGGCAGGGCGCGCCGGTACTGGCCGTCGTCCATCAGCGTCGCCGCGTACTGCTTGCGCAGGATCCGTACCACCGGCGAGCGTTCACCGTGCTCGGCCGCCGCGGCGGGCAGGATCGAGCCCAGGACGTCGACGGCCTGGGTGATGCGGCCCTCGCCGAGCAGCCGCTTCGCCTCGTCGACGGCGCCGGCCACGTCGGGCCGTGGCGCGGCCGCGGGCAGGGGCGGGATCACGAGAGCGGGAGCAGGCCCCGGCGCGGCGGCGCGGTCGGGCCAGGGCGCGTGCGGGCGCAGGAAGGGGCGGGTCGGATCGAGTGGGCCGCGAGGGCAGGGGCCGCCCCGCGCCGGCAGCAGCGGCGCGAGCACCTCGTAGACCTCCTGCGCCGAACCCGGCCTGTCCTGCGGGTCCTTGGCGAGCAGGCGCAGCACGAGCCCTTCGAGGGATCCGGGCACCTCGGGGCGCACGCCCCGCACGGCGGGCGGCGGCTCGTACAGGTGGCGGTGCAGGACGCCGAGCGCCGTGGATCCCGCGAACGGCACGTCGCCGCTGAGCATTTCGTGCAGCAGCACCCCCAGCGCGTACAGATCGGTGCCCGGGCCGACGGCACCTCCCATGGCCTGTTCGGGCGCCATGTAGGCGGGCGAGCCGATGGGTGAACCGGTGTGGGTGAGGCGGGTGGTGTCGGAGTCGAGGACGGATGCGACCCCGAGGTCGAGCACGGTCACGGTGCCGTCCGGCTTCACCATCACGTTGCGCGGCTTGAGGTCGCGGTGGACGATCGGCACCGCGTGCACCGCCGAGAGCACCGCGCACAGCTGGGCCGCGACGGCCACCGCCCACGGCCACGGGTAGGGCGTGTGCTCGGCGAGATGGTCGGCGAGGTCGGCGCCTTCGACGTGCTGCATGACGAGGTACAGGTCGTCGCCGTCGCTGCCCGCGTCGTGCACGGTGACGAGCCCGGGGTGGTCGACCCGCGCGGTCACCCGGCACTCGCGCACGAAGCGGCGCCGCAGCTCCTCCGCCTCCTCCGCCCGCCCCGAGCCGACCCGGTCGGGGCGCAGGAGCTTCACCGCGACCCGGCGGTCGAGGCGCTGGTCGTACGCCGTCCACACCTGGCCCATGCCGCCCTGGCCGAGGAGCGCCGCCAGCTCGTACCGTCCGGCGATCACCCGCCCCACGGTCACCGGGCCTCGCCCCCGGTCCCCTTGCGCAGATACTGCGACAGCTCGTCGAGCTCGGCCCTGACCTGGTCGATCCTGGGCGCGGCGGGGGTACGCGGCTGCGGGGGCACGGGCGGCACCGGGGCGGCGGGCACGTGCGCGGTGGGCGCGCCGGGCGCGGGGGTGTCGGCGTACGGATGGGCGTAGGGGCCGAACCCGGGGGCCGGCGCCGCCGGTATGTGCGGCGGCCCGTACCCGGCGGGCGGGCCGTACGGGTGCGGCGTGAACGGCATCCCGATCGCGTGCCGGATGTCGGCGTACAGGAAGTGGGCGGTGGTGATGACGGCCAGGGAGAGCAGGCCGATCATGCCGACGTCCATGGTGACGCCGTTCTCGTCGTCCGCCGCGACGACGAACGAGAAGAAGACGACGAACACGGTCAGCTGGGCCCAGAACACCACCCAGTGGGCCCGGCGCCGGGTCATGATCGCGAGCCTCAACGGCGCCGCCCACGACAGCAGTCCGAAGCTGACGAGCGGCACCAGGGCGAACAGCACACGCAGCACCATCGCCACCGGCCCCGCGGATCGGGGCTGCGGCGGTCCATAGCCGGGGCCGTGCATCGCTGCTCCTGGAACTGGGTCGGGCCGGACGGATTCAGTCGGGCCGATACGAGCGAGCCGACCCCATGGCATGAGCGTATACACCGCCACCGACACCCGCCCCGGCGCTACCCGACCCGGTATCCAACCGTCACCCGGTGTTTGGCCGTCACCCCGAACTCACCCGCGCCCGCCCGGTGTCCCCTTCTTCCGTGCCGTTCCGTGGGCCCGGGTCGAGAGTGCCCTCCGTCAGGCCGTCGTGCAGGCCGCGCACCAGCTGTTCACCGAGGCGTCCCGCGAGCCGCAGCGCGTCCTCGAACGCGGCAAGCGCGCGGAAGTGTTCGCCGTAGCGCACCTGGTCCGCCAGGGGCAGCCGGGGCAGCCGCAGTTTGCGTACGTCCAGGCGGGAGGCGGTGGTGGCGTGGCTGCTCGCCTGGCGGTGGTTGGCGGTGCCGCGCAGGAAGCCGGCCAGGAACCACGGGTCGAGCGCGCCGGGCCGGGGCCGCAGCAGCTGGAGGTTGCGCCCGAGCGCCGCGCCCGCGTCGGTCTCGGTGGCGACCCGGGCGATCGCGCCGCCGCCCAGCACCGGCACCACGACGTCGCCGGCCCGGATGAGCGCCGGCTCCTCCGGTGGCCCTTCGGGCAGGGTGCCCGAGGGCGCGGTGCCGGCCAGGACGTCGTGCTCGGTGAGTACGGCGGGCGAGGCGCCGTCGGCGGTGCCCGCGCCGCCCGGGCGCAGTGACAGGGCGCCCGCGCGGGCGAGTTCACCGACGGTGGTGAGCGACCAGCGGGCGCTGGGGGCGGGCGCTGGGGGCGCCGGGGACAGCCCGGCGGCCGTCCGCAGGGTGGCGTCGAGCCGTTCGCGTACGGCGTCGAGCGCGGCGGCGCCGCCTTCGGCGGCGGGCGGCGGCAGATGGCGGGCGGGCGCCAAGTCGACGTCGGCGTCGAGGAGTTCGATGACCGGCACCGACCGGCTGACCCCGGGCCGCCCGGTGAGGGTGCCGTCGCGGTCGAACGCGGTCCACGCGTCCAGCACGGCGCGGTGCAGGGCCGGCCAGGGCAGCCGGTCGCGGGCGCCGTCCGCTGCCGCGCCCTCGACGCCGGAGGCGTCCACGAGCAGGAGTTCACCGGCGGGGCGGGTGGTGGCGCCCGGCTTGCGCAGCACCCACAGGTGCAGCGGGATGCCGTAGGGGGGCGCCGCGCCGGGTGGCAGGGCGACGACCGCGCGCAGCGCGCCGCGCCGCAGCAGATCGGCGCGGATCCGGCGCCCCGAGCGGCGCGACGCGGCGGCCGGCGGCATGAGCAGGACGGCCGTGCCGCCTTCGCGCAGCCGGGCCAACGCGTGCTGCACCCAGGCCAGTTCGGACTCGGTGCGGGCGGGCAGGCCGTACTCCCAGCGCGGGTCGTAGGCGAGTTCGTCGTGGCCCCAGGCCCGCTCGTTGAACGGCGGGTGGCAGAGCACGGCGTCGGCGGCGAGCTCGGGGAAGGCGTCCGCGCGCAGGGAGTCGGCGGCGGCGGTACGGACGGTGGCCGGCCCGGCGAGGGCGAGCCGCAGCCCGGTCAGGGCGGCCAGGTCCGGGTCGGCGTCCTGACCGTGCAGGACCCCGGCCCCGGGCAGCGCGCGCAGCAGGGTGCCGGTGCCGCAGGCCGGGTCGAGGACGGTGGCGGCGGGACCCACGAGCGCGGCCATCAGGGCGGCGGGGCCCGGCGGGGTGAGCGTGTACTGGCGAGGGTTGGCGTCGAGGTGACGGCCGAGCAGGAACTCGAAGGCGTCCTGCGCTCCCGCGTCCGCCGCGAACTCGGCGACGGCACGCAACAGGGGTACGGAGGCGGCCAGTTCGGCGGCGCGGGGGGTGTTCACCGTGCGGCGCTGAACAGGGCGCCCGGCCGACCCCGGCTGCCCCTGGCCATCCCGGTCATCCTGAACGTCCTGGCCATTCCGGCCGTCTTGGCCCTCTCGGCCGTCCTGACCGTCCTGGCCGCCCCGGCCGTCCTGATCATCCCGGCCGTCCCGGCCATCCCGGCCGTCCCGGCCGAAGCGTTCGGCCAGGACCGTGTCCAGGACGTCCGGCAGCCGCTCGGCCAGGGCCGCGTCCGCCAGCGGGGCCGCATCCCGCCACAGCCCGGGCCGGTGGCGCAGCACCAGTAGGACGCAGCCCGCGTGCACCAGGGCGGTGACGGCGCCACCGGGGTGGCCGGTGAGCTGCTGCCAGACCCGTTCGCGCAACGGGACTTCGGCGAGCTTGCCCTGGTCGCGCAGCCATTGCTCGACTTCACGCAGCGCGAAGGCGGGGCTGGTGTCGGTGCCGCCGACCGGCTGGGGGAAGTCGGCGTGCCGCCGCCGCCAGTTGCTGACCGCCGCGCGGCCCACCCCCGCGAGCCGGGCGATGGTGGCCGCGGTCACCTCCGTTGCGTGCTCCGGCACTTGGCCGCCCCCTTCGTCCTCGGAGCATCGAGACTACCGAACGGACCCAGCAAACCCCGTACACACCGTGAACGGTAACGATCCAATGTTTTGTGTTGACCCGGTTCACAACCCTCTGCTCTGATGTGCGACGGGCCGCCACACCCGCCAACCGCCGGCCCGCACCGCCACACCCCGTACCGCCTTGCCCTCAGGGGGAGTTCGCCACCATGCGCCGCCGCACCGTCCTCACCACCGCCACCCTGTTCGTCTGCGCCACCACGGCCCTGACGGCCTGTTCGGGATCGGGCTCCGGCTCCGCCGCCCCGGCGGCCACCAAAAGCTCCCCGGCGGCCACCGGATCCGCGCCGGCCACCCCGACCGCAACCGCCTCGCAGGCACCGTTCGCCGGCCGCAACGCGGGGCAGATATTCAACGACGCGGTGGAGCAGGACCTCACCTCCCCCACGTTGCGCCTCAAGGCCGACATCAACGACGCCAAGGACGGCCCCACCAAGGTGGACGTGGCCATGGACGCGAAAGGCGACTGCGCCGGTACCGTCCAGCCGAAGCAGGGCCCCATCTCCATGATCAAGGCCGGCAAGACCATCTATCTGCGGCCCGCGGGCGCCCGCGCGTGGGCGAAGGTTCCCACCTCGTCCCCCGACGGCAAGGGCATGGCTCAGGTCTGCGATCTGAAGGGCTATCTCGCCACCCCGGGCAGGGACACCGTCGACACCAAGGCCATGAAGGGCGCCACCACCACCGTGGACGGACAGCCCGCCATCACCCTCACCGACCAGGAGGGCAAAGAACACTTCACCGCCTACGTGGCGACCTCGGGCAAGCCCTACCTCCTGAAGCTGGTCACCGTGGGCGGCGACCAACCCGGAACTCTCGACTTCTCGGACTTCGGCCGGCCGGTCCACGCCGCCGCCCCGCCGAAGTCCCAGCTCGCCTCGGGCTGACGACACCCGCCCGGCTCCCGGCCGAAGCCCCGCTCACCCCGCCGGGAGCTTCTGATCGGGACACCCGTCCAGAACCGACTTCATCGCGGTCTTCTCCGCGTCGGTCAGCCACACGCCGTACTTCTTCTTGACGGCCACCTGGTCCGCCACATACGTACAGCGGTACGCCTTGTACGGCGGCAACCAGGTCGCCGCGTCGCCGTCGCTCTTGCGGCGGTTGGCGCTCGCGTCGACGGCGATCAGGTTGAGCGGGTCGTTGGCGAACGCGGCCCGCTTCTGCCTGTCCCACTGCTGCGCGCCCTTCTGCCAGGCGTCCGAGAGCGCGACCACGTGATCGATGTCGATCTTGCTGGCGCCGCGCGTGAACGTGATCGACTGCCCGGTGTAGGGGTCGTGGACGAGCGTGCCGGAGGACACGTCGCACTTGTCCTTGAGCTTCACGTCCTTGAGGTCCCGTTTCAGTATGTCCTCGCGGGTCTCGCAGCCGTTGTGGTCGGTGTCGGTCCAGCCCTTGCCGAACTGGTCGCGGCTGTAACCCGTCTTCGGCGCGCGCCCCTTGACGGGGAGCGAGTCGACCGCGCCGAGCGCGGAGCCGGCCGCGCCCCTGGGCCCGGGCGCCGGGCTCTTCTTCGCGCCGTCGCCCCCGCACCCGGTGAGGACGAGCGAGGCCGCGAGGGCCGTCGCGGACAGGGCCACGCGGGGCGAGTAACGCATGCGGGACATGCTGGGAACGCGGGGGAACCGGCGGGTTCGGTGAGTACGCATCAAGGCGGGCCGTCCTGGCAGCTGGTGGCGGAAGCTCGCAATCCTAGGTACTCCTACCCCCGGGTCCGCCGCCCCATGAGCCCGCGTCGGGGCGCGAAGAAGGGCGGGCGCCACCCGCGTGGCGCCGCCCGCTCCGTCTCGGGAGCCGAGGTCCCCGCCTCAGGACCCCAGGACCCCGCCCCGCCTCAGAACCCCGCCCGCCTCAGGAGCCCAGGATCGTGGTCAGGAACTCGCCCGTCCACGCCAGCAGTTCCCTGCCGACCACCGGCTTGCCGCCGATCTTCCCCGCCGTCGGACGCGGCACCAGGATCTGCCGGGTGGCCGCCTTCATGATCGTACGGGGGTGCAGGCGCTTGAGCCGCAGCTCCTGCGACTCCCGCAACTCCACCGGCGCGAAACGGATGTTGGGGCCCTGGAGCACGATCTCGCCGACGCCGCAGGCGCGGGCCAGCATGCGCAGGCCCGCGACCAGGAGCAGGTTCTCCACCGGCTCGGGCAGCTTGCCGTAGCGGTCGGTCAGCTCCTCGCGGACCGCCTTGATGTCGTCCTCGGAGTTGGCCGCCGCGATCGCCCGGTAGGCCTGGAGGCGCAGCCGCTCACCCGGCGCGTAGTCGTGCGGGACGTGCGCGTCGACCGGCAGCTCGATCTTGACCTCCAGCGGCGCCTCCTCCTGCTCGGCGCCCTCCATCTGCGCCCGGTAGTCGGCCACCGCCTCGCCCACCATGCGCACGTACAGGTCGAAGCCGACACCCGCGATGTGCCCGGACTGCTCGCCGCCGAGCAGATTGCCCGCGCCCCGGATCTCCAGGTCCTTCATCGCCACGTACATGCCCGCGCCCATCTCGGTGTGCTGGGCGATGGTGGCGAGGCGTTCGTGCGCGGTCTCGGTCAGCGGCTTCTCCGGCGGATACAGGAAGTAGGCGTAACCGCGGTCGCGGCCCCGGCCCACCCGGCCGCGCAGCTGGTGCAGCTGGGAGAGGCCGAAGTTGTCGCCGCGCTCCACGATGAGGGTGTTGGCGTTGGAGATGTCGATGCCGGACTCGACGATGGTCGTGGAGACCAGCACGTCGAACTTCTTCTCCCAGAAGTCGACCACCACCTGCTCCAATTGGCTCTCGCCCATCTGCCCGTGCGCGGTCCGGATGCGGGCCTCGGGCACGATCTCGCGCAGCCGCGACGCCGCGCGGTCGATGGACTCGACCCGGTTGTGGATGTAGAAGACCTGGCCCTCGCGCAGCAGCTCGCGCCGGATCGCGGCGCCGATCTGCTTCTCCTCGTACGGCCCCACGAAGGTGAGGACGGGGTGGCGCTCCTCGGGCGGGGTGGTGATCGTCGACATCTCGCGGATGCCGGTGACGGCCATCTCCAGCGTACGGGGAATGGGGGTGGCGGACATGGTCAGGACGTCCACGTTGGCGCGGAGCTTCTTCAGCTGCTCCTTGTGCTCGACGCCGAAGCGCTGCTCCTCGTCCACGATGACCAGGCCGAGGTCCTTGAACTTGGTCTCGGAGGAGAACAGCCGGTGCGTGCCGATGACCAGGTCGACCGAGCCGTCCTTGAGCCCTTCGAGCGTCGCCTTGGCCTCGGTGTCGGTCTGGAAGCGGCTCAACGCCCGTACGTTGACCGGGAATTGGGCATAGCGTTCGGTGAACGTACCGAAGTGCTGCTGGACCAGGAGTGTGGTCGGCACCAGGACCGCGACCTGCTTGCCGTCCTGTACGGCCTTGAACGCGGCGCGCACCGCGATCTCCGTCTTTCCGTAGCCGACGTCGCCACAGATCAGCCGGTCCATCGGGACCGTCTTCTCCATGTCCTCCTTGACCTCGGCGATGGTGGAGAGCTGGTCGGGGGTCTCCGCGTACGGGAAGGCGTCCTCCAGCTCGCGCTGCCAGGGGGTGTCCGCGCCGAAGGCGTGCCCGGGCGCGGCCATGCGCGCGCTGTACAGCCGGATGAGGTCGGCGGCGATCTCCTTGACGGCCTTCTTGGCGCGCGCCTTGGTCTTGGTCCAGTCGGCGCCGCCGAGCCGGTGCAGCGTCGGGGCCTCGCCGCCGACGTACTTGGTGACCTGTTCCAGCTGGTCGGTGGGGATGTAGAGGCGATCGCCCGGCTGACCGCGCTTGGCGGGCGCGTACTCCACGAGCAGGTACTCGCGGGTCGCGTTCTGCACCGTGCGCTGCACCATCTCGATGTAGCGGCCCACGCCGTGCTGCTCGTGCACGATGTAGTCGCCCACCTCCAGGGTGAGCGGGTCGATGGTCTTGCGGCGCCTGGCCGGCATCCGGCCCAGGTCCTTGGTCGCGGAGCGCTGGCCGGTCAGGTCGGTCTCGGTCAGGACGGCGAGCTTGAGGGCGGGGTCGATGAACCCGAAGTCGATGGCGCCGCACGTCACCTGGACGACCGAGGGCGTCAGCTCGGCGAGTTCCGCGTCCAGGCGGGCCGCGATGCCCTCGCCGCCCAGGACCTCCACGGTGCGCGACGCCGGGCCGTGGCCGGCCGTCACGTACACCGTGCGCCAGCCGTCGGCCAGCCACTGCTTGGTGTCGGCGAGCGCCCGCTGGGTGTCGCCCCGGTACGTCTCGGGGGCGTGCATGCCCAGCTTGAGGGTGCCCTCGTCCAGCTCCGCGTCATCGGCGGCGAACGGGGAGACGGACCACCACATCATGCCGAGCTCACGGGCCCGCTCCCGTACGTCCGCGATGCCCCACAGGGACGCGGCGTCCACGTCGATGGGCGCCTGGCCCCCGCCGGCGCTGGCCGCCCAGGACGCCTGAAGGAACTCCTGGCTGGTCGCGACCAGGTCGCTCGCGCGGGTACGCACCCGCTCCGGGTCGCACACCACGGCCATCGCGCCCCTGGGCAGCACGTCGATGAGCAGTTCCATCTCGTCGACGAGGACCGGAGCCAGGGACTCCATGCCCTCCACCGCGATCCCCTCGGCGATCTTCCCCAGCAGTTCGCCCAGCTCGGGGTGGCGCTCGGCCAGGGCGGCGGCGCGGGTGCGCACGTCGTCGGTGAGCAGCAGCTCGCGGCACGGCGGCGCCCACAGGCCGTGCTCGGCGACTTCCAGCGAGCGCTGGTCGGCGACCTTGAAGTAGCGGATCTCCTCGACGTCGTCGCCCCAGAACTCCACGCGAAGGGGGTGCTCCTCGGTGGGCGGGAACACGTCGAGGATCCCGCCCCTGACCGCGAACTCCCCTCGTTTCTCGACGAGTTCGACCCGGGCGTACGCGGCGGCCGCCAGGCCCTCGACGATCTCGCCCAGGTCGGCGCTCTGCCCGGTGCGCAGGGCGACGGGGACCAGGTCCCCCAGCCCCTTGACCTGCGGCTGGAGTACGGAGCGGATGGGCGCGACGACGACCGAGACCGGGCCGGCCGCCGGGTCGTCCTTGCTCGGGTGGGCCAGGCGGCGCAGCACGGCCAGGCGCCGGCCCACGGTGTCGCTGCGCGGCGAGAGGCGTTCGTGCGGCAGCGTCTCCCAGGACGGGTACTCGACGACCTCGTCGGGCGCCAGCATCGCGCGCAGCGCCGCCGCCAGGTCCTCGGCCTCGCGGCCGGTGGCGGTCACGGCGAGCACCGTGCGGCCCGCGTCGCGCGCGAGGGAGGCGACGGCGAAGGGGCGGGCGGCGGGTGGGCCGACCAGGTCGACGTGCGGGCGGTGTCCGTCGGTGGCGGCCTTCACCGCTTCGGCGAGCGCGGGGTCTCGTACAACGGCGTCCAGCAGACCGTGCAGGCTCATGAAGGGCATCCATCCCGGGGAGTGGGCAACGCGAACCGCCCGACACGTCGTACGGGCCGGGGTCCGTCCAGCGTACGACGCCCCGTCCCCCCATGCGCCCCGACCGCCCCCGGCCCCCCACCCGAAGGTGTTCGCGCAGTTCCCCGCGCCCCTGGCGGGGTCCGTGCTGGCCAGCATGGGCATAGTCAGCCCGTCCGGCGTTTGAGGACGAGCGCCTTCAGCGCGAACGGGGTCTGGGGCGGAGCCCCAGGGATCCCGGCCGCGGACCGTGCGTGGCTGGGCGCGCAGTTCCCCGCGCCCCTGGCAGGGGCGGTGCTGGCCCACCCCGCATACCTCAGCCCGTCCGGCGATTGAGGACGAGCGCCCTTCAGGCGCGATGCGGGGTCTGGGGCGGAGCCCCAGGGACCCCGGCTGCGGACCGTGCGTGGCCGGGCGCGCAGTTCCCCGCGCCCCTGGCGGGGTCCGTGCTGGCCCGCATGGGCATAGTCAGCCCGTCCGGCGTTTGAGGACGAGCGCCCTTCAGACGCGATGCGGGGTCTGGGGCGGAGCCCCAGGTGATTTTGCCCCCGGCGGAGGGGGGCCGGTGGCGTGGGGGAAAGTTGGGGTGGGGTGTCAACCGGGAAGGGGGTTCCAGGCGTATACCCCGTGAGACCTATCCAGCCACGGGAGCCGCATTGACCGACGAGGAGTTCGAGGAGTTCTACGCGCACACCGTGAAACCCCTGGTAGGCCAGCTGTACCTGATGACGGGCGACCTCCAGGAGGCCCAGGACGTGGTCCAGGAGGCCTTCGTCAGGGCCTGGTCGCGCCGAGCGGCCCTGGACAAGGACGCCACCCCGGACGCATGGGTGCGCACCACGGCCTGGCACCTGGCGATAAGCCGCTGGCGCCGCGCCCGCAGGGCAACCGACGCCTGGCGCCGCCACAACCGCGCCCACACCGTCCCCGCCCCCGGACCCGACCCCGGCACCGTCGCCCTCGTACACGCCCTGCGCGCCCTCTCCGACCGCCAGCGCCGCGCAGCCGTACTGCATTACGTCTGCGATCTGAGCGTGGAGCGGATCGCGCGGGAGACCGGCGTCTCGGCCGGGACCGTCAAGACCCACCTGTCGCGCGCCCGGGCCGCCCTCGCGCCCCGACTCCTGGAGGAGGAACACGGTGTCTGACGCCCACCGGGACGAGGAGTCCCTGGCCCGCGCCCTGAAGCGGGCCGCAGACGCGGGCGCCCGGCACACGGTGCCCGCGCCCGCCGCGTGGGTCGCCCAGCGCGGCCTGCGCCGGCGCAGGCGCAACCTCGCCGCGCTGGCCGCCTGCGCGGTGTGCCTGCTCGCGGGCTCCGGCGCCACCCTCGCCGCCCGGCTCCAGGAGAGCGCCCCCGCGCCGCCCGCGAGCACCCCGGCCGGCGTCCCGCCCGTGACCCGTCCCGGCTCCCCCGCGCCCCCCACGGACCAGGGCTCACCCTCACCGGACACCGGCCCCCAGGGCTCCGGCTCGGCGTCCCCCGCGCGGGACACGCCCTCCGCGTCCCCCGTACCGGGCCGAGGGACGCCCTCCGCCACCCCCTCGGCGTCCCCGCCGCCCCGCACCCACCCCGCCCTGTCCCACCGCACGGACCGATACGCCTCTGGCTCCGTCACCTCCGCCACCGTCCGCTGACCCAAGGAGCCCCACGTGTCCGGAGTCCTCCTCAAGCTGCCCGGCGCCAGGACCGCCCCCGGGCCGTCCCGCGCGCCCGGCGAACAGCGGCCACCGGAAAACCCCTGGCGGCGAATACTCCCGCGGCGGGCAGCCGACCCTTATCTGCTCGCCGCCGCCCTGTTCGCCGCGTACGCCACCCTCTCGGTGGAGCGCTACCGGCGCATGGAGACCCGCTCCTGGGACCTCGGGATCTTCGAGCAGGTCGTCCGCGCCTACGCCCACCTCCAGGCGCCGATCGCCGACCTGAAGGGCCCGGGCACCAACATCCTCGGTGATCACTTCAGCCCGGTGACCGCCCTGCTCGCCCCCTTCTACCGGCTCTTTCCCACCCCCGTCACCCTGCTCGTCGCCCAGGCCGCCCTGTTCGCGCTGGCCGCCGTCCCGGTGACCCGCGCCTCGGCCCGGCTGCTCGGGCGCGGCCCGGGGCTGGCGGTCGGGGTCGCGTACGGGCTGTCCTGGGGGATCCAGCGCGCCGCCGACTTCGACTTCCACGAGATCTGCTTCGCCGTCCCGCTGATCGCCTTCAGCCTGGAGGCGGTGCTGCGCGCCCGGTGGCGGGCGGCCCTGCTGTACGCGCTGCCCCTGGTCCTGGTGAAGGAGGACCTAGGCCTGACCACCGCCGCGCTCGCCGTCGTCGTGGCCGTCCGGGCCCGGCGCGTCTCGCCGGTGGCCATGCGGTGGGCGCTGGCCGTGGCCGCGTTCGGCGCGGTGGCCGCTCTGGTCACCCTCACCGCCGTCATCCCCGCCTTCAACACCACCGGCGGCTACGACTACTGGAGCAAGGTGGGCGGCAAGGACGCGGCGGGACCGTGGACGGCCTGGCACCTCAAGCTGCGCACCCTGACCTGGATCCTGCTCCCCACCACCGGTCTGCTCGCCCTGCGCTCCCCGCTGCTGCTGGCCGCCCTGCCCACCCTGGCCTGGCGCTTCTTGTCCTCCGACGACCACTACTGGTCCACGGACTGGCACTACAGCGCCGTCCTCATGCCCATCGTCATGCTCGCCCTCGCCGACGCCGTGGCCACCGCGCGCCACAGCCCCCACGCGTGGCTGCGCGCGTACGCGCCGAGGCTGCCGCTGTGCGCGGCCGTCGCCGCCCTCGCGCTCACCCCCTCGATGCCGCTCGCCGCCCTCACCGAACCGGCGACGTACCGCAAGAGCCCCCAAGTGAGCGCCGCCGAGGCCCTGTTCGCGCGGATCCCGGACGGGGCGACGGTGGAGGCGGACATCGACCCGATCGCCCGGCTCACCTCGCGCTGCCGGGTCTTCTGGGTGGGCGGCGCGCGTCCGGTGACACCGTCCTACATCGCGATCAACAACACCGGCGGCTGGGCGGGCGACCCCGTCGAGTACGCCGCGGCCCTGCACCCCGGCGCCCGCTACACGGTCGCCGGGGTGGCAGGGGGTTACGTGGTGCTGCGCCTCCAGGGGTGAGGCCGGTACGCGCCTTGAAGGGTGAGGCCGGTACGGACCCCCGTCCCGTACCGGCCTCACCCCCGTGTGCCGGCTAGTCCGTCGCGATCGCGTTCAGGACGTTCATCCGGCCGGCCCTGAACGCCGGTACCAGCGCGGCGAACAGACCCACGAACGCCGAGGCCACGAACACGGTGAGGATGGTCGGCCAGGGGATCTCCAGGACGCCCATGCCCTCCAGGGCGAGCAGCTTCTGCGCCGTGGTGCCCCAGCCCATGCCGAGCCCGAGGCCGAGCACCGCGCCGAACAGGGCGATCACCACCGACTCCAGGCGGATCATCCGGCGCAGCTGGCGGCGCGACAGACCGATCGCGCGCATCAGGCCGATCTCCCTGGTCCGCTCGACCACCGAAAGGGCCAGGGTGTTCACGACACCGAGCACCGCCACGATGATGGCGAGCGCGAGCAGCCCGTACACGATGTTCAGGAGCTGGCCGATCTGGTCCTTCAGGTCCTGCTTGAAGTCGGCCTGGTTCTGCACCTTGTACTGCGGATAGGCCTTCAGCGACTCCTTCAGGGCGGCGTAGGCGTCCTTGGCCTTGCCGTCCTTCGCCTTGGCGAACATCAGCGCGTCCTTGGGCATCGCGTCGGCCGGCACGTACCGCGCGGCGGTCGTGATGCTCGTGTACATCACGCCCTTGTCGACGCTGGTGTCGTCCGAGGTGATCGCCGCGACCTTCAGCTTCGCGGTCCTGCCGCCCTTGAAGGCGACGGTCATCTCGTCGCCGACCTTGACGCCGTGCGCCGTGGCGTAGGCGTCGCCGACCGACATGGCGTCCGGGCCGTACGCCGCCTCCAGGTCGCCCGCGACGGTCGTACGCCGCAGGTCCTGCGGGTAGGTCGAGTCGGCGGCGGTGACCTGGGTGTTCTCGGACGAGCCGTTCGGCGCGGTGAGCTTGGCGGCCACCGGCCGGTAGTGGGTGACGTGCTCGATGCCCGGGGTCTTCTCCAGCGCCTCGGCGGCCTGCGGCACGATGGGCTGCCCGGAGCCGGAGGACACGATGAAGTCCGCGCCGACCGACTTGTCGAGCTCGTCGGTGGCCGATGCGACCATCGATGAGCCCACCACCGACAGACAGGCCACCAGGGCAAGACCGATCATCAGGGCCGCGCCCGTCGCTCCCGTACGCCGGGGGTTGCGCAGCGCGTTGCGCTCCGCCATCCGGCCCACCGGACCGAACATCCGCAGCACCAGCGCGCTGATCACCCGCACCACGCCGCCCGCGAGCAGCGGGCCGATCACGACGAAGCCGATCAGGGTGAGGACGACGCCGAGCCCGAGCAGGGCCGAACCCGACGACGCCTTGGCGGCGTTGGCCGAGGCGAGCAGGGCGGCCACGCCCGCGCCCGTCAGGACCAGACCGATGACGGCGCGGATCGCGCCGGCCCTGCCGTCGGCGGGGGTGCCGGCGTCCCGCAGGGCGGCCATCGGCGAGATCTTCCCGGCCCGCCGGGCCGGCACATACGCGGCGACCACGGTCACCACGACCCCCAGGACAAGGCCGATCACGGGCGTCGTCCACTTGACCGTGAGGTCACCGGTGGACAGCTCCATCCCCAGGGAGCCCATCAGCTTCATCAGACCGACGGCCAGACCCACGCCCGCCGCCACACCGAGGACCGAACCGAACACGCCGAGCAGGAAGGCCTCGACGAGCACCGAGCGGTTGACCTGCTTGCGGCTCGACCCGATGGCGCGCATCAGGCCGATCTCCCGGGTGCGCTGGGCGACCAGCATCGAGAACGTGTTGATGATCAGGAAGATGCCGACGAGGAGGGCGATACCGGCGAAGCCGAGCATCGCGTACTTCATCACGTCCAGGAACGAGCCGACGCTGGAACGGTTGGCGTCGGCGGCTTCCTTCGCCGTCTGGAGCTTGTACGTGTCCGAACCGAGCGCGGCCGCCACCTCCTGCTTGAGGCGCGTGTCGCTCACCCCGCTCGCGGCGGTCACGTTGATCTGGGTGAACTTCCCCGTGTCGCCCAGCAGTTCGCGCTGCGCGGTGGCGGTGTCGAAGTAGACGATGGCCGCGCCGGGGTTGGTCACCTTGAAGGTGGCGATACCGGTGATCTTCGCGGTGAAGTCGCCGGTGACGGCGATGGTGCGCAGCTCGTCACCGATCTTCAGGTGGTGCTTGTCGGCGGTGTCGGCGTCGATCATCATCTCCGTCGGCCCGCGCGGGGCACGGCCGGAGGAGATCTCCATCGCCTTGAGGTCGTTGTCGGTCCAGTTGCCGGCGATGGTGGGGGCACCGGTGCTGGCGCCCATGTTCTCGTTCTTGCCGTTGACGACGGTGACGCTGGCGCTGCTCACCCCGCCCTCGGCCTTGCCCACGCCGGGCGCCTTGGCGATCCGCTCGACCAGGGAGGCGGGCAGCGTGTCGGGCTTGCCGGTCCGCGCGCCGCCGTTCTGGTCGTCGTCGGCGGACTTGGGGCTGACCGTGACGTCGGACCCGGTCGCCGCGAACAGCTTGTCGAAGGTGGTGTTCATGGTGTCGGTGAAGACGAGCGTGCCGCACACGAACGCCACCGACAGCAGGACCGCGACGGCCGAGAGCGCCATCCGTCCCTTGTGCGCGAGGAAGTTGCGCATCGAGGTCTTGAGCACGGTCATGACGTACGCCCCCGCGCGTCGAAGTCCTTCATGCGGTCCAGGACCGCCTCGGCCGTCGGGCGCAGCATCTCGTCGACGATGCGGCCGTCGGCCAGGTAGAGCACGCGGTCGGCGTAGGAGGCGGCCACCGGGTCGTGAGTGACCATCACGATGGTCTGGCCCAGCTCGTCGACGGACTGGCGCAGGAAGCCGAGCACTTCGGCGCCGGCCCGCGAGTCCAGGTTTCCGGTCGGCTCGTCACCGAAGATGATCTCCGGCCGGGCCGCCAGCGCCCGCGCCACGGCGACCCGCTGCTGCTGACCGCCGGAGAGCTGGGTCGGGCGGTGCTTGAGCCGCCCGGCCAGGCCCACCGTCTCCACCACGCGCTCCAGCCACTGGGCGTCGGGCTTGCGGCCGGCGATGTCCATCGGCAGCGTGATGTTCTCCAGCGCGTTCAGCGTCGGCAGCAGGTTGAACGCCTGGAAGATGAACCCGATGCGGTCGCGGCGCAGCTGCGTGAGCTTCTTGTCCTTGAGGCCGGTGATCTCGGTCTCGTCCAGATAGATCTGGCCACCCGTCACCGTGTCCAGGCCCGCAAGGCAGTGCATCAGCGTGGACTTGCCGGAACCCGACGGGCCCATGATCGCGGTGAACCGGCCCCGGGCTATGTCGACATCGACGTGGTCGAGCGCCACGACCCGGGTCTCCCCCGATCCGTACGCCTTCACGACCTGGCGCGCCCGAGCCGCGACCGTCGCACGCCCTCCGGTGTCCCCGTGCCTGGGAATGGTCACAGCGGTTGTCACGGTAATTCTCCTAGGTCAATTTCAGCCAGTCGCCGACGTACGCCTTGAGTGTCCGCCAGGGGTGCGCTTCCCGCCCTGGTGCCCGGCGCAGTCTTCACGGTGGGGTTTTCCCCACCCCCGTGACCCCGCGTCACGACGTAAGTCCAAGGTAAGGAGGGGGTGGGGGGCGGGGCGTCCTCCGCCGGGACGAACGCCCCCCGCCCCGAAGTAGGGCCCACCCCCTAGGGGTCTCCACCCCTGGACCCACCCCACAGGGAGGAGACCCCCCTGTCTCCCGCACCTACGGCCTCGCCTCCGGCGCGGAGTGGAGGGCTACGTTCCGGTCGCGCCCGGCACGGATGAAAACGCCGAATTCCGGCCGCGCCCGGCCCACGGCTGATCGCGCAGTTCCGCGCCCCTGGCGGGGTCGGTGCTGGCCCACACCGGCAACCTCAGCCTGCGGCCCAGGGACCCTGGCTGCCGACCGTGCGTGGCTGGGCGCGCAGTTCCCCGCGCCCCTGACTACTCGGCGCTGGCCCGCACCGGCAACTTCAGCCTGTCCGGCGATTGAGGACGAGGCCGTTCAGGCCGAACGGGGTCTGGGGCGGAGCCCCAGGGAGCTCGGCTGCGGGCCGTGGTCGCTCCTCGCGCAGTTCCCCGCGCCCCTGGCGGGGTTCGTGCTGGCCCACGCAGGCACCCTCAGCCTGTCCGGCGTTTGAGGACGAGCGCCTTCAGCGCGAACGGGGTCTGGGGCGGAGCCCCACGTCAGGGGCGCTGGTGACCCGTCAGCGTGGACAGCACGGTTCGGATGTGGTCCATGTGCGCCCGCAAACGCTCACGCGCCGCGTCATCGTCGCGTACCACCCGATCCGTATCCGCCACGACCCGCTCCTCGTCGGCCCGCGCCCGCGCCAGCAGGCCCGCCGCCCGCGCCCCCGCCGCCTCCTCGGCGCCACGCGCACCCTCCTCCGCCTCCGCGAACCCGCGCCGCGCCTCGGCCAGCGCCGCCTCGGCCGCACGCGTCAGACCGGCGAGGCGCGCGTCCAACTCGCCCTCGCGCAGCGCCCGTTCGCGCTCGTCCGCCTCCCGCGCCCCGGCCTGCTCCCGGTCCAGGTCCGCCAGCCGCGCCGCGCAACGCCGACGCGTCGAGGCCAGCCCGTCCGCCGCCTCCTCGCGGAGCGCATCCGCCTCGGCGCGCGCCGCGCCCCGCAGTTCGTCCGCCTCCGTACGGGCCGCGAGCAGCCTGCGCTCCACCCACTCCTCCGCGTCCGCGAGCACCGCCTCGCTGTGCGCCCGCGCCGCGTCCTTGACCGCGCGGCCCGCCTCCTCGGCAGCCCGCCCCCGCTCCGCCGCCGCCTCCCGCGCCGAGGCCCGCACCGCGTCCGCCTCCTCCACGGACAGCGCGAACAGCGCCCGCGCGCGCCCGCCCAGCGTCTCGTACGTCTGCGGCGCGAGCCCGGCCACCCGCGCACGCAGCCGCGCGACGTCCTCCTCGAGCCCCGCCGCGAGGGCGACGAGCCGGGCCTCCTCCTCCCGGGCCGCCCGCCCCTCCCGCGCGAGCCGGGCCACGGCGGAGTCGACCTGCTCGGGACGGTAGCCCCGGCCCCTGCCGGTCCCGAACGGCCGCGCCGACGGTGGCACCGATGCTGCGCTCATCCCTCAAGCCCTCTCTGCCGCGCCCAGTGAAACCGGAGTGAAGTGCCCATGTGACGACACGTGTGCACATCGCCCGTTCAAGGATGCGCTAATCCAGGACAGAAGTCGGCAGCGGGAGGCATCAGAGGCTTCGGAGGCTTCGGAGGCAGAACCGCCGAGGCGCCCACCGCGACCCGCACGGTGAGCGCCACGGCACGACGAGGACCGCGCCTAGAGCAGCCCGTCCCACATCTGCTCAAGCAGCACCGACCACCAGCTCTCCGGCGACGCGAGCGCCGCCGGGTCGAGCGCCGCCAGCTGCGCCTGGAAGTCGACCGTCCAGCGGCCCGCCTGCTCCGGGTTGAGCCCGAACCGCAGCCGCCACATCCGGCCGAGCAGCGCGAGGGAGCGTACGAACTCCGGCAGCCCCGAGTTCACGAACTGCGGCGGCACCGACTGGGCGTGCCCACCCGCCGAAGGCCCCGCCTCCACCGGCACGGCCACGATGTTCGCGGTCCCGTACTGGACACAGATCGCCCGCCCGAAGTCGGAGCCCATCACGAGGTACGAGCCCGCGTCGGCGGCCGGCTGCACCCCGCGCTGCTGCGCGAGTTCCGCCAGCGTGGGCACCGGCTGTCCGGGCGCGGCCTGCGCCCAGAAGAACGGCCCGAAGTCCACCGGAAGCCCCGCCCACACGAGCGTGACCGCCACGACCTCCGGCACGCCCTGGCGCGAGACCGCGCGCTGGTCGAAGCGGAACACGCCCTGCGGCCCGAACGCGCCGGCCAGCTCGTGCGCCACGCCCTCCGGCGGCAGCGGCGGCACCGGCTGCACTGCCGGGATCGGCGCCCGCACCGGCTGCGGCCTCGCCGGGCCGTCCGCGACCTGCGCCAACTCGCCCTGGTGCGTGAGCAGATGCCGCACACCCTGACGGCGCGAGCCGTGGTCCTTTCCGTACGGGGCGACATGCGTGATCCGTACCTGCGGCCACTGCTCACGGATCATCCGCGCGCAGTAGCCGCCCGGCAGCTCGCACGACTCCAGCTCCGTGTGCAGCTCCAGCACGTGGTCGGCGGGCACGTTCATCGCCCGCAGCTCATGGAAGATCTGCCACTCCGGATGCGGAATGCCCGGCGCCGAACGCCGGATGAGCTGCTGCTCGGACCCGTCGGGCGCGCGGTAGCGCAGCACCGCCTGGTAGCCGGGGCCCACCGTCGGCAGCCCTGCCGGAGGCTGCTGGGGATAGCCGTACGCGGGCGGGGGCTGCGGCACGGCGCCACCCGGCGGCATGCCGGGCGGCCCGGGCGGCTGCGGCACGGCGCCACCGGGACCCATCTGCGCGGGCCCCGCCAGCATCGTCGCCGCGTGGTGCACCCCACCGGGGGCCGTACCGGGACCAGCGGGCGGCGCACCGGGGCCGGCGGGCCCGCCGGGGGCGCCGGGCGGACCGGGCGGCATCGGAGCGCCGGGCGCACCGGGCGCACCGGGCGGGCCCGGCGGCACTGGCGGGCCCGGGCGGACCTGACCGCCCTGGCTCGGGTCGGCGAACATCGTCGCGGCCTGATGCACGGCGCCGGGCGGCACCCCGGGCGTACCGGGCGGCATGGGCGCACCGGGAGCGCCAGGAGGACCGGGCGGCGCCGGCGCACCCTGGGCCTGCGGAACACCCGGGGCGCCGGGCGGCATGGGCGCACCAGGGGCACGCGGAGGCATAGGCGTCCCCGGGGCGCCGGGAGCACCGGGCGGGCCCGGCGGCACCGGCGGGCCCAGGCGGACCTGGCCGCCCTGGCTCGGGTCGGCGAACATCGTCGCGGCCTGATGCACATCGCCCCGCGCGGGCGGTGGCGTCGGCGCGCCGGGCGGCTGGGGCCCGTCGGGACCGAGCTGCGACACCAGCTGCGTGGGCAGGTAGCCACCGGAGGACGCACCCGGAGGCGGCGTCGCCCCCGCGGGCACCGCACCCGGCGGCGGAGTGGAGCCCGGCACCGGACCGGCCGTCGGCACGCCTGGACGGGCGCCCGGGGTCCCCGGCGCGCCCGGCGGCGGCGGTGTCACCGAACCCGTCCCCCGCGCGGCCCGCGCACCCGGCGGCGGACCGGATGCCTTACTGGTCGCGGCGTCCGCGATGTCCTCCGCGCCCGAGGACGCGTGACCTGACGCGGCGTCAGGCGCGCCGTGGGAGACTGGCCCCCCGGGCGTGCGACCGCCAGGCGCCGACGCACCCGCCGCCCACACGTCCGGCCCGGACCCACCCGGCGTCGGCGCACCCGGCGCCTGCGCACCCGGCATGCCCGCGTCCGGCACCGGCGCACCCGGCGCACCCGGCACCCGCGCCTCCGGCGCCGACGCGCCCTGCGGGTCGTACGCGGGCGCGAGCGCCGTCGGGGGAAGCCGGCTGCCCCCCGGCATCAGCGCCGTCTTCGCCTCGGGCATCACCTTCGGCGGCGTCTCCTCGTCGTCCGAACCCGAAAGCGCGGGCGCGAACACCGTCGCGGGCAGCGGCACCGAGCCGTCGTCCGACCCCGCGTTGGTGTCCGTGCCCGCCCAGGGCGTACCCCCGTCCGCGTCCTGGTCCCGCCCGGCACCCCCGGCGGCCGGCCACGCCGGCGCCACGGGCTCGGCGGGGCTCACGGATCCGGCGGCCCCCACGGGTTCGGCGGAAGCCGGTGACCCCGTACGCGAACCACCACCACCGCCGCCGCCAGCACCAGCACCAGCACCAGCCCCGACGCCACCGTCAACGCCGGAGGCACGCGCACTCGCACTCTCACCCCGCCGGTCGGGAATCCCCATCCGGTCCGCCGCGTCCTGCAACCACTCGGGCGGACTCAGCAGGAACGACGTCTGGTTCAGGTCGATCCGGGCCGGCGGCTCGGGCGACGCGGCCGGCGCGGCCTCGGGCACCCCGTACTCCTCCTCGTACCGTCGGATCACCTCACCCACCGGCAACGCGGGCCACAACGACGCGTCGCCGCTGTCCCGCGCGATCACCAGACGCTGCGCGCCACCGTCGACCGCGGGACCGTTCTCGCGGTCCTCGGCCCACACCACGAAACCCAGCTCGAACTCCCGCACCCGCACCTCACGGTGCTGATACGCGGGCACATCGCCATTGATCCACTCTTCCGCGCGCTCCTGCGCCTGAGCGAAAGTCACCATCGGCCGGCTCACTCCCCTACCGAGGTCGTCTCGACGACGCGCACGAAGCCGCCGTCCACCATCAGGTTCGCCACGGTCTCCAGCTCCGGGGGATTGCCCGCGAGCCGGGCGAGGAACGCGTCGAAATCGTCACCGCAGGGCAGCAGCAGCCGCTCCACCCGCTCGTGCACGCTCAGGCCGTCCTGGTCACGCGCGTCGTCGTACGGGCAGAACCACACCGAACCGACCCCGGAACCGCGCACCTTCACCGCCAGGATCCCGCCCTGCGCGAACGCCACGCCCAGATAGTCCTTGGTCAGGTGGTCCCGCAGACACTTGTTGACGTACACCAGGTCATTGACCGCCGCCTCCTCACGGACCGTGAAGAACGGCTGGTCCACCAGGAGGCCCAGCTCCGCGTCGAGCGCCGCGCCCACCGGGGCACAGCCGCCAGCCGCCTTCAGGAACGACCGGTAGGCACCCGGCAGCCGGTACCCCAAGTCCTCCTCGACGCCGAGGAGTTGGGACTCCGACACCGCCACCGAACCCTTCGGCAGACCGAAGTGCGCCGGCCGCGTCTCCTGCAACGGACGCGTACCGCGCTTGTCGTGCTCGACCCGCGCCGTCGCCAGACCGCCGTAGTGCCGCAACAGCGCCTTCACTTCGACCGGAACCAGTTCGAGACGGCGGCCGCCCGCCACGTGGTGCCACGTCCAGCCGTGCGGGGTCGCCACCGCCGGCACCGTGTCCCACAGCTCGTGGCCCGCCGCGGCGAGCGCCGCGTTCGCCGACACGTAGTCGGTCAGCCGGAGCTCGTCCACCCCGAACCCCTCGGGCGGCTCGGCGATCTCCACCGCCACCCTGGCGTACGGGGAGAACACCGGGAAACCGTTCTCGTCCATCCGCACCCCCCGGGGATGCCGGGCGGCCCGTACCGGGTCCGGGAAGTGCACGACCTGCCCGGCGTAGGCCGCGTTCGGTGGCGCGGCGTGCTGCCCGAGCCGACCTGTCGTCATGGCGGTTGCCCCCTGCTGCGTGCTCCTGCGTCTGGCTGGTGGGGACCAGAGTATGCGGTACGGCAAGAGCGGCCACCGGCCCCGCGATCCGGTCACCAACCGTCACGCCCATATCACCCTGCGCCCGTCATACGTGGCTTATCGCGCCCCAGCTTCCGTACCAGCACTCACATTTGGCAGGCTGTCCCCGCAGACTCGGGGGCGCTGACACGTGCGGCTGAAGCCGTCGCCAGTGGGAGGAACACCAGCACCATGCACACCGCACCAGGCGAAACATCCACGACACCGGCCATGAGCGGGGGGCCGGGCGGACCACACCCGGCACCGGGCGGACCGCACCACGCACCGGGCGACGCACGCCTTACGCCCGGCGACACACGCCACGCACCGGGCGACGCACGTCTCGCGGGCGACCCGCGTCTCACGCCCGGCGACGCACGTCTCGCAGCGGGCGACGCGCGCCTGACGCCGGGCGACGCACACCTGACGCCGGGACACCCGCGTCTCACGCCAGGCGACGCACGCCTCACGCCAGGCGACGCACGCCTCACGCCAGGCGATGCACGCGTCACACCAGGCGATGCACGTCTCACGCCAGGCGACGCACACCTCACGCCGGGCGACGCGCACCTCGCGCTTGGCGACCCGCGTCTCACCTGGAGCGCCACGGCCACCACCGCCGCGCCCTTACTCAGACACCGCCGCGACGGCATCCTCCCCGCCATCGCAGCCGCGCTGTCCGTCCGCGGCGAAACCCTCACCTGCACCGCCGGCAAGGGCGAACAGCCGCCGGTCCTGCACACCCTCGTCCAGGACTACCTCGACACCCTCACCAGCGCCCAGCGCGAACGCTTCACCGGCCGCTGCCCCGAAGCCATCCTGCTCTCCCGGCACCTGACCGCCGTCGAGTCGGGACGCTCCAAACGCGCCCAGCGCAAACCCCTCACCCACGGCGAGGCCCGCCGCGCGCTCAAGCACGCCAAACTCACCGCCCGCCGCATACGCGAGGACGGCGACCCGCTGCACGGCAGTTACGCCCCGCCCTGCCGCTCCTGCACCGCGCTGCTCGCCCATTTCGGCGTGCGCAGCGTGGAGCCGTAAACAACACCGCACAGCCCGCACCGCAATACCCCACACTCCCTCCCGCCCACCGCACGGAAAGGCCGCGGCCGATGCCGGACATCTCCACCACCCGCTTCCCCGTCCCCGTCGACGCCGCCCTGCGCACCGCCGGCTGGCAGCCCGGCCGCTGGGACATCCGCCAGGCCGAGGCGTGGGCCGACGTCCTGCGCGGTCACACCTCGCCCGCCGGACACCGTCACACCGTCTTTCCGGCCGCCGTGGAGGCGTGGGCGGAGTTCGGGGGGCTGCGCCTCACCGCGCCGGGTCCCGGCCGCCGCAACGCGCCCGCCGCCCTGCGCTTCGACCCCCTGGCGGGACTCCACCTCGCCCGCACGCTGGCGGACCTGGGGCGGGCGCTGGACACGGATATCGCGCCGCTGGGGGAGGAGGGGGATCAGCAGGCCGTGCTCGCGATCGATGCGGTGGGGCGGGTGTACGCGCTCGATCACACCGGGGACTGGTATGTGGGGGCCGATATCGACGCGGCCCTCAACACCCTCCTCACCGGCACCCAGCCCACCCGCCTCACCCCGGCGTGACCCGGTCCCCCGGCCGGCCGGTGCTGGGGTGTCGCGCAGTTCCCCGCGCCCCTGACGGGATCGGTGCTGGCCCGCACGCACATCCTCAGCCCGCCCGCCCCCTCGCAGGGTCGGGGGCGGCGCACGCCCCGGGGTTAACGGGGCGCGGTCGGGAGGATGGCTGAGACGCGGAAGCCACCCTCATCCGTCACGCCCGACACAAACACCCCACCCAACCCCAAGACCCGCTCCCGCATCCCCACCAGCCCATTCCCCCCACTCGGCAACCCCGCATCCGCCGTGACCCCGTCCCCCGGCCCGTTCTCCACCTGCATCGCCACCTCGTCCACCCGGTACCCGAGCCTCACCCTCACCTTCGCGCCCGCCGCGTGCTTGTGCACATTGGTCAACGCCTCCTGCACCACCCGGTACGCCGTCTGCTCCACCAGCGCGTCACACCCCCGCGCCTCCCCCTGCACCATCAGCTCCACCACCATCCCGGCCTCCCGGGACTGCTCCACCAACGCCTCGATGTCCGCCAGACACGGCCCCTCCTCCGCCGCGGCGGCCGCCGCGGCCGCCGCCGCCCCCACCGCCGCCAACGGCACCGACTCCACCCGCGCCGCCGCCCTCGGCTCATCCACCGCCCGCAGCACCCCCAGCATCTGACGCAACTCCGTCAACGCCTGACGCCCCATGTCCCCCACCAGCGCCGCGTTCTTCACCGCCTTCTCCGGATCCTTGCGCGCCACCGCCTGCAACGCCGCCGCGTGCACCACCATCAACGACACCCGGTGCGCCACCACGTCATGCATCTCCCGGGCGATCCGCGTCCGCTCCTCCGTACGCGCCCACTCCGCCCGCTCCTCCGCCCGGTCCGCAAGCAGCGACAACTCCCGCTCCAGCGAATCCGCCCGCTCCCGCAGCGACTCCATCAACCGCCGCCGCGCCCCTATATAGAGCCCGTACAACAACGGCGGACCCGATATCCCGAGCGACATCACCACCGACATCACCGGCACGTACCAGAGCCCCGGGTCGTAATCGCCCCCCGCCACGCTGTGATGCATCCGCACGAACGTCACGATGAACGTCCCCACCACCGACATCCCCGCCAGCGCCGCCGTGATCCGGCGCGGCACCTCCGACGCGGCCAGCGTGTACAGACCCACCACGCTCAGCAGAAAACCCATGCTCGCCGGGGTCACCGCGATCGACACCAGCACCACCGCGATCGGCCACCGCCGACGCAGCGTCAGCGACGCCCCCGCCACCAGACCGAGCACCACCCCCGCCGGCACCGGCAGCCCCGCGTCCCCCGCGAACCCCACCCCCTCCAACGCGCACTCCAGCCCGGAGAAGACCCCGAGCGAGACGTCCAGCACCGCGCTGCGCCTGCGCTCCCACCACCACCAGCCACGGGAGGTCAACCCCGTGGCTTCCTGGTACGCCCCCGTTACGGTCATGGCTCCCAGCCTACGGGCGCCCGCGAACGGTTTTCCTGCCGCTTTCGCTCACCCCGGACAGCACGAAATCACCTCGAACACGCCAGGAATCCGCCTCCATCCCACGATGTAGCGAATCGACCGATTCTTCGACCGGACGTCCGCGTTCCGGACGAGCGTGTCCGTATGACATCGACCACACCCGGCAAATACGCCGACTTCGAAGGCCTGCGCCGCCGGGCGATCGCCCTGCGCCGCGAAGGACTCAGCCTGCGCCAGATCCGCGACCGGCTCCACGTCGACAACAACGACCTCCTCCACCGCCTGGTGAAAGGCGAACCTCCGCCGGAGTGGACCAAGCGCCCGAACGCCAAGGACGACCTGCGCGACCGGGCCAGAGAGCTCCGCGCGCAGGGCATGACATACGACCAGATCCAGGTCGAGCTGGGCTGCTCGAAGAGTTCGATATCGCTCTGGGTGCGCGACCTTCCCAAACCGGGGCCCCGCTATACGGAAGCCGAGCGGCGCGCCCTCATGAACGAGGGCCTTGCCCGGCTCCGCGCCGGCCAGGACGACGAGCGGCGCGCGACAAAGGCCGCCGCGAGCGACCAGGTCGGAAGGCTCTCGGACAGGGAGCTCCTTCTCGTCGGCGTCGGCCTGTACTGGGCCGAGGGGGCCAAGGACAAGACCTACCGCCGCAGCGAGCGCCTGCACTTCATCAACAGCGACCCCGACATGATCAGGGTGTACCTGCGCTGGCTGGAGCTCCTGGGCGTCCCGCGGGAGCGGATGCACTTCCGGGTCAGCATCCACGAGTCGGCGGATGTCGCCGGGGCCGAGCAGTTCTGGGCCGATCTGGCCGGAGTCGACCCGGCCACTTTCCAGCGGGCCACACTCAAGAAGCACAATCCGCGCACTACGCGAAAGAACGTGGCTGAGGGCTACAGAGGCTGCCTGGTGGTCTACGTAACCAAAAGCGCTGACCTCTACCGTCGCATGGAGGGCACTTGGTACGGCATAGTGTTGGGTGCCGATCCGGCGACCTGACCCAATGTCCGGTTTAGTCGGGTTTCATCCCCCATGGTGTAATCAGGCAGCACTACGGTTTTTGGTACCGTCTGTTCAGGTTCAAATCCTGATGGGGGAGCCCAGACACGGGTCCTGACCGCACTGGTCAGGACCCGCCGCGGTGGCCCCCCCCCCCCCCCCCCCCACCCCCCCCCCCCCCCCCCCCCCCCCCCCCCCGCCGCCCCCCCCCCCCCCCCCCCCCCCCCCCCCCCCCAAACCCCCCCCCCCCCCCCCCCCCCCCCCCCCCCCCCCCCCCCCCCCCCCCCCCCCC
>NZ_JBIAGO010000028.1:0-70528 GCF_042869775.1 Streptomyces sp. NPDC006711
CGATAGCGGAGCTATCGGGGCGATTCGGCAACGCCGCGAGGTGCCGTGCCAGACGCCGCGCCCCCGGCCATGGTCCACCAGACACCCCCTAGTACGACTGGTGGGACTGCCAGTACGTCCAGGCGCCGCACGGGCTGCCGTAGCGCTGGTTCATGTAGTTGAGGCCCCACTTGATCTGGGTGGCCGGGTTGGTCTGCCAGTCGGAGCCGGCCGAACTCATCTTGGAACCCGGCAGCGCCTGGACCAGGCCGTAGGCCGAGCCGTTGGTGGCGGTGTAGTTCCAGCTCGACTCGTTGTTCACGATGGAGCTGAAGCACTGGAACTGGCCCGCGGGGACGATCTGGCGGGCGATCGCCTGGACGTCGGATACCGAGTAGGAGCTCTTGACCTGGAAGGTGGTGCGGCTCGACGCGCGGCTGGCGGCCTGGGTCTCCAGGTCGCGGTCCTTGGCGTCCTGGGCGTCCTTGTCCGCCTTGTCGGCCTTCTCCTTGTCCGCCTTCTCCTTGTCGGCCTTGGCCTTGTCGGCGGCGTCCTTCTTGGCCTTGGCGTCCTGGGCGGCCTTGAGGCGGGCGGCCTCCTGGGCCGACTTCTTCGCCGCCGCGTCGGCCTGCGCCGACTGGACCTCCGCCTGGCGAGCCAGGGACACCGACCCCACTTGGGCCTGCTGGCCCGCGGGGAGGTCGGCCAGCAGCGTCGTGCCGGCGGCGGTCGCCTCCGCGTCGCTCGAAGCGGCCGCGGGGCCGCCCGCGGCGACACCCACGACCGCGCCGACGGTGGTCACGGCGGTGGCGGACGCCACCGCGAATCCTCGGGCCGATATCCGGCTCACGCGCTTTCCTTCCAGCAGCATCCGCACGGCTGACCTCGCGGACGCGATCGTCGCCCTGGCTCGCCCCTCCCGACCACTGCGTCGCGGGAGGAACGACCCGCTGGGCAACTCCCCTGCGGGGAGCGTCACTTGTGGCACGGGCGGCATACGGCTCAGCTATGGGGTTGAGTGCACCGAGAGTACCTGGTCACACCGGCGACACCAGAGGTACCTCAACTCCCCCGCCCCTTCCGCCCCCGCGCGAGCCCGGCCAGCACCCCGGCCGCCGTCAACGTCGCGGCCGCGCCGATCAAAAGACCGCCCGGGGCGCCCCAGCGGGAGGGGTCGGACACGGCGCCGGTCAACGGGCCCCCGATGAGGGACGAACCCTGCATGATCAGGCCGTACACCGCCATCACCCGGCCGCGCACCTCGGGCTCGCAACGCCGCTGGAGCAGGGTGTTGATCGTGGCCGTGGTCGCCGCGATCGAGGCGCCGAGCGGCAGCATCACCGCGCATGCCAGCCAGGGGGAACGGGAGAAGGCGAGCGCGGTCATCGTCACCGCCAGCGTCACGGTCGAGCCGATCACCAGGCGGTCGCCGGGCCGGGAGGAGCCCGCGATGCCGAGCGCGGCCACCACGGCGCCGATCGAGCTGACCATGTACAGCGAACCCACCAGGCCGAGCCCGCCGCCGATGGAGTCGGTGGCCAGGAACGGCAGCGTCACATTGAAGTTGAGGGCGAATACGGCGACCAGGGTCAGCGCCGCTATGGGCGCGAGCAGACCCCGGTCGGCAGCGATCGCGGCCAGACCCTCGCGCACCCGGGGGCGGCCCTTGCTCTTGCGGACGACCGGCCGCATGCGCTCGCGGTCCAGGGTGGCGAGCGCGAGCACCACACAGCCGAAGGAGGCGGCGTTGAAGAGGAACGGCGCCGAAAGCCCCCACCAGGCGACGCTCAAGGGGGCCAGCGCGACGCCCACCGCGCGCATCGCCTGGTAGCTGGCGCTGTTGAGGGCGATCGCGTTCGCCACGTCGTCCTCGTCGACCAGTTCGGGCACGATCGCCTGCCGGGCCGGCGCGTCCGCCGCGTTGACGAGCCCGAGCCCGGCCGCGCAGCACCACACGAGCGGCAGGCCGACGTGCCCGGTCAGGGTGGCGAGGCCAAGGACGAGGGCGAGCAGCCCGGAGGCCGCCTGGGTCACCATGAGCAGCTTGCGCTTGTCGCGGCCGTCGGCGAGCGAGCCGCCGAACAGGGTGAGCACGATCGGCGCGGACTGAAGGGCCGCGGTGATGCCGAGCATGGTTCCGTCGCCGGGCGCCAACACCTTGACCACCAGCCAGATCTGGCCGGTGAACTGCATCCACGTACCGATCAGGGAGGCCGTCTGGCCCAGCCAGTAGCGCCGGAAGTTGGGCGAGACCCGCAGCACCCGCACGGTCCGCGCCAGCCGGCCCGGGGGCCGGGGCGGTCCGGGTTCGGTCCGCTCGCCGGGTCCGGCGGACTGGGTCATGCGTCGGTCCGCGGCGGGCGCATGGCGCGCGTGAACTGGGTCAGTTCGTCGCAGAGTGCGCCGCATCTGCGGATCAGGGCCCGGTTGCTGAGCGTGCGGGTCTCGGCGTCGAAGTCCTGGGCGCAGGTGGCGACCTGGGTGGGCACGGGCCAGCCGCCGAGCGCCTTCACCACCGACCTGAGGTGTTCGCAGCCGAGCGTGGCGCCCCGGGCCGCCCCGCCGTTGGAGAGCAGCCCGACCGCCCGGCCGGCGAAAGCGTCGGCCACCAGGAAGTCGAGGGCGCATTTGAGCAAGCCCGAGTAGCTGGCGTGGTGGACGGGCGTCGAAAGGACGACCGCGTCGGCCGCCGCGACGCGGTTGCGCCAGTCCTGGACCACCGGATCGGGGTAGGGGTCGAGGGACTGGTAGCTCTGCACGTCGAGCAGCGGCAGTTTGAGGTCGCGCAGGTCGAGCACGTCGGTGTCCCAGCCCCGCTCGGCCAGCCCGTCCGTCACCTCCCTCAGCAGCCGGCGGCTCCACGCCAGGTGGTTGGGGCTGCCGGCGACACAGATCGCCTTCACGCTCAACTCCTCAGTTTCGTACGGTGGATGACGTCGTGGACCGGGCGGCCGAGGGGGCCTGGCCGGGGGCGGCCGGGGTGATGACGAGGCGGGTGGTGGCGGCCACCTCGTGGGCCAGCGCCCTGGCCTCCCGCGCGGTGGGCGCCACGGTGATCACCGATCCGCACCGGTCGCGGTTGTTGCGCGGCGGGTGGACGTGGTCGCCGACCTTGCGCCGGATCTCGTAGTCGACCACCCCGGGCCGCTCGCGCAGCGGGCTCGGTTCGATGGCCGCCAGGCGCCCGGCGCGCTCGGCCACCAGGGAGCGGATGCCCGCGACCAGGCCGGTCGGCGCGAGGCGCGGCAGGGTCCGGGTGGTGATCACGTCCACCAGGTCGGCGTAGAGGGAACGGCCGAGCGCGGCGCCGAAGACGAACGGCATGAGGCCGCCCGCCAGACGGCCGTTGATCTCCACGATGCGGGGGCCGTCGGGGGTCAGGACGAGTTCCGTGTGGGCGGCGCCCAGGTCGAATCCGATGGCGTCGAGCGCCGCCCGGCACACGGCGGCGACCTGCTCGGCCTCGGCGACCGGGGCCGGGAAGCAGCCGCCGAGCTCCACCTGGTGGGGCAGCGCGGTCAGTTCGCGGTCGGTGATGCCGAGGACGAGGTGGTGTCCTTCGGCGCTCAGGGTCTCGCAGCTGACCACGGGGCCGCTCATGTACTCCTCGATCAGGACGCGCCGGGCGGCGGGCGCGGAGCGGCCGTATCCGTCGACCGCGAGGATCTTCTCGGCGTACTCGGCGGCCTGGGCCAGGTCCTCGGCGACGCCGACGTTCACCGACGCCGAGCCGTCGACGGGTTTGACGACGACCGGGCAGCGCAGCTCCCGCGCCGCGGCGACGGCCTCCTGGACGGTGGCGGCCAGCCGGTATCCGGGCTGGGGAATGCCGGCCTCGGCGAGCCGGCGCCGGGCGCCGAACTTGTCCCGGGTGAGCCGGACGGCGTCGAGCGCCGTGTGCGGCAGGCCGAGCCGGGCGCCGGCCTCGGCGACGGCGAGGGTGTGCTGCTCGCTGACGGTGATCACCGCGTCGAGACCGGACGCGGCGGCCACCGGCGCAAGGGCCTCGACCAGCCGGGCGGGGTCCGCCGTGGACGACGGGGTCACCACCCGCGCCGCGAGCCGCAGATCGGTGTCGGCCACCGCGCTGCCCTTGAGGTAGAGGTCGAGGTCGCAGGTGACGAAGGTGACCTCGTGCCCGGCCGCCACGGCCTGGCGGACCAGTTCGAACGGCCGGACGGTCTGGTGCTCGACGACGGCTACGCGCATCCGGAACTCCTTTCCCAGGGCAGGGCGGGTTCGCGTGCGCTCACTCGCGAACCGGGCGCCTTGACACGGCTCTTGGGCGGGACGTCGCTCAGGACGAGGGCGTGGGCGCCGATCACACAGTCGTCACCCACCTCCACCGGGCCGAGCACGGAGGCGCTGACGCCGATGACCACGCGGTCACCGATGACGGGATGGCGCCGCTCGCCCGGCGCCCTGCGCTTGTCCCGCCGCCAGCCGACGGCGCCGATGGTGACTTGCTGATAGAGCGTCACATCGTCGCCGATCACGGCCTGTTCACCGATGACGACGGCGAAGCCGTGATCGATGAACAGGCGCCGTCCGATCCGGGCGCCGGGGTGGATGTCCACGCCGCCGGAGACGACCCGGCCCGCCAGGGTCAGCAGCCGGGCCGTGAAGCGGTGCCCGCGCCGATGGATCCGGTGCGCGACGCGGTGCAGCCAGAGGGCGGGCAGGTGGGGAGCGAGCAGCGCCTCGCCCCACGACCGTACGGCCGCGTCCCGCTCCCTGACCACGCGCAGGTCCTCCACGAGCGACCCCATCTCAGCCGCTCTCGCGGGCCCGGGCGATCAGCAGGAGATACGCCCAGTCGGGCCGGCTGCTGCGGGGCACGCGGCGCTCGGCGACCACGGCGAATCCGGCGTCGTCCAGGAGCTCCACGGCCTCCGCCCGGGTGAACTCGCGGGCCAGGCGCCCGTTGGGGCTCTCGCGCAGCAGCCCCTGGGGCTCCTCCGGCGGGCGCACGAAGAGACTGATGGCGAGGACACCGCCGGGCCGCAGGGCCTCGCGCAGCCGCTCCAGATACTTCTGGTAGTCCGCCGGGTGCTGGTGGTGCAGGGCGCCGTTGTCCATGACGGCGTGGAAGCCCTCGGGGTCACTGACGGCGGTGACGTCACCGAGCACGAACGAGACCCGCTCCCCCCACTGTCCGGCGAGCTCCTTCCACTCGGGCAGATCGATGAGGTCGACGCCGACCACCCGGTGGCCGAGGTCCAGCAGGCGCCGGGTGTCGAGGCCGCGTCCGGCGCCCACGTCCAGGACGCGGCTGTCGGGCTCGATCCACTGGTGCAGCAGCTCGGTCAGTTGCCGCATCTCGGGCTCGGCCGTCCAGGAGTCCCGGCCGTCGTCGTAGATGACCTGGAAGGCGTGGCGCAGCACCGCCCCGTAGTCGTCGCGGTCGGCCATCAGGAGATCCGCCTCCATTCCTCCGGGGTGCCGGCGTCCGGGAAGACCGTGACGACCGTCTCGGCCGGGGTGAGGCCGGCCGCGATCCGGCAGCTGATGAGCCAGTTGGCGGCGGCGGAGCTGCCGATGCGCAGGCCGGTGCGCTCGTGGAAGTCGGCCATCGCGGTCAGGCTCTGGGGGTAGGAGACGGTGTGGTGTTCCACCTCGTGCTCGTGCAGGGTGACGAACGGCTGACGGACGCCGTCCCCGAACCCTCCGGAACCGGCGTATTTGGGCAGGCCGTTGGGTGGCTCGGGGCTGCCGTAGGGCAGCTCGTCGGGGGTGACGCCGATGGCGCGCACGTCCGGGTGGCGCTCGCGCAGCGCGCGGAGCGTGCCGATCAGGGTGCCGCCCGTGCCGATCGAGGCGACCCAGGCGGCCGGGGCGCGCCCGGCGAGCTGGCCGAGCAGTTCGGCGCCCGTGGTGCGCTGGTGCATCGCCAGGTTGGCGGGGTTGCGGTGCTGGTAGAGCAGCCGGACGCCGGGATCGCGCGCGGCGAGGTCGAGCGCGGTACGGATCACCGCGATGAAGCCGGCGTCCTTGTCGACGAGGACCACGCTCGCGCCGTCGGCGGCCAGGTCGTCCAGGAGGCTGCGCGGGCTCGCGGAGGACAGCACGAACCGCGCGCGCACGCCGAGCCCGGCGCACAGCCGGGCCAGGGAGCGGGCGAGCGTCCCGCCGGAGTACTCAAGGACGCTCAACCGCGTCAGGGGCAGGTCGCCGTGTTCGTGGACGGCGCGCGCGAGCATCGCGTAGGCGACGCGGTCCTTGACGGATCCGGACGGGTTCTCCCACTCGCACTTGGCGAGCACCTGCGCGCCGCCCGGCGGTCCCGGCACGGCGATGAGGGAGGTGTTGCCGAGCTTGGCCGCGAAGTCCGCGAACGCGGGGTGGGCGGCTTGGAGCGCGGCGTGGTCCACCGGGTCGTCGGGGGTGAACTCGTAGGGCGCGTCCAGCGCTTCGATGTGTTTCATGGCGTCTCCGCGAGTCGAAATCCCATGGCGTAGATCGCCTTGCCGTACCGGCCGTGCCGGCGGCGGCAGCGGGCCAGGTCCCCGAAGCGGGTGAAGCTGCCGCCGCGCGCGATCCGGTAGCCGCCCCGCTCGCGCAGAAGGTCGTCGGCGATGTGCGGTCCGCCGGGGTAGGGCCGGTAGTCGTCGGCCACGTACTCCTCGACGTTGCCCGCGAGGTCGTCGGCGCCGAAGGGGCTCCGGCCCGGTCCGTGGACGCCGACGGGTGTGGTGCCCAGCGGCCCGGCCTCGGCGGTGTTGGCCAGGTGCGGATCCCAGTGCTCGCCCCAGGGGTACTCCCGTCCGTCCCCGCCGCCGGCCGCGTACTCCCACTCGGCCTCCGTGGGCAGCCTGAAGCGGCGCCCGGTCCGCTCCCCGAGCCACTGGGCGTAGGCGTCGGCGGCCTCGGGCGGCACGGTCCACACGGGGTGGTTGGCGAGGTGGGCCGGGTAGATCCCGAACTGCCAACTGGTCGGCAGCCAGCGGGTGTTGGTCTCCTCGGCGAAGTGGCGGTACTCCAGGTTGGTCACCGGGTACCGGGCCAGCGAAAAGCCCGCGATCTCCACCTCGTGCGCGGGGGTCTCCTTCGCGATCCACTCCGCCAGCACCCCGACGTGGCTCCACGCGGCGGCCACCTCCTCGACCCGCTCGCTGGGCAGGCCGAGCGTCACCCGGGCGCCGGGCACCTCGACCATGGCGGGCGCCAGCGGGTCGATCCTCGGGTCGCCGAGCAGGGCGAGCAGCGCGCCGGCCGCGCAGCGCTCCGCCAGGGGCAGCGCCGCGTCCTCCAGGGCGGCGACCAGTTCGTCCGGCGCCTTGCCGTACAGGTGGCGGCAGGCGGCGGGCGAGAGCCAGGGGCGGTGCACGAACGTCTCGGGCAGACCCATGGCCTCGCGGTCGCCGAGCGTGTTGGGGTTGGCCCGGGCGCTCATCCGGCCGCCACGGGTATCTCGTAGACCGATCCGTCGTAGGAGCCGGCCAGCCAGCGCCGGCGGTCCGCGTCAAAGTGCAGGGAGGAGATGCCCGCGGTGGTCGGGCGCACCACGACGGGCCAGCGGTCGCTGTCGCGGTCGTAGACGGCCACCAGACCGTTGTAGGCGGCGGTGGCGATCAGCCGGCCGTCGCTGGACGCCGCGACGCACTTCACCGAGTGGTCGTGCGGCGTCGTCACGGTGTGGGCCGAGATCCCGTTCCAGATCCGCAGTCTCAGGTCGCGGCTGATGCTGGCGAAGCAGCCGGGGCCGAGCGCCGCGCAGCCGTTGGCGATGCGGTCGTGCGCGGTGTCCAGGCGCGCCGTCTCGGTGAAGTCGGCGGTGGAGAACCAGGCGGCGCCGGTGTCGGCGCACACGGAGAAGATGACGTCGTCGAAGACCGCGACGTCCTTGACGGCGTTGGCGTGCAGCGGAAGTGTCCGCTCGAAGGCGAGCTTGCCGTCGTCACCCAGCGAGAACACGAGGCCTTCGCCGGTGTACGCCCCGATCACCACGTGCGGGCGGCCCTCGCGGGTGAACGCGGCGCCGCAGTTGAGCGGCGAGCGGTGCTGGTAGAGCGTTTCCCCGGTGAGCGCGTCGAACAGGACACCCATCTGGCCGCCGGTCAGCACCCGCTCCCCCACCTGGACGAGGAAGTTGCACAGACTGCCAAGACGCGTGCGCTCCTGGCCGTCCTCGCGCAGGATGCCCGCGTCGCCGATGGTCAAGGTGGCCCCGCCCCGCTGGATGACGGCGTTGACGCCGCCGGTGGGCTCGACCCCGTGGAGGTCCCAGCTCTCCTGATCGATGCGGTAGGTGGCATAGCTCGATCCGAAGGTCGCGAAGACCAGCGTCGAGTCGCCCAGAAACGCACACGACCGCGGCCACACCTCGCTGGGCAGCGCGGCGGAGGCGATGGGCCGCAGCCCGTCGGCGGTGTCCCACACCCGCAGCGTACGGTCGTAACTCAGACTCACCAGAAGGCCGTTGGCGCTCTGGAGGACCAGCCGTTTGATGCCGGCCTCGTGCGCCGGGTGGAGATGGGTGCCGTGTTCGTCGATGACGATGATCTGGCCCTCGTCGTTTCCGGCGTAGGTGGTGCCGTCGGCGGCCAGGGCCACGGTGTCCGTCTCAACGCCGCCCAGGTCGATCTCGCCGACCGCGCCACCGGTGGCCGGGGACCACCTGCGGATGGTGCCGTCGTCGCTTGAGGAGACCAGCTCCGCCTCGCTCCCGCCAGGACCGGGGTGGGACCAGGCCACCGAGATGACGTCGGCGGTGTGTCCCGCGAACACGTGGCGCAGCCGTCCGTCGAAGCCGTACACCCGGACGCGGTGGTCGCGCGACGCGGTCGCCACGAGGGGTTCGGTGGGGTGGAAGACGGCCATCTCCACGTCGTCGTCGTGGTCGGAGAAGACCGCGAGGAGCTTGAGGTCCGGCACGGACCACAGGCGCGCGGTGTAGTCGCTCGACGAGGTGAGCAGGTGCCGGCCGTCCGGGCTGAACACCACTTGGTTGGCCAGATGGTCGTGGGTGGCCCGGGCCAGCGGGGTCTTGTCGTCCGCCCGCCACAGAATGACCTGGTTGTCGTAGCCGGCGGTCGCCACGAAGGTGTCCTTGTGGGCGGCGACGCCACTGATCGGTCCTCGGTGCTGGATCATCTCAGTACGTACTCCCGAGCTCGATGGCGTGCTGCGCCACGTTGACCTTGGCTTCGAGATAGCGGGCGTTACTGGGATTGGAATGCACATCGGTGGATTCCACGGCGCGCAACAGCACGCCGTTGCGGCGCAGTTGCTCGACCTTGTCGGGGTTGTTGGTGAGCAAGTCGATCTTCTCGACGCCGAGGCAGCGCAGGATCTGGGCGGCCACGGTGTAGTCGCGTTCGTCGCCGCTGCGGCCCAGCATGCGGTTGGCCGCGTAGGTGTCGTACCCCTGGTCCTGGAGCCGGTAGGCGTCCAGCTTGTTGTACAGGCCGATGCCCCGGCCCTCCTGGCGCAGATAGAGCAGATAGCCGCCCCGGCTCGCGATCTTGGTCAGGGCCTCGTGCAGCTGGGGCCCGCAGTCGCAGCGCACCGAACCGAACACGTCTCCGGTCAGGCACTCCGAGTGCAGACGCACGAGCGGCACCCCGCCGCCGGGCTCTCCCAGCTTGATGGCCAGGTGCTCGCCGTCGTCGGCGAGCCCTTGAAAACTGATCATCTCCGCGTTCAGGGGGGCCCGCGGGCCGATGTTCAGGGCGATCTCGACCCGCTCCCGGATTCTGGGGGAGGATTCCGCCCGTGGGCCGGCGTCCAAGCGCTCTTCCATCATCACCTCTCATCGAACCGCGACGACCACGCGTGATCTATGGGTGGGAGACCGGGACCGGGCCTTCGCCGCTCGCCGCCACTTCGCGGCGCCCGCCGCGAGAACTGCCCCATGTCCAGCCGGCCGGCTGGACAGCGGAGAAGCGAGGCGTCCCGGCCGCGTCGCGCCTCCCGGGTCCTTCCGAGAAGACGCGGTGCCCGACAGGCCGGAGGGTTTCAGCTCCCTGACATCGGGGGTCTTTGTCTTGCCGTTCCTTGCGCAGGATGCACCTTCTCCGCTCACTCTTGACCGAGCTGGGGCATACGACTGCGCGAACCTAACAACTATCGACGCAATCGAAAAGGTCTCCAGACGCCGGTCACCGCGTCTGGCCAAAACTCAACATGCCGCGCGGGCAAGGGGGTTGACGGCATCGATGCTGCGTGACGCGGGGGCGCGGACGGCTCCGCGCGGCCTGCGCGGTCGTGTCGATCACCCGTGATACGACCGAAACACCTCCCTTTCGCCGACGCGCGACAAGGCCGGCGGCGCGGCCACCGGCCCGCCCGGGCGGTGGTGTCGCGACGCCGGCCTCGCCGGGCTCCTCGCCGCCGGCCAGACGGGACTTCGAGGACACGGCCTAGAGGAGGAAGCCCGCCGGGAAGGGGTCGTCCGGGTCCAGGAAGTACTGCGCGGTCCCGGTGATCCAGGCCCGGCCGGTGACCTGCGGCACGACGGCGGGGTAGGGGCCGACCGCGGCCCGGTCCACCAGCCGTCCGGTGAACTCCGTACCGATGAAGGACTCATTGGTGAAGTCGCGGTGGAGCGGGAGGGCGCCCCGGGCGTGCAGCTGGGCCATCCGGGCGGAGGTTCCGGTGCCGCACGGGGAGCGGTCGAACCAGCCCGGGTGGATGGCCATGGCGTGCCGCGAGCGCGTCGCGTCCGACCCGGGCGCCGCCAGGTAGACGTGCTTGACCCCGATGATCTCCGGGTTCTCGGGGTGGACGGGCGCGTAGGCGGCGTTGATGGCGGCCATGATGTCGAGTCCGGCGGCGAGCAGTTCGCCCTTGTGGGAGCGGTCGAAGGGCAGACCGAGCGCGTCGAGTTCGACGAAGGCGTAGAAGTTGCCCCCGTAGGCGAGGTCGTAGGTGACCGTGCCGAGCCCGGGGACCTCCACCTTGCGGTCCAGGGCCGCGCAGAACGCGGGGACGTTGGTCAGCGTGACGGACTTCGCCGCGCCGTCCTCCACCCGTACGTCCACGCTCACCAGGCCGGCCGGGGTGTCGAGCCGGACGGTGGTGACGGGCTCGGTGACCGGGACCATGCCGGTCTCCACCAGCACGGTGGCCACCCCGATGGTGCCGTGGCCGCACATCGGCAGCAGTCCTGACACCTCGATGTACAGGACACCGAAGTCCGCGTCGGAGCGGGTGGGCGGCTGGAGGATCGCCCCGCTCATCGCCGCGTGGCCGCGCGGCTCGTACATCAGGAGCGTACGGATGTGGTCCAGATGCTCCATGAAGTACCGCCGCCGCTCGGCCATCGTGGCGCCCGGCACGACGCCTAGGCCGCCGGTGATGACGCGGGTCGGCATGCCCTCGGTGTGCGAGTCGACCGCGTGGTAGACGTGTCGGGTTCGCATGGTTGGCCCCCTTTGGGCTCTAGTGGTGGCCTTCGGCGAGGGCCTTCTCGGTGGCGGCGCGCACCAGCACGTCCTGCTCCGCCGTCAGCGGCTGCCTCGGCGGCCTGGTGGGCCCGCCGGGGCGGCCCGCCAGGTCCATGGACACCTTGATGGCCTGGACGAACTCGGTCTTGGAGTCCCAGCGCAGCAGCGGGTGCAGCGCGCGGTAGAGGGGCAGCGCGGTGGCCAGGTCGCCCTTGACCGCCGCGTGGTAGAGCTGGGCGCAGGAGGCGGGCAGCGCGTTGGGGTAGCCGGCGATCCAGCCCACGGCCCCGGCTGTGGCCAGTTCGAGCAGGACGTCGTCGGCGCCGGCCAGCAGGTCGAGTTCCGGGGCGAGTTCGGCGATCTCGTAGGCCCTGCGCACATCGCCGCTGAACTCCTTGACGGCGACGATGCTGCCGTCGGCGTGCAGTTGGGCCAGCAGGGCGGGCGTCAGGTCGACCTTGGTGTCGAAGGGGTTGTTGTAGGCGACCACGGGCAGGCCCGCCTTGGCCACCTCGGCGTAGTGGGCCCGCACCGAACGCTCATCCGCGCGGTAGGCGTTGGGCGGCAGCAGCAGGACGGAGCCCGCGCCCTCGGCGGCCGCGTGCTCGACCCAGCGGCGCGACGCGGCGCTGCCGTAGGCGGCGACGCCCACCATGACGCGGTCGCCGTCACCGGCCGCCTCGATGGCCGTGCGCACGACGCGTTCGCGCTCCTCGTCGGTGAGCGTCTGGTACTCGCCGAGCGACCCGTTCGGCACGACGCCGTCGCTGCCGTTGGCGATCAGCCAGCGGACGTGCTCGGCGTAGGCGGTGTAGTCGATGGAGAGGTCGGGGCGCAGGGGCAGCGCGGTGGCGACGAGGATGCCGTGCCAGGGACGCGGGCGCGGGGGTGCTGAAGCTGTCATGAACGGACTCCCTAGTGTGGTGTGTGACATTTTACTGTCCGCCACAGGGGAGCCACAAGAGGTCCGCCGCACGAGCGTGGGACGCCACCGCGCACCGGCGGTCCGGTCCCGCTCAGCCGAGGACGGCGAATCCGTCCAGTTCGACCAGGGCCTCGCTGTCCCAGAGCCGGACCGTGCCGATCACGGCCATCGCCGGATAGTCGCGGCCCGCCAACTCCCGCCAGATCTCGCCCAGTTCACCCGCGCGGGACCGGTAGTCGGCGACGTCCGTCGCGTACACGGTGACCCGCGCGAGGTCGCCCGGGGTGCCTCCCGCCGCCGCCAGCGCCGCGAGCAGGTTGCTCAGCGCGGTGCGGAACTGCTCGGGCAGGGTGGCGCCCACCACCGTGCCGTCCGCGGCGAGCGCGGTCTGCCCGGCGAGGAAGACCAGGCGCGACCCGGTGGCGACGACGGCATGGCTGAAACCGGTCGCCGGGGACAGGCCGGCGGGGTTGACCCGCTCCAGGCTCACCGGTACAGCTCCTTCGCGATGATCGTGCGCTGCACTTCACTGGCTCCTTCGTAGATGCGGGGGGCGCGCACGTCACGGTAGAGGTGTTCGAGCAGATGCCCGCGTCGCAGCGCGCGGGCGCCGTGCAGCTGCACCGCCGCGTCCACGACGTACTGCGCGGTCTCGGTGGCGAACAGCTTCGCCATGGCCGAGCCGCGCGCGATGCCCTGCTCGCCCCGCTCGTGCGCGGCGGCCGCCGCGTACACCAACAGCCGCGCGGCCTCGGTGCGGGTGGCCATCTCGGCGACCTGGTGGGCGACGGCCTGGAGGTCCTTGAGCGGGCCGCCGAACGCGGTGCGGGTGGCGGTGTGCGCGAGCGTGGCGTCCAGCGCCGCCTGCGCCATGCCGACGGCGAACGCGCCGACGCTGGGGCGGAACAGATTGAGCGTGTTCATCGCGACGCGGAAGCCGCCGTCCCGCTCGCCCAGGACGTCGCCCGTGTCCACGGGCACGCCGTCAAAGGTGAGGGAGCCGATGGCGTGCGGGGAGAGCAGGTCCAGCGGGGCGCCGCTCAGTCCCGGCCGGTCGGCGGGGACCAGGAACGCGGTCACGCCCCGGGCTCCCGCGCCCGGCGTCGTACGGGCGAAGACGGTGTAGAAGTCGGCTTCGGGGGCGTTGGAGATCCAGCACTTCTCCCCCGTCAGGCGCCAACCCCCTTGCTGGGGCTCGGCTTTGAGGCTGAGCGCGGCGGCGTCCGAACCCGCGTCCGGCTCGCTGAGCGCGAAGGCGGCCACGGCGCGGCCCGCGCTCACCTCGGGCAGCCAGCGCTCGCGCTGGGCCGGCGTCCCGTGGGCGGCGACCGGGTGCGCGCCGAGGCCCTGGAGGGCGAGCGCGGTCTCCGCCCCGGTGCACGCGTACGCCAGCGACTCACGCATCAGGCACAGGTCCAGGGCGCCGGAATCGAAGAGACGGGCCAGCAGGCCGAGCTCCCCGAGCGCTTCGACGAGTGGCCGGTTGACCCGGCCCGGCTCACCCTTGTCGGCAAGGGGGCGCAGCCGCGCCCCGGCGAGCTCCCGCAGTTCCCCGCACCATTCCACCTGGTCCGGCTCCAGCGCGAAGGCGGGCATGACCACCCCTTTCCCACTCGGGCTCCGACTGTCCCACTCGGCGCGCACGACGGCGCCGACCGACACCGGCCGCGCCGCGCAACCACCCGGCGCCGGCCCTCTATCGCGAACTGTTGACTGCCGTCACCCAAACGATACGCTCCAGAGGCGACAAGGGGGCGATCCCGTATGAAGCCGAAGACCTCAGCGCACGCCGACACCTTTCCCCGCGACCACCTGCCGCCCGCCGATCAGTGGCCCCGTCTGCTGCTGGGATCGCCGGGCCCCGGCCGCCCCGAGCGGGTCAACTGCGGCGCGGAGCTCCTGGACGCGACGATCGCCCGCTTCGGCCCCGGCCGGCCCGTCTTTCGCACCGGCGCGGGCGACGTCTGGACGTACGGTGAGCTGCGCGACCGGGTCGACGGGATCGCCCACGTCCTGACCGGCGAGCTCGGCGTGGTGCCGGGCAACCGGGTGCTGCTGCGCGGGCCGACCACGCCGTGGCTCGCCGCCTGCTGGCTCGCGGTGATGAAGGCGGGCGCGGTCGCCGTCACGGTCCTCGCCCAGCAGCGCGCCCACGAGCTGGGTGTCATGTGCTCCATCGCGCGGATCAGCCACGCGCTGTGCGACGCCCGCTGTCTTGCCGACCTGGCGCGGGCCGACGCGCCGGGGCTTCGCATCACGGCGTACGGCGGCGATGAGCCCCACGACCTGCTGAACCTGGTCAAGCGCGCGCCCGCCGGACGGTTCAGTGCCGTGGACACCTCGGCGGACGACGTGGCCCTGATCGCCTTCACCTCCGGCACGACCGGGCGCCCCAAGGGCTGTATGCACCTGCACCGCGATGTGCTGGCCATCGCCGACACCTTCGCGCGGCACATCCTCAAGCCGAGACCCGACGACGTCTTCGCCGGCACCCCACCGCTCGGCTTCACCTTCGGGCTCGGCGGTCTCCTCGTCTTCCCGCTGCGGGCCGGCGCATCGGCGCTGCTGCTCGAACAGGCGGGCCCCAAGCAGCTGTTGCCCGCGCTCGCCGAACACCGCGTCTCCGTCCTGTTCACCGCGCCGACCGCCTACCGCGCGATGCTCGACGAACTGGACGGGTACGACATCAGCGCCCTGCGCCGCTGCGTATCGGCGGGTGAGAACCTGCCGGCGGCGACCTGGCGGGCCTGGCACGAGCGCACCGGTCTGCGCGTCATCAACGGGATCGGCGCGACGGAACTGCTGCACATCTTCCTCTCGGCGGCCGACGACGACATCAGACCCGGAACCATCGGCAGACCCGTGCCGGGCTGGCAGGCGTGCGTCATCGACGCGGAGGGAGACCCGGTCCCCGACGGCGAACCCGGCCTCCTCGCGGTGCGCGGCCCCGTCGGCTGCCGCTACCTCGCCGATGAACGCCAGCGCGTCTATGTGCGGCACGGCTGGAACATCACGGGCGACACCTGCGTACGCGACAGCGACGGCTACTTCCGGTACGTGGCCCGTGCCGACGACATGATCATCTCCGCCGGGTTCAACATCGCGGGCCCCGAGGTCGAGGACGCGCTGCTGCGCCACCACGATGTCACCGAGGCCGCGGTGGTGGGACGCCCCGACGAGCGCCGCGGTCACGTCGTCGTCGCCTACTGCGTGCTCAGGCCCGGTGTCGCGCGCGGCGAGGAGACGGCCGCGCGCCTGCGTGAGCACGTGAAGAGCGAACTGGTCCCCTACAAGTGCCCGCGCGAGATCGTCTTCCTGGACGCCCTGCCCCGCACCCCCACGGGCAAGCTCCAGCGCTTCCGGCTGCGGGAACTACAGTGATCACGTGGCCGAGCAGCACACTCCCCGATCTCTGATCGTGACCCTGTACGGCGCCTACGGGCGCGAGATCTCCGGCTCCCTGGCGGTCGCCGAACTCATCCGGCTGCTCGCGGCGGTCGGCGTCGACGCGCCGTCCGTGCGCTCCTCGGTGTCCCGGCTGAAAAGGCGCGGACTGCTGGTGGCGCGGCCCACCCCCCTCGGTGCGGCCGGCTACGCCCTGTCCGAGGACGCGCGCCAGCTCCTGGACGACGGCGACCGGCGCATCTACGCCCACCCCGCGCCCCGCGAGGACGAAGGCTGGGTCCTGGCGGTGTTCTCCGTGCCCGAGACGGAGCGCAGCAGGCGCCACCTCCTGCGCTCCCGTCTGGCCGGGCTCGGTTTCGGCACGGCGGCGCCCGGCGTGTGGCTGGCCCCGGGCCGCCTGTACGACGAGGCGCGGCACACCCTGGAACGCCTGCGCCTCACCCCGTACGTGGACCTGTTCAAGGGCGACCACCTCGGCTTCGCCCCCACCGCCGAGGCCGTCGCCCGCTGGTGGGACCTGCCCGCCATCGCCCAGCAGCACGAGGAGTTCCTTGACCGGCACGAGCCGGTGCTGCGCGCCTGGCAGGCCCGGTCCCCCGCCGGTCCCCCGGGCCCCGAGCCGGAAGCCGCCTACCGCGACTACCTGCTCGCCCTGGACTCCTGGCGCCGCCTGCCCTACGCCGACCCGGGCCTGCCCGCCGGCCTGCTGCCCCCGGCCTGGCCCGGCGCCCGCTCCGCCGACGTCTTCACCGGCCTGCACGCGCTGCTGCGGGATGCCGGGGCCGGGTTCGTGCGCGGGGCGCTGCCGAGTCCGCGCGGCTGAGGCGGGCCCTCAGACGCGGCCCGGGTCCCGGCCCAGGCGCCGACCCCGGTCCCGGCAGAACGGGAGGTCCCGCTCGGCCACCCGGTCCCGCGGGCCGGCCGCGCGCAGGACGACGTCCAGGGCCCGGTCGGGATCGGCGGCGTAACAGTTGCTGAACCAGGCCATGTTCGCCTCGACCACCGCCCAGGGATCGGCGTCGTGCCCGGGCGCGGCCAGGAGTCCGATGTCCACCACCACCGCGCTGGGCAGCGTGTGTCCGCGGGCGGCCAGGAGGGCGCCGGCGAATTCCAGCACGGCGCCCCGGCGCCGGTGTCCTTCCAGGGGAGCGGCGTCGAGCCGGCCGAAGGTGGCGTACTGCGCACCCGTGTGGACCGCGCCGTCGAGCACGAAGAGGCGGAATTCCATCGCCCAGGTCACCACGTCACTGACCTGAACCGGCAGATCCGGCGGCAGGTCGGGGAAGTCAGGGGCGCTCGGGAGCCGGCCGCCGTCGGCGTAGACGGCGGCCGGGAAGCTCTTGTCGCTGGGCGGTTTGACGAACGCCGGACCGGTCAGGTCACGCGCCTGTTCGAGGGTGGTCGTGGTGACGCGCCGCCGGGTGAAGTCGCGGGGCAGGGTGGTGAGCCAGTCGTCCGTCGGCTCCAGGAGCGCCACGCCGAGGTCGTCGGCGGTGCCCGCGGCGTAGGCGGGCCCGCCGTAGTAGTGGCCGCCCCGCCTGCCGCGCAGAAGGCTCGCGCCGTCGCCCGCCGCCAGCACCTCCACCTCCATGCCCCGCCGCCGAGCCGAGGCCGCGAGAAGTTCGCGTGTCGTGGTGTACTGCGGCGCCACCGCAAGGAAGTCGCTGTTCGTCATGGACACCGACGATGTCACGGACGCACGGGGTCAGTTCAGTGCGAGGCGGGGGCGGGGTGCGTCGGTGCGGCCCGTCGGTGGGGTGCGGCTGCCCGCCCGGTAGGGAAGTGGCCAGGACGCGCCGGGGCCGGTGTAGGACTGTTCGGCGGCGGCGTGCAGGGTCCAGTGGGGGTCGTACAGGTGGGGGCGGGCCAGGGCGCACAGGTCGGCCCGGCCCGCCAGGAGCAGGGAGTTGACGTCGTCCCAGGAGGAGATGGCGCCGACCGCGATGACGGGGACGCCGAGCTCGGCGCGGATCCGGTCGGCGTAGGGGGTCTGGTAGGAGCGGCCGAATTCGGGGCGCTCGTCGGGGACGACCTGGCCGGTGGAGACGTCGATGGCGTCGGCGCCGTGCTCGGTGAAGGCGCGGGCGATCTCCACGGCGTCCTCGGCGGTGGTGCCGCCCTCGGCCCAGTCGGTGGCGGAGATCCGTACCGTCATCGGCCGCTCCGCGGGCCAGACGGCGCGGACCGCGTCGAAGACTTCCAGGGGGAAGCGGAGCCGGGCGGCCGGGGAACCACCGTAGGCGTCGGTGCGTTGGTTGGTGAGAGGGGAGAGGAATCCGGAGAGCAAGTAGCCGTGGGCGCAGTGCAGTTCGAGGAGGTCGAATCCGCAGTCGGCGGCGCGGCGGGCCGCTGCCGTGAACTGGTCGCGTACGGCGGTGAGTCCGGCGCGGTCCAGGGCGTACGGGACCTGGTTGACGCCGGGGCGGTAGGGGATGGGCGAGGCGGCGGCCAGGGGCCAGTTGCCGCTGTCGAGGGGCTGGTCCATGCCGTCCCACATCAGCTTGCTCGACCCCTTGCGCCCGGAGTGGCCGAGCTGGGCGCCGAGGGCGGTGCCCGGCGCCTGGGCGTGGACGAAGTCGACGATCCGGCGCCAGGCCGCGGCCTGTTCGGGGGTGTAGAGGCCGCCGCAGCCGGGGGTGATGCGGCCCTCGGGGCTGACGCACACCATCTCGGTCATGACCAGGCCCGCGCCGCCGAGCGCGCGGGCGCCCAGGTGCACCAGGTGGAAGTCGCCGGGGACGCCGTCCACGGCCGAGTACATGTCCATGGGCGAGACGACCACGCGGTTCTTCAGCTCGAGGCCGCGCAGCCGGAAGGGGGTGAACATGGGCGGGGTGCCCGGCGGGCAGCCGAAGTCCCGCTCCACAGCGTCGGTGAAGCCGCTGTCGCGCAGGCGCAGGTTGCCGTGGGTGACGCGGCGGCTGCGGGTGAGGAGGTTGAAGGCGAACTGCCGCGCGGGTTGGCCGACATGAAGGGCCAGGTCCTCGAACCAGCGCAGGCTGGCCGCGGCCGCGCGCTGCGTCGACTCCACGACGGGCCGGCGCTCGCTCTCGTACGCCGCGAGCGCCGTGGGCAGATCGGGCTGCTCCTGGACGCACGCGGCAAGCGCCAGCGCGTCCTCGACGGCGAGCTTGGTGCCGGAGCCGATGGAGAAGTGGGCGGTGTGCGCCGCGTCGCCGAGCAGCACCGTGTTGCCGTACGCCCAGCGCTCGTTGACCACGGTGCGAAACGCGGTCCAGGAGGAGTTGTTGCCGCGCAGGGGCCGCCCGCCGAGGGCGTCGGAGAAGATCTTGGCGCAGAGGTCGGCGGAGGCCTTCTCGTCGAGGGCGTCGAACCCGGCGGCCGCCCACACCTCTTCGCGCATCTCGACGATGACCGTGGAGGCGGCGGCGGAGTAGGGGTAGGCGTGCAGTTGCATCACGCCGTGCGGGGTCTCGGCGATCTCGAAGCGGAAGGCGTCGAAGGCGAAGTCGGCGGCCAGCCAGATGTAGCGGCAGCGGTGGCGGGTGACGCGGGGCGCGAAGTGGTCCGCGTGCGCCGCGCGGGTCGGGCTGTGCACCCCGTCGGCGGCGATCACCAGGTCGTGGGTGGCGGCGAGTTCCCTGGCCGGCGGCGCCTCGGCGCGAAAGCGCAGGTCGACGCCGAGTCCGCGGCAGCGCTCGTGCAGGATCTCCAGGAGCCTGCGCCGCCCGAGGGCCACGAAGCCGTGGCCGCCGGAGGTGAGCCTCCTGCCCCGGTGCACGATGTCGATGTCGTCCCACCGGACGAACTCGGCGCGCAGTGCCCGGTGGACGGCCGGGTCGGCGTGTTCGATGCCGCCCAGGGTCTCGTCCGACAGGACGACGCCGAAGCCGAAGGTGTCGTCGGGCGCGTTGCGCTCCCACAGGGTGATCTCGCGGGACGCGTCGAGCCGCTTGAGCAGGGCGGCGGCGTACAGACCGCCCGGGCCGCCCCCGATGACGGCGATCCGCGGCGGGGCGCCCCCGGCTCCGGCGCCTGCCATCGCTAGCGGCCCTGCCATTTCGGGGGCCGCTTCTCGGTGAAGGCGGCGTGGAACTCGGCGTAGTCCTCGCCGTTCATCAAGAGGGCCTGGGTGGCGGCGTCCAGCTCGACGGAGGCCGCGAGCGGCATGTCGAGTTCGGCGGTGAGCAGCGCCTTGGTCTGGGCGTGGGCGAGGGCGGGGCCGTTCGCGAGGCGGCGCGCGAGCTCACCGGCGCGTTCGTCGGCGCGGCCCTCCTCGGTCAACTCGCTGAGCAGGCCGATGCGTTCGGCCTCGTCGGCGCGCACCGGCTCGCCGAGCATGAGCAGCCGTGTGGCGTGGCCGAGGCCGACGACGCGGGGCAGTAGATAGGCGGCGCCCATGTCGCCGCCCGAGAGGCCCACCCTGGTGAAGAGGAACGCGAAGCGCGCGGTGGGGTCGGCGACGCGGAAGTCGGCGGCGAGGGCGAGCACCGCGCCCGCGCCCGCGGCGACGCCGTGCAGGGCGGCGATCACGGGGAAGGGGCACTCGCGGATCGCGCGGACGACCTGGCCGGTCATGCGGTTGAAGTCGAGGAGTTCGGCGGTGTTCATGGACAGGGTGGCGCCGATGATGTCGTCCACGTCGCCGCCCGAGCAGAAGCCGCGCCCCTGGCCGGCCAGGACCAGGGCGCGCACCGAACGCTCCCTCGACAGCTCGGCCAGCAGGTCGCGCAGGTCGGCGTAGGCGCCGAAGGTCAGCGCGTTGAGCTTGTCGGGCCGGGCGAGGGTGACGGTCGCGACCCCGTCGTCCACCGAGAGCCGCAGGTGGCGCCAGTCCTCGGTAGGGGAAGCGGAGCTGAGAAAGGGGCTCATCGGGGGCTGCGGCCTCCTTCGGCGGGACGGCCGTGGGCCGCCACTGCGTCTGCTGCCTGCTCCTCCCGAAGGTATCACCCGTATGTGACCGTCGTCACGAGCACGCGATACGCCCGCGCGGCGGCGGGCGCGGAGGCCGCGCGACCGCTCACCGCCGGCGCCGGGAGACCCCCGCGCGTCGCCGTCCCGCGGCCACCGCCCCACCACGCACGCAGGGCGGTACAGGTCACACCGCCGCCCCACCCCCGCCGGCCAGGCGCGACCTGGCTCGCCCGTAGCAGGCGTACACCAGCGCGCCGGCCGCGAGGAACAGGGCGAACTGCAACCAGGTCGCCCAGCCTGTCCCGTACATCAGATAGAGGCAGAAGCCGACGCCCAGGATCGGGCTCACGGGATACAGCGGCACCCGGAACGAGCGCTTCAGGTCCGGGTCGCTCCGGCGCAGCGCGACCACCGCCACGTTCACGACGGCCATCACGGCGAGCGTGCCGATGGTGGTCAGGTTCACCACCGCGTCGAGCGAGGCGAACGCGGCCGGTACGGCGAAGACCAGTGCGACGATCCAGGTGTTGGCGGCCGGGGTCGCGGTTTTCGGTGAGACCCGTTCGAAGACCCTGGGCACGAGCCCGTCGCGGGACATCGACATCAGGATGCGGGTCTGGCCGTACATCACGGCCAGTACGACGGAGGCGATGGCCACGACCGCGCCGAACGCGATGACGTCGCCGCCGAACGTCGACCCGGTGACCTGGTTGACGATCAGCGACAGCGCGGCGGGCTTGTCGCCGACCGCGTCCGCGCCGAGCCCGCCGATGGCGGCCAAGGCGACCGCGCAGTACAGCAGGGTGGCCACACCGATGCAGATCATGATCGCGACGGGGATGTTCTTGCGCGGATTCCTCACTTCCTCACCGGCCGTGGTGATCGCGTCGAAGCCGATGTACGAGAAGAACGCGAGCGAGGCTCCGGCGGTGACCCCGGCGGCGCCATGGGTCGCGAACGGCGTGAGGTGGCCCGCCTTGAACGCCGTGAACGCGATCGCCAGGAACAGCAGCAGGATCCCGATCTTGAGGACGGCCATCGCGGCGGTCGCCCGCGCGCTCTCGCGGACACCGCGCACCAGGAGCGTCGCGGCGAGCAGGATGACGACGACGGCCGGAAGGTTGATCACCCCGCCGTCGCCGGGCCCCGCCGACAGTGCGGCGGGCAGCTGCCGGCCGATGAGGCCGTCCAGGAGTTCATTGAGGTACTGGCTCCAGCCGACCGCGACCGCGGAGACCGAGACGCCGTACTCCAGGAGCAGGCACCAGCCGACCAGGAAGGCGGTGCGCTCGCCGAGCGTGGCGTACGCGAAGGAGTACGAGGAGCCCGAGACCGGGATCGCGCCGCCGAGCTCGGCGAAGGCGAACGCCGTGAACACGCAGGTGATCGCGGCCAGCACGAAGGAGAGGACCACGGCGGGACCGGCCTTGGCCACGCTGTCGGAGAGCCCGACGAAGATGCCGGTGCCCACGATCGCGCCGACGCCGAAACACACGAGCTGGAAGAGCCCCATCGTGCGGCGCAGTCCGTGCCCTTCGAGGTCCGCGCCGGATTCGGCGATGAGCAGGCGCGGGGATTTGATCCGGGGGCCGGTGGCGGGAGGGGAAGCGGGGTGGGGGCGCCGCATGGGGGTCTCATTCCTGGTCGTACACCGCGGCCGGGCAGGGGCCGCGCACAAAAGAAAGCGGGGCCCGAGCGTGCGAGCTCGGACCCCACCAAGAAGCGACATGGTAACCACTGTGCCGCATGTGCACCCAATCGGGCGCATTTCTATTCGGCGCCATCGGCATCCTGGGCCGTGGGCCGGTCCCCGAGCGTGGCGACCATGATGGCCTTGATGGTGTGCAGCCGGTTCTCCGCCTCGTCGAAGACGACCGAGTGCGCGGACTCGAAGACCTCGTCGCTCACTTCGAGCTCGGTCAGTCCGTACCGCTCGAAGATGTCCCGGCCGACCTGGGTGGCGAGGTCGTGGAAGGCGGGCAGGCAGTGCAGGAACTTGACGCCCGGGTTGCCGGTGGCGCGCAGCACGTCCATGGTCACCGCGTAGGGCACGAGCGCCTTGATCCGCTCGGCCCAGACCTCCTGCGGCTCCCCCATCGAGACCCAGACGTCGGTGGCGACGAAGTCCGCGCCGGCCACGCCCTCCTCGACGGACTCGGTGAGGGTGACGCGGGCGCCGCTGACGGCGGCCGCCTCGCGCGCCTGGGCGACGATCTCCTCGGCCGGCCAGTACGCCCGGGGCGCCACGATCCGGATGTCCATGCCGAGCAGGGCGCCGGTGACCAGGTAGGAGTTGCCCATGTTGAAGCGGGCGTCACCCAGATAGGCGAAGACGACCTCGCTCAGGGGCTTGTCGGTGTGCTCGGTGACGGTGAGCACGTCGGCGAGCATCTGGGTGGGGTGCCAGTCGTCGGTCAGGCCGTTGTAGACCGGCACACCCGCGTTCGCGGCCAGGATCTCGACGGTCTCCTGCGCGTCGCCCCGGAACTCGATCGCGTCGAACATCCGCCCCAGCACCCGGGCGGTGTCGCGCGGGGACTCCTTCTTGCCGATGTGCGAGCCGGCCGGGTCGATGTAGGTGGTGGACGCCCCCTGGTCGGCGGCGGCCACCTCGAAGGAGCAGCGGGTGCGGGTCGAGGACTTCTCGAAGATCAGGGCGATGTTGCGCCCGCGCAGGCGCTGGACCTCGGTGCCCGCCTTCTTGGCGGCCTTCAGTTCGGCGGCGAGCGCGACCAGTCCGAGGAACTCCTCGGCCGTGAAGTCCAGCTCCTTGAGGACGTGGCGGCCTGCGAGGTCTATCGCCATGGTGGCTGCTCCCGGGGCGGGTAGGTGGGCGGCGTCCGGATGCGGACCCCGTTGGAATTCTATACGTTCGAGCGCATCACTATACGGCATCGCGTTCGACCGGGCAGCTCATGCAGCGCGGGCCTCCCCTTCCCCGGCCGAGCTCGTTGCCCCGGATCTCGATCACCTCGATGCCCTCCTTGCGCAGATGCGTGTTGGTGGTGACGTTGCGCTCGTACGCGACGACCACCCCGGGCTCGACCGCGAGGACATTGCAGCCGTCGTCCCACTGCTCACGTTCGGCGGAGTGCACGTCCTGGGTGGCGGTGAGCACCCGGATCCGGTCGAGGCCGAGCGCCGCCGCGATCGCCCGGTGCATGTGCTCCGGGGGGTGGTCGGTGACCTTCAGCTCCTGCTCGCCGGCGCCCGGCTCGATGGTGTAGGAGCGGAGCATGCCAAGTCCCGCGTACTGAGTAAAGGTTTCTCCGTCGACCATCGTCATCACCGTGTCCAGGTGCATGAACGCCCGCCGCTTGGGCATGTCGAGGGCCACGATGGTGCGCGCCGAGCCCGCCGCGAACAGGCCGCGGGCCAGCATCTCCACGGCCTGCGGGGTGGTCCGCTCGCTCATCCCGATCAGCACGGCGCCGTTCCCGATCACCAGGACGTCGCCGCCCTCGATGGTCGAGGGATAGTCGCGCTGGCCCTGGGACCAGATGTTGAACGGGCCGGCCTGCGCGCCCTTGAACAGCGGGTGATGACCGTAGATCGCCTCGAAGTGCACGGTCTCGCGCTGGCGGGCCGGCCAGCGCATGGCGTTGATCGATACGCCGTCGTAGATCCACGCGGAGGTGTCGCGGGTGAAGAGGTGGTTGGGCAGCGGGCCGAGCAGGAAGTCGTCCAGGTCCATCGCGTGGAAGCGCACCGACGTCGGCTCAGGGTGCCCCGCAAGGAACTCACGCTTGGTCATCCCGCCGACCAGCGCCTCCGCGAGGTCCGCGTCCGGCAGGTCGTCGAAGACCGCCCGCAGATGACCGGTCGCGAGCGGCCCGTACTCCTTCTCGTCGAAGACCCGGTCGAGCACGAGCGCGCGGGCCGCCTCGATCGCCAGCGTCTCGCGCAGCAGGTCCCCGAAGAGGTGCACCTCCACGCCCCGGTCGCGGAGCACGTCCGCGAATCCGTCGTGCTCCTGTCTGGCCCGGCGCACCCAGAGCACGTCGTCGAAGAGCAGCGCGTCCTTGTTGCTGGGCGTGAGCCGCTTCAGCTCCAGATCTGGCCGGTGGAGTATGACGCGGCGCAGCCGCCCGGTCTCGGAATCGACTTGGAATCCCATGCCCCCATCCTGTCCCGCGAGGGCGCCGCTCACCCGGCGAACTCGCCCGCGGCGCGGCCCGGCGGGCGACGGGAGCGCTCGCCGGGCCGTGCGTCACAGGCGGGGGTCGACCGGTTCCGACTCCAGGGCGAGGACGGCGAAGACCGCCTCGTGGACCCGCCACAGCGGCTCACCGCCCGCGAGCCGTTCCAGCGCCTCGACTCCGAGCGCGTACTCGCGCAGCGCGAGCGACCGCTTGTGTCCCAGGGAGCGCTGCCGCAGCCGCTCCAGGTGGTCCGGGCGCGTGTACTCGGGTCCGTAGATGATCCGCAGGTACTCGCGGCCGCGCACCTTGATCCCGGGCTGGACGAGCCGTCCCCTGCCGTCCCTGGCCAGGGCCTGGAGCGGCTTGACGACCATGCCCTCGCCGCCCGCGCCGGTCAGGTCGAGCCACCACTCGACACCGGCGCGCACCTCGGCCTCGTCGCCGGTGTCCACGATCACCCGCCGGGTGCGCTGGAGCAGCCCGGTCGGGTCGTGCTCGACGAGCCGGTCGAGCCAGGCCAACTGCTCGTCGTGCGGCACGCCGGCCAGGCTGCGGCCCTGCCCGGCCAGGATCTGGAACGGCGCGATTCGCACCCCGTCCAGGCCCTCGGTGCTCCAGCAGTAGCGCCGGTAGGCGTCGGTGAACGCGGCGGCGTCGACGGCCCGCTCGCGCTGGCGGCCGAGCAGGTCCGCCACCTCCACGCCCCGCTCCGACGCGGCCGTGAGCGCCTGGAGGGCGGGCGGGAACACCGCTCCCGACGCGGCGCCCACCGCCGCGTACTGGGAGCGCAGCAGGCCCGACGCCTTCAGCGACCACGGCATCAGCTCGGCGTCCAACACGAGCCAGTCACTGGCGAGTTCGTCCCAAAGGCCGGCTTCGGTCACGGCCGACCGCAGCCGCCGCAGGATCTCCTCGGTGACGGCCGCGTCGTCGAAGAAGGGCCGTCCGGTACGGGTGTGCAGCGCGCCGCTCACACCCCGCACCCCGAACCGCGCGTGGGCCGCCTCCTCGTCGCGGCACACCAGCGCCACCGCCCGCGAGCCCATGTGCTTCTCCTCGCACACGACCCGCCCGACGCCGTCCTTGCGGTACTGCTCGAACGCCTCGGCCGGGTGCTCCAGGAAGCCGTCCTGCCGCGAGGTCGCGGTCGGGGACATGGTCGGAGGCAGATAGGTGAGCAGCCTCGGGTCGACGGCGAACCGGCTCATGACCTCCAGCGCCGCCGCCGCGTTCTCCTCGCGCACGGCGACGTTGCCCATGAGCCGGGTGTCCAGGATCCGGCGCCCGCGCACATCGGCGAGGTCGAGCGGCCGGCCCTCGTGGCCGCCCGGCGCCTCGGTGGCCAACGGCTTGGCCGGCTGGTACCAGACCCGCTCCGCCGGCACGTCGACCAGCTCGCGCTCGGGCCAGCGCAGGGCGGTCATCCTGCCCCCGAACACGGCGCCCGTGTCCAGGCAGATGGTGTTGTTGATCCAGGAGGTGTTCGGCACGGGGGTGTGTCCGTAGACGACGGCGGCCCGGCCCCGGTAGTCCTCGGCCCACGGGTAGCGCACCGGCAGGCCGAACTCGTCGGTCTCGCCGGTCGTGTCCCCGTACAGCGCGTGCGAGCGCACCCGGCCCGAGGTGCGGCCGTGGTACTTCTCCGGCAGCCCGGCGTGACACACGACGAGGTTGCCGCCGTCGAGCACATAGTGGCTGACCAGGCCGTCGATGAACTCCCGCACCCGCTCCTTGAAGCTGTCGTCCTCCTTCTCCAGCTGCTCGATGGTCTCGGCCAGACCGTGGGTGTGCTGGACGTCGCGTCCCTTCAGGTAACGCCCGAGCTTGTTCTCGTGGTTCCCCGGCACGCACAGCGCGTTGCCGTCGGCGACCATGCCCATGACGCGGCGCAGCACGCCGGGGCTGTCGGGGCCCCGGTCGACGAGGTCTCCGACGAAGACGGCGGTGCGGCCCTCGGGGTGGACGCCGTCCACGTAGCCGAGCTTGCCGAGCAGCGTCTCCAGTTCGGAGCGGCAGCCGTGGATGTCACCGATGATGTCGAAGGGGCCGGTGAGGTGGGTGAGGTCGTTGTAGCGCCGTTCGATGGTGATCACGGCGTTCTCCACCTCCTCCACCGAGCGCAGCACATGCACCTTGCGGAAGCCCTCACGCTCCAGGCCGCGCAGGGAGCGCCGCAGTTCACGCCGGTGGCGCGTGATCACATGGCGGGGCATCGAGGCCCGGTCGGGACGCCGCGCGTTGCGCTCGGCGCACACCTCCTCCGGCAGGTCCAGGACGATCGCGATGGGGAGCACGTCGTGCTCGCGGGCCAGGCGGATGAGCTGGCGTCGGCTCTCGGCCTGCACGTTGGTGGCGTCGATGACGGTCAGCCGTCCCGCCGCGAGCCGCTTGCCCGCGATGTGGTGGAGCACGTCGAAGGCGTCGGCGCTCGCGCTCTGGTCGTTCTCGTCGTCGGCGACCAGGCCGCGACAGAAGTCGGAGGACAGGACCTCGGTCGCCTTGAAGTGCCGGCGGGCGAAGGTGGACTTGCCCGAGCCGGAGGCGCCGACCAGGACGACCAGCGAGAGGTCGGTGACGGCCAGCGTCCTGGTGCCGTCCGGGGTGTGCGCAGTGGGTTCGGTGATGCCGGTACTCATGCCGCCGTCGCCTCCTTCGGCGTGTGGTGGGGGGTGGATTCGAGGGCGCCCGAGGCGGACCGCTCCTCGCGCGAGGTGGATCCGCCGGCTCCCGTCAGGGTGAACACCGCCATCTGGGTGGGCGGGCCCACCTCGGGGTCGTCGGGTCCGACGGGCCCGAACTCGACGCCGTAGCCATGGTGTTCGGCCACCGCGCGCGCCCACTCCTGGAATTGCGGCCGGCTCCATTCGAAGCGGTGGTCCCCGTGGCGCACGTGTCCGGCCGGCAGGGTCTCCCAGCGGACGTTGTACTCCACGTTCGGCGTCGTCACGATCACCGTGCGCGGCCGCGCCGAGCCGAACACCGCGTACTCCAGCGCCGGCAGCCTCGGCAGGTCCACATGCTCGATGACCTCGCTGAGCACCGCCGCGTCGTATCCGCCCAGCCGCTTGTCGGTGTACGCGAGGGAGCCCTGCGTCAGCTTCACCCGCGCCGCCTGCCGCTCGGTCATCCGGTCGAGCCCGAGGCGGCGCGCCGCGACGGCGAGGGCCCGCATGGACACGTCCACGCCGACGACCTCGGTGAAGCGCGGGTCGGCGAGGAGGGCCCCCACCAACTGCCCCTGCCCGCAGCCGAGGTCGAGCACGCGGGCCGCCCCGGCCGACACGAGCGCGGCGACGATCGCGCTCCGGCGCTGCGCGGCCAGCGGCACGGGCCCCTGGGGCGTGTCGCTGTTCTCGTCGACGGAATTGTCGACCTCTTCCACGTCCAGGCCGTCGGCCTCGGCCAGGCGCACCAGTTCAAGGCGCTCCATCGCCTGGCGCGCCAGGCTCCGGCGCCGCGCCAGATACCGGCTGGTGATCAGCTCCTGTTCGGGGTGGCCCGCGAGCCAGCCGTCGCCGGCCCGCAGCAGCTTGTCCACCTCGTCGGGCGCGACCCAGTAGTGCTTGGCGTCGTCGAGCACGGGCAGCAGGACATACAGCTGCCGCAGCGCGTCGGCCAGCCGCAGCTCCCCTTCGAGCACGAGGCTCACATAGCGCGAGTCGCCCCACTGCGGGAACTGCTCGTCCAGCGCGACGGGTCGCGCGCTCACCGTGTCCCAGCCGAGCGGCCCGAACAGCTTGTGTACGAGATCGGCGCCGCCGCGCGCGGGCAGCGCGGGCACCTCCACGCGCAGGGGCAGCGCGGTGGCCGCCCGCTCCGGCAGCGCCGCGCACACTCCGCGCAGGGCGCTCTTGAAGACGCTGGACAGGGCGACGGACATCAGCGACGAGGCCGCGTAGGGGCGGTCGTTGACGTACTGCGCGAGCGCCGCGTCGGGCGCGCCGCCCCGGCCCTTGCCCGCGCCACGCCGCACCAGCGCCACGGGATCGACCTCCAGGAGCAGCGCGGCCGTGCAGCGCTCGGCGCTCGCCTCCGGGTAGAAGACGTGCGCCGTGCCGTGGGAGGTGGAGAAGCGCTGCGCGTTGTCAGGGTGCTTGTGCAGCAGAAAACCGAGGTCGGTCGCGGGGCGGTCAGGGGTGCCGGTGGTGGTGATGGTCAGGAACACATGTCCGAGTATTACCTGGTCCGGGCCCCTTGCACCAAAAGATTTCGCTACGGATGGCGGCCCTGGACGCGGGCCGCGAGCGCGGCGATCCGCTCCGGTCCGACCCGGCAGCAGCCACCGATCAGGCGTGCTCCCGCAGTTGTCCACTCCCCGGGCGACGCCGCGTCGAACGTCGCCTCGCCCGTCCAGCTGCGCCGCCCCGCGTCCCAGCGCTCGCCGCTGTTCGGATAGACCACGACCGGCTTGCCGGTGACCGACGCGGCAAGTGGCACCGCGCGGTCGGCGTCCTGTGGCGCGCAGCAGTTGACCCCCACCGCCACCACGTCCTCGCGGCCCCTGGCGAGCGCGAACGCCGACGCCAGATCCTGCCCGGCCCGCGTGCGCCCGCCCTCGACGCTGTACGAGAGCCAGACCGCCACCCCGCACCCCTCGATCACCCGCAGCAGCGCCTCGGCCTCGTCGATGTCGGGCACCGTCTCCAGGGCCAGCACGTCCGGCCCCGCGGCCACCAGCGCCTCGATCCGGGGACGGTGGAACCGCTCGAGCTCGCGCACGCTCAGCCCGTAGCGCCCCCGGTACTCGCTCCCGTCGGCCAGAAAGGCGCCATAGGGCCCGACGGAGGCCGCCACCCAGACCTCCCGCGCCGCCCTGGCAACACCCTCGGCCCTGGTGGCGTCGCCGGGTCCTGAAGCGTCGCCGGGGCCGAGGGCGCCGCCAAGGTCGGATTCGCCGCCCGGGCCCGACGCGCCGCCCGGGCCGGACGCGCCGCCGGAACCGGGCACGGTTTCGCCCAAGTCTCCTGCCGCGCGCGCCAGTTGGACGCTTCGGGCCAGCAGCTCCCCGGCCTCGCGGCGGCTCATCCCCCGCCGCGCGAACCCTTCATACGTGGCCTGGTAGCTGGCGGTGGTCAGGACCTGGGCGCCCGCCCGTACGTACGCCGCGTGGGCGGCCAGGATCTGCCCCGGGTCGTCCGCGAGCAGCCGGGCCGACCACAGCTCGTCGCTCAAGTCGCAGCCCTGAGCCTCCAGTTGGCCGGCCAGGCCACCGTCGAGGACCACCGTCCCGTGCGCGAGGGCGGCCGCGAGGCTCCGGGCGGGACGCACGTGGCTCAGGCTCCGGTCAGCTGCGGCAGCACCCGCGAGGAGATGAGTTCGAGGTGGTCGAGGTCGTGGAGGTCGAGCAGTTGCAGATAGATGCGGGAGGAGCCGGTCGCCTCGTACTTGCCGATCTTCTCGACGACCTCGGCGGGCGAGCCCGCGAGTCCGTTCGCCTTGAGTTCTTCCACCTCCCTTCCGATGGCGGCGGCCCGGCGGGCCACCTCCGCGTCGTCCTTGCCCACGCAGACCACCAGCGCGTTGGAGTACACGAGGTCGTCCGCCTTGCGCCCGGCGGCCTCGGCGGCCGCCCGGACCCGGGTGAACTGCCGCTCGCTGTCCTCGACGGAGGCGAACGGGATGTTGAATTCGTCGGCGTACCGCGCGGCCAGGCGCGGGGTGCGGGTCGCCCCGTGGCCGCCGATCAGGACGGGCACCTTGCTCTGCGCGGGCTTGGGGAGCGCGGGCGAGTCACTGAGCTGGTAGTACGTGCCGCGGTAGTCGAAGGTGCGGCCCACTTCGGTGGCCCACAGGCCGGTGACGATGGCCAGCTGCTCCTCCAGCCTGGCGAACTTCTCCTTGGGGAAGGGGATGCCGTACGCCTTGTGCTCGTCCTCGAACCAGCCGGCGCCCAGGCCCAGTTCGACCCGGCCGCCCGACATCTGGTCCACCTGGGCCACCTGGATGGCCAAGACCCCCGGCAGCCGGAACGTGCCGGCGGTCATCAGGGTGCCGAGACGGATGCGCTTGGTCTCGCGGGCGAGGCCGGCCAGCGTGATCCAGGCGTCCGTCGGGCCCGGGAGCCCGTCAGCGGTGCCCATCCGCAAGTAGTGGTCGGACCGGAAGAAGGCGTCGAAGCCCAGGTCTTCGGTGGCCTTGGCGACGGTCAGGAGGGTGTCGTATCCCGCGCCCTGCTGGGGCTCGGTGAAGATGCGCAGATCCATGCCTCCATCCTGCACCGTGGGACCGCCGTCAACCGCGCTCGCCGCTCTCCCGCGACGAAAGCCCGGTCGGGTGAATATGTGGCGATGTGATGGTTCGCCGCCCTCGTGCTCAGTGACGTCGGCGCCCAGCGTTCGTTGGCTCGGGCGGAGCCGGAGCGCCCGGCCCGCGTGTCGGCGGCCGTGGCCGGTGTGCCGACCGATTCCCCGCCCTGCCCGCTCCCGCGGGAGGGCCCGGGCCGAGGAGGCCGCCATGTCCCAGGAAGCCGGGCCGGAACAGAGCGCACCGCGACAGTGCGTGCCCCAGCAGTCGCCGCCGTCGCCCGCGCCCGGGCAGAAAGGCGCGCCCAAGGGGCTGTTGCGGCAGATGGAGGAGCTGATGGCGGCGCTGAGCGCGGACCTGACGCAGCTCGACGCGGACCATCAGTCCACCCAGCCCGCCACCGACGCCACCCCGCCCCCGTCCCCGCCCGGGAGCGAGCCGCGCGGCGCATGAAGCCGGGCGCTTGGCCTTGGCCTTGGCCTTGGCCTTGGCCTTGGCCGTTCGACGCGCCGGTCGACGCGCGGTCATGGCGGCCCCGTCGAATCGCGTACAGCCTCGGGCGATCTCTCCTGGTGGCGCAGGGTCAGGCGGCGCAGCATCCCACGGACGCGGTCGCCGGATTCGTCGGCGGCGTCGATGGCTTCCATGCACTGCCAGTACAGCCCCTCGTCGTCCGTGGCGCAGGCCACCGAGACGAGTGCCATGGCGACGTCACCCAGCAGGGCCCCGAGGGACGTCAACGCCGTTGCCGCGTCCGGCACGTCGGACAGCTGGACCGCGCGGACGCCCGCGCGCCGCGTGCCGGGGTGGTCCAGGACCGCGCAGCCCCGGGCGCCCGCTTCGCTCAGGCCCCGGGCCTCGCCCCGCAGCTCCGGCGGGCCGGTGGCCGCGAGGTGCCCGCCGATCGCCTGGGCCAGCGCCTGTGCCTGCCAGGCCTCGGCCACGACGTCGAGCACCGCCCCGCTCTGAGCCAGCGCGTACCTGCTGACGTTCAAGAGCCTCACCGCATCCATGCCATGCCCCCGATTCCGCGACGGACCCGACGTCCGCGTCCACTACCTAGAGTGAGCTTCGGTGAGCCAGAAAGCCAGAGGAAATCGGAAATCTGTGCACAGCAAGGCGATTGTGAGTATCCCGGTCACTCGAAAGTGTGACTCTCCGTATCCGACGGGGGGTTGGGCGGGGCGGTGGCCGCTCCGGGGACGGGGAAGCGGAGTTCATTGCGGTCGATCTTGGCGGCGAGCGCCGCGAGGACATCGATGCCGAGGACGTCGCAGAACTGGAGCAGATAGGCGAGGACATCGGCGACTTCGTCGGTGACGCGGTGGGCGGTGTCCGGGTCCCTCATCACCGCCTTCGACTGTTCGGGGGTGAGCCATTGGAAGATTTCGAGCAGTTCGGCGGCCTCGACGCTGAGCGCGGCGGCCAGGTTCTTCGGGGTGTGGTAGGGCCCCCAGTCACGGGCGGCGGCGAAGGCGGCGAGCCTGCGTTGCAGGGCCGTCAGGTCGAGTCGGTTCACGGTCGCAGGTCTACCACTGTCGCCCCGGCCTCACGGGCACCGGCCGCGTCGCCGACGGCGGCGAGCAGCCGCAGATGGCCCCGCGCGCACATCTCGGCCGCCAGCGTGAGCAGTTCGCGGGCCTGCCGGGGGTCGAGCGCCCGGTCGAGGCCGTCGGCGAGGACGGTCAGGGTCTGCATGGCCCCGGGGACTTCGGCGACGGGGTCCACGGCGAGGACGCCGGGACCTGTGAGCAGGACCAGGGCGAGGGCGAGATAGCGCAGTTCGCCCTCGCCGAGGCGCCCGACGGGGGTGCCGTGCAGGTGGGCGCCGCGCGCGAGGACGGCTCGTAACGTGCCGTCGGCGAGCTCTTCGGTGGTCAGGCCGGTGACGGGACCCTGGCAGCCCACCCTGGCCGCGGCGACAAGACGGCCGTGGCGGATGGCGCATTCGGTACGGGTGCGCAGCAGGACCTCGGCGAGGTTGTCGCAGCCGCGCCTGAGCCGGCCGCCGTCGGCACCCCGCAGGGGCGCCACCGGTTCGCGTATGTGCTGGGGCTGGGGGTCGCAGGGGAACACCGAGCGCAGGGCGAGGACGACTTGCTCGGCGGCGGCCAGGACCTGCCGCTGCCCCTCCGTCTTGCCCGCGACGCGCAGGGGCAGCAGCGCGGTGCCGAGGCGGTCGTCGGGCAGGGGCGCGCGGGTGACCGGGACCGTGCCCGCGGTGTGCCAGGCCGCCTGGACGGTGGAGCGCCCCGGGTCGCGCAGCGCGGTGCTCAGGAGGGTCTGCCCCCGGCTCGTCAACCGCTCGCCCACGATGCGCAGTTCGGGTTCGGCCTGGACGGCGAGGTCGAGGCGTACGGGTCCGGCCGGACCGTCCACCGTGCAGCCGACGCGGAAGCCCCGGCGGCCCTGCGCGTCGGCACCGGCGCGTTCGGGCACACAGCCGGCCGGGTCGCGGAAGACCGATCCGAGCGCCGCGCCCGAGCCGAGCCTGGCCAGGGCCTCGAACGCTTCGAGGACGCTGGACTTGCCGCTGCCGCTCGGCCCGGTGACCAGGGTGAGGGGGCCAAGCGCGATGGCCGTGCCGCGGTGTGTCCTGAACGCCGAGAGCCGCAGCTCGGTGACGGTGGGTCGATCGGGGCGGCCGGTTTCGTCACGGGTGGTGGTCATGGCTGGGACCGTACGCAGCCCGAAAACTGACGAACCGTTCCGCCTCGGCGGCCTTCCTACGAATGAGGGACGGCGCGGCGGTGCGGGACGGTCCTTGGGGGGGCGGCGGAGACGGGGCCGGGCCCCCTAGGGGACGGCGGCCGCCGCGATGCCTTCGACCTCCGTGCCGGCCGGGGCGAGCAGGAAGACGTTGCGGTCGACGCGGTGCATCGCGCTGCCGAGGCCGAAGACGACCCCCGTGCTGAAGTCGAGGATGCGTTTGGCGACTTCGGGGTCGGCGCCGGTCAGGTCGAGCAGGACAGGGATCTGGGCCATGAGGTATTCGGCCACTTCACGGGCGTCGGCGAAGATCTGTACCCGCAGGACGACGAAGCGCCGCTGTTCGACGGTCGCGTAGTCCCCGGGGATGGTCTGGTGGTCGACTCTGGACGGCCATTCGTTGCGGCCGCGCAGGGGAACGACCTGGGCGAGGCCCTCCCACTGTTCGTCGGTGACGTCGTACCTGCTCACCGGACCACCTCGCCCACGTGCTGTATCTGCATCCGGCCATGATGACGCCGCTCACCCGTTCAGCCCAACTTCGACACGGCTGCGGGAGTGTCGGCCATGACTCATTCGCCCGGGGCCCGGCCGGGCCGTGCCGCGCGGACGCCGCCGTCAGGCGCAGGACGGGCACAGCCCCCGGTAGGTGACGTCGGCCCCCGAGAGGGTGAAACCGAAGCGTTCCTCGGGGGGCAGACCGGCCAGGGGGTCACCGGTCGGGTGGACGTCGCGGATGGTTCCGCAGCCCGAGCACACCAGGTGCTGGTGGGGGCGGTGGGCGTTCGGGTCGTAGCGCTTGGCGCGGCCGTCGGTGGAGACCTCCATGATCTCGCCCAGCACGACCAGCTCGCCCAGCGTGTTGTAGACGGTCGCCCGGGAGATCTCGGGCAGGATCCGGGCGGCGCGGACGTGCACCTCGTCGGCCGTCAGATGGACGTGCTCGCCGCTCAGGACCTCCGCGACGACGCGGCGCTGGGACGTCATCCGCCAGCCGCGCCCTCGCAGCCGATCGACCAGGTCGCTCATGCAGGTTCACCTGTCCACGGGTCGGGATGGGGGTTTCGGGGTGCGGCCCGAGGGACGCGCCGGGTGCGCGCGGCCCGAGGGAATATGGGCTTGGTGGACTTCTTGACTTGGATTGGGTCCATCGTAGGATCGATACCGGCGCTAGCCTAGGGTCAAGAAGGACGCAGCACAGCACCAACGCGACACACCATCTGGAGACTTCGTGATCGGGCATCGTCGCCGCGACGGCGCGGAGCACCGGCTCCCGGCCGCGTGCCGTCCGCCGCGCCCCGCCGGGCGCTGCCCGCTCGGGCGGTCTCCTCGCGCTCGCCGCGCCGCCTTTCCGGGCGCGTGATCATGTGGGCCGTACGCTTTCGCGAGCCGTGTACGCCGCCCCGCCTGCCCACCGCCCCGTCCGCGACGCGGCGTCCCCGCCCGGCCCGGCCGCCCCGCGCCCCGGCCCTCTCACCGCCCTCAGTTCCTGAGCAATGTGATCCACCGAGCCAAGAAGGATTGCCATGTCCGAGAACCCCGATGCAATCGTCACCGATGCCAAGACGGAGGGCACAGGCGGCTGCCCGGTCGCGCACGAGCGCGCCCCGCACCCGACGCAGGGCGGCGGCAACCGCCAGTGGTGGCCGGAGCGGCTCAATGTGAAGATCCTCGCCAAGAACACCGCCGTGTCCAACCCGCTCGGTGAGGACTTCGACTACGCCGAGGCCTTCAAGTCCCTGGACCTGCCCGCGGTCAAGCGCGACATCGCCGCGCTGCTCACGGACTCGCAGGACTGGTGGCCCGCCGACTTCGGCAACTACGGCCCGCTCATGATCCGTATGGCCTGGCACAGCGCGGGCACGTACCGCATCAGCGACGGCCGCGGCGGCGCCGGCGCCGGCCAGCAGCGGTTCGCCCCGCTCAACAGCTGGCCGGACAACGTGAGCCTCGACAAGGCCCGCCGGCTGCTGTGGCCGGTGAAGAAGAAGTACGGCCAGAGCCTTTCCTGGGCCGACCTGCTGGTCCTCACCGGCAATGTCGCCCTGGAGACGATGGGCTTTGAGACCTTCGGCTTCGGCGGCGGCCGCGAGGACGTCTGGGAGCCCGACGAGGACGTGTACTGGGGTCCCGAGACCAACTGGCTCGACGACAAGCGCTACACCGGCGACCGCGAGCTGGAGAACCCGCTCGGCGCGGTCCAGATGGGCCTCATCTACGTCAACCCCGAGGGCCCCAACGGCAACCCCGACCCCATCGCCGCCGCGCGTGACATCCGCGAGACGTTCCGCCGGATGGCGATGAACGACGAGGAGACCGTCGCCCTGATCGCGGGCGGTCACACCTTCGGCAAGACGCACGGCGCGGGCCCCGCCGAGTCGGTGGGCAACGACCCCGAGGCCGCCTCGCTCGAGCAGCAGGGCCTCGGCTGGAAGAACACCCACGGCACCGGTGTCGGCCCGGACGCGATCACCAGCGGCCTCGAAGGCATCTGGACCAACACGCCGACCACCTGGGACAACAGCTTCTTCGAGATCCTTTTCGGCTACGAGTGGGAGCTGTTCAAGAGCCCCGCCGGCGCCCACCAGTGGCGGCCGAAGGACGGCGCGGGCTCGGACACCGTGCCGGACGCCTTCGACCCGGCCAAGAAGCACGCCCCCACGATGCTGACCACCGACCTCTCGCTGCGCTTCGACCCGGCGTACGAGCAGATCTCGCGGCGCTTCCTCGCGGACCCGGCGGCGTTCGCGGACGCGTTCGCCCGCGCCTGGTTCAAGCTGACCCACCGCGACATGGGCCCCGTCGTGCGCTACCTCGGCCCCGAGGTGCCGTCCGAGGAACTGATCTGGCAGGACCCGCTGCCGGCGCGGACGTACGAGCTCGTCGACGCCCAGGACATCGCCTCCCTCAAGGAGCAGGTGCTGGCCTCGGGCCTCACGGTCTCCCAGCTGGTGTCGACGGCGTGGGCCTCCGCGTCGTCGTTCCGGGGCAGCGACAAGCGCGGCGGCGCCAACGGCGCCCGCATCCGCCTCCAGCCGCAGCTCGGCTGGGAGGTCAACGAGCCCGACGAGCTCGCGACGGTCCTGCGGACGCTCGAGGGCATCCAGTCCTCGTTCAACTCCGCGCGGAGCGGCGGCAAGCAGATCTCCCTCGCCGACCTGATCGTGCTGGCCGGCGCGGCCGGTGTCGAGAAGGCCGCGAAGGACGGCGGCACCGCGATCGAGGTCCCCTTCACGCCGGGCCGCGTGGACGCCTCGCAGGAGCAGACGGACGTGGAGTCCTTCGCCGCGCTCGAGCCGAGCGCCGACGGGTTCCGCAACTACCTGGGCAAGGGCAACCGTCTGCCGGCCGAGTACCTGCTGCTCGACCGCGCCAGCCTGCTGACGCTCAGCGCCCCCGAGATGACCGTTCTCGTCGGCGGTCTGCGCGTGCTCGGCGCCAACCACCAGCAGTCGCGCCACGGCGTCTTCACCGAGAACCCGGGCTCGCTGACCAATGACTTCTTCGTCAACCTGCTCGACCTGGGCACGACGTGGAAGTCGACGTCGTCGGACGAGTCGACGTTCGAGGGCCGTGACGCCTCGGGCGACGTCAAGTGGACGGGCACCCGCGCCGACCTGGTCTTCGGCTCCAACTCCGAACTGCGCGCGGTCGCGGAGGTCTACGCGAGCGACGACGCGAAGGAGAAGTTCGTGCGGGACTTCGTCAAGGCGTGGGACAAGGTCATGAACCTGGACCGGTTCGACCTCGTCTGATCGCGCCACCCGCCTGCCCGCCGCCCGCCTTCGGCCCACAGCCGGGGGCGGGCGGCGGCGCGTGCGGACCGCCCGGTTCCGCGCCGGTGGCCGGGGCGGGGCACCGTCGTCGGCGCCCCGGAACCGGACGGCGACTTTGCGCCAAACAACCACGCGGGACACGGCTCATACGTTCGGTGGCGCGAACGGCTCATTAGGCTGGGGTGGCATGGAGCGGGGCGTCTGGGGGCGGTCCGATGCCGCTCCACGCGGGGGCAGGACGCGTCCGCGGGCCTGCCCGCCCGGCGGGCCACCAGGGCGCGGCGCCCGCCGCTCCCGCGCGCTCCCGGCCGGCCGGGAGGCCCGGCGGTGACTGGTTTGTGCAGGAGGAGAGCGCCCTTCCAGCGTGCTGTCCCCGGCGATCGTGGAAGGTGGCGGAGGAGAAGTGCGGACAACCGGCGCATACGAGGAGCTGCAACGCAGGTGCATCGCGATCCTGCGTGATCTCGGCGTGGAGCGGTCCCTCCCCTTCGACGCCGTCCGCGCCCGGGTGGAAGAACTCAGGGGCCGACCCCTGGTGCTGAGGGAACTGCCCGAGGAGGCCGCGCTGAGCGGGGTCTGCGGGCTCTGGCTGGGCACGGACGCGGCCGATTACATCTTCTACGAGGCCAGGACCGCGCCCCTGCACCGGGAGCACATCATCCTGCACGAGATCGGCCACGTACTGTGCGATCACCGCAGGGACGTGGCCGCCCAGGCCGGTGACCTGGCAGGCCCGGGGACCGGCGATCTTCAGCCACAGCTCGTCAGACGCCTCATGGCCCGGAGCAGTTACAGCACCCAGGAGGAACAGGAGGCGGAGATGATCGCCAGCCTGATCCAGAGCGCCGGCAAACCCAGCCGTCTGGCAGGGCCCATGGGCCGGCTCGGCGCTTTCCTCGGGCTGGCGGTCGACGGTGCTGAATGAGCTGGAGGAGGCCGTCGGCCTGTGCTCGGTCTTCGTGCTGTGGGCCGCCCTGATCTGGCGGGCGGCGCCCGCGCTGCGCCGCCCGGCCCAGCGCGGGCTCTGGCTCACCGTCTTCGCCGCGACCACCGCCATCACGCTGTTCCAGCCCAGGGTCGACCAGTGGCTCATGTCCGCCGGGGCCGGCGCCCATCCGGTGTCGCTGACCCGCAATGTGCTGGGCGTGCTGAGCGCCGGCCTGGTCCTGCTCTTCGTCGTCGACACCACGCGCTCGCGGCGGCTGCGGGGCACCGTGATCGTCGGGCTCGCGGCGGCGATGGGCTCGCTGCTCGTGCTCGACCGTTTCGGCATCGACCAGTCGGGCTCGCAGATGGACCTCCAGGGGCCCGCCGACCCCTCGACCCTGTACTGGCTGATTCTCGTCGCGGCCCATCTGCTCGGTGACGCCGTCGCCGTCGTCGTCTGCTGGGACTACAGCCGGCGCGCGGACGACCGCGATCTCGTGTGGTCGCTGCGGCTCTTCGCGGCCGGCAGCGTCCTGGCCATCGTGTTCTGGTGCGGCTACCTCTTCAATCTGTGCTTCCACACCCCCGGTACGCTCCCCTATCTGTCCCTGGTCATCAGCGTCCACGGTCTCTTCCGCGCGGCCTCGCTGCTCGTGCCGACCGCGAGCGGGCTCGCGCGCTGGGTGTCGTCGCTGCGCACGACATGGCGGCTGTGGCCACTGTGGCGCGATCTGGTCGTCGCGGTGCCCCAGGTGACGCTGACCGAGCCGCAGCGCCGCCGGATCCAGGATGTGCTGTGGCCGCGCTCTCCCCTGGCGCTCCAGGCCCACCGCCAGACCATCGAGACGTACGACGCGATGCTGGAACTCCAGCAGTACGTCCGGCCCGACGCCTATGAGCAGGCGCTGTGCCGGGCCCGCCGCGCCGGGACGCGCGAGGACCGGCTCGCGGCGGCCGCGCTCGCCGGGGCCCTCGACCAGGCGCGGCGGGCCAAGCTCGACGGCGCGCAGCCGTCCGCGCCGTGCCCGCTGCCGGGCATGGACCGCGGCAGCACGGTGACGTTGCTCGCGATCGCGCGGCTGTGGCCCTCGGTGTCCCGGTCCGCCCACGGCTCTGCGGACCGCGTCGAGGCGGCGCGGCACTGATCGTGGCCCAACGGCCCATGGAGCGTGGCCAGTTGGGCGGGCGCACGGGCCGGGGTCAGAGTCCCGCCGCGTCGCGGGGCGTGATCTGGAAGTCGAACGCGAAGGTGCCGGGGTCCAGCGCGGTGGCGCCGCCGTCGACGGTGAGCACCGCGCCGTTCACGAAGGAGGACGCCGGCGAGAGCAGCCAGGTGATCGTCTCGGCGACCTCCCTCGGGTCGGCCGGCCGGCCCAGGGGCAGCAGACTGGTCGCCTGCGCGTAGGCCGCCTCCCTGCCGCCGTCCTCGCCCTCGCCCGTCAGGCCCGCTTCCTGGGCGAAACGCGTCATGCGCCGGTCGGCCATCTCGCTCCGTACCCAGCTGGGACACACGATGTTGGAGCGCACCCCCTGGCGCCCGTAGTCGACGGCGACGGAACGGGCCAGTTGCAGCAGGGCGGACTTGGAGACGGCGTACGGCACGTTGCCACGCCCGTTGAGCAGCGCGGAGACCGACGCGACGGAGACCACGGCGCCCCGGGACTCCAGCAGGTGCGGCAGCGCGGCGCGGAGCAGAAGCAGGGGGCCGGTGACGTTGGTCCGCATGACCTCGTCCCAGTCCGCCATCGACAGGTCGCCGACCGTACCGCCGCGTCCGATGCCCGCGTTGAGCACGATGCCGTCGATGCGCCCATGGGCGTCGAGGGCGGCGCGCACCAGGCCCTCGGCGGCCTCGGGCGTGCCCACGTCGCAGGGGTGCGCCAGGGCGCCGGTCTCGCTTCCGAGGCGCCGCAGCGGTTCGTCGCGGCGTCCGGCGGCGATCACGGGGTGCCCGCCCTCACGGAGAAGGCGGGCGGTCGCCTCCCCGATGCCGGAGCCCGCACCGGTCACGATGACTACTCGCTTGTCGTTCGCGGTCCTGTCGTTCAACGCGGTCCTGCCTTCTGTTCGAGTACGTACGGCGCATCCGTCCGCATCGTAGATCGCGCGGCGCGAGCGGTAGTTGATCTTGAGTCAGGGTGGCTCGTTCCGGCCCGTTCCCGGGCCGGTTGCCTTCGGTCGGCCGATCCGCACCGTATCCCTCAGCCGTGCAGCGCCACGCACGCGCGCAGCAGCGGTTCGAGGCGCAGCTGGGCGCCTTCGTGGTCGAAGACCTGGAGGGCGTCCAGGCAGGTCACGATCCACCGCGCCTCCTCCTCGTCGACCTCGCCCCCGACCGCCACCGCGGTCATCCCGCTCTCCCAGTCGAACCATCCGTCCTCGTACTCCTTCACCAGCGCCCGGTATCCGCTGGCGAGGGACGGGTCCGCGTACAGGCCCGTGTCCGTGGCGAAGGCGTGGGCGCGCGCCCGGTCGGAGCGCAGGCCGGCCAGACGGCGCAACGCCTCGTCGGGGTCGCCCAGTTCACGGTGCGACCGGTGGGCCTCGGCGACCAGGCACGGCCAGCCTCCCGACAGCTCACGCAGCCGGTCGAGCCGGTCCTCGCGCTGGAACATGTCGACGCGCTGCGCCCATCCACGCAGGCTGCGCCGGTCGTGGCGGCGCAGTACCACCGGGACGGCCGACGTGGCCTCGTCACCCGTCAACAGGGGCCGCCACAGGGACAGTTGCGTGGTGTCGGTGACCAGGACCACCGCCCGGGCCACCCCCGGCGTCAGGGGCAGCAGCGTCTGGGCGAGGTCGACGGCCTCACGGCAGGTCTCGGGACGCACCGGATCCCGGTAGTTGACGAAGTCGCTGATGACGACGCGACGTTCCCGGGGCCGTCCGCCGGTGAGCTCCTGCTTGTAGGCGCTCGGCTTGCCGACCGGGGGCAGCGTCCAGCCGGCGATGCCCGCGGTCAGCGTCCGCAGGGTGTGGGCGACGTCCCCCACGCCGGTGGCGGGGCTGCCGAGAACGACCCTGGTCTGGTTGGAGCGCCGGCCCAGGAGGTCGTCCAGCTGGGTGTTGGTGAGCGGCGCGGGGCGGCCGTCGGACAGCTCGGGGCGGCCTTCCTGCACGATGCTCTCCTGGAGCTCGCACTCCTCCTCTGCCCTCAGCAGGCGGGCCTCCACCTCGTTCGACGTGCCGATCATGCGCAGGGCGTTGGGACCGCGCAGATGCCAGCCGAGGCCGTCGTGGTTGGGCGCGAGGACGCCGAGGCCGACCATCTCGGAGAGGTAGGCGCGAAAGCCCTCGGTGTCGAGCTGTTCGAACCCCTTGCGCCAGTACGTCTCGCACTCCTCGCGCAGTTCGATGTCGCTGAGCCGCACTTCCAGACCCCGGTGGCGGGCGTGGTAGGCCAGCACGTTGGCGATCACGTCATAGCGGTGGTCGAGGCTGAGGGTGTCCTTGAACGCCGCCGAGATGCTGTCGCGCAGGCCGGCGTCCGACTCCACGACCTCGATGTCGGCGAGCTCCACCGGGTACGGCGGCCCTTCGGCGCCGCGCCGTGCCCGCTTGCGGTGCATCAGCTCCACCAGCCGGTGGCCGAACATCTGGAGCAGGAAGGGCTGGTAGGAGCAGTAGCCGAGCACCCGGTTGACCAGGTCCATGTCCTGGAACTCGAAGCCGAGCGCGCGCATCGGCTCGACCAGGAGCTCGGCGGCGAACTGGGGGGCCAGCGGACCGATCACCTTCGGGGTCTGCGCGAGATGGCCGAACGGCCCGTTGCTGGCGAGCTTGGCGAAGCGCTGCACCGAGTGCAGCCCGGCGAAGACGACCTTGGCCCGGTCCTTGGTGTCGTCCCCCAGACCTTTGAGCTTCTTCGTCTGGTTGAACCGGGGCGCGTCCGCCTCGAAGAACTGGTCGCACTCGTCGAGCAGGATCAGCAGCCGGCGGCGCGAATCCGCGTCGGTCCAGGCCCGGATGCCCGCGCGCACGCGCTCGGACATGTCGGCGACGTCCTTGGCGGACCTGCGGCCGGGCGCCGGGCTCAGCACGCCCGCCTCGGTCAGCTTGCGGTCGAGCACGCTCCAGAGCGCTTCGGGGCCGAGCGAGCTGCCCTTGCCGATGTTCTCCTGGTCGAGGTTCACGTACACCGCCTGGTGGTAGCCGGGGCGCTGTTCCTCGAACTTGTCCCCCGCGTCCGCGAGCAGGGCCGACTTGCCAAGACCCCGGCCGCCGTAGATGACCTGGGTGCCGCGCGGGTCGATGATGGACTTGCGTTCGGCGTCACGGCCGTAGAACATCTCGCCGCCGATCCGGCCGCGCTTCTCCCTGATGTACGGGTTGACACCGGAGAACGGCAGCAGGGTCTGCGTGGCGGTGCTCACCTGGCGGTTGCCCTGGGCCGCGAGGTAGGCCAGGGCGGCGTCGTCCACGACGAGCAGGGGCTGCAACCGGTCGGAGGCGACGGCCAGTTCCACGCGCGCCTCGGGGCTCAGCGTGCCGAAGTACGCGACGAGGAGGGCCGCGCCGCTGGTGTCACGCTCCGCGAGACTCATGACGACCTTGGCCGGCGGGCGCCCCCACACCATCAACACCCGCAAGGTGCCGCCCTGTTCGCGGATCTGTGACCCGAACGCGGGCGCCTTCGCCCGGCCGTTGATCTCCACCTCGGTCGCCTCGAAGAAGCGGTACTCGCGCCGGCGCAGATTGGGCGAGCGCTCGTCGAGCGGCCGCGCGCTCTTGGCGTCGTAGCCGAGGAGCTTGAGCAGCGGCGGCAGCTGGCGTCGCCCCGAGACCTCCAGACGGTCCTTGGGTTCGGTCGCGCCGAGCTCGCGCCAGCCGTCGAGGGCATCGGCCGCCAGAGCGGCCTCGTCGGTGGACAGGGCGCCGTAGTCGAGGACGGGGAGCGTCGGATGCTTGGCGCCCGAGCGCACCAGGTCCACGAGGGCGCGGTCGATGCCCCGGGGCAGGCCCGCGGACACCGCGGGGAAGAACTCCGTCAGATGGGGCTCACTGCCCTCGATCTCCGGTACGGGTTCGCCGATCTCCAGGAAGTAGACGAGGTCGGCGGCGGTGGCCAGGCCTCCGGTGTCCAAGTGGCGCAGGACCTGGGCGCGCCCGTCCTCGGTGAGGTCGAGGGCGTCGAGCCGCGCCCGGATGCGGTCGGCCGCCTGCCTGCGGAACTCGGGCAGGTCACCGCGTACGGTGTCCAGGGCGCGGCGCACCTTCCGCAGATCGCGCGTGGCGCTGCCGTCGAGCCGGTCACGCGCGTCGGCGAGCAGTTCCTGGAGGCGCAGGTCCTGGTCGTCGGTGACGGCGCCGTCGGCCTGCGCGCGGTGCAGCTCGGCGACGAGTTCGTCGTGCCGGCCGCGCAGTCCGGCGCGGCGGGCGGCCTCCCGCTCGTCGATCACGGCGAGGTCGGGCGCCGTGAACTCACCGCCGGGCGCGCCGGGCAGCAGCCCGCGGTCGGCCAGTTCGGCGATCGTACGGGCCGCGGTGAACGCGTCGCGGGACAACCGCTCGTCGAGGGCGTCCTGCCAGGTGCGGTCGACGGCGGTGAGGAGCAGGTCGAGGCCGGGCTGCTCGGCGGTGGTGTCACAGACCTTCAAAAGCTCCGCGTCGAGCACCGTCTCGGGGGCGAGTGAGCCGCCGGAGCGCGGGGGCGCACCGGCGCCGGACAACAGGGCGAACAGCTCCTTCATCGAGTCGCGGGCCGCCCAGGCGGTCGCCGCGGCGAGCGCGCCCGAGCGCCGTGCGAGCAGTTCGAGCTCGGCGAGCAGCGCCTCCTCGCCGTCCAGGAGCGAGCGGCGCAGGGAGGAGATCTCCTTGATCGCCCGGTTGCCGTCCACGCGGTCGCCCCGGCGGATCCCCTCGACCGCGAGGCACCACTCCTTGGCCAGACCGACGGCCCGCTCCACCAGGTGCACCAGGTCGTGGCGTCCGGCGCCCTGCAAAGGCTTGCCGCTGGAGCGGTACTTGCGGTCCATGCGGTCGATCTCGTTGTTGATCTCGGCCAGCTTCGAGAGGCGTTCGACCTGCTCGGCGACCCCCGGCACCGCGTCGCGCCGGTCGCGGACCACCGTCGTCAGGAGCGAGCCCAGCATGCCCCCCTCGGGGGCGAGCCACCGCTTGGCGATCTCCGTCGCACGGGCGAAGCGGAGCCTCGGCGGCACGAGCAACGCGCTGCTCTGCTCCCCCAGTTCGCGCAGCCTGGCCTCGGTCTCGGAGACGTCGGCGATGACGACCAGCGGGGAGGCGATCATGAGCACCCCGCTGAGCGCGCGGTCGGCGACGGCGGTCGCGGCCTCGGCAAGCCGCTCGGGCAACCGGGGCATCAGCGCCTTGAGCTGGGCACCCGCCAGATGGTCCCCGGTGATCAGCGCGGTACGCAACAGGGCGGGGAGCAAAAGGAGTTCGCTGGCCTCGGCGTCGCGGCCGGCCTGCCCGCCGTACTGTTGCAGCACGCTCGTGGTCAGCCGCGCGCCCTGGCTGTCGCCGGAGGTGAGCAGCGCCGCGGCGCCGGCCAGGCGGAGCGCCGCCACCTGCGGCTCGGGGTGGGTGGCGGCCCGCGCCAGGTGGTGGGCGAGCCCGAAGCGCCGCTCGACGACGAGCCGCGCGAGGACCCGCTCGACCTCGGTCACAGCGTCATCACTCGCGGGGGTCGCGGCAAGGTCACCGGGAGCGGACGCGCGCCGGTCGCCCCGGTCGCGCTGGCTGCCCTGGTCACGCGGTGCGACGGCGGGCTCGGGGGCGCCGGGGGCGGAGCCGTCGAGGGTGGGGGCAGGGGCGTCAGGGGGATCGGCGGGGCCGCCCGGGGCGCTGAGGGGTGCCTGTCCGTTCACGGTGGGGGCCGTGTCGGGAGAGGTCGCGAGGATGGCGGCCATGGCGGCCGGGACGAGCTCCGGCTCCACCTGGTCCGCCAACTCCGGCTCACTCGCCGGGAGTTGATTGGTCGCCGCCGCCTGCGCCGGTTCTTCGCGCTCGGCCGCGGGAACGGACACCTGGTCCGCAGTCTCCGTCAGGCGGTCGGGCTCAGCGGCACGCGACTTCTCGTCCCGCGCCGGCTCGTGTGCGGCGTCCGCCGGCCGCGCGGAAGGCGGTGCGGGGGCCTGTGGCGCGGTGGCCGGTCCGGGCGGGTCCTGCGCCAGGGTCAGTTCGGGGGCCATCACCACCGCCGTGGCCCACGTGGGCATCCCCCGCACGATCTGGGCCTGAAGGGCCAGGATCTCCACCGCCGCGTCCGGTTGCCGGCCGAGCCGGATGAGCTGGGCCAGCGCGGTGAGCGCGGCGCACTCGTCGCGCTGGGCCTGTTCCCACACCGGCAGGTCGAGCAGCCGGCGGGCCGCGTCCCGAACGGCCGCCGCGACGGGGGCGGCGGGGCCCTCCGGACGGCAGGCGGTGACACCGAGCAGTTCGCGCAGCGGCTCCCGCGTCCTGAGGTCGTGTTCGTACGCCGCCCGGTGCGCGGCGGCGGCGCGCGTCATGTCGTCGAGGCGGCGCGGCACGCTTTCGATCCCGGCCGCGCGCAGCGTCGCGTCCGCGCTGTCGAACGCGGCGCCCAGAGAGGCCAGCACGGCCACGTCCCCCGCGTTGGGCGGGCATCCGTCCGCGACCGCCTCCGTCACGTTCCGCGCCGCGCCGCGAGCGCGGGTGAGGGCCGACCCGAGCTCCCGGCAGGCCTCCTCCGGCTCCTTTGCCGTGGGGGCCGGGCCCGGCCGACCGCTCCGGCCCTCGTCGTCGGCCCGCGCGCCGGTCGCCTCGCCCGGGACCGCGATGGGCGCGGACTCCCGCTCCTGCCGCGCCCCGGGTACGAAGCCCGGGTGCGCCGCGACGACCGCCCGTGCCGCGTCGCCGACCGCCGCGAGCCGCGCCTTCTCGTCCTCGTCGGCCGTCGCGATGAACCAGTCCTGTTCGGCCGCCCAGGCCAGGATGCCCGCGTGCGCGACGGAGGCGTCGCACCACGCGAGCACCGCGGCCCTGACCAGCGTCGCGCCCCACCGCGACACCGGGTCGGCAGGGGGCGCGCCGTCCGGCGTGACGGCGTAGGCGGCGACCTGGTCGATCACGGTCTGCGTGAGGCCCCTGACCCCGCTGCCACAGGCGTGCTGGCGGACGTCGCGCCGCATCCGTGCCAGCACGTCCTGGCACAGGGCCGCGCCGGCCCGGCGCGGGGCCGCCATCCGGATCCCCAGGTGGCCCAGCAGCCGCTGGCGGTCCCTGGGCGCCAGGGAGTTGAAGGCGAGCTCCACCATGTCCACGGTCAGGTCGTCCAGGGAGGAGGCCGGGGACGTGAGGGCGTTGAGGGCGGCGGCCAGATCCGTCAGCTCCTCCAGTTCCCCGGGTGAGGACTGCGAAGGGGACAACGGCGGCCCCGTCACGACGTGATAGCGGTCGGGCATGTACACGTACTCCGTTTCTTTGGTGGGTTCTGCCGGCCAAGATGCTCGTAGGGCATGTGAGGAGGGAGCGGGAGCCCGGCGCGCGGTCAGCGGCCGCGCGTGTGCTCGGTGACGAAGGTGTAGCCCCGGGGCAGTTCCCAGCCGTCCGCCTTGCCGAGCGCCCGGCAGTGCTCCCGGAAGGCCGCGCGCTGGCCTTCGCTCGGCGCGCATCCGGGCCGCAGGCGGCGCAGGTGGCCGGAGACGACCTGAAGCGCGAGGAGGGCCGCGCCGTCCGGGTCGGGGTCCGTGCCGCCCCAGGGCCGTATCACCCGGCGTGGGACCGGCACGTAGGCGATCAGGGGGATGACGGGCTGCCGGTCGCGCGCCGGGAAGTGCGGCTGCCCCCAGGCGTCCCTGCTGCCGGTGGCCGGTTCGAGGACGCGTTCGGCGAGCAGTTCCGCGCAGGCGGCAGCCAGCGCCTCGGCCTGCGCTGGAGCCGGTGGACGCCCGTACGCGGCGCTCGGCAGCACCGACCGGTCCATCAGGGCATGGCCGTCCGGGGTCAGAAGCCCGCACCTGCGCACCGTGCGCATCACCAGCTCCCGGGGCCCGAGCCCGGCCGCGCTGTCCCCTCGGCGGTCGCTGCCGGGCGCGTCCTCCCGGGTCAGAACGCGAGGGTCGTAACAGTGTCCGCTCTCGCGGTCGCCGGCCCGCACCCGTTCCGGGAGCCGCGTCGTGGCGAGGTGGATCACGGCGCTGCCCCGGATGTGGCGCAGCTCAAGCACCAGGCCGGGGAAGAAGGCGGGGGGCCACACGACGCCGGTCAGCCGCCCCTCCTCCTCGCCGAGGCCGGCGACGACGTCCTGCGTGGCTTCCGCGTCCTCCAACTCCTCGCCCGCGTGGGTGAGTTCGAGGCGCACCGCTGGGCGCGCACCGTGGGAGCGGCGCAGGTCCTCGACGACGTACGGGTGCAGGGGGAGCCGGCCGCCGATGAGGTCGGCCAGGCGCAGCGGGGTGCGCCAGACGGTTCCGTACGCGTCGTGGCGCAGGAGCTCACCGGCGCCGAGCAGGGCGCCGTCGGCCAGGGGCAGGTCGACGGGGTCGAGCTCCATGTCCGGCGCGCTCCTGGGCGGCGCGGGCAGCGTGGACGCCCAGCCGCGTCCGGCCGGGGTCAGGGGGTCGCCCGGCGGATCCGCGTCGCCGGGGTGGTGGGAGCGCCATACGCCTCCGCCCTCGAAGGCGTCGTCGAGCGTGACCCGGGAGCCGCCGGCGAACAGGCCTTGGTCGCTGTCGCCCTGGACGACGTCGGCCAGCGCCACGTTCGCCCGGCACACGGCGGCGGCGTAGCCCACTCCCGTGAGCAGGTCCTTCGCCCCGGGGAACGCGCGGAGCCGGGGGCCGACCGCCGTGTACACGGTGACCGGCGCGGTGAGGCCGTAGCGCCGCCTGCCCGGGGTCGCCGCGTTCTCCACCGCCGCCGCCAGCGACCTGAGGTCGTCGCCGCCGAGCGGTCCGGTGTCCCGCCAGCAGGCGGCGAGTGAGGCCCGGTCCATGGCGTAGTGTCCCCAAGTCCGTAACTCGGCGCTGGAGTTGAGGACGCCGCGCACCGTGTCCAGGATCCCCAGCAGTCCCGCGCGCAGGTCGTCCTCGCGCCGGCTCGCCACCAGCGCGGCGAGGGACACCGGAACGTAGGGGCTGAGCAGTTGTTCCCGCGCGGTGGTCAAAAGATGGTGCGCGTAGGCCGACAGGTCGTCGCGCCGGGCCGCCGCCGGGGAGGGGTAGCAGACGTCGACGACGACGTGCCCGTCCTCATTGATCCAGCGCCGGCGCGAGCGCAGGCGGTGGAGCTGCGCCGGGGTCAGGCTCAGCGCCGGCCCGAAGGCGTGGAGATCGGGGACAAGGAGCTCGCGCCGCCGGGGCTCGGCCTCCTCCCCCGGTCTGCCCGGGCCCACCGCTCCCGCGGGCGCCCCCGACACCCAGGCCGGCGTGTCACCGAGGGCACCCGCCTGCGGGTGAGCGCCCTCGCGGTGGACGATCTCGGCGTACAGCGGGTCGGATCCGGTGGCGACGCACACCATCGCGCCGACCGGGAGGACGGGCGCTCGCTCGCCGAAGACAATGACGGGGAAGTCCTCGGGGCGCAGCGGGCTCGCGCCGTATCCATCGCCGCTGAGGTCGTACCCGAAGTACACGGCGTTGAAGGCGACGGTGGTGTGCACGGGCGCGGTCCTGGCCGCGACGACCGCCTCCAGGTAGCGCCGCAGCCGGTCCCGGTCCGGCCCGGGCACGGCGTCGTGGCCCCCGGTCATGGCCGGGGTCAGCAGGGCCCGTTCCCCGTAGGGATCCGGCACCGCCGTCTCGTCCTGTAAGCGCTCGTCCCGTGCACGCTCGTCCCGTGCGCGCTCGTTCTGTACGCGCTCGTCCCGTACGCGCTCGTCAACCGTTGTCGACCTCTGCGGGTCCCCGCCCATGACACCTCCGCCGCACCACGCCTCACCCCGGCCCGCCTGCGGTAATTCCCGCAGACTATGCCCGCGAGCGGGGTTCCTGTGGCACTTTCGGCACTTTGCGCGGACGGGCGGCGCGGGCCCGGGATCCGACGCCTCGCGGGCGCCGCGGCACCGCTTCGAGCCGTGCCCCTCGGTGGCCTTCGCGCGGACGTTCAGGCGCCCGTCAGCTCACCGGCCGCCGGCGCCGGGCGTAGGCGATGGTGAGGACGGCGACCAACGGGCCCCAGGCCAGCATGGGGGCGTAGCAGACGTCCATGATCAGGCCCGCTGTTCCCTGCGGGAAGTCGGGGTTGGCCAGCGGGCCGCCGGGCACCAGCGTGACCGCCGCGCACAGGGCCGCCGCCGCGACGGCGCCCAGCGCGGCGGGTACGATCACCGCCGGCGGCGGGATGCGGCGGCCCCCCAACCACGGTACCCAGCGCGGCACTTGCTCGCCCCAGGGCCGCACAAGACCGAGCGTGAGGCAGGCGGCCGCCTGCGAGAGCACCGACAGGATCAGCACGTAGACCATGATCGGGGTCCCCCGGTAGAGCGACCCGAGCCGTCCGGTGAACCCGACGTCCACGCCGAACCCGAGGGACAGGCGCCACACACACGAGGGCACGGTGCACAGCACGGTCGCCCGGGCCGCCCACACCGCCCATCGGGGTGCGGCGATCCGGGCGTCCCGCGCGGGCGGGGCGAAGTGACGCGACATCATGAACTCCCGGGCATGCGGCGCGGATCGACCTCTCCACGGTGTCACCGCCCGGCACGCGGTGGCGTCGTCCGCACGTCCGCGACCTCTCCCCCGCGCGGGCGGCCCGCCCTCCGCCTCCAGGAGGATCCGATCGGCTCGGCGGGGGATCAACCCCTACGACGGGAGCGTGACCCACCCCCTCCCGAGCCCCGCGTCCCGCCCGTGAAGCTGCTCGACGAAGTCCGCCAGCGCCACCGCGACGGCTCGCGGCGCCTCCAGAGGCAGGAGGTGACCGGCGCCGGGGACGGTGAGCAGGGTCGCGTGCGGGATGTGCGGCAGGAGGCACGCGCGCAGGACGCGTGATGGCTCGACCACGTCCCTCTCACCGGCCAGAACGGCCACCGGGACGGTGATGTCACGCACGGCGCGGGAGATGTCGCGCGCCATCCCGCGCAGCGGCCACTCCTGTCGGGCCTCGGGCCCTGCGGCGAGGCTGTCGCGTTCGGCGGCGGCCAGCATCGCCCCGGGCAGGGGCGTGGTGGTCAGGACGTTGTTCAGGGCGTGCCGCGCGGCTTCGGGCGAGTCGTAGGCGTGGGACAGATCGCGCCGGTACTCCTCGGTCACGGCGGCCGGGGGCTCGGGCGGCGCGGGCGCGAGCAGAAACAGGCCAGCGAGACCCAACGGACGCCGCGCAGCGAGGAGTTGGGCCACCTTGCCACCCATCGAGTGGCCGACGAGAACGTACGGACCCGGTACGCACTCCTCCACCACCCGCGCGAGGTCGTCGGCGAGCCGGTCGAGGTGGTAGGGCCCCGGCAGGGCGCGCGCGGTGCCCCAGCCGCGCTGGTCGAAGCGGACCGTGGCCTGCTCTGGCGGAAGGTGACCGATCACCTCGCTCCATGTGCCGGCGGAGCCGCCCCAATAGTGGACGCATACGAGCGCAGGGCCGGTACCGCCCTTGAGCCGTACCTCCAGAGCGCCGCCGGGCACCGTGACCCGCCTTGTCATTTCCTTCATCGTCGCGCCTTCCTTCCGGCTGCGTGAGACGGTCGACGTCTGCGGTCGCAGCCACGAACGGATACTCTGACCTGCCGCCAGGCACACAACTGACGGTAGGACAGGGCCTATTGGGCGGCTGGTGGAAAGAAGCGGGGAAGTTGTGGAAAGCGGACAGAAAGCGGTGCGTCAGCTGCGCTACTCGCCCGCCGTCGGTTCGCCCCACGGCGTGGAGGTCATGGACTTCGCGGCGCTGCGCTCCATGGACACCCGGCGCCGGCGCGTGCTGCCCCAACACCCCGACTTCCACGTCCTGGCCCTGATCGCCTCCGGCACCGGCGCCCACGAAGCGGACTTCCGCGCCTACCGGCTGAGGCCGGGCAGCGCCGTATGGATCCGGCCCGGCATGGTGCACCGCTGGAGCGACATCGACGCGTGCGAGGGCCCGCTCATCCTGTTCCGGCCGGGTTTCCTGCCCGGCCTCACCGCCGAGGAGGCCGGCGCCCCGGCGTGCCGCCACCTTGACCCACAGGGGCTGAGCCTGGCCCTGCTCGCGGCCGACCATCTGCGCCGCGAGTACGAGGCGGCCACAGCCACCCCGCTCCTGGCGTCCCCCGCGCTGCCGGCCCACCTGCTGGCCGCGCTGGTCCTGCGCGTGCTGGCGGGGCCGCCCGACCGGAACCGCGAGACGGCGGCGGACGACGGGTCCGGAAGTGGGGGCGCGGGAGGGGCCGCGAGCGGGTCCATCGCCGTGTTCCGCGCCTACCGGGCCGCAGTGGAGGCCCACTTCGGCGAGTGGCATCAGGTGGCCGACTACGCCCGGGCGCTCGGCTACGACGTGCGCACCCTCACTCGGGCGACCCGCGCGGCCACCGGCACGGGCGCCAAGGCCTTCCTCGACCAGCGCGTCCTGCTGGAAGCCAAAAGGCTGCTCGCCCACACCGATCTGCCGGTCACCGGCTGCGCCCGGCGCCTCGGATTCCGCGACGCCGCGAACTTCACCACCTTCTTCCGCCGCCAGGCCGCCACACCGCCGGCCGAGTGGCGCGCCGCGTACGACGCGCGGGGTGTCACGACGTCGGCCGGGAGCAGCGACTCATCGAGGGCGGACCGCACGGGGACCTCGACGCAGACGAACAGGCCCCGATCCGGATGGAATCGGGGCCTGTTCAACAGTAGCGGGGACAGGATTTGAACCTGCGACCTCTGGGTTATGAGCCCAGCGAGCTACCGAGCTGCTCCACCCCGCGTCGGTGAACCCAACCCTACGCCATCTCGGCACCCTCGAAGACCTCGCCCGCACCACGCACAGGACACACAGGCAAACCCACAAGTCGCTCCCCCGCCCACCCTCGCAACACGGCGAACCCGTCAGGCCGCCGGCCGCCCTCCTGGCCCTGTTGTCGCCCCGGCCAGGAGGGCGGCCCGCTGTCACGGGTGACGCGCGGGGATCAGGACGGGTCGCCGTACTGGAGGCCGCGGCCGTTGGTGCCGATGTAGACACGCCCGTAGGTGTCGGGGTCGCCGGTGATGACGCCCTGGCTGCCGATGGCGCCCCACTGGTGGGCCTGGTCGTTGACGCGGGTCCAGGTGGCGCCCTCGTCGGTGGAGCGGAAGACGCCGGTGACGCCCTTGACCGTGCCGATCAGGTACAGCGTCTGGTACGAGGCGCCCGGCGCCGCCTTGCCGAAACCGATCGCCGAGGCGGACGTCACCGAGGTGAGCCGGGTGAACGTGCCACCGCCGTCCGTGGAGTGGAACAGGCCCTTGCCGCCGCCCGCGATCCACAGGTCGCCGGCCCGGCCCGGCACGGCCTTGAGGCGGCCGTCGGCGGGCAGGCCGGTCGAGCGGGCGGTGAAGGTCGCCCCGCCGTCGGTGCCGGCGTAGAGAGTGCCGCCGGTCAGCGAGTAGAAGGTGCGGGCCGAGGAGCGGTCGGCGACGACCTCCGCCCCCGTGCCGAGCCCTCGCACCTTCGTCCAGGTCGCCCCGTTGTCCGTCGAGCGGTACGGGGACTGCCCGGCCTGGGTCCACACCAGCGTGGCGCCGTCCGCCGCGAGGGCGATGCGGCCGCTGTGGGCGCCGGCCACCGGTTCGGCGGCGAAGCCGTGCCAGGTGACGCCGCCGTCGGTGGAGTAGGCGCCGTCCTGCTGGCCGCCCGTACCGACCCGCGCCATCACCGACGGCTTCTGCTCGGCGTAGTCGATGTCGGTGCTGTTGCTCATCAGCGGGTTCTTCATCCGCCCGGGCGGCACCCGCGTCAGGTCGGTGTGGCGAAATCCGCCCTGGTCACCCATGGCGGTCAGGACGGTCGCGCCGCCGGGCGGAGCGATGGCGTCGAGGATCGCCGTCTCCTCGAGTCCCTGGGCCCCCACGGTCCAGTGGCTCGTCGGGGCGTCGGCGTCCTTGCTCCGCCAGATGCCGTTGCCGGTGCCGTACAGCACGTGCCCGGAGTCGAACGGGTCGATCGCGAGGGCCGTCATCCAGTGCCCGGTGCCGGTGCCGACGTACGGCGCGCCGGAGGCGTCCCGCACGGAACTGCCGGCGAGGGCCTTCCAGGTCGAACCGCCGTCCGTGGTGCGGTAGATCTCGTCCCCGGGGTACCAGCGGTCCAGCGTCGTGACCATCACCGTGGACGGCTTGCGCGGGTCGACGGCGAGCCCCGAGAAGCCGTACGAGCCGTGCGAGGGCGACACGTCCTTCCAACTCCCGCCGTTCGGCGCGTACTTCCACACCGAGCCGCCGGTGACGCCGTTGGGCCCGAGGTTGTCGGTGTACGTCAGATACAGCGTGCCGTCGCCCGTGACGACACCGTGCTGCGGCAGCCGGCCGGTCGGCTGCCCGGTGACCGCCTGCCAGGTGGCGCCGCCGTCGGCCGACCGGTAGAGGGACGTGGACTTGTCGGCGACACCGACGTACACGGCGCCGCTGCCCTTCGGCCCGTACGTCACGAACGAGATGCCGGCACCGCTGCTCGCCCCGTCCTTGACCGGGAAGGACTCGACCTGACGCCAGCTCGCACCGTGGTCGGTGGACCGCCACAGCCCGTTCTTGCGGGAGCCGAGAAGCAGGTTCGCGTTGTTCGACGGGTCGACGACGAGGCGTTCACCGGCGCCTCGGCCGTCCTCGTTGCCGCCTATTTTGAAGGGCAGTTCGGTGCGCTGGAAGGTGCGGCCGCGGTCGGTGGAGCGGAGGATCGCGCCGTTGCCCGCCCAGTCGTTGGTGTACGTGCCCGCGCCGAGGTAGAGGCGGTCGGGGTCGACGGGGTCGGTGGCGAGGGAGTCGATACCGAGCAGGTTCCAGTCCTTCTCGCCGAGCCAGTCGGTGAGCGGGATCCACTTCTCGGCGCGGGCGTCCCAGCGGTACGCGCCGCCCATGTCGGTGCGGGCGTACAGCAGGCCCTTCTCACGCTGGTTGAAGACGAGGCCCGGGACGTAACCGCCGCCGACGGTCCGCGCGTTCTTCCACGTGTACGGTGCCGCCGCGGACGGGGTGGCCTTCGCGGCCTGGGAGTCGTCCTGCATGAGGAGCAGGTACGGCACGGCTGCGGCGGGCACCGCGAGCAGCAGGGCGAGGGCGCCCCGGCGGCGACGGTGCAGGCCGCGCCGCCGGGAGCCCGTGCGGGTGAAGGAAGAGGTGTTCATAAGGGGGTGTGCTCCTTGCGGATGGCTGGCGGACAAGCGGCGGAGAGCGTTCGCGGGAACGGCTCAGCGCCGCAGGGTCAGCACCCCCGGCCGGTACGGCAGCGCGTCGTAAGGGGCGTCCGAACGCGGGTCCTTGCCCTGGTAGAGCAGCTGGAGGTTGCACGGGTCGACGGTCATGGTCTGGTCCGGACTGGAGCGGATCAGATCACCGTGGCTGATGTCGTTGGTCCAGGTCGCACCGCTGTTGGCCTTGCCCGCGAAGGGGTTGGACTCGGTGGCGGCCTGCGGGGTCCAGGTACCGTCCAAGCTGGTCGCCGTGAAGGAGCGGAAGTAGCGGTTCTCGTTGGTGCCGCGCGCCTCGACGATCATCAGGTACTGGTTCTGGCCCTGGACCTTGTAGACCTGTGGTGCCTCGAAGAGGTTCTTGACCGTGTCGCTCATGACCGTCGTGTACGACGAGCCGAAGTTGCCGGGGAAGTTCCCGATCGGCATGGACGCCCGGTAGATCTTGCCGTTGTCACCGGCGAAGAACAGGTACATGTTCTGGTCGTCGCCGATCAGCGTCTGGTCGATCGGACCGGTCCCGGAGCCGGGCAGGCTGCCGGTGAACAGGGGCCGTGGCGCGGACCAGTCGTTGGGGTCGGCCGGATCGGCGGAGGTGCGGTAGCTGAAGGGCGAGCCACCCCACTGGTAGGTGAGGACCCAGATCTTCTTCGGCGCGAAGTAGAAGAGGGTGGGCGCGACCGCGTTCTGGCTCATCCTTGTCTGCGTGGCCGTCCCCATGCCCGACCAGTCGGTGAAGGGGGCGAACGCCATGGAGCCGTAGGAGGTGCCCGTCGACATCGACCCGTAGACGAGGTGCTTGCCGTTGTACACGACGTGGGTGAAGTCCTTCAGCGAGGCCCCGCCGCCCGAGGGCTGCGCGAGGGGGCCGGTCGAGCTCCACTTGTACGTGGACGGCAGCGCGCACGCACCACCACCGGCCGGTCCTGAGGGGGCGGACCACTTCTGGTTGCCGACGCCCGCGCAGGTGTACAGCTGGATCTTGGTGCCGTTGGAGGTGCCCGCGCCGATCGCGTCGAGACACTTACCGGACCGCACTCCGCTGATCGAGCCGTCGGAGTTGATGTTCCACTGCTGGTTCGTGGCGGTGTCGCAGTCCGAGATGACCACCTCGGTGCCGTTCGTCGTGCCCTTCGCGTCCAGGCACTTGTCGCCGAACACCTTCAGCTGCTTGGCGGCGGTGTACGTCCAGCTCTGGCTGGACCGCCCGTCGCAGTCCCTCAGCTGTACCTGAGTGCCGTTGGCCGTCGAGGGGCCCGGAACGTCGACGCAGCGGCCCGCGGCCAGGCCCTTGATCTGGCCGGTACCGACGCCCGGGCCGGCCGGAGTCGTACCCGACCCGCCGCCGAACGCCTTCTTGACGGCGTCGTACGCGGGCTTCGCCCTGCCGGCCGCGTCGAAGAGCAGCGGCTTCGTGTCCGCGCGCCACGAGTCGCTGTCGCGGACGCCCCACACCGTGATGCCGGTGCAACGCTTCACCGCGAGGCAGGCGTTGACCGTACTCGCGTAGTGCGCGGGGGACGCCTGGGCGATGTCCAACTCGGTGATCTGTACGTCGACGCCGAGGGCCGCGAAGTTGGCGAGGGTCGTCTTGAAGCCGGCCGGCGGGCCGCCCGCCCCGAAGTGGCTCTGGAATCCGACGCAGTCGACGGGGACACCGCGTGCCTCGAAGTCCTTGACCAGGCGGTACACACCCTGGGTCTTGGCGGCCGACCAGTCCTCGATGTTGTAGTCGTTGTAGCAGAGCTTCGCGGCCGGGTCGGCCGCGCGGGCGGTGCGGAACGCCTCCTCGATGAAGCCGCCGCCGAGCACCCTCTTGAACACCGAGTCGCGCACCGCGCCGCCGGGGCCGTCCTCGAATGCCTCGTTGACGACGTCCCAGGCGTAGATCTTGCCCTTGTAGCGGCCGATCGTGGTCTTGATGTGGTTGTTCGTGACGTCGCGCAGCGTGCTCGGGTCGTTGATCGCCTTCACCCAGTCCGGCAGCTGCGAGTGCCATACCGTGGTGTGGCCGCGCAGCCGCTGGCCGTGCTCCAGGGCCCGGTTGACGATCCTGTCGGCAGCCGCGAACCGGAAGTCGCCGCGGGACGGCTCGACCGCGTCCCACTTCATCTCGTTCTCCGGGGTGATCATGTTGAACTCCCGGTCGGCGATCGACGTGTACGTCGGGTCACCCAGCCGCCCCGCGGCTATCGCGGTGCCGAAGTACCGGCCCGACGCGGACGCCTCGGTGTCCAGGCTCGCGGCCCCTGCGGAGTTGGGGAGCAAGGTCGCGGCACCGGCCACCAGCGCCGAGGCTGCCAGGGCGATCGTCAGCGTCCGGCGGGGCCGACGGAGCCGGTGCAGGCCCTTGCGGGGTTCGTCGGTGTGTCTGGTCATGGGGGGTGGCTTTCTTCAGGGGACAGATCAGCGGGGAACACCGGTGAAGCGGCGCCCCTGAAGAGGAGGCTGGGGAAGGTGGGGCGGCGTAACGAAAAATGCGCGCGCGGGCACAGTGACGACTCTCGCAACAGAAAACGTAATGCGGGCCGGGGTGCCGAAGTCAGCGGAGCCTGGCACTCACGTCTGCGGCGCCCGGACGAGGAAGGAGGCCTGGCCGGTGAAGGTACGCGTGCCGTTGGAGCCGTCGAGGCGGATCGATCCGTCGCGGGGCCGCAGGGCGGAGCCCGGGTAGTTGTGCGCGTACAGAGTCACCGATCCGTCGGCCGTCCCGGGGCGCGGGCAGAAGGTGGCGTCCTCCCGGAACAGCCGGCTGCCGTCGTCGGCGCTCAGACGCAGCCGCAGATAGTAGTGGCGCAGGTACCGGCCGTCAGCCGCCCGGAACGTGACACACCGGCTGTCCGCGAGCCCCTTGCTGACGGTGAAGGTGGCCGCAGCACTGCCGAGTGTCGCGAAGTCCCCGGCGTACGTGAGGAATTGGTCGGGCCGCTCCACGGACTCGAGGGACCGCAGGCCCAGCGGAACCACGGCCGGACCCGACGGCGACGGCGTGGCCGGCGGAGCCGGGGTGGCCGACGGGACCGGGGTGGCCGTACCGGCCGTCGGCGCGGCGACGGCACCGGGCACCCGGTGCTCCGGTTCCGGCCAGGCGACGTACGCGGCGGTCCCGGTGACGAGCACCACGCCCGTGGCGAGGGCCGCGATCGGATGGGCGGTCACCGCCTGGAGCTTGCCGAGCAGGGCGCCGCCCCCCGCCGTCGTGCCCGCGGCGCTCGCGGCCGCCGCCGTCACCGACGTACCCGACAGCAGGCCCTTCGCGATCAGCGCCCCGACGAGCGCCGCCGGCACGGCCAGCGGCGCGAGGTCGGCCAGGAGCAAGTCGGCCGGAACCCGCTCGTCCGCCGTCCCCGTACATGTCGCGCAGTCGCGTATGTGCCGGCCAATCCGCTTGCGCCACACGGAAGTTCGCGAACCGTCCCATCCTGAGACGGTCGCATCGAGCCCCGCACAGCGCGGTTCGGCCGCCAGGGCGGCGACGATCGTCCGGGTCAGGTCCAGTTGCTCGCGCATGCGGTGCAGGCGGACTCCGGTGTGGGCGACGCTGCTCCCCGTCGCGTCGGCGATGTCCTGGCGGCTGAGCAACCCGGCGCACTCCTGCCACCACAGCGAAAGGAGCACCCGGTGTTCCGCGTCGAGCCAACGACCTGCTTCGACCGCCTGACCGCGCTCGTCCGACATGCGCAGCCGCAGGATCGTCGCGTCCTCCAGCGGGGCGGTCCCGTCGGGTACCGGAAGTGCCTCGTCGAGGAGCGTGGTCCGGTCGGCGAGGACGCGCTGCCGCTGCCAGTACGTGTTGATCTGCCGGAGCGTGATCGACACCAGCCACGACCGGAAGCTCTCCGGGGACCGCAGCGCGGGCAGGTCGCGTACCGCGCGCAGCAGCGTCTCCTGAACGACGTCATCCACGTCGGCATGGCCGCTCAGCGCCCGTCCGACGATGTTGTACAGCAACGGCAGATATGCGGAGACGAGCTCATCGCGCGCCCGCTGGTCACCGCGCTGCGCCGCGACGACCAGCCGCACATGATCCGCGTCCATGAGCGCCGGTCCCATCTCTTCAGGTGAGTGATCTGCCGAGTACGGCGCCACACCCTAGCCGTGTGGACCACGACGTCACCCCCCAGGGGCGACACTCACGCGACGCGCGGGCCGATTAACCTTCTCAGCCTGGTCCAGGATCGTCACACACTCGGGCAAGGCCGTGGACGCCGACGTACGTTGCGGGGCGAACCGCTGGCGACGGTCCTGGACTTTCCGGATCCTCCCAGACTGACCCTGCCCCCGATCCAAGCGACTGCCAGTTGCTGGACTCATGCGCCACACCGGCCACGGTCCAGCCGCTCCACACAGCCATCACCGCCCACTACGGCGAGGACGACTTCGACAACCCCGCCGAGAACGTCCTGGCCTGGGCGGACGCCGCGGCGGGGACTGGGGCTGGGGGTGGGGCCGGCGGGTTCGCCTCCCGCAGCTTCCCCGGCGAACATTTCTTCCTCGTCCCGCAAGCGGCCGAGGTGGTCGGTGACATCAATCCCCTGGACTACTTATCACCCCTTCAGGAAACCGAGATATCCGAGTGATAAGCGTCTTCCTTAAAGTCTGCTGCGGAGACTTCCTCCGGCCTTTGAGTGAATTCGGTTTCATTGCAACAGGAGACGAAAGTGCTGAAGAAGAACTGCTACCGGGCGACCACACTGGCAGCCGCCGCGGTGCTTTCCGCCCTGGCTCTGCCCGGCACCGCCCAAGCCGCCACCGGGACCATCACGTACAGCGGCCACCGCTCGGGAACGATCACCAATCCCCAGGACGGCACCTGCATCAACCTCCCGCAGCAGGGCGACGACGTGTACCCCGCGGCCTGGATCACGAACAACACCAACAAGACGATTCAGGTCTACTACTACAGCGACTGCCGTACGGGAGACGGGGCCGCCGCCAAGGTGCTGAAGCCCGGCGAGCAGGCAGGACCGGGCGGGTGGTACCCGCTCGCCGGCTACTTCTCCGTGAAGGCAGTCTGAATCAGGCCACAGGGACCGGCTCCGTAAGAACCCGACTTCTCGCGGAGCGGGCCGTCCGCCTGTGACACGCACACGGTGCGTGTCACAGGCTTTTCTGTGTGATCGCCCTTTCCGCGACTCCTGTACGGCCGCCGTCACGGAGCGGTGCCCCGTGCCCGGCCGACAAGAGCCGACCGGGCCTCTCAAGCACTCCATGGACGTCAGTCGCTGAACCTCAACTGCTCTGTCAGCGCGTCGATTTCCTCCTGGCTCAGGTCGACCAGTCCGAGATCCGACGGCGTGTAACCTCCGGCGTCCGGCGTCTGCGCGTACTCCGCGATGGCCCCCAGCACCTGTGCCCAGGACGACGCGAGTTCCTGAATGTCGTCCTCGTCGAACAGCGCGGCCGGCCAGGTCCAAGTGGCGGTGAGCACCGGGCCGTCCGGCAGGTCCTGGGTCACCGCGTTGATCTCCAGCACGTGACTGAGCGGCATTTCCGGGTCACGGCCCAGTGGCCCGCGGACACCCGGCACGACCGCCCAGTCCGTGCCCGCCCCGGGGTGGACGGCCGGGAAGCGCCCCAGGTAGTTGAACCCGATCTGCGGCTGCTCGCGCCTCGCCAGTCCGGGCACGGTCTCCGGGTTGAGATGACGCAGCATGCCGTAGCCGATGCCGGCGTCCGGCAGGGCCCTGAGCTGTTCCTTGACCGCCTTCAGCGACGCGCCGAGCGCCGGCCCCACCGGGTACGGCAGACCCTCGTCGACCGGGCCGGGATCGAGACTGACCGGGAAGAGCGTGGTGAACCAGCCAACCGTGCGGTGCAGGTCCAGGCCCTCCCCCAGGTGCTCCCTGCCGTGGCCCTCAAGGTCGATCAGGACCTGGGTACCGGCAATCCCCCGTCGGCGCCGCCACCGCACCACCGTGAGCGCGAGCGCGGTGAGGAGCACATCATTCACACCGGTGTGGAACGACGCCGGCACCACGGTCAGCAGGGTCTCGGCAAGACTGCCCGGCAGTCGCGATTCCAGCGACCTGGCCGTGCCCGCGAGGTCCCGGCCGGGGTCGAAACGCCGCTTGCCCAACTGGGGGTCGGGGGTGTCCAGTACGGCGGCCCACAACGGGAGTTCCGCCACCCTTCCCGGTTCACGGGCCGCCGTGGCGAGTGCCCGCGTCCAACGGCCGAACGACGTCGGCACCGGGGCGAGCCGTGGCTCTGCTTCTCCTGCCGCACCTTCCCAGGCAGCGGCCAGGTCAGGCAGCAGCACCCGCCACGAAACTCCGTCGACCGCCAGGTGGTGAATGACGAGCAGCAGCATGCCGGGATGGTCGGCACCCGCGTCGAACCATACGAACTGCGCCATCACACCGGCCGCGGGCGCGAGCCGACCGCGAGCCGCCTCGCCTTCCACGGCCACGAGCCGCTCGACGTCGGACGGACCCGCTCCGCACACGTCGACCCGGGTCAGGACCGACGCAGCCGTCACCGTCCCCCTGGGCGGGACGTGGAAGCGCCACGGCGCGTCGCCCCCTTCTCCCGCGGCGACCAGTCGCATGCGCAGGACGTCGTGTCTGTCCAGGAGCGCCTGGAGCGCGGCCGTGAGCCGCTTGGCTCCCGCTCCGGCCGGCACCTGGACCGTCATGGACTGGTTGAACCCCTGGTACGGGCCGCCCAGTTCACGGAGCCAGTGAACGATCGGAGTCGCCGCCAGGTCTCCGCCGGCCTCCTCGTCGTCGGCCTCCTCGTCGCCGGTCGCCTCGGAGTGCGGCTGGGCGACAGCGGCGAGAGCGGCGGGGGTCTGGTACGCGAAGACGTCCCGCGGAGCGAAGTCCAGTCCCGCGGAGCGCGCACGGCTCACCAATTGGATGGCCAGAATGCTGTCGCCGCCGATTTCGAAGAAGGTGTCGTCGGGGCCGACGTGGTCGAGTCCGAGGGTCTGGGCGAAGAGAGCGCAGAGCACTTCCTCCTGCGGGGTGCGCGGGAGCCGCTTCCCACCGGGCGCCTGGGGATCGGTGGCCGGGGCGGGGAGTGCCTTGTGGTCGATCTTCCCGTTCGGCGTCAACGGCACAGTGTCCAGGGCCACGAAGTGGGACGGCACCATGTAGTCCGGCAGCCGGGCAGCCACCCCCGCACGCAGCCCCGCCGGATCCCAACCGGAACCCTCCGGCACCACATAGGCCACCAGCCGCCTGTCCCCCGGAACATCCTCACGGACCACCACCGTGACCTGACCCACCCCCGCCAACGACCCAAGAACCGACTCCACCTCCCCCAACTCGATCCGGAACCCCCGGACCTTCACCTGACCATCCACCCGCCCCACGAACTCCAACTGCCCATCCCCACGCCACCGCACCAGATCACCCGTCCGATACAACCGCCCCCCACCCGACCCGAACGGATCCGCCACAAACCGCTCCGCCGTCAACCCAGCACGCCCCACATACCCACGCGCCAACCCCACACCCGCCAGATACAACTCACCCACCACACCCACCGGAACCGGCACCAAACCCCGATCCAGCACATACACACGCGTGTTGGGCAACGACGAACCGATCGGCGCCACCCCCGCCCCCGACAACGGCGCACTCATCGTCGCGCACACCGTCGCCTCCGTAGGCCCATACGCGTTCACCATCAACCGCCCCGCCGACCAACGCTCGGCCACCCCCGGCGGACACGCCTCACCAGCCACCACCAACGTCAACCCCGACGGCACCCCCTCCACCGGCAAAACCGCCAGCGCCGCAGGAGGCAACGTCACATGCGTCACCCCGAAACCGGTGAGCAGATCCGCCAGAGGCTCCCCCGGCAACAGCCGCTCCTGCTCCACAACCACCAGCCGCGCCCCGGCCGAAAACGTCAAAAACACATCCCACAACGCCGCGTCGAAACCGGGGGACGCGAACTGCAACACCCTGCTCTCCGAAACAATCCCCAGCCGCTCCACCGCACCAGCAGCAAGGTTCGCAATACCCGAATGAGACACCACCACCCCCTTCGGCAACCCCGACGAACCCGACGTATAAATCACATACGCCGCACCACCCAGACCCAGCGAAGAAATCCGCTCACCATCACTGAGATCCCCATCCGAGAACCGGCACAACTCCTCACCAAATCCCGGAGAATCCAGCAGCACCCGAGAGGACACAGCCGAAGAAAACCCCGCCGCCACCTCCGACCGGCTCACCAGACAGACCGGACCCGCATCACCCAGCACATACTCCACACGCGCCGCCGGCTGATCCAGACTCACCGGCAGATACACACCACCCGCCTTCATCACCGCCAACAACGCCACCACCAACTCCACCGACCGAGGCAACGCCACCGCCACCACCCGCTCCGGCCCCACCCCCAACCACACCAAATACCGCGCCAGCCGGTTCGCCCGCGCATTCAACTCCGCATAACTCACCTCCACCCCACCACAAACCACCGCCACAGCACCAGGAGTCCGCCCCACCTGCCGCTCGAACAACACCGGGAACGGCGCCGCCTCCACCCACGCCGACCCACCACTCCACTCCTCCACCTGCGCCCGCTCCGCACCGGAAAGCAACTCCAACCGGCTCACCGGAACCCCCGGAGACGCCACCGCCCCACGCAACAACCGCACGAACCGCGCCGCCAGACCCTCCACCGTCGAACGCTCGAAAAGATCCACCGCGAACGACAACTCACCCACCAACCCACCCGGCAAACCACCAACCCCACGACACTCCCGCAGACTGAACGCCAAATCGAACTTGGCCGCCCCGAGGTCGACACCTCCAAGGCTCGCGGTCAGGTTCGGCAGCACGACGTCGTCGGTCACCTCGCTCTGCAAGGTCAACGCGACCTGGAAGAGGGGGTGGTGTGCCAGCGACCGGGTCGGGTTGACCGATTCCACCAGCTGCTCGAACGGCACGTCCTGATGAGCGAAAGCCGCCAGATCCGTCTCCCGGACCCGCTCCACCAACTCCAGAAAACCCGGATCCCCCGACGTGTCCGTCCGCAACACCAACGTATTGACGAAGAAGCCCACCAAATCATCCAGCACCTCGTCCGAACGACCCGCCACCACCGTTCCGACCGGCACATCCGTACCCGCACCAAGCCGCGTCAACAACGCCGCCAAACCCGCCTGCAACACCATGAACAACGTCGCCCCGGCACCCCGCGCCAAACCCATCAACTCACCATGCAACCCAGCATCCACCCGGAACTCGACACGCCCACCCACATGACTCGCCACCGCCGGACGAACCCGGTCAAGAGGCAGATCCAGAAGCTCCGGCAGCAGCGCCAGACGCTCTCGCCAGTACGCCGTCTGCCGCGACAGCACGCTGTCCGGGTCCTCCTCGGAGCCCAGGACCTCCCGCTGCCACAGGGCGAAGTCCGCGTACTGCAACGGCAGTTCGTCCCAGTCCGGACCCGAACCGTCCGACCTCGCCCCGTACGCCCGCCACAGATCCGCCAGCAACGGCCCTGTCGACCACCCGTCCGTCACCACGTGATGCATCAGCACCAACAACGCGTGCCGGTCCGCATCCACACGGAACAACGTCACCCGCACCGGGACCTCGGCACCCAGCACGAACGCGTGGCGCGCCGCCGCACGCAACGCCTCGTCCAGGTCCTCGGAGGCGACCTCCACCACATCGAACGGCGAAACCCCCTCGGCCGCCGGCCGCACCACCTGCCGAGGCACCCCGCCCACCGCGGGAAACACCGTCCGCAGACTCTCGTGCCGGCCCACCACGTCACCCCACGCCAACCTCAGCGCAGGCACATCCAACGCTCCCTCCAAGTGGCAGACCAACGGCACGTTGTACGTCGCGCTCGGACCCTCCACCTCACCCAGCACCCACAACCGCTGCTGCGCGTACGAAAGGGGAACGATGTCCGGGCGCACCCTACGGGAGGGGGCGTGACGTGCCCGTTCCGCTTGCTGGACCGCAGTCGAGAGCTCCGCGACCGTGGGGTTCTCGAACACCGCACGGATCGGTAGTTCCACTCCGAACGCGGTGCGGATCCGGCTGATGAGACGAGCGACCAGAAGTGAGTGACCGCCGATGTCGAAGAAGGTGTCGTCGGGGCCGACGTGGTCGAGTCCGAGGGTCTGGGCGAAGAGAGCGCAGAGCACTTCCTCCTGCGGGGTGCGCGGGAGCCGCTTCCCACCGGGCGCCTGGGGATCGGTGGCCGGGGCGGGGAGTGCCTTGTGGTCGATCTTCCCGTTCGGTGTCAACGGCACAGTGTCCAGGGCCACGAAATGGGACGGCACCATGTAGTCCGGCAGCCGGGCAGCCACCCCCGCACGCAGCCCCGCCGGATCCCAACCGGAACCCTCCGGCACCACATAAGCCACCAGCCGCCTGTCCCCCGGAACATCCTCACGGACCACCACCGTGACCTGACCCACCCCCGCCAACGACCCAAGAACCGACTCCACCTCCCCCAACTCGATCCGGAACCCCCGGACCTTCACCTGACCATCCACCCGCCCCACGAACTCCAACTGCCCATCCCCACGCCACCGCACCAGATCACCCGTCCGATACAACCGCCCCCCACCCGACCCGAACGGATCCGCCACAAACCGCTCCGCCGTCAACCCAGCACGCCCCACATACCCACGCGCCAACCCCACACCCGCCAGATACAACTCACCCACCACACCCACCGGAACCGGAACCAAACCCCGATCCAGCACATACACACGCGTGTTGGGCAACGCCGAACCGATCGGCGCCACCCCCGCCCCCGACAACGGCGCACTCATCGTCGCGCACACCGTCGCCTCCGTAGGCCCATACGCGTTCACCATCAGCCGCCCCGCCGACCAACGCTCGGCCACCCCCGGCGGACACGCCTCACCAGCCACCACCAACGTCAACCCCGACGGCACCCCCTCCACCGGCAAAACCGCCAGCGCCGCAGGAGGCAACGTCACATGCGTCACCCCGAAAGCCGTGAGCAGATCCGCCAGAGGCTCCCCCGGCAACAGCCGCTCCTGCTCCACAACCACCAGCCGCGCCCCGGCCGAAAACGTCAAAAAGACATCCCACAGCGCCGCGTCGAAACCGGGGGACGCGAACTGCAACACCCTGCTCTCCGAAACAATCCCCAGCCGCTCCACCGCACCCGCAGCAAGGTTCGCAATACCCGAATGAGACACCACCACCCCCTTCGGCAACCCCGACGAACCCGACGTATAAATCACATACGCCGCACCACCCAGACCCAGCGAAGAAATCCGCTCACCATCACTGAGATCCCCATCCGAGAACCGGCACAACTCCTCACCAAATCCCGGAGAATCCAGCAGCACCCGAGAGGACACAGCCGAAGAAAACCCCGCCGCCACATCCGACCGGCTCACCAGACAGACCGGACCCGCATCACCCAGCACATACTCCACACGCGCCGCCGGCTGATCCAGACTCACCGGCAGATACACACCACCCGCCTTCATCACCGCCAACAACGCCACCACCAAATCCACCGACCGAGGCAACGCCACCGCCACCACCCGCTCCGGCCCCACCCCCAACCACACCAAATACCGCGCCAGCCGGTTCGCCCGCGCATTCAACTCCGCATAACTGATCTCCACCCCACCACAAACCACCGCCACCGCACCAGGAGACCGCCCCACCTGCCGCTCGAACAACACCGGGAACGACACCGCCTCCACCCACGCCGACCCACCACTCCACTCCTCCACCTGCGCCCGCTCCGCACCGGAAAGCAACTCCAACCGGCTCACCGGAACCCCCGGAGACGCCACCGCCCCACGCAACAACCGCACGAACCGCGCCGCCAGACCCTCCACCGTCGAACGCTCGAAAAGATCCACCGCGAACGACAACTCACCCACCAACCCACCCGGCAAACCACCAACCCCACCACACTCCCGCAAACTCAACGCCAAATCGAACTTGGCCGCCCCGGAACTCATATTCTCGGCCGTAGCCCGGCCGCCCGGGAGAACGAAGTCACTCTCGGGGCTGTTCTGCAGCACCAGCAGGACCTGGAAGAGGGGATGGTGTGCCAGCGACCGGGTCGGGTTGACCGATTCCACCAGCTGCTCGAACGGCACATCCTGATGAGCGAAAGCCGCCAGATCCGTCTCCCGGACCCGCTCCACCAACTCCAGAAAACCCGGATCCCCCGACGTGTCCGTCCGCAACACCAACGTATTGACGAAGAAGCCCACCAAATCATCCAGCACCTCGTCCGAACGACCCGCCACCACCGTTCCGACCGGCACATCCGTACCCGCACCAAGCCGCGTCAACAACGCCGCCAAACCCGCCTGCAACACCATGAACAACGTCGCCCCGGCACCCCGTGCCAAACCCATCAACTCACCATGCAACCCAGCATCCACCCGGAACTCGACACGCCCACCCACATGACTCGCCACCGCCGGACGAACCCGGTCAAGAGGCAGATCCAGGAGCTCCGGCATTCCGTGCAACTGTTCAGCCCAGAAGGCGAGTTGCCGTTCAGCCAGTCCCGCCGGATCCCCCGGCTCGCCGGTGCCCTCCAGCAACTCCCGCTGCCATACCGCGTAGTCCGCGTACTGCACCGGCAGTTCATCCCAGTCGGGGGCGGAACCCGCCGTCCGGGAGCGATAGGCATCAGACAGATCCCGCAACAGCGGGGAAAGAGACCATCCGTCCGCCACGATGTGATGCATCAGCACCAACAACGCGTGCCGGTCAGCCCCGCTCCTGAACAGCGTGACCCGTACAGGGAGTTCGGTGCCCAGCGCGAACGCGTGCCGCGCCGCGGCCCTCAGTGCCGAGTCCAGCTCCCCCTCCGCGACCTCCACCTCTTCGAACGGCGAAACCCCCTCGTCCGCTCCCAGTATCCGCTGCCACGGAACCCCTTCGACCTCGGGAAACACCGTCCGCAGACTCTCGTGCCGGCCCACCACGTCACCCCACGCCAACCTCAGCGCAGGCACATCCAACGACCCCTCCAAGTGGCAGACCAACGGCACGTTGTACGTCGCACTGGGCCCTTCGAGTCGGTGAAGGAACCACAGTCGGCTCTGCGCGTAGGAAAGCGGAATCATGTTGTTCACGTGACCTTTCGCAAGGGGCGGATGAGCGGCCGCGCCTTTTCGGCGGTTTCGAGCGTGGGTGCAAGGGCGTGCACGGTGGGGTTCTGAAAGAGGGTGCGCAGAGTGACTTCCAGCCCCAGAGAGGAACGAATGCGGCTGATCAGACGCGTCGCCAGAAGGGAGTGACCGCCGAGGTCGAAGAAGTCGTCGTCGATGCCGACCCGGTCGGCCCCGAGTAGCTGCGCGAACAGCTCGCACAGAGCGGCCTCTTGAGGCGTCGAAGGGGCAGCGTGGGGCGCCTGGGGATCGGTGGCCGGGGCGGGGAGTGCCTTGTGGTCGATCTTCCCGTTCGGTGTCAACGGCACAGTGTCCAGGGCCACGAAATGGGACGGCACCATGTAATCCGGCAGCCGGGCAGCCACCCCCGCACGCAGCCCCGCCGGATCCCAGCCAGAACCCTCCGGCACCACATAAGCCACCAGCCGCCTGTCCCCCGGAACATCCTCACGGACCACCACCGTGACCTGACCCACCCCCGCCAACGACCCAAGAACCGACTCGACCTCCCCCAACTCGATCCGGAACCCCCGGACCTTCACCTGACCATCCACCCGCCCCACGAACTCCAACTGCCCATCCCCACGCCACCGCACCAGATCACCCGTCCGATACAACCGCCCCCCACCCGACCCGAACGGATCCGCCACAAACCGCTCCGCCGTCAACCCAGCACGCCCCACATACCCACGCGCCAACCCCACACCCGCCAGATACAACTCACCCACCACACCCACCGGAACCGGAACCAAACCCCGATCCAGCACATACACACCGGTGTGGTCCATGGGGACGCCTATCGGGGGCCGCCCCTGGTGCGTGTAGGGCGTGGGCAGACGGCTGAAGGTCGCGAAGGTGGTCCCTTCGGTGGGTCCGTAGGCATGGGTGACGACGATGTCGGGGTACTTCTCGGTGACCATGCGCATCGCGGTGGGGGAGGCGGACTCACCGCCTGTCCACACCTCCCGCAGCGGTGCCAGGGGAGCGCCCGGGTCGTCGGCCAGCAGATTGAACAGGGCGGTGGTGAAGAAAGCCGCGGTGACCTCCGCGTCGTTCAGCAACTCACCCAGCACCACCAGGTCGAGCTGACCCGGCGGAGCTATCACGACCTGGCCGCCACGCAGCAGAGGGACCCAGATCTCGTATGCGGAGGCGTCGAAGGCCAAGGGCGAGTGGTGCAGCACCCGGTCGTGGGCCCCGGTGTCGAAGGCCGTGTCCGCGGCCAGTGCGACGAGGCCGCGGTGTGTGATCGCGACACCCTTGGGCATTCCGGTGGAACCGGAGGTGAACATCACGCAGGCCAGCCCTTCGCCGCCGGAGTTCACCACCGGTTCGGCGTCCTCCGCCGGATCCCCCATCGCCTGGAGCGCGGCCGGATCGGAGAGGACCGAGAGGCCCGAGCCGGAGAGGGCTGAGAGGCAATCCTCTCCCAGGGCGTCAGGCCGGACACCGTCCGTCAGTGCGACCCGGGCCGCGCTCTCCCGCAGGATCTCCGTGGTGCGGGCAGCGGGCTGGCGAGGGTCCAGCGGTACGTAGGCGGCGCCCGCCTTGAGGGTGGCGAGCATCGCCACCACCGCGTCGACGCCGCGGTCCAGGAGCAGCGCCACCCGGCTCTCAGAGCCCACTCCGGCGGCGATCAGCCGGTGCGCGAGCCGGTTCGCCCGTACGTCGAGCTCCTGGTACGTCACGAACTGATCGCCGGAACGCAGCGCCGGGGCATGCGGCGTGTCCGCGACCCGGGCCCGGAAGACCTCGGGCACCGTCCGGGCCTGCGAGGGGCCCCGTCGCGGCGTCACGGGCCGCGGCGCGGGGCTCAGGCCCTCGTCCGGAGTCAGGCGCAGGCGTCCCACCGGGCTGTCCGGCTGTCGCAGCACCGTTTCGAGCACATGCACCAGCCCATCGGCGATACGCCGCGCGGTGTCCCGGTCGAAGACGTCCGTCGCGTAGACCAGCGAGCCCGCGACGCCGCCCGCACTCAACTCCGTGAGGTTGAAGGTCAGTTCGAACTTCGCGCTCTCGTCGGTGACCGTCGGCATCGTGACCTGGAGGCCGGGGAAGTCCAGAGCGATCGGTTCGTAGCTTTGGAGGGTGAGTGCGATTTGGGTGAAGGGGGTGTGGGAGAGGGTGCGGTGGGGGTTGAGGGCTTCGATGACGTGGTCGAGGGGGAGGTCTTGGTGGGCGTAGGCGGCGAGGTCGGTTTCGCGGACGCGGGCGAGGAGTTCTCCGAAGGTGGGGTCGCCGGTGAGGTCGGTGCGCAGGATGAGGGTGTTGACGAAGAAGCCGATGAGGGGTTCGAGTGCTTCGTCGGTGCGTCCGGCCTGGACGGTGGCGATGGGCAGGTCGTTTCCGGCGCCGAGGTGGCGGAGCAGGACGGCGGTCGCGGCGTGCAGGACCATGAAGAGGGTGACGTCGTGGTCGCGGGCCAGGGTGCGGAGTTGGTGGTGCAGGGCGGGGCTGAGGCTGAGGGGGGTGGTGGCGCCGTGGTGGCGGGCGATGGCGGGGCGGGGGCGGTCGAGGGGGAGGTCGAGGACTTGGGGGGCGCCGGTGAGCTGCGTGGTCCAGTAGGCGCGCTGGCGGGCCAGGACGCTGTCCGGGTCGTGGGGGTCGCCCAGGACGGCGGTCTGCCACAGGGTGTAGTCGGCGTACTGCACGGCCAGAGGTTCCTGCGGGGGCGGCGGGTTGTGCTGTGGCCGGGAATCGTGGTGCGGGGGTGGGGTGGTGGCCTGGGTGCGGGTGCGGTAGGCGGCGGAGAGGTCCCGGGCCAGCGGTGTCATGGACCATCCGTCGCTGG
>NZ_JBIAGO010000029.1:0-69375 GCF_042869775.1 Streptomyces sp. NPDC006711
TCTGGCGTTGACTTTTGGCACGCTGTTGAGTTCTCAAGGAACGGACGCTTCCTTTGTACTCACCCTCTCGGGCTTTCCTCCGGGCGCTTCCCTTCAGTATTTCTTGTTTCCGACTCTATCAGACTCTTTCGTGTCCGATTCCCCGTCGAATTGGGGTTCGCTTCAAGTTCTTCGCTTTCGCGTTTCCCTTTCGGCGTTTCCGACTCTATCAGAAGCATTTCGGCCGATCGAATCGGCTTCTTTGACTTCGCATGGTGAATCGGAATGGCTCATCACTGGGAAATGGAATTTCCGGTGAGAGCGAGAGAGATGTTAGCCAGCGATCCCGAACTTGTCCAGTTCGAGGCAACCGTTTGAATCTACCTCCCCACGCGAACCGTGTCAACGGTTTTGTGGGCGAAGAGGAGAGTAGCAGGCCAGAGGGGCCGCACGCACATCACGCGGCCGTCGGAAGTTCGGCGCTGCGGGCGCTCGCCTCGACGTCGCCCAGCTCGCCCGCGCGTGTGGCACGGCCGCCCAGGACGTACACGTACGTGAGGAAGGCCAGTTCCGCGACGATGCCGAGGCTGATGCGGGCCCAGGTCGGGAGGCCGGAGGGGGTGACGAAGCCTTCGATCAGGCCCGAGACGAACAGCACCAGCGCAAGGCCGATGGCCATGCCGACCGCCGCCCGGCCGCGTTCCGCCAGGGCCGCGCGGCGGGTGCGGGGGCCCGGGTCGATGACCGTCCAGCCGAGGCGCATGCCCGTACCGGCGGCGACGAAGACCGCGGTCAGTTCCAGGAGGCCGTGCGGCAGAACCAGGCCGAGGAAGGTGTCGAGGCGTCCGGCGGACGACATGAGGCCGATGCCGACGCCCAGATTGAGCATGTTGAGGAACAGGATCCACAGGACCGGGATGCCGAAGAAGGCGCCGAGGACCAGACAGATGGCCGCGGCCTGCGCGTTGTTCGTCCAGACTTCGGCCGCGAAGGAGCCGGCGGGATGGCTGGAGTAGTACGTCTCGTACTCGCCGCCCGGGCGGGTCATCTGCCGAAGGGCGTCCGGGGCCGCGATGGCCGACTGGACCTCGGGGTGGGTGCCTATCCACCAGCCGATGAGGGCCGAGACCGCGACGGAGACCAGCGCGGCGGGTATCCACCAGCGTCGCGAGCGGTAGACCGCCGCCGGGAAGCCCTCCGTGAGGAAGCGCACGGCATCGCGCCAGGTCGCGCGGCGGGTGCCCGTGACGGCGGAGCGCGCGCGGGCCACCAGTTGCGTCAGCCGGGCCGTCAGGAAGGGGTCCGGGGCAGTGGACTGGATGTGGGAGAGGTGGGTGGACGTGCGCTGGTAGAGCGCCACCAGTTCGTCCGCCTCCGCGCCCGAGAGCCGCCGGCTGCGGCGCACGAGGTGTTCCAGGCGGTCCCACTCCGCGCGGTGGGCGGTGATGAAGACGTCGAGGTCCATGTTCTGCTGCTGCTCCAGGCACTGGGTGCGGACGATCCGTACTACTGCGGCGCGTTGCGGGCCAGCTTGGCAGACTGGGGGGCTCGAGGGGTGTGGAAGGTCGTCGTTCTGTGAGGGTGGGGTATTCGGTGAGCGCGCTGGTCACGGGAGATGCGGTCGTACTGGGGCTGCGGCCCGCTCGGTTGCCGAGCCGGGCGCTGGCGCTGGCCATCGACCTGGCGGTGGTGTGGGCGGCGTACATCGCGGTGTCGATGGTGATGATGCTGACGACCGCCTCCCTGGACGCCGCAGCCCGGGCCGCGATAGCCGTGGCCCTGTTCCTGCTGGTGCTGGTCGGGGCCCCGATCGCGGTCGAGACGCTGACGCACGGACGGTCGCTGGGCAAGATGGCGTGCGGACTGCGGGTGGTGCGGGACGACGGCGGCCCCATACGTTTCCGGCACGCGTTGGTGCGCGGGGCCATGGGGGTCGTCGAGGTTCTGATGACCTTCGGTGTCGTGGCCTGTGTGTCGTCGCTGGTCTCCGAGCGGGGGCGGCGCATCGGTGACGTGTTCGCGGGGACGCTCGTCGTACGGGAGCGGGTGCCGTCGGGGCAGGGCGTGGCTGTCCCGCCTCCGCCGCCGTGGCTGATCGGGCGGTTCGCGGGGCTTGATCTGTCGCGTGTGCCGGATGAACTGTGGCTCGCGGTGCGCCAGTACCTGACGCGTATGCGGCAGCTCGATCCGCAGGTGAGCTGGGCGATGGCGACGCGTCTGGCGGAGGACGTGGCGGGGCGTACCGGGGCTGGGCTTCCGCAGGGGGTGCCGCCGGCCGCGTTCTTGGCGGCGGTGGTGAGCGAGCGCCAGGCCCGCGACGCGCGGCGGGCCTTCGCGGGGGCGGGCGCCGGGCTGTGCGTGGGTCCCGGCGCGGGCCCGGGCGTGGGTTCTGGCGGAGGTTTCGGCGCGGGCCCCGGCGGAGGTCCGGGGGCCGGTTCCGTTTGGGTGCCGGGGGCCGTGGCAGGTCAGGGTTCGGCGTCCGGCCCGGGTCCGGTCCACGGCTCGTACGCGGCTCCCGACGCGGCTCCTGACGCGGGGGTGGCCGCCCGGTCGGCCGGGCCTTCCGCTTCGGCCGGTGCCGCCCCGGCCACGGGCGTCGGCGAGCAGGCCTTCTCGGGGGCGCGCGACGCGGAGGCCGCGGCGCGTTCCACGGGATTCGCGCCGCCCGGCTAGGGGGTGTCTGGTGGATCAGGGTCGGTCAGGGCGCGGCGTCTGGTGCGGTGCATCGCAAGGCGCCGGAGCGTCTCGATAGCGGAGCTATCGGGGCGATTCGGCAACGCCGCGAGGTGCCGCACCAGACGCCGCGCCCCCGGCCATGGCCCACCAGACACCCCCTAGTACTGCCCCGCCCCGCGTCGAAAAGCGCGACGGGCGGCCCGCCCGCGTGTCACCTGCGCCAGAACAGGTGGTGCGTCACGCCGCTCGGGCTGGGCACGACCTCCAGGTGGAACCGGTCGCGCAGCTCTTCGGGGGACTCCCAGAGCCGTAGCCCGGATTCGAGCTTCACCGGCGAGACCACCACGTGCAGGGTGTCGACGAGGTCGGCGTCGAGGAACTGCCGGATGGTGGTGACCCCGCCGCCGAGCCGGACGTCCTTGCCCCGCGCCACCTCGCGTGCCCGCGCGAGGACCGACGCGGGGTCGCCGCCCACGAAGTGGAACGTGGTGTCGGAGAGCGTGAACGACGGGCGCTCGTGGTGGGTCATCACGAACACCGGTGTACGGAACGGGGGTTCCGCTCCCCACCAGCCGAGCCATTCGTGGTCCGACCAGGGGCCGCGCTGGGGCCCGAACTTGTTGCGGCCCATGATCTCGGCGCCGATGTCGCGGGCGAAGTCGCGGGTGAAGTAGTCGTCGAGGCCCCGGCTGCCGCCGGGCTCGGTGCGCATGGGCCAGCTGGCGGTGGCTCCGGCCCAGGCGAAAAGCCGCTCGGGATGGTCGAGTCCGAACGGCCGGTCGAGGCTCTGGTGCTCCCCGGCGGCGATGCCGTCGCTGGAGACGTTGAAGTTCATGACTCTCAGCAGCTGACTCATGGGTTTCCCGTCCGATCCTGTCGTGCGTCGTCGTGCGGCGGGAGCGCCGCACACCAACACGTCGAACGGGGCGGGGCCATTTCGACAGGGGCGCGCGAATCCGGCCCGGGCTACGGCGTGGGGAACGTCGAGGGCGGGGTCTCCAGGGCTTCCAGCTCGATGCCGGGGGCCGCGAGCACGACGTCGCCGGCGATGTGGACGGCGTACTGCTCCCCCGTGTCCAGGGCGTTGACCTGGTATTCGTCCACGATCAGGGGGCCGTTGTCAGTGGCGTGCGCTTCACTGTTCAGCAGGGCCCAGGACTGGTCGATCGTGCGGGGTGCGAGGACCGGATCCGTGAACAGGACGAGGCGGACGCGCGTCGTCGGCGACTGGGGGGTGAGGCGCAGCAGACGGGAGGTGGCGACGAGAAACGCGGGGGAGCCGGCGGTGAAGGCGTGGGCGCGGACGGTGCCTTCGCTCGCGTGGATCCCGGACGGGTCCGTACGGACCCAAGTGACGCCGTCGAGGGCGGCGCCTCGTACCTGCCAGCCGGCGGCATGGAGTTCGAGGCGGATGGGACGGCCGAGTTCGTCGAGCGCGAGGTCCACGGAGCCCGCCTGGTCTCCGGAGGGGGTGGTGAGCTGGGAGACGTAACGCCAACCGGATGGCCCGGGGGCGCAGTGGAAGTGTTCGTCACCGAGAGGGGTGCGGTCGTGCGGGTCGTGCAGCGAATAGCGGCCACGGGGCATGGGATCGGCAAGTCCTTGGGGATCGGGCGCTGACTCGGTGGGGCGGTACGGGGCAGGCCCCCGGCACGGGGGTGCGGGGGCCTGCTCAGGTACCGGTCGGCCAGTCGGGCAGCTGACCCTGCCGCGCGTTGTGCGGCCGGCCCGCCGCCGGGGTGGTGTTGCCCGGTGGCGGACCGCTCGGGGATCAGTAGCGGTAGTGGTCCGGCTTGTACGGGCCCTCGACCTCGACGCCGATGTACGCGGCCTGCTCCGGACGGAGCTCGGTGAGCTTGACGCCGAGCGAGGCCAGGTGGAGGCGGGCGACCTTCTCGTCGAGGTGCTTGGGCAGCACGTACACGTCGGTCGGGTACTCGTTCGGCTTGGTGTAGAGCTCGATCTGGGCCAGGGTCTGGTCCGCGAAGGAGTTCGACATGACGAAGGAGGGGTGACCGGTCGCGTTGCCGAGGTTCAGCAGGCGGCCCTCGGAGAGGACGATCAGCACCTTGCCGTCGGGGAAGGTCCAGGTGTGCACCTGGGGCTTGACCTCGTCCTTGACGATGCCCGGGATCCTGGCAAGACCGGCCATGTCGATCTCGTTGTCGAAGTGGCCGATGTTGCCGACGATCGCCTGGTGCTTCATCTTGGCCATGTCGGCGGCCATGATGATGTCCTTGTTGCCCGTCGTGGTGACGAAGATGTCCGCCTTGTCGACGACCTCGTCCAGAGTCGTGACCTGGTAGCCGTCCATCGCCGCCTGGAGCGCGCAGATCGGGTCGATCTCGGTGATGATCACGCGGGCGCCCTGGCCGCGCAGGGACTCGGCGCAGCCCTTGCCGACGTCGCCGTAGCCGCAGACGACCGCGGTCTTGCCGCCGATGAGGACGTCGGTGGCGCGGTTGATGCCGTCGATCAGGGAGTGGCGGCAGCCGTACTTGTTGTCGAACTTCGACTTGGTCACGGCGTCGTTCACGTTGATCGCCGGGAACAGGAGGTCGCCGTCGCGCATCATCTCGTAGAGGCGGTGGACACCGGTGGTGGTCTCCTCCGTCACGCCGCGGATCTCGGAGGCGAGCTGGGTCCACTTCTGGGGGTTCTCACCCAGGGTGCGGTTCAGCACGGTGAGAATCTGGGCGTACTCCTCGGAGTCCGCCGTCGAGGGGTCCGGGGCCGCGCCGGCCTTCTCGAACTCGACGCCCTTGTGCACCAGGAGGGTGGCGTCGCCGCCGTCGTCCAGGATCATGTTCGGGCCGCCGGTGGGGGTGTTCGGCCAGGTCAGGGCCTGCTCCGTGCACCACCAGTACTCCTCGAGGGTCTCGCCCTTCCAGGCGTAGACCGGGACGCCCGCGGGGGCCTCGGGGGTGCCGTTCGGGCCGACCGCGATGGCGGCGGCCGCGTGGTCCTGGGTGGAGAAGATGTTGCAGGAGGCCCAGCGGACCTCGGCGCCGAGCGCGACCAGGGTCTCGATCAGGACGGCGGTCTGCACGGTCATGTGCAGGGAGCCGGTGATGCGTGCGCCGGCCAGCGGCTGCGTGGCGGCGTACTCCTTGCGGATCGACATCAGGCCGGGCATCTCGTGCTCGGCGAGGTTGATCTCCTTGCGGCCGAAGGCGGCGAGGGAGAGGTCGGCGACCTTGAAGTCCTGGCCGGCGCCGGTGGCGTCAGTCGTCATGGGGAGCTGCTCCTCGTGGGTCGGTGTCGAGGGTGGGTACGGCTGATCTGCGGGCGGCGGCAGGCAGAAAAGTGCCCGAACGCGCTCGCAGCGCAGTCCGTCGGAGGCCCTCTCTCCCTCGGCCGGGTCCACGGGGGACGACCGACCGACCGCCATCAGCAGCGACGTCTGGCTCTGGTCACGAATCTACACCGATCGGCCCAGCGGACCCCAGTGCGCCTGATGAACGGCTTGCTCCCGCCCCCAGCGGGTCCGGTCCGGCAGGCTTACTCCGTGCGGGCCCGAGGGCGGGAGCCGGGCCGGGCCCGCACGGACATGGGGCTCAGCGGCCGCCCGGGGTGGCGGCCGGGTCGGGGCCCGCCGCTGCCTCTTCGGCGCTGTAGATGTCCGGTTCCAGGTAGATGACCCGGGCGATCGGGACCGCCGCGCGGACGCGGGCCTCGGCCTCGTTGATCGCGGCCGCGATCTCGCGGGCCGTGTCGTCGTGCTGGACGGCGATCTTGGCGGCGATCAGCAGCTCCTCGGGGCCGAGGTGGAGGGTGCGCATGTGGATGACCGAGGTGACCGTGTCACCGTCCACGATCGCCGCCTTGATCTTCTCGACCTCCTCCATGCCCGCCGACTCGCCGAGCAGCAGCGACTTCGTCTCGGCGGCCAGGACCATGGCGATGAGGATCAGCAGGACGCCGATGCACAGGGTGCCGATGCCGTCCCACACGCCGTTGCCGGTCGCCACCGCGATGCCGACGCCCGCGAGGGCGAGGGCCAGGCCGACCAGCGCGCCGAAGTCCTCCAGCAGGACCACGGGGAGTTCGGGTGCCTTGGCGCGGCGGATGAACTCCTTCCAGGAGAGCTGGCCCCTGGTGACGTTCGACTCCTTGATCGCCGTACGGAAGGAGTAGCCCTCCGCGATGATCGCGAAGACGAGGACGCCGACGGGCCAGTACCAGGCCTCGATGGCGTGCGGGTGCCTGATCTTCTCGTAGCCCTCGTAGACGGCGAACATGCCGCCGACCGAGAACAGCACGATCGAGACGAGGAAGGCGTAGACGTAGCGCTCGCGCCCGTAGCCGAAGGGGTGTTGGGGCGTCGCCTCACGCCGGGCCTTCTTGCCGCCGAGCAGCAGCAGGCCCTGGTTGCCGGAGTCGGCCAGCGAGTGGACGCTCTCCGCGAGCATCGACGACGAACCGCTGAACAGGAACGCCACGAACTTCGCCGCCGCGATGGCGAGGTTGGCGCTCAGCGCCGCCACGATGGCCTTGGTTCCGCCTGACGCGCTCATGGAGGTGCCGTCTTCCCTTCGTCGGTTGCCATCGGCGGGGCCCCGGCCGGTGCCCGGACCCCGCGGCGGCACATTGTCGCATCAGGCGACGACGGTGGCGCGGAACACCGTTCCCGTACCGGACAGTTCGGTCATTTCCCCCGCCGGTACGAAGACGGAGGTGCCCGGAGCGAGGGTCAGCCCGCCGGCTGCGGGGCTGCCCGCCGTGCACAGGAGGATCTGCGGCGTCGGCGCCGTCAGGTCGGTGGGGGCCGCGCCCTCGGCCCGTACGAAACGGGACAGGCGGAACTCGTCGGTCGGGGTCTCGTACAGCTCCTCCCCCGTCACCGACGCCTCGGGGCGCAGCACACCGGGATCGGTCGGCTCGAAGCGTACGACCTTGAGCAGTTCGGGGACGTCGACGTGTTTGGGGGTCAGGCCGCAGCGCAGGACGTTGTCGGAGGTGGCCATGATCTCCACGCCCAGGCCGCCGAGATAGGCGTGCGGCACGCCCGCGCCGAGGAACAGCGCCTCGCCGGGCTGGAGTTGGACGTGGTTGAGGAACATGCCCGCGAGGACGCCGGGGTCGCCAGGGTAGTGGTGCGCGAGCGAGGCGTACGCGCTGTACTGCGCGCCCCCCAGGCGGGCGCAGGCGGCGGCCGTCTCGGTGACCGTCGCCGCCATCTCCTCGCGGTCGGCGCCCAGCACGGCGGTGAGGACTTCGCGCAGGGCCGCCTCGACGGGGTGGGCGCGCAGCAGATCGACGTACGGCTTGAGGGAGTCGACCTCCAGCTCCTCCAGCGTGCGCGCGGCCTCCTCGGGGGCGCGGAAGCCGCACAGCCCCTCGAACGGCGTGAGCGCGCAGATCAGTTCGGGCTTGTGGTTGGTGTCCTTGTAGTTGCGGTGCGGCGCGTCGAGCGGGATCCCGGCCCGCTCCTCGGCCTCGTACCCCTCCTTCGCCCGGGCGAGGTCGGGATGGACCTGGAGCGAGAGGGGGGCGTCGGCGGCGAGCAGCTTGAGCAGGAAGGGCAGGCGCGGCCCGAACCGGGCCACCGTGGCGCGGCCGAGTTCGGCCGCCGGGTCCGTCGCGATCAGGTCCGACAACGATGTCAGGCCGGCGCCCCGGTCGAGGCGTGAAGGGGCCATGGGGTGGGCGCCCATCCACATCTCGGCCTGGGGCTCGTCGGTGGGGGCGGCGCCCATCAGCTCCGGAATGAGGGTGGTGGAGCCCCAGGCGTAGGGACGGATGGTGTTGGTGAGACGGTCCATGAGTCCTGTGTTCTCTTTCGGCTGCCGGGCGCGGGCTCCGGCCGGGTGTGCGGGCGGGGTCAGGCGGACGCGATCGTCAGGTACACGGTGGCGAAATCGGCGATGGCGAGGAGTTCGGCGAGGCATTCGAGCTCGCTGCCCTCCTCCGGCTCGAGTTCGCTGACCGGGGCGTCGTGGCTCAGCGCCAGTTCGCGGGCGGCGGGCAGGGCGGAGAGACCGCCGGCGGGCCGGTCGCGCAGCAGGACGACCCGGGCGTGCAGCCGCTCCGGCTCCTCGACGCGGTCGCGGAAGAAGTCGTCGGGGTCGGCGCCGGCCGCGAGCGAGCCCGCCAGCAGCACGCCGTGGACGGGCAGCGCCTCGGGGAGCGCGGCGGCGAGCGCGGGGTGGCCCGACAGTTCGCTGAGCACGGCCGCGAACCGGCGCCCCGCCGGTGCCGCGCCCACGCCCTCGGTCCAGATCAGCGGCAGCGATTCGGCGAGCTCGGAGGCCAGGGTCTTGGCCGGGTTGCTGTAGGTCGCGATGGCGGGGCCGCAGCGCTCGGCCGTGCGGTCAAGGCGTACGGCGACCTTCTCGATGGTCTCCGGGGACGCGCTGAGCAGGCCGACCCGGTCGAGCAGCGCGAGCAGGGGCGTGAACAGGGACCACAGGGCGCCCGGGCTCGCGGCGGACATCTCCGCCCCGTCGGGTTCGAAGGGGCCCGCTGCCAGCGGGACGACGAGGCCGTGCACCCCGTCCACGGCTTCCGCGAGCGGGGAGCGCTGGGGGGCGACCGCGACGACGTTGCAGCCTCTGCGGTAGGCCTGCTCGGCCAGGAGGGCCAGGCCGGGCTCGGAGCCGTCCGTGGTGGTGATGAGCAGCAGGTCGACGGAGCCCGCCCAGCCCGGCAGCGTCCAGCGCAGGGCGCCGGCGGCGGGGGCGACGCCGGTGGATTCCAGGCGGGTGACCGGCGCGGACGCGCCCGCGAGCGCCGTGATCAGGTCAGCCACACCGGCCGCGGCGGTGCCGGGGCCCGCGATCAGCACGGAGCGCGGCCGGCCCTCGGGCTTCAGCTCGGCGATGCCGGCCTCCACCGCGTGCCGGGCCGCGGTACGGACGCGTGCGCCCGCCTCCGCCGCGCCGCGCAGCAGCCCTCGGTGATCGGCCCGGGCGAGGGCTTCCGGTGCGTCGAGCAGCGACTCGTCGAGCATGGGGTCGGGCCTCCGGCTGTGCTGGGCGGGTTACCGGGACGGGTTACCTGGTCTGGGCGCGCGCTGGATGCCCGTGGCGCGTCACGCGGGTCGGCGGGCCTCGTCGACCAGGAGGACCGGGATGCCGTCGCGCACCGGGTAGGCCAGTCCGCACTCCTTGCCGGTGCAGATCAGCTCGGGCTCGTCCGCCGAGGTCGCGTCGCTGAGCGGGGCGTGGCACGCCGGGCAGGCGAGGATCTGGAGGAGGCCGGCTTCGAGCGGCATGAGATTCCCTTCGGCGTGCTGTGTCCTGGTGCGCGTACGGGTGCGCACCAGGGGGGCCTGATCAGCCTACCGCCGGGGTGAGCGGGCTGCGTGCCCGCCGAGCAAGCCGGTGCGGGAGCGCGGGGGTTGCGCCGATGCCCGGGCCGGGCGGGGTGGGTGACGGGGGCGCGCCCGGTGCTGTGAACGCGATGAGTGGGGCGCGTTGACCCGGGTGCGGATGGCTCGGGGTGCGGATGGGCCTGGGCCGCGAATGACCCGGGCCGCAACGGTCCAGGCCGCACAGCGCCCGGGTCGGGCGGGGTGGGCGGGTGACGGGGGGCGCGCCCGGTGCTCTGAACGCGGCGAGCGGGGCACGTTGACCCGGGCCGCGAATCACCCGGGCCGCAACGGTCCAGGCCGCACAGCGCCCGGGTCGCACTCCGCCCAGTCACGGCGGACCGGCGCGAAGGCCCGGCACGGCGGACCGGCGCGAAGACCCAGCACGACGGCCCGGTGCCGCCTCGGCGCCGGGCCTCGCTCCTCAGCCGCGTACCAGCGTCAGAACCTCGTCGCGGACCTTCGCCATCGTCACCTCGTCGCGGGCCTCGACGTTCAGGCGCAGCAGGGGCTCGGTGTTGGAGGCGCGCAGGTTGAACCACCAGTCCTGGGCGGTGACGGTCAGGCCGTCGAGCTCGTCCAGGGTGAGGCCGTCCTGGTCCGCGTACGCGTCGCGGACCGCCGCCGCCCGGGCCGACTGGTCGTCCACCGTGGAGTTGATCTCGCCTGAGCCCACGTACCGGTCGTACTGCGCGACGAGCGCGGACAGGGTGCCCTCCTGGCCGCCCAGCGCCGCCAGGACGTGGAGCGCGGCCAGCATGCCGGTGTCCGCGTTCCAGAAGTCGGCGAAGTAGTAGTGCGCGGAGTGCTCACCGCCGAAGATCGCCCCGGTGGCCGCCATCTCCTGCTTGATGAAGGAGTGGCCGACCCGGGTGCGTACGGGCGTGCCGCCGTTCTCGCGGACCACCTCGGGCACGGACCAGGACGTGATCAGGTTGTGGATCACGGTGCCGCCGGGGTGGCGGGCCAGCTCGCGGGCGGCGACCAGCGCGGTGATCGCGGACGGCGAGACCGGCTCGCCCCGCTCGTCCACGACGAAGCAGCGGTCGGCGTCGCCGTCGAAGGCGAGACCCAGGTCCGCGCCCTCGGCGATGACACGGGCCTGGAGGTCCACGATGTTGGCCGGGTCGAGCGGGTTGGCCTCGTGGTTGGGGAAGGTGCCGTCGAGCTCGAAGTACATCGGAACCAGGTCGAGGGGCAGGCCGTCGAACACTGTGGGCACGGTGTGCCCGCCCATGCCGTTGCCCGCGTCGACCACGACCTTCAGGGGGCGGATGGCGGAGAGGTCGACCAGGGCCAGGAGATGGGCCGCGTAGTCGGTCAACGTGTCGCGCTCGACGATCGTGCCCGCCTTCGCGGCCGGGGCCGGCGCGCCCTGCCGCGACCACTGCTCGACCAGCGCGCGGATCTCGGCGAGGCCGGTGTCCTGGCCGACCGGCGCCGCGCCCTTGCGGCACATCTTGATGCCGTTGTACTTGGCCGGGTTGTGCGAGGCGGTGAACATCGCGCCCGGCAGGTCGAGGGCGCCGGACGCGTAGTAGAGCTGGTCGGTGGAGCACAGTCCGATGAGGGTGACGTCCGCTCCGAGCATGGCCGCGCCGCGCGCGAAAGCCGCGGAGAGACCGGGCGAGGAGGGCCGCATGTCGTGGCCGACGACGATGGCGTCGGCCCGCGTCACGGTGACGAAGGCGGCGCCGAACAGCTCGGCAAGGGCCTCGTCCCACTGATCCGGCACCACTCCGCGGACGTCGTACGCCTTCACGATCTGCGACAGATCAGCAGCCACGGCCCAACCTTCCTTGACGGCGTCGCCGATGCCCTTTGGCGGGCGCCGGCCGGGCTCCCAAACTACCCGCCGCCGGGGCGACACAGGACATGGCTCGGGCGGCCGGGCGCATGAGCGCGCCAACTCGGCCGAATAGGCGGTGGGGTTGAGGCGCGCCGCGGTCGCCTTCAGGATTCGGGTGAGCGCAGCACGCGCAGATGGCCTCGGCGGCCGACTTCCACCGGGTCCGAGGCGCGCGCTCCGCCTGCCTCGGCGGCGCGCTCCTGGGGACGCGCGGCCTCCCGTACGGCATTGGCAAGCGCTTCCAGGTCGTCGCCGCTGGGGCGGGCCGGAGCGGAGCCGTCCGTCAGGCGCACGACCTCCCAGCCACGGGGCGCGGTCAGGCGCTCGCTGTGCTCGGCGCACAGGTCGTAGCAGTGGGGTTCGGCATAGGTGGCGAGCGGACCGAGGACTGCGGTCGAGTCCGCGTAGACGTACGTCAGCGTCGCGACGGCAGGGCGACCGCACGCGGTGCGCGAACAGCGACGTACAGGGCTCACGACGTTGGACGGTACCGCACTCTTGACCGGGCCGCGACGACTCTCCACCAGCTCACTCCACCGTGTCGCGGTGTGAGCTCGGGCACACGCCCTCTCGGAGCAACTGCGCTGACCTGCGCGGGAACAGCGGACCGCAGGCGGCTACCGCCCTTCTGGCGCCCGCTACTTGGGAACGATTCGGTCAAAAGGCACGGAATCCCGGGTCCGGACGGCCGGGCAACCGCTCTCACTCGTGGCCGAAATGGTCATCGCGCGACATGCGGCCGCGCGCGCCGTTGCCGCGATCGCCATCCGTCCCGGAGGGCTACGCTGCGTCAGTGATGGACAGCTCCCACTCAGCCGAAGGTACTGGCTCCCGCTCGGGGCCCCGGCGCCGCGACCGGCACGGCCGCGGCATGCGCGGGCCCGTGGCGCCGCCCCAGGTGCCGCTCTCGGCCAGCAGGGCGGAGACCTTCCGCGATCTCGTGCTGGACTCGGTGGAACGCCTGGAGCGGCGCTGGCCGCAGCTCCAGGAGGTGGAGTTCCTGGTGGCCGACGTGCCGTTCAAGGAGTCACCCGGCACGGTGAACGACGAGGTGGACGGGTCGTCCTGGAGTGACGAGGCCGTGCCGCTCGGCCGTGCGGTCGCGGCGGGCAAGGACCGCCCGGCCCGGATCCTGGTCTATCGCAGGCCGGTCGAGATCCGCACCAAGAACCGGGACGAGCGCGCCCTGCTCGTGCACGAGGTCGTGGTCGAGCAGGTCGCCGAACTCCTCGGCCTGGCACCGGAGTCGGTCGACCCCCGGTACGGGCAGGACTGACCCGCGCGCGCCCCGTCACTTCTCCAGGACGGTGAAATCCTGCGCCCCGTCACTTCTCCAGGATCGTCAGGTCGTGCGCCGCGTCACTTCTCCAGGACCGTGAGGTCCTGCGCCGCGGCCGGGACCGCGACCGTGCCCTTGTCGTCCGCCAGCGTCTGCACCGTGAACATCGGGACGCCGTCCTGGGTGACGGCCAGCGTGCGCGAGGCGTAGACCGCGCCGCCCTTGGGGTCGGGCTCCACCGTCAGGGCGTAGGAGCCCTTGAGGCCCGAGGGGGCCGGCGGGTCGACGGCGAGCGTGGTGCCCGCCTTCACGGTGTACGTCTTGGACTGCGGGTCGCCGCCCTCGGTGCCCGGGGACGAGGTGACCTTCACGGTGGCGTCCTTGGTGCCCGGCGCCGTCAGGGCGAGGGTGGCCGCCTTGTCGCGGTTGTCGGTGACCGTCGCGCGGGCGCCGACCGGGGAGGCCGCCGGGATGAAGGCGATCTCCTGCTTGTCTCCGGTGCCGCGCACCACGCGCAGCGCCGCGACGACCGGAGTGCCGTCGTCCGCATCCGGGGTGAGCAGAAGGGAACCCGGCTCGCCCCGTGTGACGTTCTTCAAATCAAAGGACGCCGTCATCCCCGCCTTCACGTGCACGGAGTCCAGCCCCGCCGGGGTGAAGCTGCCTCCCTTGCTCGCCAGCTTCACCTTGAGGTCCGCGTCGTCCGAGCCCTTGGCGTACACGACAAGGCGTACGTCGGTGGCGTCGCCCGGGATGCCCGGAAACACCTGGGAGGGCGCCGCGTCCGCCGACGCGGGCAGCCAGTCCGCGCCCGCCTTCGCGTCGGTGGCCTGGACCGCCGCGCCGACCCGCCCCGCCCGGGTGGTGACATGCACCGTCAGATCGTCGGCCACCGTGCCGGTCAGAGTGGAGAGGAGAACGGCAACGCTCGACTTGGCGGGGATCGTGATGCCCTCGCCGGTGTCGGCCTTGAGGGGACCGTCCGCGCCGAAGAGGTCGATGTCGGCGACGGCCGCGGTGTCGTCGGGGTTGGTCAGATGGACGTAGTCCTGACGGTCCTTGGCCGTGGACGCGCCGGGGAACCAGAAGTCGGCGTCCGGCGTGGTGCAGCCGGTGCCGAGCAGCGCGCGGCCGACGCCGCCGGTGATCTGGGTGGTCTGCTGGGCCGTCCAGCCCGGGGCCAGCAGGCCGTCGGCGGAACCGGCGAGCGCGGGCGCGTCCGAGCCGTTGGCGGTCGCGGTGACCGGCTTGCCCGGCTCCTTCAGGGTGAGGACGGGCTGGCCGGCGGGGGTCTTGCCGGTCGCCTTCGTGCCCTTGGCGTCCTTGGCGTCCTTGCCCGTGGCGGCGGGCGCGGAGGCGCCGGCGTCGGGGGACGACGGCACCGCCGGGGACAGCGCCGCCGTGCCCGGCTTGCTCTGCGACCCGCCCTGGGCCGCCCCCTTGGGTGTGAACGCGGTGTACGTCGTCTGGGCGAGGTCGGAGTTGCTGGGCGCCGGGCACAGCAGGCTCGTCCGCTCGACGGGCAGCCGTAGCGGGTTCTTGGGGCCGGTGTCCGCCGGGCCGCCCGGCGCGGTGAGCGAGGCGAATCCGGTCAGCGCGACGAGCGCGACGGCCCCCGACGCGAGGGAGAGGGTGGTGCGCTTCACTGCTGGCTCCCGTCGGGGCGGTGCGGCTGCTGCTGTTCGGGGTGCTCGGGGTGCTTGGGGTGCTCGGGGTGCTCGGGGTGCTCGGGCGGGTATCCGTAGCCGTACGGGTCGTACTGCCCCTCCAGTGCCTGCTGAGAGGCGTGCGGTTGCTGCTGGTAGGGGTCGTACGGGTGCTGCTGGCCCTGCGCGTCGGTGTAGTGGCCGTCGGTGTACTGGCTGTCCGCGTACTGGCCGTCGCCGTATGGCTCGCCGCCGTACGGGCCGCCGCTGTAGGACCCCTCGGCGTACTGGCCCGCGCCGTACTGACCCTCGCCGAACTGGCCCTCGGCGCCCGGGACTTCGGGGTGCGCGGGCTCGGGGTAGGGCACACCGGGGTGGCCGCCCTCGGGGTACTGCTGGTAGCCGGCGTACTGCTGCTGGTACGGGTCGTACTGCTGCCCCGCCTGCTGGTCGTGCTCGGCGGCGTCGGCGGCCGGGGAGGCGGTGGCGTACTGGGCCGCGTCCCACTCCCCGTACGCGGCCTGTCGCGGCACGTCCGCCCCCGGCGCCGCGTGTTCGTCGGCGGGGGTCTCGGCCTCGGCGTCGGCTTGCGCGCGGAGCCGGCGGGCCCGGCGGCCCTCGCCCGCGACGGGCTGCGCCGGGACGGCCGCCACCGCCTCCTGGGCGTCGGGCAGATCGTCGTCGATCCGGCGGCGCCGACCCGGCAGGGCGAGCACCAGCAGAACCACGGCGAGCGCGGCCTGGACCCAGATCCACAGGGTGTGGACGAGAGGGGCGTCGTAGGTGACGTCCAACTTGCCCGCTTCGGCGGGCAGTTCGAAGCCCTGGGCCCAGCCGTCGACGGTGGTCTTCTTGAGCGCCCTGCCGTCGAGGCTCGCGCTCCAGCCGGGGGCGGCCTTGTCGGCGATGCGCAGGACCCGGCCCGCCGGGCCGGCCGGGATCTTGGTGTGGATGTCGACGGGGTCGGCCGCGACCGGCAGGCTCTCGCCGCCCTTGGCCGGCACGATCACCGCGCGGGCGACCTGGCGGTCCACCCGCCACAGCGCGCTGCCGTCGAGCTGGCTGAGCCGGCTCAGGCCCGGCGTCGCGTCCAGGGTGCGGGCGAACGCGCGGGGCGCGCCGTCGCGCACCAGCACATAGCGCACCGCGAATCCGCTGAGCTGGCTCGACTGGTCGGCGCCGGAGCCCGCGACGAGGTTGGCGACGACCTTGCCGAGCCGGGCGTCGTCGCCGCCGGACGCGGCGAGTTCGGCGTCGCCGAGCTGTCCGCCCGAGCCGCGTACCAGCGTGTACGCGACCTTGGCGGGCGAGGTGCCGCCGAGCACCAGGGTGCGGGCCTGGTCGCGGGTGCCGCTCTCCTCGGCGACGAACGCCGGCACCTGCACCGGGTCGCGCCGCTCCAGCGGGCCGTCGGCGCCGCCGATCATCCAGTGCGCGGCGGAGTACAAGGGGCCGAGTACGGCGGCGAGCGCGATCAGGGCGGCGACCGGCTGGCGCCAGCCGAAACCGTGGCCCGCGACTCGGGTGCGGCCGTATTCGGCGCCGAGCGCGGCGGCGGCGAGCAGCGCGAGCCCGTACACGAGGGTCGCCGGGCCCGCCCAGGCGTCTCGGTTGGACAGGATCGCGAAGAGGAACCCGATGAGCGCGACCGCCCAGGCGGCGCGGATGGCGAACGCGCGGTGTTCGCGCAGCAGGGCGGCGAGGGCGGCCGCGACGATGCCCATGAGCAGCAGCCCGCCGACGGCCTTGGGTCCGCCGGGGCTCGCCCCGAGCAGGTCGAGCGCGCCGGCCGAGCCGTTCCCGTACGCGAGGCCCGCTTCCTTGAGGAACCCGGAGGGGCTGGTCAGCAGGGTGAGCGACCAGGGCGCGAGCATCAGGAGCGGGGTGGTGACGGCGGCCAGGAAGCGCAGCCCGTACGCCGTGATGTCGCCCCTGCGCAGCGCGAGCACGCCGATGCCGAGCAGCACCGCGATCGGCCACACCAGGGGCGTGAACGCCATGGCGACGGTCAGGAGCAGCGCGTACGTCCAGGTGGCGCGCCAGCTGCCGCGGGCCTCGGTGCCCCGCAGTCCGGCGGCGGACACCCCGGCCCTGGCGATCAGCGGCAGCAGGACGGCCAGGACGGCGGTGCCGAGCCGGCCTGCGGCGAGCGCGCCGGTGGCGGCGGGCAGGAAGGCGTAGGCGATGGCCACCCAGGCGCGCAGCTGGCGGGAGGCGAGGAGCGGGCGCGCGGCGAAGTAGGCGGTGAGGCCGGCCAGCGGCACCGAGCAGACGAGCAGCAGGGTCAGCGCGAAGCCGGTGGAGCCGAAGCACAGTGCGGACAGGACGGCGACGATCGCGAGGTAGGGCGGCGCGGTCTGGGTGCCGCCCACGCCGATGGGGTGCCAGGCGTCGGCGTAGCGGGCCCACAGGGCGCCGGTGCTTCCTGGCGCGGGCAGCAGGGCGCCGCCCATGAGCGAGCCGCCGCCGTACAGGCCTCGGCAGGCGACGAGGGAGACGATCAGGAGCAGCGCGAAGAGGACCGGGGCGGGTTTGCGGGCGATCTTCTTGAGGCGGGCGAACTGTTCGATCTCCAGGAAGTCGGCGTCGTCGCCGCCGGGTCCCGATTCGACGGCGCCGTGCCGGGAGCCACCGGTGTCCTCGGTGCCCGCGCCGAGGCTCGCCGCGACCGATTCGACGGTGGCGCGGATGGTGGCGCCGGGCGGCGGGAACAGGGGGCGCAGCTCGCTCGACTCGACGGCGCTCCTGCCGCGCTTCTTGCGTCCCGCGAGGATCCGGCCGGGCCGCAGCAGGGTGCCCGACAGGCCCATGACCTCGTCGACGGCCTGGCCCGGCACCTTGCCCACCAGGTAGGCGAGGGTCCGCAGCAGGGTGCCGATCACGATGCGCAGCACCACGTAAGGGAGCAGCGCGGGACGCGAGTTGACGAGCATGGTGTAGACGGCGCCGGCCTTGTCGACCCGGTGGGGGTTGACGACGGAGCGTCCCGCGCAGTCGACGGCGCGGCGTTCGCGGGCGGCGGCCTCGGCGTGGCGGACGGTGGCGTCGGGGGCGACCAGGACGGTGTGTCCTGCCGCGTGCGCGCGCCAGCACAGGTCGACGTCGTCGCGCATCAGGGGCAGCGCCCGGTCGAAGCCGCCGAGTTCGTCCCACACGTCGCGGCGGATCAGCATGCCGGCGGAGGACACCGACAGGACGGGCCTGACCTGGTCGTGCTGGCCCTGGTCCTGTTCGCGCCGGTCGAGACCGGTCCAGCGGCGGCCGCTGTGGGCGATGGAGACGCCGACTTCGAGGAGTTGTTTGCGGTCGTACCAGCCGCGCAGCTTGGGCCCGATGATGCCCGCGTCCGCGCCGGCGTCGGCGACCCGCAGCAGTTCGGCGAGCGCGCCGGGGTCGGGCGCGCTGTCGTCGTGGAGCAGCCAGAGCCACTGCACGGGCTCGCCGTGCGGGAGTTCGGGCAGGTCGTAGCTGTCGTCGCGCCAACTGCGCGAGACCGGGTCCCAGCCGCTGGGCCGCTTGAGGTAGGGCAGGTCGTCGGGGCCAAGCACGGGGGCGGCGCGGACGGCCTCGTCGACGGCGGCGCCGAAGCCGGTGCGGCGGGCGAGGTGCAGGACGCGTTCGTCGCCGAGCGCTTCGGCGACCAGGCGCGCGGAGTCGTCGGCGCTGCCGGTGTCGACGGCGTACGCGTTCTGTACGGGGCGTTCCTGGCCGAGCAGTCCGGCCAGGACGTCGGGGAGCCAGCGTGCGCCGTCGTGCGAGACGACGACGGCGGTCACCACATGGCGGGGGAATTCGGGAGTCACGGCCGCCTCGTACGGGGCCGTCGACTGGCTGTGCACGGACATCGAGGTACGGGCCCCTCCGCCCCGGAAGGCTGCTGTGCGGACTGCGGTCGGCGCGGCCGGTGGTGCGAGACGGGCTCTGACGTGACCGGAGTGCCGTGGACAGCGCCCCACACTAACGTCTGCCGCCCAGCCGGTCCGCCGCCCGCGGAGGGGGCGCGGGGGGTGGGCGGTTGTTTGTGTACGGGTTGTGTACGGAGTCGGACGGTTTGCGCGGCGACGGGGAGGCGTCCGCCGGGTTTGGGCGGGGACGGGGAGGGCGTCCGCCGGGTTTGGGCGGGGACGGTCGCCGGGGTGGGGTTGCCGTCACCCGGGGTGGGCGAGGGTGGCCGGGGTGGGGAGGCCGTCACCCGGGGTGGGCGAGGGTGGCCGGGGTGGGTCCGGGCGGCGGCCGCCGGCCGTGAGCAGGGCAGCGGCCCGTCGAAGCCCGGCAGCGGAGGTGCCCCACAGCGGGGTGATGGAAGTCGGACGCAACCAAGTGACGCTGGTCCGCAGCGCGGTAGCCAAGGGCGCCCTCGGCCAGCGGCGGCGACCGGCCGCAGCCCGGCGGCGCAGCCCCGCCATGGGGCGGCCGGGTTCCTACCGGGGCCCGCGACCTCGTCAAGCCGCTGGGCGGCCCGGGTCCTTGAGCGGGCCGGGCCCTGGGGCGGCCCGGGCTCTTGAGTGGCCCGGACCCTGAGGCGGCCCGGGTGTCAGATCGCGGCCTTCTTCAGGCGGCGGCGCTCGCGTTCGGACAGGCCGCCCCAGATCCCGAACCGCTCGTCGTTGGCGAGTGCGTACTCAAGGCATTCGGACCGGACTTCACACGCGAGGCAGACCTTCTTGGCCTCTCTGGTGGAGCCGCCCTTCTCGGGGAAGAAGGATTCGGGGTCGGTCTGGGCGCAGAGGGCCCGTTCCTGCCAGCCGAGCTCCTCTTCGGCCTCGTCGACCAGCAGTTCCTGAAACAGCTCGGTCATGTGCGCCCCTCGTCTGTCTTTGCTGCCCCGTGATGTTGCCGTTACCGAATCCGGCCGAACGACACGAGTGAAATTACAAGTGTGTGGATCCGGGCGAGTCAAGCCGAGATCTGCTATTGGGCCCCGTATTCACTCTGCGGAACCAAGGCTATGCGGAAAGTGTTCAAATCGGCAAAAACCTGACACATGCCACCGGCGCACGCCACCGCCTCTCCGCAGAGACCCACTCGACTCCCGCTCGACCGTGACCACAGACGAGGACGAGACGACTATTGATCTTGTTGCGCCCGTACCCAGAAAGCGGCCCGGATCACATTCGGATCACGAGAAGGTGGCGGTGTTTGAGTGCACGCCTGCTGCGCCACATCTCCCGCCCCCCGACTGCACAAACCTTTCTCCGGCCACAGCAACCGGATAAGGTGAAACATTGCGGCCAAATCGGTCATTGGGTTGACAGCAACCCCACCGACCCGCTCTTCTGGATCGCATGTCAGTGACCACAGCGCACCGAGCGACCCACGTCCGTGGGTTCCGCAGCGCTGTCCAGGCGCGCTGCTGCTGTTCCAGCTGTTGATCCCGCACCGCTTGCTTCCCGTGCGATCCAGCTTCTCCCCCCGCCTCCCCTGAGACGCCTCGCGTCCACCGCGGGCGACCGCCGTCTCCCCCGCGCGAGACCCCCCTTCATCTGCGACACCCCAGCACTCCCGCCGAGGAACCCCCGCACCATGAACAGCAGCCACAGCGACCTCCAGATCGCCGGCGACATCCTGGAGGTCCAGCACCTCCTCCAGCCCGCCCGCGAGCACCCCGCCACGGTCGCCGAGTTCGCCGGACTCGCCCGTTCCCTCGCCGCCGACCCCTCCCAGTGGGCCCACCTGGTCCAGTACGACGCGGCCTCCCGCTGGTACCACCGCCTGCGCACCGGGCCCGGCTACGAGATCTGGCTCCTGTCCTGGGTGCCCGGCCAGCGCAGCGGCGCCCACGACCACGGCGCGTCGTCGGGCGTACTGACCGTCCTGGACGGCACGTTGACCGAGCACACCGAACGCGGCGCGCGGTCCCTTGCGGCCGGATCCCAGCGGGTGTTCGCCCCGGGCTACGTCCACGAGGTCGTCAACGACTCCCTGGAGCCGGCGGTGAGCCTGCACGTGTACTACCCGGGCCTGACCGACATGCCGATGCACCCCGCCCGGTCCGCCCCGGCAGCCCAGGATGTCGTACCCGCCTGACAGACTCTGCGTATGCGCATTGTGGTTCTGGCAGGCGGCATCGGCGGTGCCCGCTTCCTCCGTGGTCTCAAGTCCGCCGCCCCCGACGCCGACATCACCGTCATCGGCAACACGGGCGACGACATCCATCTGTTCGGCCTGAAGGTCTGCCCCGACCTCGACACGGTGATGTACACGCTGGGCGGCGGCATCAACGAGGAGCAGGGGTGGGGGCGTACCAAGGAGTCCTTCACCGTGAAGGAGGAGCTGGCCGCCTACGGGGTGGGGCCCGAGTGGTTCGGGCTCGGCGACCGCGACTTCGCGACCCACATCGTGCGTACGCAGATGCTCGGCGCGGGCTATCCGCTCAGCGCCGTCACCGAGGCCCTGTGTGCCCGCTGGCAGCCCGGCGTGCGTCTCATCCCGATGTCCGACGACCGCGTCGAGACGCATGTCGCCGTCGAGGTGGACGGCGAACGCAAGGCGATCCACTTCCAGGAGTACTGGGTGAAGCTGCGCGCCTCCCTGGACGCGCACGCGGTGGTGCCGGTCGGCGCCGAGCAGGCCAAGCCCGCCCCCGGCGTCCTCGAAGCGATCGCCTCGGCCGACGTCATCCTCTTCCCGCCGTCCAACCCGGTCGTCTCGGTCGGCACCATCCTGGCCGTGCCCGGCATCCGTGAGGCGATCGCCGAGGCGGGCGTGCCGGTCGTGGGCCTCTCCCCCATCGTCGGCGACGCGCCGGTGCGCGGCATGGCCGACAAGGTGCTGGCGGCGGTCGGCGTGGAGTCCACGGCGGCGGCGGTCGCCGAGCACTACGGCTCGGGCCTGCTCGACGGCTGGCTGGTCGACACGGTGGACGCGGCCTCGGTCACCGGGATCGAGGAAGCGGGCATCCGCTGCCGCGCCGTGCCGCTGATGATGACGGACCTGGAGGCGACGGCCGCGATGGCCCGCGAGGCGCTGACCCTGGCCGAGGAGGTCCGCGCGTGAGCGCCGCCTCCTTCCGGGTGTGGGCGGTCCCCGGGCTGCCGGAGGTCCAGCCGGGCGACGACCTGGCCAAGCTGATCGCGACGGCCGAGCCCGGCCTCGCCGACGGCGACATCCTGCTGGTCACCTCGAAGATCGTCTCCAAGGCGGAGGGCCGGATCACCGAGGCCGCCGACCGCGAGGCGGCCATCGACGCCGAGACGGTACGGGTGGTGGCACGGCGCGGCTCCCTGCGCATCGTGGAGAACCGGCAGGGCCTGGTCATGGCGGCCGCCGGGGTCGACGCCTCCAACACCCCCGCCGGTACCGTCCTGTTGCTCCCCGAGGACCCGGACGCCTCGGCGGCCGCCATCCGCGCGGGGCTGCGGGACGCGCTGGGCGTCGAGGTCGGCGTCATCGTCACCGACACCTTCGGCCGGCCCTGGCGCGGCGGCCTGACCGACGTGGCGATCGGCGCCGCCGGCGTACGCGTCCTCAACGACCTGCGCGGCAGTACGGACAAGCACGGCAACCCGCTGAACGCCACCGTCGTCGCCCTCGCCGACGAGCTGGCCGCCGCCGGTGACCTCGTCAAGGGCAAGGCGGGCGGCCTTCCGGTCGCGGTGGTGCGGGGTCTTGGGCACTTCGCGGGCGAGGGTTCGGCCCGCGAGATGGTGCGCGCCGCCGCCGACGACATGTTCCGCCTGGGCACCTCCGAGGCGGTACGGGAGGCGGTCACCCAGCGGCGTACGGTACGGGCCTTCACGGACGACCCGGTCGACCCGGGCGCCGTGCGTCGCGCGGTGGCGGCCGCGGTGACCGCGCCGGCCCCGCACCACACCACGCCCTGGCGCTTCGTGCTCCTGGAGTCCGAGGAGTCACGCACCCGGCTGCTCGACGCCATGCGGGACGCGTGGATCGCGGATCTGCGGCGCGACGGCAAGTCCGATGAGTCCATCGCCAAGCGGGTCGCGCGGGGCGAAGTGCTGCGCGCCGCGCCGTACTTGGTGGTCCCCTGCCTGGTGATGGACGGCGCGCACCACTACGGCGACGCCCGGCGCGACGGCGCCGAGCGCGAGATGTTCGCGGTCGCCATGGGCGCGGGCGTGCAGAACTTCCTGGTCGCCCTCGCGGGCGAACGGCTCGGCTCGGCGTGGGTGTCGTCCACGATGTTCTGCCGCGATGTCGTACGCGACGTCCTCGGGCTGCCCGCCGAGTGGGACCCGATGGGCGCGATCGCGGTCGGCCGCGCGGCCGAACCCCCCAGGGAGCGGCCGGCGCGGGACGCTTCGGCGTTCATCGAGGTGCGCTGAGGTCACCGCTTCGGGGTACGCCCGGGCCGGCGCTCGGGCACGCGGGCATGAGCGCGTGCGGGCATGAGCGCGTGCGGCGCCCTACAGCGGGGCGATGTTGTTCGGCTGGAAGCGCGGGGCCCGGCGCGGCGGGGTGCGGCCGCTGAGCAGGATCAGGCGGGCGGCCCGGTGGCGCTGGCCCGCGTACGGCGCGAGCAGGGTCAGCATCTCGGCATCGTCGGCGCGGCGGTTGCCGGCCAGGGCGTGGCCGATGATGCCGGGTAGATGGAGATCGCCGACCGTCACCAAGTCGGGTGCGCCGATGGCCCGTTGCAGGGTTTCGGCGGCCGTCCAGGGGCCGATGCCCGGGATGACCTTGAGCCGCGCGGCGGCCGCCTCCTGGTCCATCGCGACGGCCTCCTCCATGCGGCGGGCCACCCGCACCGCGCGCATGATCGTGTCCGAGCGCTTGGAGTCGACGCCGGCGCGGTGCCACTCCCAGGACGGGATCATCGCCCACGCCCTGGCGTCCGGCATGACGTACATGCCCTCGGGGGCGCCGCCCGGCGCGGGCTCGCCGAACCCGCGCACCAGGAGCCGCCAGGCGCGGTACGCCTCGGTCGCGGTGACCTTCTGCTCGAGGACGGAGGGGATCAGGGACTCCAGGACGAGCCCGGTACGGGTCAGGCGCAGACCCGGGCGGGTACGGTGCGTCTCCGCGACGAGGCGGTGGCGGGGTTCGAACACCTCCGGGTTGTCCAACTCGCCCAGCATCGCGGGGAGTTGGTCCAGCATCCACTCCGCGCCCTCGCCCCACGCCTCGGCGTGCGCGGTGTCCCTGGTGGCGGTCACGCGGAGGGTGGCGGGGCCTGCGGGGGTGCGTGAGGTGCGCCATACCGCGCCGTCGGGGGTGGTGCGGTAGGTGGGGTCGGCGGGGCCGCGTCTGAGGGGGCCCAGGACGAGGGGGAGGTCGAGGGGGCCCTTCGACGTGACCCATACGCGCGTCCGCGTCCGCGCGGGCGGCCGCGGGTGCGGGGCGGTGGCGCGTGGCGGTCGGCCGGGGGTGTGGGTGCGGGGGGTGAATCGTCCTGCCACGGGTGGTCCTCGAAGGGGTGGGTTCCCTCCGAGAGTACGCCCCCTCAACCCCGACCCGGCCCACACCCGAGCCCCCTGGGGCTCCGCCCCAGACCCCGATCGCGCTGAACGCGCTCGTCCTCAAGCGCCGGACGGGCTGACTATGCAGGTGTGGGCCAGCACTAGCCCCACCAGGGGCGCGGGGAACTGCGCGAGGAGCGACCACGGTCCGCAGCCAAGCGCCCTGGGGCTCCGCCCCAGACCCCGTATCGCGCCTGAAGGGCGCTCGTCCTCAAACGCCGGACAGGCTGAGGTGGCCCATGCGGGCCAGCACCGGATGCCCAGGGGCGCGGGGAACTGCGCGACCAGCCACGCACAACCCGCAGCCGAGCTCCCTGGGGCTCCGCCCCAGACCCCAATCGCGCTGAACGCGCTCGTCCTCAAACGCCGGACAGGCTGAGGTGGCCCATGCGGGCCAGCACCCACCCCGCCAAGGGCGCGGAGACACCCTGAGGTTGCCCCCCGGCCAGCACCGGATGCCCAGGGGCGCGGGGAACTGCGCGGGCAACCACGTACGACCCGCACCCGAAAGGCCGCCCCCACAGGGCTCCTACTGGTCCGAGGAGAAGCGGACCGCCCCCGCCGGCAGGGCGGCCCCGCACCACACCCGCACCCCGCACCGCAGCTCGTTGTCGGCGCCGACATCCGCGCCGTCCCCCACCACCGCACCGTCCAGGATCGTCCGCGCGCCGATTCGCGCACCCGCCCCCACCAGCGAATCCGTCACCACCGCCCCCGCCTCGACCACCGCACCCGCCAAAATCGCGCTGCCCTCCACGCACGCCCCCGCGCCGATGACCGCGCCCTCCGCCACCACCGTGCCGCCGGTCAGCTTCGCGTCGGGGGCGACCGTCGCCGTCGCCAGGACCAGGCGGTCGCCGCAGCGGCCGGGGACGGCGGGGGAAGGGGCGCGGCCGAGGACCAGGTCCGCCGAGCCGCGTACGAAGGCCGCCGGGGTGCCGAGGTCGAGCCAGTACGTCGAGTCCACCATGCCCTGGAGGTGGGCCCCGCGGGCCAGCAGGCCGGGGAAGGTCTCGCGCTCCACCGACACCGGCCGGCCCGCCGGGATGCTGTCGATGACCGAGCGCCGGAACACGTACGCGCCCGCGTTGATCTGGTCGGTGACGATCTCCTGCGGCGTCTGGGGCTTCTCCAGGAACGCCGTGACCCGACCGGTCGCGTCCGTGGGGACGAGCCCGAACGCCCTCGGGTCGTCGACCCGGGTGAGGTGGAGCGAGACGTCCGCGCCGGACGTGCGGTGGGTGTCCACGAGGGCGCGGATGTCCAGGCCCGTCAGGATGTCGCCGTTGAAGATCAGGACCGGCTCGTCGGGCCCGGATCGCAGCCGCGAGGCCACGTTGCGGATGGCCCCGCCCGTGCCGAGGGGCTCGACCTCGGTGACGTACTCGATGCTGAGGCCGAGCGACGAGCCGTCACCGAAGTACGGCTCGAACACCTCGGCCAGGTAGGAGGTGGCCAGGACGATGTGGTCGACCCCGGCCGCCTGGGCCCGGGCCAGCTGGTGGGTGAGGAAGGGGACGCCCGCCGCCGGAACCATCGGCTTGGGCGTACGCACCGTGAGCGGGCGCAGCCTGGTGCCCTTGCCGCCGACCAGGAGGATCGCTTCTGTCACCTGTCGTCTCTGCTTCCTGCTGGGGCCGGCCTTCGGATTCCGTCGCACGTTCGGCGGAACTCCCGGCCGGCCAGTTTATGCAGACCCCCCGAGCGCCTTCGCGGCCGGTCAGCGCCGGCCCTGGTAGTGGGCGGCGGCGACCCGGGCGGTGCCGAGCCTGCTGTACAGGCGCGCCCCCGGGCAGTCGGTGGCGAATCCGTCGCGGTGACCGGCGATGGCGTTGAAGCGGACGCTGCGCCCCTTCTTGTAGCGGTTGCCGCCGCCCGAGACCAGCGTGCTCTTGCCCTTGGGGTTGAGCCCGTACAGGCCGAGCTTCCAGGCCGCGAGCTGTTCGACGGCCCTGAGGGCGGCGGCCGACGGGTTGGTCCTGTTGTAGGTGCCGAGGACCGCGATGCCCGTGCTGTTGGTGTTGAACCCCAGCGTGTGCGCCCCCATCACGGCCCTCGCCACGCCCCCGGCGCGCCCCTCGTAGATGTTTCCGCACTTGTCGACCGCGAAGTTGTAGCCGATGTCCCGCCAGCCGCTGCTCTTGACGTGGTAGCGGTAGATGCCGCGCAGCACGGAGGCCGACTGGGCGCAGCTGTATCCGTTGCCGGTCGCGGTGTGGTGGACGAAGGCGACCTTGACGGACTTGGTGTAGACGAAGCCGCGCTCGCGCAGCCGCTCGTCGGCGCCCCAGCCCCGGCGCGTGATGATGCGCGGCCGGGGTCCGATGGGGGGACGGGCCATGCTGTCGGCGCCCGCCACGTCGGCGGCCTCGATCCCGACGCCCGTCACCTCGGCCGCCTCGGCCCGGGTCGCGGCCTCGTCCAGGGCGGGCAGCACATCGGGGGTCTCGACGGCCCGGGTGTTCTCGCCCGCGTCCCCCTCGGCGGGCCCGGCCCCGGGGTCGACGAGATCCAGGCGCAGCCCGCGCGGGAGCGGGGCGGCGTCCTGCCCGTCCCCGGCCGGCTCCGCCTCCACTCGCGCCTCGACGGCGTCCGAGTCACCGACCCACAGCGGCGCGGTGGAACCGCGCAGGGGCCCGGCCGCCTCGGGGGTGCCCGGGTCGGCGCCGTGGTCCTGATTGTGGGTCTCCACGTCCTGCCAGGTGGACCAGGCACCGGAGGCGCGGGCCCGGGTGCGGACCTGGACGCTGCCGCGCAGTTCGTCCCGCGCGTTGTCCCACACGACGCCGACGAGGGAGAACGGCCGCACCTCCCGTGCCGCCAGGCCCTCTTGGGAGGAGCCGCCCCCCACGCGATTGGCGCCGGGCAGCGGCGCGAGCGGCAGCGACTGGGTGGAGCCCGCGGGTTCCGCGGCCGCCGCCGGGGCCGAGGCGGTCGTCGTGGCGGCCGTGGCCACGGAAGGAAGAGTGAGGGCCGCGACAGCGGCGACGCCGATCGAAGACGCAAGGAAGCTACGCATGTTGACGATCCTGGTCATACCCGTACAAATCTGTCCAATGGTGAACTGATGGCCCGTCGCCCAAACCGGTGTACGCACCCGGGCCACCGCGGCCGGTGCCACCGCGCCGGGCCACGTAGCCTTGCCTGCGTGAACGCCAGCGACCGCACCCCTGCCGACCTGCTGCGATCCGCGCTCGCCGCGGACCCGGGCCGCCCCCTCGTCACCTTCTACGACGACGCCACCGGCGAACGCGTGGAACTGTCCGTCGCCACCTTCGCCAATTGGGTGGCCAAGACCGCCAATCTGCTCCAGGGCGATCTCGCGGCCGAGCCCGGCGACCGGCTCGCCCTGCTCCTTCCCGCGCACTGGCAGAGCGCGGTATGGCTGATGGCCTGCCACTCCGTGGGCGTGAGCGTCGAGATCGGCGGCGACCCGGCCGCCGCCGACCTCGTGGTGAGCGGCCCCGACACGCTTGAGGAGGCGCGGGCCTGCTCCGGCGAGCGGGTGGCGCTCGCACTGCGCCCGCTCGGCGGCCGCTTCCCGCGGCCCCCGGCCGGTTTCGCCGACTACGCCGTCGAGGTGCCGAGCCAGGGCGACCGGTTCGCGCCGTACGCGCCCGTCGACCCCGAAGGCCCCGCGCTCGTGGTGGACGGCGCCGAGCTGAGCGCCGCCGAGCTGGTCGCGCGGGCCCGCGAGGAAGCGGCCGCGCTGGGCCTGGGCCCGGGCGCCCGGCTGCTCTCGGGCCTCGGGTACGACAGCTGGCGCGGCCTGGCGAGCGGTCTGTACGCCCCGCTCGCCTCGGGCGGTTCGGTCGTCCTGTGCCGCAATCCGGCCCAACTGGCCGAGGGCGGACTCGACAAGCGGGCCGAGAGCGAGCGGGTCACCCACCGCTCGCTGTGAGCGTCCGGGTCCGGCGATGACCCGGCGCCGGACCCCGCCCCCGTCGCCCATCCCCGGAGGCCGGGCCCCCGGGCTCCGGCGGCGACCCCGCCACATGATCGGCCGCGCACACAACCAAGCGCGCGGTTCGGCCGTCTACCGGGGTGCCCCGGCGGCGCAGTGCGCCGCCGACCCCTGTGATGGCCCGTGCCCGTGAGGATGGACGCCGACGTGAGCGACAGTGCTGGCACGCCCGCCGAACCGGAGCCCCCGGCCGGCGACGAGCCGCGGCCACCGGCCACCGCCACCCCGGCGGACCCCAAGGCCCGTCGCCGCTGGCCGCGTTGGACCGCGCTCGGCGTCTCCGGCGTCGTCCTCGTCGCCGCCGGGACCGGCTGGTGGTTCTACCGCAAGCTCGACGGCAACATCCACACCGACACCTCCGCCGCGCACGAGCTCGACAAGTACGCCCGGGACCGGCCCGCGTCGGTCGTGCACGACGCGGAGAACCTGCTGCTCATCGGCTCGGACTCACGCGCGGGCAACAACGCCTCCTACGGCAGGGACGACGGCGGCAGCCAGCGCTCGGACACCACGATCCTGCTGCATCTGGCCGCCGACCGGCGCAGCGCCACCGCCGTCTCGCTGCCGCGCGACCTCATGGCGGACCTGCCCGCCTGCGGGGAGCCGGACGGCACCACGTCCGAGCCCCAATTCGCGCAGTTCAACTCGGCGTTCGACATCGGCGGCGCGGCCTGCACCATCCGTACGGTCGAGAAGATGACCGGCGTGCGGATCGACCACCACATGGTCGTCGACTTCAGCGGGTTCAAGGACATGGTCGACGCGGTGGACGGCGTCGAGGTCTGCCTGAAGGAGCCGGTCGAGGACCGGCAGGCGCACCTCAAGCTGCCTGCCGGGCGCCAACTGCTGCGCGGGGAGAAGGCCCTGGGGTTCGTACGGTCGCGGCACGGCTTCGGGGACGGCAGCGACACCCAGCGCATGGACCGCCAGCAGCAGTTCCTCGGCTCGCTGATCAAGAAGGTGCAGAGCAATGGGGTGCTGCTCAATCCGGCGCGGCTCTACCCGGTCCTGGACGCGGCCACCAAGTCGCTCACCACGGACCCCGGCCTCAACAGCCTCAAGGACCTGTACGACCTGGTGAGTTCGGTACGTGGCATCCCCACCGAGAACATCCGTTTCCTCACGGTTCCGCGCCAGCCGTACGCGTACGACCACAACCGGGACGAACTCGTGCAGCCGGACGCGGACCGGCTCTTCACCCAGTTGCGCCAGGACCAGCCGATCAAGGTGGCGCCCGCCGCGGACGTGGCGAAGTCCAAGGAGGGCGCGCGGGGCTCCGGCGGTGACGACAAGCCCGACGATCCGACCCCCTCGCCCAGCGCGTCGGCGCCCCCCGTCTACCCCGGAACGGACGCGGCGTCGGGCATGTGCGGGTAGCGGCGGGCCGGCGTGACCGACCCGTGAATTCCGCGTGCGAGACTGCGGATTGGGGCCAAATGCCCGGTTATAAAAGGGGTGGAATTTGTCACGGCCGTCGCTCTTGGCCGAACTGGCCAGATAGTGTGACGCGATCCGGTGCGACCGGCCGACGGCCGCGCACCGCTGGAGCGATTGATTGAGCGCTTTGGGGGAAGCGACTCGGCACCGACGGAGGACCGAAGCAACCGTGGATGCGCAGAGCCGTGGGCGGGCCGATGAAGTCGACCCCGCAGACCAGTGGGTCCTCAACCCGGACACCGGCACTTACGAATTGCGACTGAACCCTTCCGGAACGCGGTCGAATTCGGGCCGCGACCGGTCATCCACGGGCAGCGCCCCGGGCGGGCAGTCGGGGCAGTCGGGGCGTACCGGACGCCGCGAAGTGCCCGGACAGCGCAACCGCCGGGCCGGCAAGGCCCCCGCCGAGGAGTCCCCCGACGCGCTGGGCCGCCGCAAGCGCAAGCCCAAGCCGGCCCGCAAGAAGAAGGTCCTGCTGTGGACGGGCGGCGTGATGGGGTTCGTCCTCGTCGTCGGCTCGGGCGGGGCCTACTGGCTCTACCAGCACTTCAACGGCAACATCAACACCGTCGACGTCGGCGACGCGGGCAACAAGAGCTCGGTGCCCGACGGAGCCTTCAACATCCTGGTCATCGGCACCGACAAGCGCACGGGCGCGGGCAACGAGGGGTACGGCGACGCCGGCAGCGAGGGCCATGCCGACACCAACATCCTCTTCCACGTCTCGGCGGACCGGACCAACGCGACCGCGATGTCCATCCCCCGCGACATGATCACCGACATTCCCGCCTGCCCGACCAAGCAGAAGGACGGCACCACCAAGACGGTGCCGGGCACGAAGCACGTGCGGTTCAACGAGAGCCTGGGGCAGGAAGGCCGCGACCCCGGCTGCACCATGCGGACGGTCAAGCAGCTCACCGGGCTCACCGTCGACCACTTCATGATGGCCGACTTCAACGCCGTCAAGGAGCTGTCCACGGCCGTCGGCGGCGTCAAGGTCTGCCTGGAGAAGCCGGTCAACGACCCCAAGTCGCATCTGAAGCTCCCGGCGGGTCAGAGCGTCGTCAAGGGCGAGCAGGCGCTCGCCTTCGTCCGCACCCGGCACAGCTTCGGCCACGAGAGCGACCTCGACCGCATCAAGCAGCAGCAGCAGTTCATCGGCTCGATGATCCGGCAGATGAAGTCGGACGACACCCTGGGCAGCCCCACCAAGCTGTACGGCCTCGCGGACGCGGCGACCAAGGCGCTCACGGTCGACTCGGGGATAGGCAGTATCAAGAAGCTGACCGATCTCGCCCAGGTGCTCGGCAAGATCGACGCGAAGAACATCACCTTCGCCACGCTGCCGGTCATCGACAATCCCGCCGAGGGCAAGAAGCACGTCACCGTGGTGCCCGACCCGACGAAGGCCGACGCGCTGTTCGCGATGATGCGCGCCGACACCTCGCTGACCGAGGTGAAGAAGAAGGAGGCGGACGCCAAGAGCGCGGCCGCCGCCGAGGAGGCCGCCCGCCTCGAAGGACCCCGCGCCAAGTCCTCCGACGTACGCGTCACCGTGCTCAACGGCGGCGCGAAGGCGGGCTCGGCCGGTGACCTGGTCACCTGGCTCCAGAACCAGCAGGGCGTCCTGAAGTCGAGCAACGGCGCGAACGCCCCGCAGAAGGTGCCCGCCACCGTCCTCGCCTACGCGCCGAACCAGGCCGACCAGGCCCGTAAGCTGGCGGATCTGCTCGGGCTCGCCGGCTCGGCGCTCAAGCCGGGCACGAAGGACGCCGTGGGCAAGGAGGCGATGGTGCTGACCCTTGGCCCCGACTTCCAGCAGGCGGGCACGCCCGTCGCCGCCCCGGCCAAGGCGCCGGAAGGCATCCAGAAGGTCGAAGCGGACAAGCCGGTCTGCGCCAAGTAGCCGAAGCACCAGACTCATGGCCCGGCCGGGCCTCAGGGGGAGTCTGAGAGCCTGAAAGACAGAGGGGTACAGGGGTGGGGAAGAACAGCGTGCGCGGGGAGGGGACGCACGGCAGGGTCGAGCGCGCGGACGAACTCGGCTGGGACGACAGCCTGTACGACGACCCGCCACCCGGAGCCGCGACGTCCGCGACGGACGGACCGCCCGGCCGGTCCTCGGCACCCGGCAGCGAACCGGGGAACTCCGCCGCGCCCGGCCGCCGCACCGCCACGTCCGACGGCTCCGGCAGGTCCGACGGCATCGGCAGCACCGGCAGGTCCGGCGGCACTGGCAGCACTGGCAGCACCGGCGGGTCCGACGGCACCCGCACGTCCGACAGCACCCGCACGTCCGACGGCACCAGCAGGTCCGGCAGCACCGGCGGGTCCGACGCCACTCGCACGCTCGACGGCTCCGGCGAGTCCGCCGCTTCGGGCGGTTCCGGCGGCGCGGCGAAGGCATCGGCACCGGCTGCGGCGGCCGGCGACGGGCGCCGGGGCAAGGGCGGCCGGCGCAGACGGGGCACCCGCGGACGGCGCGTCCTGAAGTGGGGCGCGGTCACGCTCGCGGTGCTCATACTCGGGACGGCCACCGCCGGTTACCTGTACTACCAGCACCTCAACAACAACATCCGCAAGGGCGACCGCAGCGCGGGCGGCAGCGACGCCAAGAAGACCGCGCCGAACGCCCAGGGCCAGACCCCCCTGAACATCCTCCTGATCGGCTCCGACAGCCGCAACACCGACGCCAACGTCGCGCTCGGCGGCGCAAAGGAGAACCGGGGCAGCGCTCCGCACGCGGACGTACAGATGCTGCTGCACGTCTCCGCCGACCGCAAGAACGCCTCGGTCGTGAGCATCCCGCGCGACACCCGGGTGGACATCCCCGAGTGCAAGGACCCCGACACCCACAAGACCAACGCGGCCACCAATGACGTCATCAACGAGGCGCTGGGGCGCGGCGGCGCGGGCTGCGTCCTGGACACCTGGGAAAAGCTCACCGGCATCTACATCGACCACTGGATGATGGTCGACTTCGCCGGTGTGGTGGCCATATCCGACGCGGTGGGCGGCGCCGACGTCTGCGTGAAGCAGAACATCGACGACCACCCCACCAGGCTCCAGCCCGGCGGCTCGCACCTGCACCTGACGGCCGGCAACCACACCGTGAAGGGCGAGCAGGCCCTTCAGTGGCTGCGCACCCGGCACGCCTTCGGCAGCGACATCGGCCGCTCCCAGGCCCAGCACATGTACATGAACTCGGTGATCCGCAACCTCAAGGACCAGAACGCGTTCACCGACACGGGCCGCCTGATGGGCATCGCCGAGACCGCGACCAAGTCGCTCCAGGTCTCCGAGGAACTGGGCACCGTCAAGAAGCTGTTCGACCTGGGCATGGAGCTCAAGGACATCCCCATGGACCGCATCAACATGCTGACCATGCCGCGCCTGCCCGACCCCAAGGACCCGGACGCGCACGTGGTGCCGGACCGGAGCAAGGCCGACGCGCTGTGGGCGATGCTGCGGGACGACAAGCCGCTGGACGGCAAGAGCGACGGCAAGAAGGACGCCAAGCCCTCCGCCGATCCGTCCGCCGATCCCTCCGGGTCGCCCACGGGTCCGGCCGCCGCGGCCCCCGGCACGCTCGCGGTGAGCGTGGTCAACGGCACCGGAACCGACGGCCGCGTCACCGCCAAGGGCCGGGCGACCGAGGTCGTCTCGGCGCTCAAGGACAAGGGCTTCACCAAGGCCGCGACGGGTACGAGCAGGCCCGCCGCCACCAGTGAGGTCGACTACCCCAAGGCGGCCGGAGCCCAGGGCAAGGCGGACGCCGAGTCGGTCGCGGCGGCCCTCGGCCTGCCCGCCGGCGCGGTCAGGACGTCCGACGTGAAGGGCCTGACCCTGGTGGTCGGCGGCGACTGGCGCACCGGCGCGAGCTACCCCGCACAGGACCCCAAGGCCACCGACCCGCTCCAGGACACCGAGACGGTCAACGGAGCCGACAAGGGCGCCTGCATGGAGGTGTACGCGCCCTACCGCTTCTAGGCCCGGTCCGGACCGGTCCAGTCCGGACCGCGTACGCGACAAGAGGGGGCGCCCGGTGCTCATCGGCACCGGGCGCCCCCTTGGCGTCCTTGGGCGAAATCCGCGCGTACGGATCAGACGGACGTGGTCCGCACCGCCGGGCGGCGGCTCGCGATGACCTTGCGAGCCAGCGCCTTCGGGCTGGTCAGGAAGCCGAAGCCCCACGACATGTGCATGGTGGCCAGCGCCACCGGGATCTGGGCGCGGGCCTTGAGCGAGAGCCCCTTGCCGGCGGGCAGCGAGCCCGCGGCGATCGCGGCGAGATAGCCGGCCGGGACGACGAAGCCCCACGGCGTGACGAGCGCGCCCACCACGACACCGGCCGCGATCGCGCAGACGGCGGTCGGCGGCGCGAGATAGCGCAGGTTGATGGAGCCCTCGTGGTAGCGGGCCACCACGTGGCGCCAACGCCCGTAATCCTTGTACTGCTTGGCGAGCGCCTTGACCGAAGGGCGCGGCCGGTACCGCACCTTGAGCTCGGGCGAGAACCAGATGAGGCCCCCGGCCTCCCTGATCCGGAAGTTCAGCTCCCAGTCCTGGGCGCGGATGAACTCCTCGTTGTAGCCGCCCTGTTGTTCAAGCGCCTCACGGCGGAAGACACCCAGATACACGGTTTCGGCGGGGCCCGCCGCGCCTCCGGTGTGGAAGGCCGCGTTGCCGACGCCGATCCTGGAGGTCATCGCGGCGGCGACCGCGTCCTCCCAGGCGTTCCCGCCCTCGGCGTGCATGATGCCGCCGACGTTCTGCGCGCCGGTCTCCTCCAGGAGGCGTACGGCGGTGGCGATGTAGTTCGGCGAGAGCATGCCGTGGCCGTCCACGCGCACCACGATCGGGTGGCGTGAGGCCTTGATGGCGGCGTTCAGGGCCGCGGGCGTGCGCCCGGTGGGATTGGGGACCGTGTGGACGCGCGGGTCCTCGGCCACCAGCTCGGCGGCGATCGCGTCCGTACGGTCGCTGGAAGGACCGAGCGCGATCACCACCTCCATCTCCCCCGCGTACTCCTGTTCCAGGATGTGTCGGACCGAGTTGCGCAGATGCCGCTCCTCATTGAGGACCGGCATGATCACGGAAACAGCAGGCGTGGCGTTCATCGGTGGTCACGTTACCGCGAACGGGGGACAAGGTCGCGCGGCGGCCGGGGCGGTGCCCGGGGTAGCTGATCGTATGGGCCTACGGTGCTCATGATCCCCCTGTCACCCGCGGAGGTCCCCGTGCCCACGCCGCCCCGCCCGCGCCCCGTACAACCCGGTAAACCCCGCAGCAGACAGCAGGACGAGCGCCCGCGCTGGGGCATGCGGCTGGCGACCACGCTGTCCGTCCTGGTGCTCGGCGCGGGCGGCGTCGGGCACGCGGTGGTGACCAGTCTGGACGGCGGGATGGGCCGGGTGGACCCGTTCCGCGACATGAAGAACCGGCCGCAGGGCAGCCTGGGCACCAACATCCTCCTGGTCGGCACCGACGGACGGGACAAGATCACGCCGGCGGAGAAGGAGAAGTACCGGCTGGGCGGCGCCCCCTGCCACTGCACCGACACGATCATGATGGTGCACGTGTCGGCGGCCCGGGACCGGGTCAGCGTCGTGAGCCTGCCCCGCGACTCCTACGCCGAGGTGCCCGAACACACCGACTCGACGACCGGCGAGAAGCACCCCCGCCACCCGGTGAAACTGAACGCGGCGTACGCCGAGGGCGGGCCCTCGCTCACCGTGCGCACGGTCGAGAGCATGACGGGCCTGAAGATCGACCACTACGTGGAGGTCGACTTCACCAGCTTCATGAAGACGGTCGACGTCGTCGGCGGGGTGCGCATCTGCACGGCCCGCCCCATGAAGGACTCCTACACCGGGCTCGACCTCACGGCCGGCACCCACCAGCTGGGCGGCGGCGAGGCCCTGCAATACGTGCGCTCCCGGCACACCGACGGCTCGGCCGACCTCGGCCGCATGCAGCGCCAGCAGCGCTTTTTGGCCGCGCTCATCGAGAAGGCGACCAGCAACGGCGTGCTGCTGAACCCGGTGAAGTTCCGCGAGGTCGCCTCGTCCCTGCTCTCCTCGGTACGGGCCGACGAGGGCTTCGGGACGGCGGAGATGCTGAGCTTCACCTCCGCGATGAAGGGGTTCTCGCCCTCGTCGTCGGACTTCACGACCGTGCCGCTCGGGCAGCTCGGCGTGCAGGTCAAGGGCGTCGGGTCGACGGTGAAGTGGGACGAGCCGAAGGCGAAGAAGCTGTTCCGGCTGCTGCACGACGACAAGCCGCTGGCCCCGCACGCCCCGCCGAAGCCCGCGGCCCCCGCCGCGCCGCCCGCCGCCAAGGACGCCAAGGCACCGCACAAGGAGCCGGGCGCGGTGGTCGAGGTGGCGCCCGAGCAGATCCGGGTGCAGGTCTTCAACGGGACGCGGACCGACGGGCTCGGGCGCCGCGTGGACGACGCGCTGCACGCCACGGGCTTCCGGACCAGCCGCGCCCCCCGGGCGAGCGCGAACCTGGAGACGCACCGCACCCTGATCGAGTACGACCCGCGCTGGGACCGCTCGGCCAAGTCGCTCGCGGTCGCCCTGCCGGGCAGCGAGCTGCGCCCGGTCAAGGGGCTCGGCGCCACGCTGAAGGTGACGGCGGGCGCGGACTTCAAGGACGTCGTGCCGGTACGGGTCGAGGACGCGCCGCAGGGCGACTTCGGCACGGTCACGGGCGACCGGGTGGTCTGCCCCTGACGGGCGAGTGGCCTGCCCCCGACCGGAGAGGACCGCCGCCGGCCGCCCGGGCCCCTCGGCCGGGTCTGCCCTCGCCCCCCTAGTCGTCCAGGCCCTCCGCCGCCCGCTTCTCGCGCAGGTCCATGATCGCGCGGCGGCGGGCGAGCCGGTGGGTGCGGCGGATCTGCGCCTCCTGGTAGCGGCGCTCGTCGCGCTCGGTCTCGGGGAGCACCGGCGGCACCGGGCGTGGCTTGCCGTCGGCGTCGACGGCCGCGAAGACGAGATAGGCGGAGCCCACCTGCTGGGCCGGGGTCGACTCGTTCCAGCGCTCGGCGAGCACCCGCACGCCGACCTCCATGGAGGACCGTCCCGTCCAGTTGACCTGCGCCTTCACATGCACCAGGTCACCGACCCTGACCGGCATGAGGAAGACCATCTCGTCCATCGACGCGGTGACGGCCGGCCCACCCGAGTGCCGCCCGGCCACCGCGCCGGCCGCGTCGTCGACCAGCTTCATGATCACGCCACCGTGGACCGTGCCCAGGAGGTTGGTGTCGTGGGTGGTCATGATGTGGCTCAGGGTGGTTCGGGAGGCCGAGGTCGGCTTGCCCGGAAGATCAGTCATGCGTACTACTTTAGGCGCCGTACGATGACCGGCTCATTGCATCAGCTGTGCAACAGCCCCGCTGCGAATTCCCCCCTGCCCTGTCGAGCCCGAGGGGTGGCCGTGCATGCTGGACGGCATGAACGATTGGCCCGACGCCGGCAATGGCAACGCCCGCGGAAGTGACCGCGACGCCTACGGGCGCGGCAGCTCCGCCGCGCAGCCCGAGGGCGCGCGCCGGATGCGGCACGTCCAGCGTCCCGTCCCCCAGCAGCAGCCCGCCCACGACGACGGCTACGGGCAGCCCCCGCACGGCCGGCGCGGCGGTGTGCCGGGACAGGGTTCGTACGAAAGCGGCTACAGCGAGGGCCACGTCTACGGCGGTGGCGGCGGCCCGGGAGGCCGGGGCCCGGCCGGACCCGGCGGACCGCGCCGGGGCGCCGGACGCCGGCCGGGCGCCGCGCCGAACTGGCGCCGACGCATCACCATCGGCGTGCTGACCCTGGTCGGCGTGCTCCTGGTGACCTCGGTCGCCACGTACTTCTGGGCGGACGGCAAGGTGCGCCGCGAGGTGGACCTGTCCAAGGTCATCGACCGGCCCGACGAGGGCAAGGGCACCAACTACCTGATCGTCGGCTCCGACTCGCGCGACGGCATGTCCGCCGACGAGAAGAAGAAGCTGCACACCGGCTCGGCCGAGGGCAAGCGCACGGACTCGATGATCCTGCTGCACACGGGCGACAACGGGAACACGATGGTCTCGCTGCCGCGCGACTCGTGGGTGACGATCCCGAGCTTCAAGGGGTCCGACTCCGGAAAGTCGTTCCCGTCCAAGGGCAAGGACAAGCTCAACGCGGCGTTCTCCATCGACGGCCCCGAACTGCTCGTGCGGACCATCGAGGCGAATACGGGGCTGCACATCGACCATTACGCCGAGATCGGTTTCGCGGGGTTCGCCAACATCGTGGACGCGGTCGGCGGCGTGGAAATCGATATCCCGCAGGACATCAAGGACAAGGACTCCGGGGCCGACTTCAAGAAGGGCAAGCAGACCCTCGACGGGCAGCAGGCGCTCGCCTTCGTGCGCAACCGGCACGGTTACGCGGCCGGTGACCTGGAGCGTACGAAGAATCAGCAGAAGTTCCTTTCCGCGCTCGCCAGTCAGACGGCGACGCCCTCGACCGTCCTGAATCCCTTCAAGCTGTATCCGGTGATGGGCGCGGGCCTCGACACCTTGATCGTCGACAAGGACATGAGCCTGTTCGACCTCGGCTCCATGTTCTGGGCGATGAAGGGCATCACGAACGGCGACGGCATCTCGATGAACATGCCGGTGGCGGGCGACGGCCCCCAGACCTCGCTGCTGTGGGACAAGAGCAAGGTCACGCAGTTGGTGAACGAGCTGAAGAACGACGACGCGGTGACGGTCAAGTAAGCCGCACGGCACGGCATTTGGGCCCGGCCCGCCGCATTTGGATGCGGCAGGCCGGGCTTTCTCGTGCGCGCGGCACATCCGGCACTCCCCCATGACATGCCTCACAGGAAAAGCACAGGGACCGTGAGCAACTGTCCCGTTTTGCGCGGATTAATTCCCACGGAGCGCCGCCTACCGCTTTCTCGCCGCCCGACAACTGCCTTTCCCGCCCCCAATTGCGGCCATACGATCGCTGCCGTCGCGCGGCGTGATGACACCGCGGCGCTGACGACTCAGCTTTTCGGACCCAGAAAAGGGCTCACTTGAATATCCGTCGCATTTTCGCCACCACCGTCGCCGCCGCCGTGACCGCCCCGGCCGTGCTGCTCTCGGTGTCCCCCGCGTTCGCCGCGGACACCGCTCCCTCTTCTTCGGCGCAGACGCAGAAGTCCACCTACGCGGACCTCAAAAAGGCCGCCGCCGACGCGGCCAGGGCCTATGACGTGGCCCTCAAGGCCCACAACGACCAGCAGGCCCTCCTCGACAAGCTGATGACGAACGAAGCCCCCGAGGCCACGGCCTTCCGGGACGCGATCGCCGCCGCCGACAAGGCCAAGGCGGCCGAGACGGCAGCCGACAAGGCCGTGACCGACGCGAAGGCCAAGCTCGACGGGCTCCCCGAGACCGCGAGCACCGAGCAGAAGGAGGCCGCGCGGAAGGCGGTCACCGACGCCGAGGCCACCGCCAAGGAGGCCGCCGCGGCCTCGGCGGCAGCCGAGGCCAAGCAGAAGACCGAGGGGGACGCCCTCGCCACCCTGCGCAAGGCCGCCCTGCGCAAGGGCGGCGAGCTGTCCAAGGCCAAGGACGCCGCCGCGAAGGCCAAGAAGGACGCGGCCGCCGCGTTCGAGGCCGCCGGGAAGTGTGTCTGGCTGCCGCAGCTCTCCTCGCAGCTGAAGGGGCTGCCGGCCCAGGTCGTGGCCGGCACCTCGGTCGACTTCTCCTTCCAGGTGACCAACGGCACCGACCGCACCCTCGACGTGGACCCGCTGTTCCTCGTCACCGCCAAGGGGGCCAAGGCGCAGTGGCTCGACGGGTCGGTGTGGAAGGAGCTCGCCGCCGACCACTCGTCCCGGGTCGGGGCCACGAACGGCCTGAAGCCCGGCTCCGCGATCGAGGTGAAGGTCCGCCTGACGGTCGACGCCGCGTCCAAGGCGGACCACGGTGACGCCCTGATCGCCGGTGACGCCTCCGACGCGTACAACCCGTGCATTCACGGCCCGATGAAGGGCTACAAGTTCAAGGTGCTGCCCGTCGGCAGCAAGACGGACGGCGACACCGCCAAGCCGCAGCCGGTCGACGACAAGGACCGCCCGAAGCCGGCCGCCAAGCCCGCCGGCGGCGGCTCGACGCCCACCGCGCAGGGCGGAGCCGCGGCCACCCCGCTGAACAGCACCACCGCCGCCGCCGCCCCGGGCGCGACGGGCACGCTGGCCAAGACCGGCTCGTCGTCCGCCATGCCGCAGCTCGCCCTCGCAGGCGGCGTGGCCGTGGCCCTCGGCGCCGGCGCGGTCGTCCTGACCCGCCGCCGCAAGGCCGCCGACCGCACCTGACGGCCCCGCACAGCCGAAGGGCCCGCATCCGTGCCATGCGCCGAACGCGGGCCCTTCTTCAACTCGCCCGCCGCTACGGCAGGTTCCGCGACATCACGATGCTCTGGACCTGGTTGGTGCCCTCGTAGATTTGCGTGCTTTACGGCGTCCAGCGCGCTGACCTGGCAAGACGTCGTCCTCGCAGAGGGTGCCCCAGCATTTCCCCATGATCACCACCGGACCAGTTGGCGCCTCGCGCCTAGGGCGTTCCTTCAGCGGTCTGGATGGCCTTGTGGAGTAGCTGTCGCGCCGCGTCTCCATAGACAGCGCTGCGAGACAGGGAGGCAAAGGCCCGTAGGTACTCCTGCACCTCGTGGCGGCTCGTCACCTTCACCTGTGCTGTCAGCGTCTCGATGCGCACCTCCCCCGCGTCGAAGGCATAGAAGGTCTCGATGGGCCAGATTTCGCGAGGCGCGTAAGAGGGGATGATCCCGAAAGACACGTTCGGACGGCCCATGACGGAGAGCATGTACCGAAGCTGCTCGGCATGCAGGTTGCCGGGGAGGATCGACACGTAGAGGGTCGCTTCCTCCATCACGACGGAGAGCACGTGGCGGCCCTCGTGCAGGACTCCGTGCGATCGCTCCTGTCGGGCCTCCACGGCCGCCTCCACTTCGTCGGGCAGCGAGAAGAACCGTTGGAGCTTGCGGAGGATCGAACGGCTGTACCCGGGCGTTTGGAGCATGCCCGGGTAGACGTTTCCGCTGTAGACGCGGAACATCTGGGTTTCGCGGTAGAGGTCGGTTGTGCGTTGCGTCTGGGCCATGCCGCCACGCGCCTTGTAGACCTGTTTCCACTCGGCGTACAGGTTCCTCGCGTTCCGCGACGTCTCGATGATCGCGTCGGCTTCTTCGGGGCGGTCACAGGCAGCACACCATGCCCGGATGTCGGCAGGCTTGGGCAGCGCTTTCATCTGGACAATGCGGTGCGTCTTGGCCCTGTGCCATCCACAGAGAGCGGCCAGTTGAGCCCCCGATAGCCCGGCCTCGTGCATCATGCGGTTGAGGCGTTCAGCAACTGCCTTGTGCGCCGCTTGGGACGTAGACAGTGGAGAGGTCATCGACTGGCCGCTGTTCTGTTAGGCGATCGTGTACTTGTCGTGCGGGATGGCCCGTTCCCAGACTGCTTCGAACATAGCCGTGCATCTCGCGATTACGGCAGCATCCTCGTTGAAGTCTGTGTGCGCCCAACGGCTGTTCCCATCGAACACGTTGAACTGAACGATCTTGTCATCGAAGATCCACACGTCGTTCCCGGGCAACGCCAGATCCGAGGCCTGACGGCGTGGAAGCCAACGAACATCCTCGCCGCAAGCGACGTTGCCGTAGGTGATGAAGTGTTCCCACCTGATGTAGTCCGAGGCGGGTTCACCGATCACCCTGGCACGCCGCACGGCAACTCCACGTTCAGTGGCTTCGCTGACCATGGTGTGCCAGTTGCTCCACCATGACGCGCGGTCCTCCCAGTCCGTGCGCTCCCCTGCCAGCCAGCATCGAACCGAGGCGACTCCCCAGGTACGGCGTAGGAGTCTCGCGTTTCGAGGTGGAGGGCGTAGCGGTGAGTCTGCCCGAGGAGTTCAGCGAACCTCGATGGACTCTGCGACACGAATGGCCTCCTTGAGAAGCGGGATCATCCTCGGTTCGAGAACGATCAGTGACTCATCGTCTGCTCGGGGTGAGTCCGCGATCGTCCGAGACAGGACCTCGACGCCCGCGTGACGGCCCTGAACGAGAAGTCGCCGGTCATCGTCTACCCACACGGCCGGACAGCCCTCTTCGCCCGACTCGGGTCTTTGCCGATGAAGGTGTAACCCACAGTGCGCCTCCCTGGAGAGAGTCGTTGCGTGCTGTTGCACGGCACTCACTGTGCCGGAGCGGGACAGTCATGGTCACGGGAACCAAGGGATTCGCGCAACATCCCGCAACACGGGTTCTTCGGCGCCACCACCCTTCCCAGACTGGAACCCACCGCAACGATGCGTGAGGGGAAGCCATGACTAGTCCGCTCAAGTACCCGCGACCGCCCGTGGAGTTGGCGGGAGCGGTGGAGGCGTATCTGTACGACTGCACTCCGGTAGAGGGTTGCGGGGTCTGTGCGGCACTCGTGAGGGAGCTGGAAGAGGCCAGGACGACCAAGAGGTGGAGTGACGCCTACGACGCTGCGGCGGAGGTGCGGAACCACCCGCACGCGAAGCGGAGGCAGCGGTGATGGACATGCAGGAGTGGCGCGGGGCGTGGGATCGCGCTCAGGACGCCACAGACGCTCTCAGAACTGCCCTGTCTGACCTGGGGGCGGGCCAGACGCAGGTGTCCCACTTGCGGCCCATGGTGTCCCGCAGGGGAACGGCGTGGGTCGATGTGGGTCAGCTGTCGGCGTCCCTGGCGGAAAGGCTCGCCGAGGTCATCCGGCTCGGCAGTCTCGACGCCACCGACCGCTCATGAGCCAGGATGCGACGTATACGCCGCAGGAGCTGAGTCCGGACGAAGCACTTACCTCGCTGTACCGGTTGGCCATCAGCGTGGCTGCGGAGAACGGGGCCATCATCACAACCGGCGCCCGTGGGCTCGGCCCCTACGCTTTTATGGCCGAGGTGCGGCGCCGGGGAGTCGTCATCCGTTTCCTCGACCGTTGCGAGCCGTGACTGGGTGGGTTGACCCCCGCTACGCGGACATCGTCGAGTTCTTCGACAAGGCGTTCATCGGGGGCTCACTCCACTGCCCGAAGTGTTGTGGCGTCCGCAACTGTGTGTTCCTCGACATGGCGAACGGGGGCGCCTGGGACTACTGGACGTGTCCCTGCATCCCTGACGCGCATGGGGACGCCAGCCGGACAAGCCAAGAGCAGGGACAGGACGTGTCCCGCCTGAGTTGACGCTCAGGCTCTTGCCCCGGTCCGCCCCCAACGGGGTGCTGCCCTGGGCAGTGAGGGCAAACCGCTTCGGACCCAGGGAAGCCGAGGCACCCAGCATGTCGGCGCGGGGACCGCTTCCCCGCATGCACTGCGAAGGGATAGGCACGATGAGCGCAGTCCCCGAGTTCGAATTCCGCACGTCCAGCGCGTGCAAGTACGACAACAACAACAAGTTGTGCGTTGAGGTGGCGACCAACGTTCCCGGTACGGTCGCGGTGCGCAACTCCGCGACGGGCCAGACGGTCGAGTTCACCGCCGTCGAGTGGGCGGACTTCCTTCCCGGTGCCAAGCTGGGCGAGTTCGACGTCACGGCGTAGGGAGTCGTCATGCAGCAGTGCCCCTTGTGCGGAGGTAGCACGGAGCGCGATCTCGAGCACTCGGCGGTGATGCGCTGCATGTCGTGCTGGGACGTGTGGGCACTGCCGCTTGACGAACGGTGCCGAGGTGTGGGGCGTGGCATATTCGCCCCCGCTCTGCGCCTGTTGGAGGAGTACCGGGACTTGAACCGCTGACCAGCAAAGGAACGCCCCTGCCGGAGTGCGGTTCCGGGGAGTGCGGGGAACTGTCATCGCGCAGTGTGAAGACCGTGGCCGGTCGGCCCGTCTTCCCCGACCGGCCACGGTGACGACGATTTCGGGGAGTGCCTTGACCTCATCGGCGCTCGCCCCCACGTACGGGAGCACCTGGGAGGAAGCGGCCCGCCCCTCGTGCAGTTCTTGTTTTTGCAGGTCAGCAAGCGTTTAGGGCCCAGTCTCCGCCCAGGATTCCCTCAGCATGACGCCCAGGAACAGCTCGGAACGGGCCCGAACGGACCGGAACCCGACAGCCGTTCCCCGATCGCCCGGGAAGAGGGCTGACCTGCGAAAACGCTGCTACGGCAGGTTCCTCGACATGACGATGCGCTGAACCTGATTCGTACCTTCATAAATTTGCGTGATCTTCGCGTCGCGCATCATGCGCTCGACCGGGTAGTCGCGGGTGTAGCCGTAACCGCCGAGGAGCTGGACCGCGTCGGTGGTGACCTCCATGGCCACGTCCGACGCGAAGCACTTGGCGGCGGCGCCGAAGAACGTCAGGTCGCCGTCCAGGCGCTCGGACTTCGCGGCGGCGGCGTAGGTGAGCTGGCGGGCCGCCTCCAGCTTCATGGCCATGTCGGCCAGCATGAACTGGATGCCCTGGAAGTCGGCGATCGCCTTGCCGAACTGCTTGCGCTCCTGGACGTACCCCTTGGCGTAGTCCAGGGCGCCCTGCGCGATGCCGATGGCCTGGGCCGCGATGGTGATGCGGGTGTGGTCCAGGGTCTTCATGGCGGTCGCGAAGCCCGTACCCTCCTCGCCGATCATGCGGTCGGCGGGGATGCGGACGTTGTCGAGGTAGACCTCGCGGGTCGGCGAGCCCTTGATGCCGAGCTTCTTCTCGGGGGCGCCGAAGGAGACGCCCTCGTCGGACTTCTCGACGACGAAGGCGCTGATCCCCTTCGAGCGCTTCTCGGGGTCGGTCACGGCCATGACCGTGTAGTACTCGCTCTCACCGGCGTTGGTGATCCAGCGCTTCACGCCGTTGAGGACCCAGAAGTCCCCGTCGCGCACGGCCTTGGTCTTCATGCCCGCGGCGTCCGAGCCGGCGTCCGGCTCGGAGAGGCAGTACGAGAACATGCCCTCGCCCTTGGCGAGCGGGCCGAGGTACTTCTTCTTCAGCTCCTCGGAGCCGGAGAGGATCACCGGGAGCGAGCCGAGCTTGTTGACGGCCGGGATGAGTGAGGAGGAGGCGCAGACCCGCGCGACCTCTTCGATCACGATGACGGTCGCGAGCGCGTCGGCCCCGGCGCCCCCGTACTCCTCGGGGACGTGCACGGCGTGCAGGTCGTTGGCGACCAGCGCGTCGTGCGCCTCGCGCGGGAAGCGGGCCTGCTCGTCGACCTCGGCCGCGTACGGGCCGATCTTGGCCTCGGCGAGCGAGCGGATGGCGTCGCGGAGCATGTCGTGCTCCTCGGACGGGCGGTACAGGTCGAACCCTGCGTTTCCTGCGTTTCCAGCCGTTCCGGCCAAGGTCACTCACTCCCCAAGGGATGCTAACTACCGTTAAGTAACCTAATTTTAGAGGGCCCGGGCGCCGCAGGCATACGTGAGTTTGGCGACAGCCCCTCTGGGGCCCGGTCCGGCGTCGGACTATGCTCGGTCAGCGCGTTTGCCGCCCGCGCCGGGCCCGTCCATTTTTTCGGGTCCGTCCACCGAGCCCGCACCTCCAGGAGCACCGCATGGCCCTCAAGATCACCGTGATCGGCACCGGATACCTCGGCGCCACCCATGCCGCGGCCATGGCGGAGCTGGGTTTTGAGGTGCTGGGGCTCGACGTGGTGCCGGAGAAGATCGAGATGCTGGCGCAGGGCCGCGTCCCGATGTTCGAGCCCGGGCTCGAAGAGCTGCTGCGGGGGCACGTCGCGGGCATCGAAGGGGCGAGCGGGCGGCTGCGCTTCACCACCTCCTGGGAGGAGGCCGGCGCGTTCGGCGATGTGCACTTCGTCTGCGTCAACACCCCGCAGAAGCACGGCGAGTACGCCTGTGACATGAGCTACGTCGAGTCCGCCTTCGGCTCGCTCGCGCCGCACCTGGCGGCCGGGGCGCTCGTCGTCGGCAAGTCGACCGTGCCGGTCGGCTCGGCGGCCCGGCTCTCCACGATGCTCCCCGAGGGCGTGGAGCTGGCGTGGAACCCGGAGTTCCTGCGCGAGGGCTTCGCCGTCGACGACACCCTGCACCCGGACCGGATCGTGGTGGGCGTCGAGAGCGAGCGCGCCGAGAAGATACTGCGCGAGGTGTACGCGGGTCCCATCGGCGAGGGCTCGCCCTTCGTGGTGGCCGACTTCCCGACGGCCGAGCTGGTCAAGACCGCCGCCAACTCCTTCCTCGCCACCAAGATCTCCTTCATCAACGCGATGGCCGAGGTGTGCGAGGCCGCCGACGGCGACGTGGTGAAGCTGGCCGAGGCGATCGGCCACGACGAGCGCATCGGGAAGAAGTTCCTGCGGGCCGGCATCGGCTTCGGCGGCGGCTGCCTGCCCAAGGACATCCGGGCGTTCATGGCGCGCGCCGGCGAGCTCGGCGCCGACCAGGCGCTGACCTTCCTGCGCGAGGTCGACTCGGTCAACATGCGCCGCCGCGGCCACATGGTGGAGCTGGCCCGCGAGGCGGTCGGCGGCGAGACGTTCCTCGGCAAGCGCGTCGCGGTGCTCGGCGCCACGTTCAAGCCGGACTCCGACGACGTACGGGACTCGCCCGCGCTCAACGTCGCCGGGCAGATCCACCTCCAGGGCGGCCAGGTCACCGTGTACGACCCCAAGGGCATGGACAACGCCCGCCGCCTCTTCCCGACGCTGGGGTACGCCGCCTCCGCCGTCGAGGCCGTACGCGGCGCCGACGTGGTCCTGCACCTGACCGAGTGGCGCGAGTTCCGCGACCTCGACCCCGCCGAGCTGGCCGGGGCCGCCGCCTCCCGCATCATCCTGGACGGACGCAACGCGCTCGACCCGGTCAAGTGGCGCGAGGCGGGCTGGACCTACCGCGCGATGGGCCGCCCGCGCGCCTGACGCGCCGGGTTCCTCAGCGTTCGGCCGCCGGGGGTTTTCCGGGGGCCGACGGGCCGTCCAGGTCCTCGATCGTCGCGCTCGACGGTGCGCGGCGCGGCGCGGTGGCGCGGGCCGTGAACTCCGTGTCCCGTACGACCCGGACCAGGTTCTCCCAGGTCAGCGCCGCGACCTCGGCTTCGGTCCAGCCCCTTTCGAGGAGTTCCACGATCAGGGTCGGATAGCACGAGGCGTCCTCCAGGCCCTGGGCGCGCGGGGCGCCCGTGACCAGACCGTACGTTCCCGCGAGCCCCACGTGACCCGGTCCCGCCAGGTCCCGTACCCGCTCGATGTGGTCGGCCACGTCCTGTACGGAGACGGGCGCGCCGGCGCGTGCGATCTGCTCCGGGGCGAAGCTCACCAGGCACACCCCGCCGTGCGCGCCGAGCTCGGCCAGCAGCTCGTCGCTCGCGTTCAGCGGATGCGGGGTGAGCGAGGCGGCCGCCGAGTGCGAGAGCAGGGCGGGCGCCGCGGAGGCGTCGATGGTGCGGCGCCAGGTGCCCTCGGTGGCTCCCGACAGGTCGAGCAGTATCCCGAGCCGGTTCGCCTCGCGTACCACTTCTAGGCCGAAGCGCGTGAGTTTCGGTTCGGTCCAGCGGGTGCCCAGGCTCAGGGCGAGGGCCCGTACGCCCAGGAAGTGGTACGAGCGCAGCGTGCCCAGCGAATCGCCGATCGCGTGCGCGGCCACCGGGCCGAGGAACGAGGCGATGCGGCCGCAGTTGCGGGCGTCGGCGAGGTCGCCCGCGGTCAGCGCGAGGCGCAGCCACTGCGGGCAGGAGGCGATGAGCGAGCGGATCCGGTCAAGGCGCTCCAGGGTGACGCCGGCCGGGTCGGCTCCGTCGGTGTCGGCGGTCAGCGCCCAGAACTGGGCACCCACCCCGCCGGCCCGCAGCCGGGGGATGTCCGTGTCCAGCGCGCTCTCTCCGACCTCCAGGTCGTGCCAGGGGGTCTGGGCGAGCGCTTTGGCCAGGGTGTTGTGCCCGTCGGCCACGGGGTGCGCGGCGAGCAGGGCCCGGGCGCGGTCGAGGCCTTCGTCGCCGGACTCCGCGGGGGGTATCGGCTGGGGCGGGGTGGAGGTCGGCGAATCGAGGTCGCCGATCGCCGAGGTGTTCTGGGGGTCGTCCTGCAACTCTGCCATGACGGGCTCCCGGGTCGGCGGTGACGGCAGTAGCGTCACGGTTTCACGTGGACGCGGCAAGGTCGCGACGAACGGTCCGTTCGGGGGACCCCCCGAACCCCGTTCAGCCGGAACGGCCCTCGTCCTCAATCGCCGGACGGGCTGACGGTGCCGGAATGGGCCAGCACCAGCCCCACCAGGGGCGCGGGGAACTGCGCGACCAGCCCCCACCCACCCGCACGCGCAAGCAAAGGGCAATCCGCGCCACCTGCCCGCACGCGCAGGCAAGGCGCGACCACCCCCCCACCTACCCGCACCCCGCGGCGGAGCCCTACGTGTCCAGGGTCGCCCGGGTCGCGTTGGACGGGCCCCGCAGCGGGCGGAGTTCGCGGGAGACGGACTCCGCGTCCCGCAGCACCCGCACCGCGTTCGACCACGTCAGCTTCGCCAGGTCCGCCGAGGACCAGCCACGGGACAGCAGCTCGGCCACCAGGTTCGGGTAGCCCGAGACGTCGTCGAGGCCGGACGGCGTGAACGCCGTGCCGTCGAAGTCGCCGCCGAGCCCGATGTGGTCCACCCCCGCGACCTCCCGCATGTGGTCCAGGTGGTCCGCCACCGTCGCCGCCGTCGCGACCGGCCGGGGATGCGCCGCCTCGAACGCCTCGTGGAGCTCCATGGCCTTCGGCGAGGTGTCGAGGTGGTGCAGCCCGTGCGCCCGCAGGTTGTCGTCGGCCGCCTGCGTCCAGGACACCGCCGCCGGCAGGATGAACTTCGGGACGAAGGTGGCCATGGCCACGCCCCCGTTGCCGGGCAGCAGGGCGAGCACGTCGTCCGGGATGTTGCGCGGGTGGTCGCAGATCGCCCGCGCGGAGGAGTGCGAGAAGATCACCGGCGCCACCGACGTGGACAGCGCGTCCCGCATCGTGCTCGCCGCCACGTGCGAGAGGTCGACCAGCATGCCGATGCGGTTCATCTCGCGGACGACCTCGTGGCCGAAGGGCGAGAGCCCGCCCACGTTCGGCTCGTCCGTCGCCGAGTCCGCCCACGCCAGGTTGTCGTTGTGGGTCAGCGTCATGTAGCGCACGCCGAGCGCGTACAGGGCCCGGAGCGTGGCGAGGGATTCGTTGATCGAGTGGCCGCCCTCGGCGCCCTTCAGAGAGGCGATGCGGCCCTCGGCGCGCGCCGCCTCCATGTCGTCGGCGGTGAGCGCGGGCACCAGGTCCAGGGGGTGGCGCGCCAGCATCTGGTCGACGCAGTCGATCTGCTCCAGGGTCGCGCTGACCGCCTCGTCACCCGCCAGGTCGGTCCGCACGTACACGGACCAGAACTGCGCGCCGACCCCGCCGGCCCGCAGCCGGGGGATGTCGGTGTGGGTGCGGCCGCGCAGATCGCCCGCGAGGTCGCAGCGGTCCAGGTCGTAGCGGACCTTCTCGCGCAGCGCCCACGGCAGGTCGTTGTGGCCGTCGGCCACGGGGTGGCGGGCGAGCAGGGCCCGGGCTTCGTCGAGATGGGGCAGGCCCGCACTCATGGCGCTCACTTTCCGAATCCGAAGGCGCCCGAGCCCTCGACCTTGGTGCGCAGCCGCTTGCCCTTCTCGGTCGCCTGGTCGTTGAGCTCCTGCTGGAACTCCCGCATGCGGACGAGGAGTTCGGGGTCGTGCGCGGCCAGGACGCGGGCCGCGAGCAGGCCCGCGTTGCGCGCGCCGCCCACCGAGACGGTGGCCACCGGCACCCCCGCCGGCATCTGCACGATGGAGAGCAGCGAGTCCATGCCGTCCAGGTACTTCAGCGGCACGGGTACGCCGATGACCGGGAGCGGGGTCACCGAGGCCAGCATGCCCGGCAGGTGGGCCGCGCCGCCCGCGCCCGCGATGATCGCCTTGAGGCCCCGGTCGGCGGCGTTCTCGCCGTACGCGATCATCTCGCGCGGCATGCGGTGGGCCGAGACCACGTCGACCTCGTACCGGATCTCGAACTCCTCCAGGGCCTTGGCCGCGGCCTCCATGACCGGCCAGTCGGAGTCCGAGCCCATGACGATGCCGACGACGGGACCGTTGACAGAAGCGCTGCTCATTCGGTGATCGTTCCCTTGAGGTAGTCGGCCGCGTGGCGGGCCCGCTCGCGGACGTCGGCGAGGTCGTCGCCGTAGGTGTTGACGTGGCCCACCTTGCGGCCGGGCTTCACTTCCTTGCCGTACATGTGGATCTTGAGCTGCGGGTCGCGGGCCATGCAGTGCAGGTACGCGTAGTACATGTCGGGGTAGTCGCCGCCCAGCACGTTGCACATCACCGTCCACTTCGACCGAGGGCGCGGGTCGCCCAGGGGCAGGTCGAGGACGGCGCGGACGTGGTTGGCGAACTGCGAGGTGATCGCGCCGTCCTGGGTCCAGTGGCCGGAGTTGTGCGGGCGCATCGCCAGCTCGTTGACGAGGATGCGCCCGTCGCGCGTCTCGAACAGCTCGACCGCGAGGTGGCCGACGACGCCGAGCTCGGAGGCGATGCGCAGGGCGAGCTGCTGGGCCTCGCCCGCCAGGTCGTCGTCGAGGTCGGGCGCCGGCGCGATCACCGTGTCGCACACCCCGTCGACCTGGACCGACTCCACGACGGGGTAGGCCACCGCCTGGCCGTGCGGCGAGCGCACGACGTTGGCCGCCAGCTCCCGTACGAAGTCCACCTTCTCCTCGGCCAGCACGTCCACGCCCGCCTTGAAGGCGTCCGCCGCGTCGGCCTCGGAGCGTACGAACCACACGCCCTTGCCGTCGTAGCCGCCCACCACCGTCTTGAGGATGACGGGGAAGCCGTCGCCCTCATCGGCGAACCGCGTCACGTCGGCCGGGTCGGCCACGACGCGGTGCCGGGGGCAGGGGGCGCCGATGGCGCTCAGCCTGGCGCGCATCACCCCCTTGTCGTGGGCGTGCACCAACGCGTCGGGCCCCGGCCGGACGACGACGCCGTCCGCTTCCAGGGCCCGCAGGTGCTCGGTGGGTACGTGCTCGTGATCGAAGGTGATCACGTCGCAGCCGCGCGCGAAGTCACGCAGCGTGTCCAGGTCGCGATAGTCGCCGACGACGACCTCGCTCACCACCTGGGCCGCCGAGTCCTGGGGGGTGTCACTGAGGAGCTTGAATCTGATGCCGAGGGGGATGCCCGCCTCGTGGGTCATGCGGGCGAGCTGACCGCCGCCGACCATGCCGACTACCGGGAACGTCACACCCCCAGGGTATCGGGCGCCGCCGGGGCGCCCGTAGGGGCCGGGTCGCACCGGGCTTGTGGGGCTCGCGCGGGGCACGACGGCGAGGGGGTGGTTAGCATGGGCGGGTTGACCGACACGACAAGCAGCCCATTCACACGGCTGAAGTGACAAGCACACCTACTCGGACGGGGCCGGCGATCACCATGAGTGCACAGGGCGCGTCGCCTTCGCGACTGCGACTGCTCGTACGCGAGGTCGCCAAGTTCGGCGCCGTCGGCGGGCTCGGGGTGCTGGTCAACATGGGCGCCTTCAACCTGCTGCGGCACTCCACCGACCTCCAGGTGGTGCGCGCCAGCCTGCTGGCCACCGGGATCGCGATCGCCTTCAACTACGTGGGGTTTCGCTACTTCGCCTACCGTGACCGCGAGAAGAGCGGCCGGGCCCGCGAGCTGACCCTGTTCCTGCTGTTCAGCGTGGTCGGCGCGGTGATCGAGAACGGCATCCTCTACGTGGCCACGTACGGGTTCGAGTGGAACAGCCCGTGGCAGAACAACTTCTTCAAGTTCCTCGGCATCGGCCTCGGCACGCTGTTCCGGTTCTGGTCCTACCGCACCTGGGTGTTCCGCGCGCTGCCGGCCAGGGAGGCGGTCCAGACGGCGGAATCGTTTCTCGACTCCCCCCGGCCCGCCGCCGTCCCCGCCAAGCGCTGACCGCCCGCCGCCGGCCGGCTGACCGCCCGCCCGGGCGCTGAGCCGGCCCGCCGCCCCTTTGGGGCGGATCAGCGGATCGTGGCCGTGCTCTGGGGCTCCCTGCGCCCCCGTGCCTCGCGGCTCAGGAACAGCGCGAACACCGCCGGCTGCTGCTGGAGCATTTCGAGCCGGCCGCCGTCGGCCTCGGCGAGGTCGCGGGCGACCGCGAGGCCGATGCCCGTGGAGTTGCGGCCGCTGATGGTCCGCTCGAAGATCCGCGCGCCCAGGTCGGGCGGCACCCCGGGCCCCTCGTCGGTGACCTCGACCACGGCCTGGTTGCCGGTGACGCGGGTCCGCACCGCGACCGTGCCGCCGCCGTGCATCAGGGAGTTCTCGATCAGCGCCGCCAGCACCTGGGCGACCGCGCCCGGCGTGCCGACCGCGCGCAGTCCGGTCTTGCCCGAGCGCACGATGGCGCGGCCCGCGCTGCGGTAGGCGGGCCGCCACTCCTCCAGCTGCTGCTTGACCACCTCGTCGAGCGAGAAGACCACGGCGGAACCGGTGCGCGGATCACGGCTGTTGGTGAGTAGCCGCTCCACCACGTCGGTCAGCCGCTCGACCTGGGTGAGGGCGATCGTGGCCTCTTCCTTGACCGTGTCGATGTCGTCGGTGAGGGCGATCTCCTCAAGGCGCATGGATAGCGCGGTCAGCGGCGTACGCAGCTGGTGCGAGGCGTCCGCGGCGAGCCGGCGCTCGGCGGTGAGCATCCGCCCGATCCGGTCGGCCGAGGAGTCGAGCACATCGGCGACCCGGTCGAGCTCGGGCACTCCGTACCGCTTGTGGCGCGGGCGCGGGTCGCCGGAGCCGAGCCGTTCGGCGGTCTCGGCGAGGTCGGTCAGCGGGGAGGCCAGCTTGTTGGCCTGGCGCACGGCGAGCAGCACGGCGGACACGATGGCGAGCAGGGCCACCGCGCCGATGATCAGCAGGGTGCGGCCCACTTCCCTGGTCACCGTGGAGCGGTCCTCCTCGACCAGGACGGACTCTCCGCGCTCCCCGGTCTCGACGCCCTTGATGACGGTGCCCTCGGGCTTCTCACCGAGCTCGATCACCGGACGGCCGGGGATCTCGACGCGGGCGTAGCGCTTGGGGTCGATCTGGTCGCTCAGGACCTGGGAGTTGATCGTCTCTTTCGCCAGGGTGCGGCTGTCGATGACGGAGACCAGCCGCAGCGCCTCGGAGTTGACGCTCTCCTGGGCGCTGCTGCTGATGGTGCGGGTCTCGACGATGACGAGCGAGACGCCGAAGACCGCGATCACCACGAGAACGACCGCGAGTGTGGAGTTGATCAGTCGACGGCGCATGTGCCCCGGTGCTCTAGCTCTTCTCGAAGCGGAAGCCGACTCCGCGGACGGTGGCGATGTAGCGCGGGTTGGCCGCGTCGTCGCCGAGCTTCTTGCGCAGCCACGAGATGTGCATGTCGAGCGTCTTGGTCGAGGACCACCACGTGGTGTCCCAGACCTCGCGCATCAGCTGGTCACGGGTGACGACCCGGCCCGCGTCCCGCACCAGGACCCTGAGCAGGTCGAACTCCTTGGCGGTGAGCTGAAGCTCCTCGTCGCCCATCCACGCCCGGTGCGACTCGACGTCGATGCGCACGCCGTGGGTGGCGGGCTGGGGCGCGGGCTCGGTGGCGCCGCGCCGCAGCAGCGCCCGGACCCGGGCGAGCAGTTCGGCCAGGCGGAAGGGCTTGGTCACGTAGTCGTCGGCGCCGGCGTCGAGGCCGACGACGGTGTCCACCTCGTCGGCGCGGGCGGTGAGCACGAGGATCGGGACGGTGTGTCCCTCGGAGCGCAGCCTCCGGGCGACTTCAAGGCCGTCCATGCCGGGAAGCCCCAGGTCGAGCACGACCAGGTCGGCGCCCCCCTGTAGTCCGGCGTCGAGGGCGGTCGGGCCGTCCTCGCGGACCTCGACCTCGTAACCCTCCCTGCGCAGGGCGCGGGCCAGTGGCTCCGAGATGGACGCGTCGTCCTCGGCGAGCAGTACACGGGTCATGGGGGTGATGGTAGTCCGCGGCGGCGACAATGCGTCAGGTGATCCACCCGCCCTGCGGGTCCATGGAGTGATCTTGTTGAACACCTTCGAAACAGGGTGAGCGGTTCCAGGGATACCTGTGATCCATGTCTCAAGTCCTTCCATATGCCGCACTGTGGTGACGTATGGTGTCCCGACGCCTATAGCACTACTCATGGACCTTTGGCCCGTTGGCGCGCCAAGGGTCTGTTTTTTGCACAGGACCGGCCTGGCCAGTCCTGAGATCAGTGAATGACCTACGGGCCGGGCCCCAGCGCGACCAGCGCACGGGGCGTGGATCCCGGTGTGGTCTGTCCTTCCCGGTCTCCCCCACGGAGCCGGGCCCCAAAGGCGTTGGGTGGACAGTCGCCATGCCGGTGCCGGCCTTCCCCCACCGGGCGCGGTTCAACGCTCACGAAGCGCGCGTCCCGAGCAAGCAAGGATCGACCATGGCGTCCAGCCTGACGAAGGACTCGGCCAGTATCACTGGCACCGAGAAGACCTTCCTCGGCCACCCCCGCGGCCTGGCCAACCTCTTCATGACGGAGATGTGGGAGCGCTACAGCTTCTACGGCATGCGGGCCCTGCTCGTGCTCTACCTGGTCGCCCCGGCGTCCCAGGGCGGGCTCGGGTTCAACATGGCCACGGCCACCGCGATCTACTCGGTCTACAACGCGATGGTGTACCTGCTCGCCCTGCCGGGCGGCTGGCTCGCCGACCGCGCCTGGGGCGCCCGCAAGACCGTGGCCGTCGGCGGCACGATCATCATGATCGGCCACTTCCTCCTGGCCGTGCCGGTCGAGATCTCCTTCTTCATAGGTCTCGCGGCCATCGCGCTCGGTTCGGGTCTACTGAAGGCCAACATCTCCACGATGGTCGGCCACCTCTACCCGGACAAGAACGACCCGCGCCGCGACGGTGGCTTCACGGTCTTCTACATGGGCATCAACCTCGGTGCCTTCGCCGCCCCGCTGACCATCGGCACCGTCGGCCAGAAGGTCAACTGGCACTTCGGGTTCGCCCTCGCCGGTGTCGGCATGGCCCTGGGTCTGCTGTTCTTCTTCCTCGGTACCCGCCACATGTCGGCGGACAGCGACGTCGTGCCGACGCCGATGTCCGAGTCCGAGCGCGCCTCGGTCATCAAGAAGATCCTTATGTGGCTGGCCGTCGCGGTCGTCGCCTACGGCGCCCTCGCGGTCTCGGGCCACTTCACGGTGGACTGGGCGATCTGGCCGCTGACCATCGCCGGTCTCGTCATCCCGGCCTGGTACCTGCTGCGCATCAAGCGGGACAAGGACCTCGACGAGGTCTCGCAGTCGCGGATGTCGGCGTACGTCTGGTTCTTCGTGGCCGCGGCCGTCTTCTGGGGCATCTACGACCAGACCGGCTCAACCCTCAGCGTGTTCGCGCAGAACAACACCGCGAACACCCTGTTCGGCCTGAACTTCCCCTCCAGCTGGTTCCAGTCCCTGAACCCGCTGTACGTGATGGCGCTGGCCCCGGTCTTCGCCTGGCTCTGGGTGTACCTGAACAAGCGCCGCCAGGAGCCGAGCACGCTGTCGAAGTTCGCCTTCGGCCTCACGCTCATCGGCCTGTCGTTCTTCGTGATGATGCTGGCCCAGGCCGCCTCCTCCGGCGGCGTCAAGGTCACCCCGCTGTGGCTGTGCATGGTCTACCTGATCCAGACCGTCGGTGAGCTGACGCTCTCCCCGGTCGGCCTCTCGCTGACCACCAAGCTGGCGCCGGAGAAGTACGCCTCCCAGATGATGGGTGTCTGGTTCCTGGCCGTCACGGCCGGCGACTCGGTCATCGCGCTGCTCCAGCTGGTCGGCGCGCCGACCGACTCCTCGTACTGGTTCGCCAGCCAGGGCGGCCTCGCCGTCCTCGCCGGTGTCGCGATCTTCATGTACCGCAAGAAGGTCCAGCCGCTCATGGGCGGCGTGCACTAGCACCGCCCCACCACGGCGAAGGGCCGCCGCACCCCACGGTGCGGCGGCCCTTCGCCGTTCCCGGCCCTAGGACCGGCCCCGCAGCCGCCGCCAGGGGGTGAAGGTGAAGACCGCGCCGCCGAGCAGGACGACGGTGCCCGCGACCAGGCCGAGCGCGCGCAGGGCGCCCGTGCCGCTCGCGCCGGTCTGGGCGAGGCCGCCGGAGGTGGAAGTGGACGCCGCGCCCCCGGAGCCCGCGGTGGTCGCCGAGCCGCTGCCGCCGGCCGCGCCGCCGGGCTGGGCGGACGTGTCAAGCTCAAGGGAGACCGGCGCGGAGCCGGACACCTTGCACGGGATGTGGATGGGCGCGCCGCCCAGAGTGACGTCGATGGACAGATCACCGGGGCTCAGCGTGGACTTCCCCGACGCACCCGGCTTGTAGGTGCCGGTCATGTCGCTGAGGCTCACCGGGGCGCCCGCCTTGACGGGGTCGGGGTTGGCGGGGCCCGTGACGGCCACCGTGCCCTTGTCGGCGCCGCCGACGGTGACCTGCATGGACGGCTTGAGCGCGCCCGCCGGGAGGTCGGCCGGGCTGTTCATGACACCCTTGGCCGTCTTGACGGCGAGGGCGTAACTCCCGCCGCTCTTCTTGGCGTTGATGGTCACCTTGGACTGGATGCTGGCCGGCCCCGGCGCGGTGCAGGCGAAGTCGACGGCGACCTCCTTGCCGGGGAAGTCGCTCTGCCCGTCACCACCGCCGGTGCTCCCGCCGGAGGCCGTCGAGCCGGTGGTGCCACCCGACGCCGCGCCGCCGGACGTGGTCGCCCCCGTGGTCCCCCCGGACGCCGTGGAGCCCGATGTGGTCGAGCCGCTGGTGCCGCCGGACGTCGCGCCGCCGGTCGTGGACCCGGTCGTGCCCCCGGTCGTCGAGCCGCCCGAGGTCCCTCCGGTGGTGCCGCCCGCGTCCGTGACCTTGATCGTCGCGCCGACGCCGACCGTCGCCTTCGGGGTGCACTTGGTGTCGGTCGACATGATCTGGTTGACGTTGATGTTGTACGCGTCGGGCGTCAGGGTGACGTCACCGGCCTTGGTCAGCTTCAGTTTGGCCGTCATGTCCGACAGGACCATCGGGCTGTTCTTGGGGATCGGCGGATTGCTCCGGGGGCCCTTCATGGCGATGTCGGCGCTCTGCGCGCCCGCCGCCTTGAGGGTGCCGGTCGGCTGGACGACGTCCTTGTTGAGGTCCAGGACATTGGGGTTGTTCGACGCGGCCTGGGTGAACTTCCAGACGACATCCACCTCGTCGCCCACCTTGGCCGTGGCGGGCGCGGTGATCTGCACCTTCGTCGTCCCCTCGACCGGCGGAAGGCCGGAGATGGACGGCGGTATGCACTCGGTGGCGTACGAGACTTCGGCTGCCTGTGCGGGGCCTGCGGCCAGCATGATCCCCGCGCCGCCGAGCATCAGCGCGATACCGGCCGCGCTCATCCTCCGTTGCGTGGTCACGAATTTCCCTTCGTCGTGGGGCCGTTCGGACGGTTGGGGTGGTTCTTGGACGGTGCGGAGTCAGGGGTGAACCAGGGCAGTACGGCCGTGGTGGTGGCCCGGGCGGGCTCGGGGCCCGGGCCGGGCGCGGCGGGCGGCGTCCCGCGCCTGCCCGCACGCGGCCGGACGCGGTCGACGACGGCCATGCCGATCCGGAAGACGGCGGCGGGCACCACCAGGCAGAGCAGGAGCCAGAAGAGCGTGACGCCCCAGGGCCGGCCGACGCCCCAGGGTTCGGTGGCGAGCAGCTTCTTGGCGTACTGGAGCGAGACCTGGTAGTCGCCGTGGGCACCGGCCGACAGCTCGACGTCGAGTTTGATCTCGGCCTTCTTGCCGGGCTCGATGGTGCCCTTCCACTGGCGCTCCTCCCACTGCGGCGCGAACACGCCGTGGGAGGTGCCGAGTTGGAAGACCGGGTCCTTGACGGGCGCCGAGCCGAGGTTGCCGACGGTGAAGACCAGGGTGCGCGCGGGCGGCGCGCCGAACCAGGTCAGCACCGAGCCCCCGCCGTCGAGGCGGGGCTCGGCCAGCACGGCGAGTCTGCCGTCGCCCGCCTGGTCGGGCAGCGGCGCCACCGGATGCCCCGAGATCTTCAGCTCGGTGTCCACGAGGACGGGTTCGCCCTGCACGGTGGCCACATGGACGACGCAGGGGCAGGGCTTGGGCGGCGGCGCCGCCGTGAGCACCTTGCTGAAGGAGCCACCGGCGTCGGTGGTGACGGCCTGGCCGTCCGCGTTGGCGCAGGAGTTGGTGCCGCCGATGACGCCCCGGGCGGGGTCGGACTGCCCGCAGACCAGCAGCATGAGCAGCGCCCCGGGCCGCCAGCCGCTGCCGGTGACGGTGACGTCGGCGCCCTTGGCGGCCTCGGCCGTGGACAGCGTGACCGCCGGTTTCCCGCCGTCCGCGTACGAGGGCGCACAGGCCGGCAGGATCGCGAGGGCCGCCATCGGCAGCGCGAGGAGGCCGAGCAGGGCACGGCGGGCGAGCGCCGACGCGCGACCTCTCAGGTGCGGCTTCACCGACGGGCTCCTGTCTGCGCCAACTCACGTTCCGGCTCCGGCGTTTGAGGCGACATGAGCGCGCGCGTCCGCCGTCCGCGCAGGACCGCGAGCCACGCTGCGGCCGCGCCACCGAGCAGCACCGGGCCCGCGCCGGCGGCCGCGCCCCACGGCACGAACGTCACGTCCGCCGTGGCGCTCGACCGGGCGCCGCCGCCCGCCGTGACGTCCAGGCGCACCTCGACCCGGTCGAGGGCGGGCGGATGCGGCCAGGGTTCGCTCAGCTCGACGCGCTGCCCGGGCAGGAGCTCCACCGGCAGGGCGCGCGGGGCGCGGTCCAGGGCGCGCCCGAACACCCCGTCGCCCCGGACCGCGAGCCTCGGGGTGAGGGCGGTGTTGCCCCGGTTGACCAGGGCGTACCGGATCACGTGGTGGCGCTTGTCGACGCGTACGGACTCGACGGTCAGCGCGCTCAACGTCGGCCCCGAGACCCGGACTTGGAGGCGGATGTCCACCTCGCGTCCGCCCGCGACGGCGACGAGGACCGCCGGGTGGTCGCCGGGCCGCGCGCCGGCCGGGACGGTGACCGAGAACGGCACGTCGGCGCGGGTGTCCGGTGGGACGCGCACATCGGGCGCGGCCAGAGCGATCCAGGGATCGGGCGTCGCGCGGGCGCCGAAGGAGCCGTCGGCGTTGTTGTACGCGAGGGCCCCGCGCAGCGCGACCTTGAGGGGGGCACCGGTGGGGTTGGTGAGTGAGAGCCTGTCCTCCAGAACCGTGCCGGGCGCGCCCTCCAGGTAGAAGCAGGGTCTGCCGCCGGCGCTCGGGCGGGACCCGCCGCCGGACGCGGGCGCGGCGGTCCACTCCTCACTGGCCGGCGGCGCGGCCCGCGCGGTGGGCGCCGAGAGCGCGCACAGCAGCAGGGCCAGGACCGCGAGGACCGGGGGGACCGGGCTGATCAGACGCATCGGCGGCTCCTCGGACGCGCGGGGTGCGGGGGTGCCGGGGGCGTACGCAGCGGGGTCAGACCCGCCGGCCGCGCCGGGTGAGCCAGAGCACGCCGGCCGCGCCCACCAGGACGACGGTGGCGCCGAGGGTGCCGAGCGCGACGGCCGAGTCGAGCGGGCCCGTCTTGGGCAGGGCGGAGGGCCCAGGAGTGCCGCCGGAGCCGGTGGCGCCGGTGGCCCCGGTGGCCCCGGTGACGTCGAGTTCGAGGGAGGGGCCAGGGCTGTTGCTCGCGGTGCAGGTCGTGGTGGTGCCGAGCGCCTTGATGGTGAGGACGCCCGCCGTGAAGGTGACCTTGCCGTTGGCCTTCGGGACGTAGGTGCCCGACAAGTCACTGATTTTTATGGGGGAGTTGGCCGGGATCTCGGCGGAGTTGGCGGGGCCCGAGACGGCGACGGCGCCCTTGTCGGCGCCGCCGAGGGTGATCGTGGCACTCGGGTTCATCGCGCCCGGGCCGAGGGCGACCGGGCTGGAGGAGACGCCCTTCTGGAACGACATGGTGACTTGGTAGGAACCGCCGTTCTGGACCGCCTTGATGTCGATGGGCGACACCGCGCTCTTCGCACCGATCGGCGTCTTGCAGTCGTAGTTGACGTCCACGACGGAGGCCTGGGCCACCGGGGCGGTGACCAGCACCACCGAACCCGCGACCGCCGCCGCCAGCGCGAGAGCTGTCCGCTTCGGGTATGGCACCTCGAATCCCCCTCATGCCGGTCCTGCCGGAGGCCGCCACGTTCCTGACGGCGCATCAGATAGGGCGCAAGGTACGCCGGGGGCCTTGCCGAGGGAAGACACAGAACAGGGCGGATCGAGGTCCGGACATGCCAGTGGCCCGGCGGTTCGAACCGCCGGTCACCATGAAGGGGGCCGCGAACGGGAGTTACGCGGGTGCCGCGAGTTCCGCCCAGACCGTCTTGCCGGTCACGCCCGGCGTGCGCACTACGCCCCAGTCGAGGCACAGCCGCTGCACGATGAACATGCCGTGCCCTCCGGGACGGCCCGCGCGGTGCGGAGTGCGCGGCGCCGGCTGGCCCGCCCCGAGGTCGCTGACCTCAAGACGCAGGACCTTGGAGGTGCGCGACACCTTCAGCCCCTCGGGCCCCTCGGCGTGCAGGCACGCGTTGGTCACCAGCTCGGAGACCACGAGCAGGACGTCCTCGGCGGCGGCGCGGCCCTCGGCCGTCGCCGCCGGAAGCCAGCCCCAGTCATAGAGCGCCTGCCGGGTGAAGTCACGTGCCATCGGAACGATGCCGCTCGCTCCGGTGAGCGCGAGAACGCGCGAGGACGTGACGGATCCCGCGTCGTCGGAATCCGACGGCACGGCGGCGGACCCGCCCCCTTGGGGCTCTGGCCCGCGGTCGCCCGGAGCTTGCTCCCGGGTGGTGCTCATCAGCGCTTCACCTCACCGATTCGCCAATGTCTTGTCTGCATCTCCTGCCCGGACGAATCGGGGTCAGTCACGCAGAGCGGTATCGAGCGAATCATGCACGGTGAAGACCGCCTCCGCGCCGGTGATCTCGAAAACTCTCGCAACCACCGGCTGCATCGCCACCAAGTGGACCGCCCCTCCCAGCTCTTCCGCTTTGAGGCGGGCGCCGAGCAGCACGTTCAATCCGGTGGAGTCGCAGAATTCCAGCTGCGAGCAGTCCACGACGAGCCGGATACGCCCTTGGGCGATGGCCCCTTCCAGGGGCTCCCTGAGCAGATCCGCCGTGTGGTGATCGAGCTCACCCGCCGGAGTCAGGATCTCGCTGCCGCCCTCGGTACGGACTCCGACCCGGAGCCGGCCCCGATTCGTGCTGCCGACCGTGCCGCGGTCCATGCCGTCCCTCTTCGCCGATTCGTCGTAACTTCTCAAGAACACTACGCCTTCCCTGCGACATCTGAAAGTCAAACAACCCCGCAAAGTGGACATATGGGGGCAAAGAAGCCTTGCACGTGCCCACACAAAGCGGGTAGGGGTAGTAGCGACAGTTATTCAACACGACCGGCCACGGAGGCGCCGCACACCGCGGACAACACGTATGGGCATCGGCAGCCATATGCCGAGAACGATGGAGGAGACCCATGTCACCCCGGCTCGACGAATCGCCGGCGGATACGTCGATCAAGCAGGACCAGCAGGACATCCGCCCCCCGCGGGCACGAGAGCACGCACCAGAAGGACTCCAGGGCCTCCCCGAGATCCCGCCCTTCGCCGAGGTCGGCCCCGTCGACGCGCGGGCGCTGTCGAAGACGCTCTTCGCCCGCCTGGACGCGCTCGAAGAGGGCACGCACGAGCATTCGTATGTACGCAACACCCTGGTCGAACTGAACCTGGCACTGGTCAAGTTCGCCGCGTCGCGCTTCCGCTCCCGCAGCGAGCCGATGGAGGACATCATCCAGGTCGGCACGATCGGCCTGATCAAGGCGATCGACCGGTTCGAGTGCGACCGGGGCGTGGAGTTCCCGACCTTCGCGATGCCGACCATCGTCGGCGAGATCAAGCGCTTCTTCCGCGACACCTCCTGGTCCGTGCGGGTCCCGCGCAGACTTCAGGAGCTCCGTCTGGACCTCGCCAAGGCGGGCGACGAACTCGCCCAGCAGCTTGACCGCTCGGCCACGGTGGGCGAGCTCGCCGAACGCCTGGGCATCACCAAGGAAGAAGTCGTCGAAGGCATGGCGGCGAGCAACGCGTACACCGCGAGCTCGCTCGACGCCCAGCCCGAGGAGGACGACACCGAGGGCGCGCTCAGCGACCGCATCGGCTACGAGGACCACGACCTCGAAGGCGTCGAGTACATCGAGTCCCTGAAGCCGCTGATCGCCCGGCTCCCCGCGCGGGACCGGAAGATCCTGTCGCTGCGCTTCGTGGCCAACATGACGCAGTCCGAGATCGGCGAGGAGCTGGGCATCTCCCAGATGCACGTCTCGCGCCTGCTCTCGCGCACCCTGCGGGTGCTCCGCAAGGGGCTGACCGTCGAGGAGTGACGCACCACCGCCGAGCGGCCCGTTCCGTCAAGGAACGGGCCGCTCGGCGTTGTTGACGAAGCGCCGTGGCCGGGGTCACATTGAGCGCTGGGGTCGCGGGAGGTCTGGGGGGACTTCATGGCGTACGACGCGGTCGAGAGACCGGTGTGCGACCGGCCGGGACGCGACCGGCCGGGACGCGCGCGACCGGTCGCGCGCTCCTGCCGAGGCGGCTCAAATGTGGCGCCGGGGCACTGGCCCGTCGCGCCCGGACCATGCCCGCTGCCCGCCGCGCGGGCCGCCCTTCGCCCGCTCGGGCCCCGCGAACGCGAGGACACCTCGGTGCCTCAACGCCCCGGCGAGCGGCCCCACGCCCCGCGGAGGGCGCCCGGCCCCGCCCCCTTCGCCTCCTGGACCCGGGCCGATCCCCCCGCCCGCCGCGCGGGCCCGCGCGCACCGCTCGGGGCGGACCGCTGCGTGACCCGGGTGGCGGCCGTCCGCCGGTTTGCCCGACCCGCCCTGCCCTTCGGCCCGTTGAGGGCGGTGCGCGCCGGGCCCGCGCGGGGCGGCCCCTTTGGTGTCTGAGGCGGACGGCGCCGGCGCCGGGGGCGACTCGATGTTCCGCAACGCCTACGCCCTGATGCTCTCCACGGCCGTCTCCGCCGCGCTCGGCCTCGGCTTCTGGCTGGTCGCGGCCCGCTACTACAGCGAGGAGGCGGTCGGGCAGGGCTCGGCGGCCATCGCCGCGATGAAGCTGCTCGCCTCGGTCACCGCCGCCACCCTGATCGGCGCGGTGGTCCGCTATGTGCCACGGGCCGGTCGCTCGACGGGCCCGCTCGTACGGCGCGCCTATCTGGCAAGCGCCGTCGTGGTGACGGTGGCCTGCGTCGTCTTCCTGTGCACGCTGCCCCTGTGGGGCCCGTCGTACGCGCCCCTTTCCGGGCCCGCCGCCGGAACGCTCTTCACGGTGGCGACGGTGGCCTGGGCGGTCCTGACCCTCCAGGACGGCGTCCTGACCGGCCTGCGCAAGGCGGTCTGGGTGCCGGTCGGCAACGCCGTGTTCTCGCTCGGCAAACTGCTCCTGCTCGCCGCGTTCTCGGCGCTCCCGCTCGGGGTCTTCGTGTCCTGGACGGCCGCGTCGGCCCTGTCCATCGTGCCGCTCGGCTGGCTGGTCTTCCGCCGTCTCATCCCCGCGCAGGCCCGGGCCGACCACGACCGTCCCGTCCCCCAGCCGCGCGAGATCGGCCGCTTCCTGGCCGGGGACTCGATCGGCGCGCTGTTCTCCCTCGCGATGATCAACCTGCTCCCCGTGCTGGTCGCCGTACGCTTCCCCGCCGACCAGAACGGCTTCTTCTTCATCGCGTACTCCGTCGGCGGGACCATGGAGTTCCTGGCCGTCAACATGGCCTCGTCGCTCACCGCGCACTCCTCGCACAGTCCCGGCAGGCTCGCCGACGGGGTGCGCGGGTCGCTGCGCCGGATGGCGCTGCTCCTCATCCCGGTGGTCGTGTTCCTGCTCGTGGCCGCGCCCCGGATCCTCGGCCCCTTCGGGAGCGACTACGCCGAACACGGCACGCTGGTCCTGCGGTTGCTCTCCCTGGCCGCGATCCCCCGGGTCGCCGTCGAGCTGTACATCGGGGTGCTCCGGGTCCAGGGGCGCACCGGGGTGCTCGCGCTCCTCCAGGGCGCGATGTGCGCCCTGGTCCTCGGCGGCGCCGGGGTGCTGCTCGGCCCGCTCGGCATCTCCGGCGCGGGCTGGGCGCAGCTGTGCGCGATGAGCGTGATCGCCCTGTGCTGCCTGCCGGGGCTGCGCGGCGCGCTCGCCGGCCGCGCCGCCCTCCGCGCGCCGGACGCCCCCAACGCGCGTGAGTTCGGCACCAGTTGGGCCCTCGCGCGGGCCGATACGGATCCGGAGTACGGGACGCGCTGGGCCGAGCCGACCACGTATCCGCGCGCCGGTGTGGACCTTGGCCCGGCCCCGGCGGCCGGTGCGGCCCCGCGCCCGCCGCGCGGCCCCGCCGCCCCTGAGCGCGACGGCGACCGCGACGGTGACGGCGACGGCGACGGCGACGAAGCGTGGCTGACGACCGCCCTGTGGCTGCTGCTCGGCCTCGCGGCGGGACTGTTCTGGGTGCCCCTTTCGCGTGCGGCGGCCCCGGCGGGCGGCGACCTCGACGGCGCGGGGCTGCTGCGCGCCCTGCCGCCGGTGAGCCTCACCGGCGGGGTGCTGCTCATCGTCGTGTGCAGCGGGGCGGTGTCGCTTTACCGGCCCGCCCCCGGGCTGCTGGTGGCGGGCCTGGGGGTGACGGTCGCGGGCCTGCACACCGCGCCGCTCATCCTCGGCGTACCGCCCGATCCGCTGTCCGGGCCCTGGCACACCCCGTTCGTCCGTTTCCTGTCCGAGACGGCCGGGTTCACCACGCCGGACGGCGTGGCCCGCTGGCTGCCGCTCGCTCTGCACCCGCTCTGCCTGGCCCTGGCCACGGTGCTGCTGCGTGCCCTCGGCGCGCACTGGCGCCTCACGGCGGTGCTGGTGTGGCTCCTGGCGATCATGGCCTGGGCGGGCCAGCACGCCTTCGCGGCGGTGGCGTTGCCGGTCTTCACCGGCCTGTGCGTGGCGGCGGCCGCCTCGGTGGCGTACGCCCGCCTCAGACGGGCCGCGCGGGGCGGGCGGGCCGCGTGAGGCGTGGCTCAGCGGCCGGCCCCGCGCTCGGCCGCGCCCCGGGTCGCGGCGGGCAGCGGCAGGCCGGGGAAGGCGGAGGCGAGGGTCGCGACGGCGGCCAGGGAGACGAGGAACGCGGTCGCGGAGAAGCCGTGTACGAGGAAGAGGACGGTGGACACCAGCGCCCCGAGCGACAGGCTCAGCGGCGCGGCCAGCGCCAGGGCCTCCAGGCGGGCGCCGGGGCGCAGGGGGGCCGGCTGGGGGTGGAGCAGGGCGAGGCCGGGGCCGAGGGAGACGAAGAGGAGGACGGGGATCCAGCGGGCGGGGCCGGGGGGTAGTTCGGTGGCGGCGAGGGCTGGCCAGCCGGATAGCGCGGTGGCGAGGCGGACGTACGTCCGGGTGCGGGTGCGGGTGCGGGTACGGGTGCGGGTACGGGTCATGGTGCGGGTCTCCTCCAAGTGGTTCGTCCGCCGCCACGCACGGCCCTTCGCGCAGTTCCCCGCGCCCCTGCCAACCCCGATCGCCTTTCGGGCGCGGCCCGTAGGTGGCTGGTCGCGCAGTTCCCCGCGCCCCTTAATGGCCTTCGACGTCGGGTGCCGGTCGTGGGCGCTTCTCGCGCAGTTCCCCGCGCCCCTTAATGGCTTCGGACGTCGGGTGCGGGTCCGTGGTCGCTTCTCGCGCAGTTCCCCGCGCCCCTTGAAGGCTTCGGACGTCGGGTGCGGGTCCGGTGGTCGCTTCTCGCGCAGTTCCCCGCGCCCCTGGCGGGGTTCGTGCTGGTCCCCATGGACATACCCAGCCCGTCCGGCGTTTGAGGACGAGCGCCCTTCAGGCGCGATACGGGGTCTGGGGCGGAGCCCCAGGGTCTTTCACCCCCGGCGGGTTTAGGGAAGGGGCGGGGAGGGGCCGAAACCAGGTCACGGGGGGCGTGGAGGCGCGTACTTGAGGGCCGTCCCGTACGGCGTGCGGTCGATCACCCTGAACCGCGCGGACGCCTCAAGCTTGGCCTCCAGCTCCTGGAAACCCCCCACGGGAAGCAACCCCTCCCCCGCCGAGTAGACGTACTGCGTCCGCGTGAAGAGGAAGTACACGGACCGCCCGTCCTTGGGCAACTGCGGTTCCAGAAACCCCACAGGATCCCGCAGCATGGCCACGTTGCGAGGCTCCTCCTGCTCGGCCACGAACCAGTGCTCCAGCTGGTCGTACCGCCGCAGCGCCTGCGGAAACGACCCGGTGACCGCGAGAATCATCGACCCCTTGGGCGCGTTGTCGATCACCCTCGTCACCATCGCCGTCTCGGCCGGCGGCGTGTAGTACATGCGCTCCTTGCCGTAGTAGGCCGGCACGAACCCCCCGACCAGCAGCACGAGCACCAGCGGCAGCGCCACCGCCCCGATCCGCCGCCGCGCCACCGGAGACACCCGGCCCGCCTTCGCCCCGGTACCCACCACCTTCACCCCGGCCACCGCCCGCCCCGCCGCCGGCACCAGCGCCGCCGCCGCGAAGAACGCGGCGCCCGGCAGCCCGAACAGGTAGACCCGGAAGAGCATTTCGCCCCCGTAGTCGTTGACCGCGAACAGCGGCACCGGCGCCACCGACACCACGAGCAGCGGCAGCGCGCTCCGGGTCAGCGCGCGTCGCAGGACGACCGCGACAAGGGCGAGCACCGCGACCACGAGCACCATCACGACGTCGGCCCGGCCCTGCAACACGGGCCCGGGGCCGGTGAGTTCACCGACGTATCCGGCGCGCGAGTTGTGCAGGAGGTTGCCCACCGACTCCTTCAACGAGGCCAGCGTCTCCACGAAGAGCGGGCGCCCCATCGTGAGGTCCCAGACCAGCATGATCAGGGCGGTCACGGCGAGCAGCCCGAGGTCGCGGTGGCGCCGGGTGAGGCTGAGCGCGCCGAGGGCGACGCACAGCATCACCGGGGTCAGCTGGTGGGTGAAGTTGATCGCGGCGATCATCGGGACGAGGACCGCGACGCAGACGGCCCGCTGACGCGCGGTGGTGGGCGGCGGGATGCCGGCCGCCGCCGGGTCGAGTTCGGCCCGCGAGCGCAGCCGCCCCGCCGACCCGGGGCGTACGAAGTGCCGGAACACCACGGCGAGTACGGCCAGGTGCAGGATCAGCGCGAGCCCCTGGGGCGAGAAGTAGTCCTGGCCGACCCAGTTGGCGACCTCGAAGATCCACACGCCGGTCCATACCAGCCGCCAGTCCTCGGCGAAGGTGCGGTAGACCAGGACGAGCACCGGGATGAGGACGACGCCGTAGAAGAGCGGCGCCCAGTTGAGGTAGGAGGCGGCGGTGTCGACGCCGAAGGCCCGTACGAGCCCCGCGTTGAGCGTGAAGAAGCCCGGCCACTGGTCGTACGCCGCCATGTTGCCGGACAGCGGGACGCCCGGGCGCAGCTCCTGGTTGGCGAGCAGATGGCTGACGACCGCGTCGTGCTTGGACGCCCAGGGGTAGCGCACCGCGTCGTACAGGATCGCGGTGGGCGCCTTGAGGGCGAAGAGCAGGGCGACGCTGTAGAGCCCGGGCCACCAGGGCGCGGTGCCGGCCCGGCGCAGGCTGACGACGAAGCCGCCGGTGAGGACGGCGAGGGAGAGGTAGAAGGCGGCGGGCAGCTTGTCGAGCAGGCCCCAGTCGCCCATGTGCCCGTAGTCGATGCGCGGCAGCGCGTAGATCCACAGGGCCGTCGCGGTCCCCAACGGAAGCCAGGTGAGCAGGAGTTGAGGGCGTATCAGGTGAGGCGGGAAAGGCATCCGGCGGCGGCGACCGCCGTTTCGCGCGGTCCGCGTCGGCGCGTCCGGAGCCCGTTCCCCCGCCGTGTCGCCGGGGGGCCGCTGCCCGCCTGTGGTGACCGGCGTGGGCCCACGTTCCCGCACAGTGCGACTCCCCCCACGGATGTGGTCGCGGCCGTCACGCCGCCGTCCCTCGCTGCGAAGGTATGGGAACACGCCTCGCACCCGTGTGGCTACACCGCGAACGGCCCGAAGCGCGAACCGCTCACCTTGGTGCGGCAGGGGCCCGCGTGAGCTAATGCACCGTATGAGCTACTTCATGACCGACCTGTCGGGCACCTCCGTCGAGGCGCCCGACGAAGCGACGATGCGTACGATCCTGGACGGCCTCGCCGACGCCGACGACGAGCACCCCGACGTCTCCCTGACCCACGAGAACGGCTGGTCGCTGAGCGCGTTCCCGAGCGGCGAGCTGCTGTGGCTGCTCTGGGAGAACCTGGACGATCCCGACGCGCCGCCGCGTCAGCTGTCCGGGGTCTCCAAGGAGGAGGTGCTGCGCCTGTTCGGGCTCCTCGCCACCGGCGACACCGCCGAGATCGAGCGGCTGGCCGGCTCCTGAACGCCCGCTGAGGGGGCGCGGTCAGACCCTGCGGCCCGCCCGCCAGACCTCACTCACCAGCGGGACGCCGGGCCGGTAGGCGAGGTGGACGTGCGAGGGGGCGTCGAGGAACGCCAGGTCGGCGCGGGCGCCCGGCGCGAGGCGGCCGATGTCGGTGCGCCGCAGGGCGGCGGCGCCACCGGCGGTCGCCGACCAGATCGCCTCGTCCGGGGTCATCCCCATGTCGCGTACGGCGAGCGCGACGCAGAACGGCATCGAGGACGTGAAGGACGAGCCGGGGTTGCAGTCGGTGGAAAGCGCGACGGTCGCGCCCGCGTCCAACAGCCTTCTGGCGTCCGGCCACTGGGCCCGCGTGGAGAACTCGGCGCCGGGCAGCAGGGTCGCGACGGTGGCGCTGTGGGCGAGCGCGTCGACGTCCGCGTCGGTGAGGTGGGTGCAGTGGTCGGCGGAGGCGGCCTCCAGCTCCACGGCGAGCTGGACGCCGGGCCCGTAGGTGAGCTGGTTGGCGTGCACGCGCGGCAGCAGCCCCTTGGCCCGGCCCGCCGTCAGGACCGCCCGCGCCTGGTCCCCGTCGAAGGCGCCCTTCTCGCAGAACACGTCGATCCAGCGGGCGTACGGGGCGCACGCGTCCAGCATCTCGCCGGTGACCAGGGCGACGTATCCGGCCGGGTCGTCGGCGTACTCGGGGGCGACGATGTGGGCGCCCAGGTAGGTGACCTCGTCGGTGTGCTCGGCGGCGACGCGCAGGGCGCGGGCCTCGTCCTCGACGGTCAGGCCGTAGCCCGACTTGGTCTCCAGGGTGGTGGTGCCCTGCCGCAGCGCCTCGGCGAGGTAGCGGGCGACATTCGCCCCCAGCGCCTCGTCGCTCGCGGCGCGGGTGGCCGCGACGGTGGTGCGGATGCCGCCGGCGGCGTACGCCTGGCCGCTCATGCGGGCGTTGAACTCCTGGGTCCTGTCGCCCGCGAAGACGAGGTGGGAGTGGGAGTCGACGAAGCCGGGGATGACGGCTCGGCCCCGCGCGTCTACGGCGTGGTCGGCGTCCGGCGCGTCGGCCGTGCGGCCGGCCCAGGCGATCCGCTCGCCCTCGATGACGAGGGCGGCGTCCTGGATGAGGCCGAGGGGGCCGTCGTCCCGTTCCGGGTCGTTGGTGACGAGGGTGGCGATGTTCCGTACGAGGGTGGTGCGCATGGCTTCCTTTCTATCCCCCACCCCGCCCCTTCCCGAGACCCGCCGGGGGTGGATTCGGCACTGCGGTCCGTGCGTGGCTGGTCGCGCAGTTCCCCGCGCCCCTGGGGGGGTGTCTCTATGTCCTTCGTCAAGGACGTGGTGCCGGGTATGGGGCTGTTTGGGGTGGTTATGCGGCGATGGTGATGGCGGGGGTTCGG
>NZ_JBIAGO010000030.1:0-52543 GCF_042869775.1 Streptomyces sp. NPDC006711
AAGACGCTCGACTGGGATACCCCAGCCGAGCGTCTACGTGATCTACTCACCACCTGAAACCCAGTGGTGTTGCGACAACCCCCTGAACCCAAGCCTCTTGGCCGAGGGGGCGGGCCTTGTCGCGTATCCGCCCTGGGGACGAACGCTCAGTGCGCGGCCGGCACATAGGGAGCGAGCTCCGCCGCCAGCACCTCGTGCACCCGGGCCTTGAGGACGGTGCCCTCCGCCACGTGCTCCTCGGAGATCACCTCGCCCTCGGCGTGCGCCCGGGCGACCAACTGCCCGTGCGTGTACGGCACCAGCGCCTCGATCTCGATCGAGGGGCGCGGCAGTTCGCTGTCGATGAGCGCGAGCAGTTCCGCCATGCCCTCACCGGTGCGCGCCGAGACCGCGATGGAGTGCCGCTCGATCCGCAGCAGCCGCTGGAGCACGACCGGATCCGCCGCGTCCGCCTTGTTGATCACCACGATCTCGGGCACGTTGACGGCGCCCACGTCGCGGATGACCTCGCGCACGGCGGCCAGCTGCTCCTCCGGCGCCGGGTGCGAGCCGTCCACCACGTGCAGGATCAGATCGGAGTCCCCGACCTCCTCCATGGTGGAGCGGAACGCCTCGACGAGGTGGTGCGGCAGGTGCCGTACGAACCCGACGGTGTCGGCCAGCGTGTACAGCCGCCCGCTGGGCGTCTCGGCCCGGCGCACGGTCGGATCGAGGGTGGCGAACAGCGCGTTCTCCACCAGCACGCCCGCGCCCGTGAGGCGGTTGAGCAGCGAGGACTTTCCGGCGTTGGTGTAACCGGCGATGGCGACCGAGGGCACCTTGTTGCGGCGCCGCTCCTGGCGCTTGATCTCGCGGCCCGTCTTCATCTCCGCGATCTCACGGCGCATCTTCGCCATCTTCTCGCGGATCCGCCGGCGGTCCGTCTCGATCTTGGTCTCACCGGGACCTCGGGTGGCCATGCCGCCGCCACCGCTGGACCCGCCGCCGCCCATCTGGCGCGACAGCGACTGACCCCAGCCGCGCAGGCGCGGCAGCATGTACTGCATCTGCGCGAGGGAGACCTGCGCCTTGCCCTCACGGGACTTGGCGTGCTGGGCGAAGATGTCGAGGATCAGCGCGGTCCGGTCGACCACCTTGACCTTGACGACGTCTTCCAGGTGGATCAGCTGGCCGGGGCTCAGCTCACCGTCGCACACCACCGTGTCCGCGCCGGTCTCCAGGACGATGTCCCGCAGCTCCTGGGCCTTGCCGGAACCGATGTAGGTGGCCGGGTCGGGCTTGTCACGGCGCTGGTAGACGCCGTCCAGCACGAGGGCGCCCGCCGTCTCGGCGAGAGCCGCGAGCTCGGCCAGCGAGTTCTCGGCGTCCTGAAGGGTGCCCGTGGTCCAGACGCCGACCAGCACCACGCGCTCCAGACGCAGCTGGCGGTACTCGACCTCGGTGACGTCTTCGAGCTCGGTGGACAGGCCCGCCACGCGGCGCAGCGCGGCCCGCTCGGAGCGGTCGAGCTGATCGCCGTCCCGTGCCCCGTCGATCTCGTGGCTCCAGGCGACGTCCTCTTCCATCAGGGCATCGGCCCGAAGGCTCTCGGTGCGGTGGGTGTCCGCGAAGCTCTGCTCGTCCTGGGAAGGGGATGAAGAGGAGGTCATTGGATCCTTTACGTCGTTGGAATCGCGGACCGGAAGACCCCGAGGGAAATCCGGCTGTGTCGGTCACAACGCGTGATGGACCCGAATGATTCCCGGACGGAATCCGGCCCTGGTGGCGCCGCCGACGTGAACGATGGTCGCACGGGCCCTCGGGGGCCGTCACCCGGGTTTTCAGGCCCCGGCGCCGGCCCCCGGCCAGGTTGACGGGCCTGCGGGTGCCTCAGTGGTGCGCGGCCGGGTGTGCCGGACGGGCCGGGTGGGCCGGGTGTGCCGGACGGGCCGGGTGGGCCGGGTGGGCCGGGCCGGCCGGGCGCGGCGGCGCGCTGCGCCAGTCCCGGTGACCCGGCATCGGCGGAGTCTTCTCGCCGTACAGCCACGCCTTGAAGAAGCCGGACAGGTCGCGCCCGGCGATCTCGGAGGCCAGCGCGACGAAGTCGGCGCTCGACGCGGTGGAGTCCCGGTGGTCCCGCACCCAGCGCCGCTCCAGCCGTTCGAAGGCGCGCGTCCCGATCTCCTCGCGCAGGGCGTACAGGACCAGGGCGCTGCCGTCGTAGACGATCGGGCGGAAGATACCGATCTTCTGGCCGGGTCCGGCCGGCCTCGGCGCGGCCGGCGGGCCACCGGCGGCGCGCCAGCCGTCGGACTGGGTGTACGCCTCACGCATCCTGCGCTCCATGGACCGCTTGCCGAATTCCTCGGCGTACCGCGCCTCGTACCAGGTCGCGTGCCCCTCGTTGAGCCACAGGTCCGACCAGGCCCGGGGCGAGACGCTGTCGCCGAACCAGTGGTGCGTCAGCTCGTGCACCATGATCGAGTCCACGTACCACTCGGGGAACTCCGGCCGCAGGAACAACGACCGCTCGAACAGTGTCAGGGTCTGCGTCTCCAGCTCGAAGCCCGTGGAGGCGCCCGCGATCAGCACCCCGTACGTCTCGAACGGGTACGCCCCGACCTGCCGCTCCATCCACTCGATCTGCCCGGGCGTCTTCCTCAGCCACGGCTCCAGCTTCGCCCGGTCCGCCGCCGGGACCACGTCGCGGATCGGCAGCCCGTGCGGCCCCTCGCGGTGCAGCACCGCGGAGTGGCCGATCGAGATCTGCGCCAGCTCGGTCGCCATGGGATGGCTGACGCGGTACGAGGAGACGACCCGGCTGCCCTGGCGTTCATGGCCGATGGGCAGACCGTTGGCCACGACCGTCACGTCGGCGGGCGCGTTCACGTGGAAGGTGAAGAACGCCTTGTCGGAGGGGTGGTCGTTGCACGGGAACACCCGGTGGGCGGCGTCGGCCTGATTGGCCATCACCAGGCCGTCGGAGGTGCGCACCCAGCCGCCGTCGCTCGCGGCGTTCGGGTCGCTGGTGTGGCGTACGGTGATCCGCAGCCGTTCCCCGGCGCTCACGGACTCCTGCGGGGTGATCACCAGGTCCTCGTCGGCGCCGGCGAACGCCGCCGGGCGCCCGTTCACGTCCACGCCGTGCACCGTGCCGCGGGCGAAGTCGAGATTGATCCGCTCCAGGGCGTCCGTGGCGACGGCGTCGATGGTGGTGACGGCCTCCATGGGCTTGTCGTTCTCGCCGGGGTAGGTGAGCCCGATGTCGTACGCGAGTACGTCGTAGCCGGGGTTGCCCAGGTGCGGGAAGAGGGGGTCCCCGATGCCGAGCGGTACGGGGGCGGGCAGGGCCGCGGCGACTACGGATGCCGCGGCCGCGGCAAGCAGCGCGGCACGCAGGCGGCGGGAGCGGAAGGGGCGAGGGGTGAGCGGCATGCCCTACCGCTACCAGCGCGAGGGGGGCCGCTCGTGCCGACGCGCATGGGGGCCACCCGAACGGGGGTGGTGGGGGGCGGGTGGTGGGCGGTGCGATGACGGATATCAGACGGTGAAAAGTGTCAGCTAACCGTCCATGTCCGTCAATTGTCGTTCGTCAATCGCCGTTCGTCAGGTGTCCTCGAGCCGGCGAACCCGGTCGAGGCCTTCCGCCTCACCCCGCCGCCGCTGGATGCTGCGCCCGGCTCACGTCGTACACCCCCGCCACGTCCCGCATGGTCCTCATCAGGGCGGGCAGCCCGGCGGCGTCCGGCAGTTGGAGGGTGTAGGTGTGCCGGACGCGTTGCTCGCTGGGGGGTTCCACGGTGGCCGAGACGATGGCCACGTCGGCGCCCGCGATGGCTTCCGTGAGGTCGGCCAGCAGGCGCGGGCGCCCGAAGGCCTCGGCGACCAGGGTGACGCGGCATTCGGCGGCCTCCCCCCAGCGCACCTCCACCGGCGCCCGCCCCACGGCCCGCATGCGCACGACGGCCGGGCACTGCTGACGGTGGACGGTCACCGCGGCCCCGCGCACCGAGAATCCGGTGACCGCGTCGGGTGGCACGGGGGTGCAGCAGCCCGCGAGCCGTACGGTCACGCCGGGCAGGTCGGTCACCGCGTTGGCGGCGGCGCGCCGGTCGGCGGGGACGTTGACCTGGGGGCGGGGGGTGGCGGCGGGCACGGTGGCGCCCTCGGGGTTGGCCGCGAGCCAGCCGGTGATCGCGATGCGCGCGGCCGGCGTCCTGGCGTGGTCGAGCCAGCCGGCCGACGGCCCCGATGTGGCGTCCTGGGCGAGCAGCGGCTGCACCGTGTCGCCGTCGTTGAGCACCGTACTGAGCGTGGCCAGGCGGCCGTTGACGCGGGCGCCGACGCAGCTGTGGGCGGCCGCGCCGTACTGCGCGTAGGCGGCGTCGACGCAGCTGGCGCCGGCCGGCAGGACCAGGGTGCGGTCGTCGGCGCAGAACACCGTGATCTCTTCGTCGCCCGCCAGTTCCTCGCGCAGGGAGGACCAGAACGTGTCGGGGTCGGGGGCGTTCTGCTGCCAGTCGAGCAGGCGGGAGAGCCAGCCCGGGCGCGTGGGGTCCTCGCGCTCGTCGCCCGTCTGCTGCGGCCCGTCGCCGGGGCTCTGCGTATGGGCGCCCTGCGTATGGGGGCCCGGCGGGTAGGGGTTGCCGAGCGCGATGACGCCGGCCTCGGCGACCTTGTGCATCCGGCGGGTGCGGATGAGGACTTCGGCCACGTCGCCGGCGGGGCCGACGATCGCCGTGTGCAGCGACTGGTACAGGTTGAACTTGGGTGCGGCGATGAAGTCCTTGAACTCGGAGACCACCGGCGTGAAGCAGGTGTGGAGTTCACCGAGGACCGCGTAGCAGTCGGCGTCCTCGGTGACCAGGACGAGCAGCCGCCCGAAGTCGCTTCCGCGCAGTTCGCCGCGTTTGAGGTGCACGCGGTGCACGGAGACGATGTGGCGCGGCCTGATGAGGACTTCGGCCTGGAGGCCCGCTTCGCGCAGTACGGCGCGTACGGCGTCGGCGATGGCGGCCAGCGGGTCGGCGGCGCCGGTGCCGGCCGCGATCAGGGCGCGGGTGCGTTCGTACTCCTCGGGGTGCAGGATCGCGAAGACGAGGTCTTCGAGTTCGGACTTGAGGGCCTGCACACCGAGACGTTCGGCGAGCGGGATCAGGACGTCCCTGGTCACCTTGGCGATGCGGGCCTGTTTGTCGGGGCGCATCACGCCGAGGGTGCGCATGTTGTGCAGCCGGTCGGCGAGTTTGATCGACATCACCCGGACGTCGTTTCCGGTGGCGACCAGCATCTTGCGGAAGGTCTCGGGTTCGGCCGCCGCGCCGTAGTCGACCTTCTCCAGTTTGGTGACGCCGTCCACCAGATAGGTGACTTCCGCGCCGAACTCGGCCCGGACCTGATCGAGCGTCACTTCCGTGTCCTCCACGGTGTCGTGGAGGAGGGAGGCGGTCAACGTGGTTGTCTCCGCGCCCAGTTCGGCCAGGATCAGCGTCACGGCCAGCGGGTGGGTGATGTAGGGCTCGCCGCTCTTGCGGTACTGGCCCCGGTGGGAGGCTTCGGCGAGGACGTACGCCCGGTGCAGTACGGCCAGGTCGGCGTCGGGGTGGTGGGCCCGGTGGGCGTCGGCGACGTGGCCGATGGCGTCGGGCAGCCGGTCGCGGGAGACCGGTCCGAGCAGTGCCGCGCGGCCCAGTCGGCGGAGGTCGATCCGGGGGCGGCCGCGTCGGCGGCTGTGAGCACCAGGATTTGTGGCCTCTGCACTCATGGGGTACCTCCGGCGGCATCGACCGGTGGTGGAGGGACCGGCGTGCCCCTCCGGACCGGTGCTTGATGCTACCGAGCCCACCACGTGGCGCAGTCCCGCTCTCGCTCAGCGTGAACCGGATCACCCATTCGAGCGAAGGTTTCGGCCACGGCCGTTTCCCTGCGCGGCCGCTCAGGCCGCCAGGAGCGCCGGGTCGACGGTGCCTTCGGCGACGATCACCGCGGGTCCGGTCATCTCGATCTCACCGTCGGGGTATTCGGTGATGACCAGTGTTCCGCCCGGCAGGTCCACGGTGTAGGTGGCGGGGGTGCCGGTGGCCGCCGGGTCCGCGCCGTCCCTTCGGGCGGCGGCGACGGCGACGGCGCAGGCTCCGGTGCCGCACGAGCGGGTCTCGCCGGCGCCGCGCTCGTGGACGCGCATGGCCACATGGCCGGGGCCCCGGTCCACGACGAACTCGACGTTCACCCCGTCCGGGTAGACGCCGGCGGGGCTGACGGGGGGCGCCGAGCGCAGCTCTCCCGCGTGGTCCAGCTCCTCCACGAAGGCCACCGCGTGGGGGTTGCCCATGTTCACGTTGCGCGCGGGCCAGCTGCGGCCGTCCACCGTGACGGTGACCTGGGCGTCGGGGAGCAGGGCGCGGCCCATGGAGACGGTGATGTCACCGCCCTTGGCGATGTGCACCTTCTTGACTCCGCCACGGGTGGCGACGCTCAGATCGCCCTGCTTCGCGAGCCCGGCGCGCGCCAGGTAGCCGGCGAAGACGCGCACGCCGTTGCCGCACATCTCGGCGATCGAGCCGTCGCTGTTGCGGTAGTCCATGAACCATTCGGCCTCGTCCGCCATGGCGCGGGCCTCGGGGTGCGCGGCGCTGCGCACCACGTGCAGCACGCCGTCGCCGCCGATGCCGGCCCGGCGGTCGCAGAGCCTGGCGACGGCCGACGCGGGCAGGTCAAGGACGTTGTCCGGGTCGGGGACGATCACGAAGTCGTTCTCGGTTCCGTGGCCCTTGAGGAAGGCGATCGGCGAAGTGTTCACGCGTCAATCCTACGGTGGGGCACTGACACGTGGCCCGGCAGGCGGGCGCGCCGGGTGGCCGTCGGCGTATCGCGTTGCGGCTCAGCGCAGCCGGGCCACGCGCCAGACGGCGAGTGCGACAAGGACGCAGGCGACGCCCACGTACAGGGCGAGGACGCGCCAGTCGGGGCGTTCGCGTGATCCTCTGCCGGGCAGTCCCGGCCAGGTGTGGCCGACCCGGCGCGCGGCCATCATGCCCCAGCCGGCGGCGCAGCAGCTGATGAGCAGTCCGAGCATCGCCACGACCGGTCCGCCGTCGCCGAATTCGAAGGCGAGGGGGAAGGCGAACATGAGCGAGCCGAGCGCGGCGAGCATCACGATGGGGGCGAGCTGCCAGATCCTGAGGCGGCGCTGGGGCCGCAGTTCGACCTCGACCTCTCCGCCGTCGGACACGGCTCCCACGGAGCCGTCCTCCGGTCCGTCGGGGCTCAGGCCCGAGGCTCCGAGCACCGCGGAACCGAGCGCGGGCGGCGCCCCGTGCGTTTCGCGCGCGCCGTCGTTCGCGTTCTGTGCGGGCAGGTGCGCCTGCGGCGCGTCCGGGGCCGCCGGGGTGTCGTCCCGGTGGCCCGGGTGCGCGGCGCCGCGCCGCGATCCTTGCTCTCTGCGAGGGCCGGCCTCCATCGCCACGCGCCCTCCCGACTCGGACTCCACTGGTGGATCGACGTTTGATGATGGCACGGGCGGCGGGGCCGCATTGACCGGCGGGGCGTCCCGATGCCATCACGTGATCAGGCTGTAACCGCTCGTTCGACCAACGCCAGCGCCTGGCGCGGGAGTTCCGCCCGGTGCTCCATCGCTCCGCTCAGCCAGTGGACGCGCGGATCGCGCCGGAACCAGGAATCCTGACGGCGCGCGAAGCGCTTGGTGGCGCGTACGGTTTCGTCGCGCGCTTCCTGTTCGGTGCACGCGCCGGCGAGCGCGGTGAGCACCTGCTGGTAGCCGAGCGCGCGGGACGCGGTGCGCCCCTCGCGCAGTCCGCGCTCCTCCAGGGTCCGTACCTCTTCGACGAGGCCCGCCTCCCACATCCGGTCGACGCGCAGGGTGATGCGTTCGTCGAGTTCGGGGCGGGCCACGTCGACGCCGATCTGAACGGTGTCGTACACCGATTCGTGGGTGGGCAGGTTGGCGGTGAACGGCTGCCCGGTGATCTCGATCACCTCGAGGGCGCGGACGATGCGGCGGCCGTTGCTGGGCAGGATGGCGGTGGCCGCCCCGGGGTCGGCGGCCGCGAGCCGCGCGTGCAGGGCGCCGGGGCCGTGCCGCTCCAGGTCGTCCTCGAGCCGGGCGCGTACCTCCGGGTCGGTCCCGGGGAAGTCGAGCACGTCGATGGCGCCGCGCACATAGAGGCCGGAGCCGCCGACGAGGACGGGGGTGCGTCCTTCGGCGAGCAGCCGGTCGATCTCGGCGCGGGCGAGCTTTTGGTAGCTGGCGACGTTGGCCGGTTCCGTCACGTCCCAGATGTCCAGGAGGTGGTGCGGGACGCCGCCGCGCTCGTCGGGCGTCAGCTTGGCGGTGCCGATGTCCATCCCCCGGTAGAGCTGCATGGAGTCGGCGTTGACGACCTCGCCGCCGAGCTGCTGGGCGAGGAAGACGCCCAGATCGGACTTTCCGGCCGCTGTCGGGCCGACGACGGCGATGACCCGCGGCGCGGGAGGTGCACTTCTCACGGTCACAGTCTCGCAAACCTCGGCGCACCTCCTCGAACGAGCTACGTGACGCGACCCGGCTGGGTTCGTTGCCTGTTGCGAGGTTCCGAACGCCGGTTTGTTGGCCGGTGCCGCCGGGCGACGCAATGGGGCGCTCCGGTCGGCCGGGGATTTCGCCCACACACGTACGTTATGGAGCAGACATGGGCGTATTTTCACTTTTCCGCCGTAAGGCCGACGCGGCCGTCACGGAGTCGACGAGCACGGAGCCGGCCGAGGAGGGCGTGGCGGCCACGCTGACGGCGCGGCCCGAGGCCGAGGGCGACACGGGCGCCACGGGCGGGTGCTGCGCCGCCGAGGCCGCCGACGCGGTCGAGGCCGCCGGGGAGAGCGGTGCGGGCGAGCGGGCCGAGGGCGCGGCCGCCGAGGGGGTCGAGATCCCCAAGCAGCAGTCCGCCGAGGAGGCCGCGGACAACGAGGCCGGCGAGGGCGCCCGGCAGTAGTCGTCCGGACGGCCACCCGGGCAGCCACCCGGGCAGGCACCTGGACCGCGTGTCCGCACGCATCCGCGAGGACGACGGTGGCACCCCGCCGCTGCCGTCCGCGCCCTGAACCACGCGCGCCGGAGGGCCGTGGAGCTTCGACAAGCTCCACGGCCCTCCGGCGTGTCCTGGCCTCCCGTGCGCAAGGGCCTGCGTCCGGTCGGCTTCCGCCGCGCGCGCCCAGTCCGGGCCGGGTCGAGCATGCGGTCCCGGGTCCAGCGTCGGGGGCCCGCGTCGGGGGTTTCAGGCGTCGAGGGTTTCGGGCGTCGGGGGTTTCAGGACCAGACGCTCACGAAGTAGCCGACTCCGTACGGCGCGTCCTCGTAGAGCAGGCGGCCGCCGAGCCCGGCGCCGTCCGCCGCGCCGGCCAGGACCTGCCAGGGCGCGCGCCCTGCGGCCTTCAGCTCGTGCGCCAGGCCGTCGTCCAGGCTTTTGAGGGCCGCGAGGTCGGCAGCGCCAAGGGCGGCGGCCACGGCCCGGTCGAAGGGTTGCGCGCGCTCGTCGAGGTAGCCGGGGGCCTTCAGGGTGCGGCAGGCGCTGCCGTCACCCAGCACGAGCAGGGCGACACGGCCGGCCCGCGCGGCGAGTTCCCGCCCCGCATCGGCGCAGCGCTCCGGCTCCATCCGCTCGTCCACGGCCAGGCCCTGGAGCGGCGCGTCCCGCCAGCCGGCCCGCTCCAGGAGCCAGGCGCCGACCGCGAGCGACACCGGGAGCCGCCGCGCACCGGGCTCACCCGTGCCCAGGCGTACGGAGACGTCCACGCCGAAGCCCGTGAACGTGCCGAGGGCTCCGGGGCGGAAGACGGCATCTTCCTCGGCCGGGCCGACCACGGCCAGGAGGTCGGGGCGGGACGCGGCGAGCACCCCGAGCGCGTCGGCGCAGGCGTCGCGTGCCGCGTCGAGTTCGGGCGCGGCGCCGGCGGCGACCTCGGGCACGAGCAGGGGCGGGCAGGGGCAGACAGCGGCGGCTACGAGCATGATCCGCAGCCTAGTCCCGTCGCCGCGCCGCGGCCCCGCCGATGCGGGGGCGCGGCGCGAGGGACGCGGGGCCGCCCGGCTTCAGCGCCACGGCCCCGCGGTGAGGGTTTCGACGACGCCCGGTCTCACAGGACCGAGCAGCCGCCCGTGGGCTCGGCGAGCGGCGCGGGCACGCCGATCGTGGGCAGCCCGAGCATGACGCCGGCCTGCTTGTCGGCGGGTGCGGCGTTGCGCTTCTCCCAGGCGTCGCCCGCCCGGGTGCGGCGTACCCGGGTCGTGGCGCCCTCGGCGAGCAGGTGGTGCGGGGCGGCGTAGGTGATCTCCACGGTCACCACGTCGCCGGGACGCACGTCCTGGTTGGGCTTGGTGAAGTGGACCAGGCGGTTGTCGGGGGCGCGCCCGGACAGGCGCTGCGTGGAGCCGTCCTTGCGGCCCTCCCCCTCGGCGACCATGACCTCAAGGACGCGGCCGACCTGCTTCTTGTTCTCCTCCCAGGAGATCTCCTCCTGGAGAGCCGACAGGCGCATGTAGCGCTCCTGCACGACCTCCTTCGGAATCTGCCCCTCCATGGTCGCCGCCGGCGTTCCGGGGCGCTTGGAGTACTGGAAGGTGAAGGCGTTGGCGAAGCGGGCCTCGCGCACGGTGTGCATGGTCTGCTCGAAGTCCTCCTCGGTCTCGCCGGGGAAGCCCACGATGATGTCGGTGGAGATGGCGGCGTGCGGGATCGCGGCGCGCACCTTCTCGATGATCCCGAGGAAACGCTCCTGCCGGTAGGAGCGGCGCATCGCCTTGAGGACCGTGTCCGAGCCGGACTGCAACGGCATGTGCAGCTGCGGCATCACGTTGGGCGTCTCGGCCATCGCGGCGATCACGTCGTCCGTGAAGTCACGCGGGTGGGGCGAGGTGAAACGGACCCGCTCCAGGCCCTCGATGGTGCCGCAGGCCCGCAGGAGCTTGCTGAAGGCCTCGCGGTCACCGATGTCCGAGCCGTAGGCGTTGACGTTCTGCCCGAGCAGGGTGATCTCCGAGACGCCCTCGCCGACCAGCGCCTCGATCTCGGCCAGGATGTCGCCGGGGCGGCGGTCCTTCTCCTTGCCGCGCAGCGCCGGGACGATGCAGAAGGTGCACGTGTTGTTGCAGCCCACCGAGATGGACACCCAGGCCGCGTACGCCGACTCGCGCCGGGTGGGCAGCGTGGAGGGGAACGCCTCAAGCGACTCGGCGATCTCGACCTGCGCCTCCTCCTGGACGCGGGCACGCTCCAAAAGCACCGGCAGCTTGCCGATGTTGTGCGTGCCGAAGACGACATCGACCCAGGGGGCGCGCTCCACGATGGTGTCGCGGTCCTTCTGGGCGAGGCAGCCGCCGACGGCGATCTGCATGCCGGGCCGCTTCGTCTTCATCGGGGCGAGCCTGCCGAGGTTGCCGTACAGCTTGTTGTCGGCGTTCTCCCGCACCGCGCAGGTGTTGAAGACGACGACGTCGGCATCCCCGTCGGCGCCCTCGGGCGCGCGGACATAGCCGGCTCCCTCAAGGAGGCCGGACAGCCGCTCGGAGTCGTGGACGTTCATCTGGCACCCGTAGGTGCGCACCTCGTAGGTCTTCGCGCTCATCTCGTACACCAGGGTACGGGGCCCGCCGCCCCCTGGTCCTCGCGGGGAATGAACTGGCAGGATCCAGCCATGCTCCCCGCCCTGTCCCGGCTCAGCCGCAACCGCGCCCTGCAAGGGGCCGCTGCGCTCGCGGTGGTCCTGGGGCTGCTCACGTGGTGGCTCGTCCCCTTCCCCGGCCCCTCCCCTGGCGGCACGATCGACTTCAGCACGGGCGTGCGCACCGGGGTGTACCAGCGCTACGGGGAGCTGCTGCGGCAGGCCCTCGCCACCGATCTGCCCGACGTCCAGGTGCGGCTGCGTACGAGCGAGGGGTCGCAGCAGAACCTCCGGCGCCTGGCCGACGGCGTCTCCGACTTCACCATCGCGACGGCGGACTCCGTCGACAAGTTCCGCAAGGACGACAGGCCCGGCGCGGACCGGCTGCGCGGCTGCGCCCGGCTGTACGACGACTACGTCCAGCTGGTGGTGCCCCAGAACTCGCCGGTGCGTTCGGTCGCGGATCTGCGCGGCAAGCGGGTCGCCGTGGGGCAGGACGGTTCCGGGGTGCGGCTCCTGGCCGACCGGCTGCTCGCGGCGGCGGGCCTCGATCCGCTGAAGGACATCACGCCCGTCCCCGCCGGCATCGACACCATGCCCGAGCTGCTGCGGGACAAGCGGATCGACGCGTTCTTCTGGTCCGGTGGCCTGCCGACGACGGCCGTGCTCAAGCTGTCCCAGGCGTACCCGATCCGGCTCGTGCCGCTCGCGGATCTGGTCTCCGCGCTGCACAAGGCGGACGGCAGCACCGGTTACTACCGGGCGGCGACCATGCCGGCGGACGCCTACCCGCAGGCGCAGCACGGTGTGCCCGTGCCGACGATCGCCGTCGCGAATCTGCTGGTCACCACGGACCGCACCGACGCCGCGCTGACCGAGGGCTTCACCCGCACGGTGATAAACAGCCGTGACCGCATCGGCCGCGAGGTGCACGCGGCGCAACTGGTGGACCTGCGCACGGCGATCTACACCAATCCGCTGCCGCTGCACGACGGGGCGCGCGACTACTACCGCTCGGTCAAGCCCTGAGCGTGCCGGCGCCGGGCCGGCGGGGGGCGCGGGAGGCTCGGGGTGCGCGGGGTGGTGTGCCGTTCACGATTCCGGCGGCGTGCGCGGCACGGTGACCCGCACGCGCAGGCCGCGTGGGGGGTGGTGGGAGTAGGCGATGGTGCCGCCGCCCGCCGCGAGCAGGGCGCGCGCGATGGACAGGCCGAGGCCCGAGCCCTTGACGTTCTGGTGGCGGCCCGCGCGCCAGAAGCGGTCACCGACACGGCTCAGCTCGTCGTCCAGGAGGCCGGGGCCCCGGTCGGCGACCGTCACGGTGGCCCTCGGTCCTTCGACGGCGACGGTGACCCGCACCTCCTCGCCGGCCGGGGTGAACTTCAGCGCGTTGTCGATGACCGCGTCCAGGGCGCTGGAGAGGGCCACCGGGTCCGCCCAGCCGGTGGCGGCCGCCGCGCCGTCCGCGGTCAGCGTCACGCCCTTGTCCTCGGCGAGCGGGCGCCAGGCGGCGACCCGTTCCCCCGTGAGCGCCCCGACGTCGGTGAGCTGGAGGTCGGCCGCGGCGTGTTCGGCGAGCGCCAGGCCCAGCAGGTCGTCCAGGACCTGCGCCAGGCGCTTGCCCTCGGTGCGTACGGAGGCGATCTCCTCGTTGCCCTCGGGCAGTTCGAGCGCGAGCAGTTCGATCCGCAGGAGCAGGGCCGAGAGCGGGTTGCGCAGTTGGTGCGAGGCGTCGGCGACGAAGGCGCGCTGCTGTTCAAGGACCTCCTCGACGTTGTCGGCCATCTCGTTGAACGAACGGGCCAGCCTTCTGAGTTCCGGGGGTCCGCCGGCGGCCGCGACTCGCGAGTTCATGCGGCCGGTGGCGATGTCGTGGGTGACGGCGTCCAGGACGCGTACGGGCCTGAGCACCCAGCCCGTCAGGCGGAACGCCGCGCCGACCGCGAGCAGCATCGCCGCGAGTTCGCCGGCCACGATGAGCAGCCAGCCGTGCAGGGTGGCCGAACGCATGCTGCCGGTGGGCGAGTCCGTGACGACGACCGCGATGACGTCGCCTTCGCGCACGACGGGCGACGCGACCACGAGGCGGCCCTGCTGCCAGGGCCACACCTGGGCGGGGTCGTGGCTGCGGCGCCCCGCGAGGGCTTCGTGGAAGGCGACGTACCCCTGGCCCTTGGCGGGCACGTGCCAGTCGGCGGGGGCGCTCGCCATGGCGCTCTCGTCGCGGAAGAAGACGCCCGCCTTGATCCCGTAGAGGGTGGAGTAGCGGTTCAGTTCCTCTTCGAGGGTGGTCAGCCGTTCCGTGCTGTTGGCGCTGTCGGTGCCGTCCGTGCCGGCGCCGTTGCCGTCGGGCGCGGTGACGAACTGGGCGAGCGCGGCGAAGCGCGCGGTGTCGTCGATCCGGTCGATGACGACGCGCTGCTGCTGGGCGTGGGCCACGCTCAGGGCCAGCGGGAAGCCGAACGCGACCAGGACGAGCGCGAGCAGGAAGATGAGCAGCGGCAGCAGACGGGTGCGCACCGGGCAGTCCTGGGGTCAGCGGGCGGCCGGCTCGACGAGCCGGTAGCCCACGCCGCGCACGGTCTCGATCAGCGCGGGCATGCCGAGTTTGGAGCGCAGGGACGCCACGTGCACTTCGAGGGTGCGGCCGGTCCCTTCCCAACTGGTGCGCCAGACCTCGCTGATGATCTGTTCGCGGCGGAAGACGACGCCGGGCCACTGGGCGAGGAGCGCCAGCAGGTCGAACTCCTTGCGGGTCAGCTGTACGTCCGCGCCGTCGACGCCGACGCGGCGGGTGAGCAGTTCTATGCGCATCCGTCCGATGAGCACGACGCTCTCGTCGTCGCCGGGCGGGAGGCCGGGCGGCGGGCCGGGCTGAGAACCGGTCTGGGAGCCGGTCTGGGAGCCGGAAGACGGGCCGGGCGGCGGGCCGGCCTGCGGGCCGGGCTTGGGGCGTCTGATGACCGCGTGGATACGGGCGATGAGCTCACCGGTGTCGTAGGGCTTGACCACGTAGTCGTCGGCGCCCAGGTTCAGGCCGTGGATGCGTGAGCGGACGTCGGCGCGGGCGGTCACCATGATCACCGGGGTGGCGGCCCGCTTGCGGATCTTGCCGCAGACCTCGTAGCCGTCCTGGTCGGGAAGGCCGAGGTCGAGCAGGACCACACCGAAGGGTGGTGTGGCGCCGTGCTCATCCGGAAGGAGCGCCTGTAGCGCCTCTTCTCCGTTGCGCGCGTGCTTCACCTTGAAGCCGTGTTTGGCGAGCACCGCGGACAGGGCGGCGGCGACGTGGTCGTCGTCCTCGACGAGCAGCAGTCTCATGGCCCCCCTCCGCGGTTTCGGTGCTGCTTGGTATTGCTTGGGTGTTGCTCGGCGTTGCCCGGGTACGTGCCGGGTGTTTCCCGGTGGCGCGTCGGATCCGCGGATTCGCCTTGGCGTGTTCACCGGCCGCATCACGACATGTACCCCCGAATCCATGCGCATGGGCGCCACTTCGGTCAAGGGGGCGCCCGCCCCTTCGCACCATCCGTTACGGAGCCGGTACTCCCCCGGGGTCGCGCGCTCACCGAGCGTGCCCTCACGCAACCGGATCGTTATGCTCAAGTTCCGCTCAGATGTAATGACGCTGGTCACACCTCAGCACTACGTTCCTCCCCAACCGAGGAGGACGGAGCAAGAAGCCGATGAGCGGAGTATCAGTGGCCATGGGAACCGAGGACGCCGTACCCGCGTCGGGTGACCTGGTCGTGCTGAGCAACGTCAACAAGCACTTCGGCGCGCTGCATGTGCTCCAGGACATCGATCTGACCATCGCCCGTGGCGAGGTCGTCGTCGTCATCGGGCCCTCCGGGTCCGGGAAGTCCACGCTGTGCCGCACCATCAACCGCCTGGAGACGATCGACTCCGGGGCGATCACGATCGACGGCAGGCCGCTGCCCCAGGAGGGCAGGGAACTGGCGCGGCTGCGGGCCGATGTGGGCATGGTCTTCCAGTCGTTCAACCTCTTCGCGCACAAGACGGTGCTGGAGAACGTCATGCTGGGCCAGGTCAAGGTCCGCAAGGCCGACAAGCAGGCCGCCGAGAAGAAGGCGCGGGCGCTGCTCGACCGGGTCGGCGTCGCCACCCAGGCCGACAAGTACCCCGCTCAGCTCTCCGGCGGCCAGCAGCAACGCGTGGCGATCGCCCGGGCGCTGGCCATGGACCCGAAGGTGATGCTCTTCGACGAGCCCACGTCGGCCCTGGACCCGGAGATGATCAACGAGGTCCTTGAGGTCATGCAGCAGCTCGCGCGGGACGGCATGACGATGGTCGTCGTCACCCACGAGATGGGATTCGCCCGCTCAGCCGCCAACCGGGTCGTGTTCATGGCCGACGGCAAAATCGTCGAAGAGGCCACGCCGGACCAGTTCTTCAGCAATCCTCGCAGCGACCGGGCCAAGGACTTCCTGTCGAAGATCCTGCACCACTGACGCTCCGGGGCGGCGGCGCGAGCCGGGGCCAGGGTTGCGACAGGCGGGCCGGCCCTCGGGGAGGGGGCGGACCGATGGTGACGGACCGATCACGAGTGGCCGCCTCCCACCGGTGAACGGCGAATAACGGATGACAGATGACAGATGACGGAGATCCGATGTCAACTGACCATCTCTGACCGGCACTTGCCCCACCGCCCAACCAGAGGCGCCGACGCCGATCACGCGACCGTCCAACCGCAGGACCGCCTGACCACGCGACCTCGCCGTTGGCACCGGCCCGACGACGCACACCCGATGAAGCACGCCCGATGACGATCAACGACCAACGACGCAAGGAATGTTCGCCATGATGCTCCGCAAGTCCGCCGCCGTCGCGGCGATCGCCGCGCTCGCCCTGACCGCGACCGCCTGTGGTGGAAAGTCCGGCTCCGCCGGCGACAAGCAGGCCGCCCAGCCGGGCGCCGGCGACGCGCCGCAGCTTCCCACGTACACCGTGGCCTCCAATGTCACCCTGGACTCGGCGACGTTCAAGGCGGCCAAGGCGCGCGGCAAACTCATCATCGGTTCCAAGGCCGACCAGCCCTACCTCGGCTTCGAGGACCAGTCGACCCGGGTGCGTTCCGGCTTCGACGTCGAGCTCGCGAAGATGATCGCCGCCGACCTCGGCTTCAAGGACGACCAGATCGAGTGGAAGACCGTCGACTCCGGCGTGCGCGAGACCGCGATCTCCAAGGGCCAGGTCGACTACTACGTCGGCACCTACACGATCAACGACAAGCGTAAGCAGCAGGTCGGTTTCGCCGGCCCGTACTACAAGGCGGGCGCCGACCTGCTCGTGCGCAAGGACGACACGTCCATCACGGGCAAGACCTCCGTCAAGGGCAAGAAGGTCTGCTCGATCGTGGGCTCCACGCCGCTCCAGGAGATCAAGAAGCCCGAGTACGGCGCCTCGGTCGTCGAGCTTTCCAAGTACTCCGACTGCGTGCAGCAGCTCCTGTCCAAGCAGGTCGACGCGGTCACCACCGACGACGCGATCCTCAAGGGCTACGCCGCCAAGAACAAGGGCAAGCTGCGGGTGGTGGGCCAGCCGTTCACCGAGGAGCCCTACGGCATCGGCATGAACAAGGACGACAAGGCGCTGCGCGACTTCATCGACTCCTCGCTGGAGAAGCACGAGCAGGACGGCACGTACAAGAAGATCTACGACGCGACGCTCGGCCTGTCCGGCTCGAAGTACCAGGCCCCGCCGGCCATCGTCCGTTACTGACCCCGGGGGTCGGCCGCCCGGGCGTCCCGTACCCGCTGCGGGGCGCCCGGACCCCGCCCCTAGATCCCCCTGACGACCGACCCGGCCGCTGCCCGCCGACGCGGAGACCCCATGAACGTACTGCTCGACCATTTCGCGGAATTCCGTGACGGCTTCATAGGCACGGTGGAGATCACCGTCGTCAGCTCGGTCATCGCCCTGGTGCTCGGCCTGCTGCTCGCCGGTTTCCGGGTGTCTCCGGTGCCGCCGCTGCGGTTCTTCGGCACCGCGTGGGTGACGCTGCTGCGCAACACCCCGCTGACGCTGCTCTTCCTGGTCTCCTTCTTCGTCGTGCCGGAGATCTTCTTCCCCGGGATGAGCCCGTTCCTGCTGGGTTCGGTCGCGCTCGGTTTCTACACCGCCTCGTTCGTCTGCGAGGCCGTCAGGTCGGGCATCAGCACGGTCCCGCTGGGGCAGGCCGAGGCGGCCCGTTCGCTGGGGATGAGTTTCCCGCAGACGCTGAGCCTGATCGTGCTGCCGCAGGCCACGCGGACGGTGATCCCGCCGCTGAGCTCCATTTTCATCGCGCTCACCAAGAACTCGGCGATCGCCGGTGCCTTCAGCGTCACCGAGATGTTCGGCTGGCAGAAGCTGATGAGCGAGGACGGCTACGACATCGTGCCCGTCTTCATCTGGGTGGCCCTCGGCTATCTGATCGTCACGTTCGCGATCAGTGGCCTGTTCCGTCTGCTTGAGCGCCGCCTGGAGGTCGCCCGATGAGTGCCAGCGTTCTCTATGACGCCCCCGGCCCCAAGGCCGTCGTCCGCAACCGGATCTATGCCGTCGTCGGCACGCTCGTGCTTGTCGCCCTGGTCGTCGTCGCGGTCCTGCGCCTGTCGGACAAGGGCGACCTCGACTACGCGATGTGGGACATCTTCAACTACGCGGGCATCCGGCAGAACATCGCCGACGCGGTGCTCGCCACGCTGAAGGCGTTCGGTCTGGCGGCCGTCGGCTCGCTGGTGCTCGGCGTGGTGCTGGCCGTGGCCCGGATGTCCGACCACAAGCCGGTCCGCTGGGCGGCAACCGCCTTCATCGAGCTGTTCCGTTCCATCCCGCTGCTCATCACGATCTACGGCGTGTGGGTGGGGTTCCTCACCGACTACTCGATGTGGGCGCTCGCGCTGGGTCTGTCGATCTACAACGGCTGTGTCCAGGCGGAGGTGCTGCGGGCCGGCGTCAACTCCGTACCCAGGGGCCAGCGCGAGGCCGCGTACGCGCTCGGCATGAGCAAGACGCAGGTGATGACGAGTGTCCTGATGCCGCAGGCGGTCCGCGCGATGCTGCCGACGATCATCAGCCAGCTCGTCGTGACCCTCAAGGACACCTCGCTCGGGTTCATCATCCTGTATCCGGAGCTGTTGCAGACGGCCCGTCTGATCGCGAGCAACACGCAGGTCGACGGCCAGTACCCGTATGTGTCGACCATTGTGGTCATCGGCGTCATCTACGTGGCGATGTGCCTGCTGCTCTCCGCGCTGGCGACCTGGATCGAGAAGCGGGGGCGCCGGGCGAGGACCGGCATCTCCATGGGCACGGCCGACGCCCCGCTCACCGCGGCCGGTTCCGCTCCCGCCGTGGCGGCCGAGGGGGCCATCGGGGCCGATGGGGCTCCTGACGCGTCGAACTGACGGCATATGAGGCAGTGACGTCCGCGTCGCTGCCTCCGTCACTTGACGCAAGCACGCGCAGTGGGTTGCATACGTTCTGTGATCGTGCACCGGGTTCCCCGCGCCACCTGCAAGCCGTCCCGACGCCCCTCGGGAGCCACGCCGTGGACCCGGTGATCATCGTAGGCGCCGGTCCTGTGGGGCTGGCGCTCGCGCTGTCGCTGGCCGCTCAGGGTGTGCCGTCCGTGGTTCTGGACGAGGGGGCGGGGCCCGAGGAGCCGCGGCCGGTGCGCACGGTGGTCCTGCGCCCGGACGTCGCCTCGTTCGTGGCGGGGCTCGGCTGCGAGGCGGTGCGGGAGGAGGGGGCCCGCTGGGTGGCGTGGCGCTCGATGCGGCGTGGCCGGCTGGTGCGCCGCGTCCCCTTCGGACCTGGTGAGGCGGGGGGGCCGTCGCCGACGCATGTGCCGCAGCACGTTCTGGTGGGCGGCCTGCGCGCGGCTCTGTCCGCGTCCGGTCTGGTACGTCTGGTCACGCACAGCCGCCTCGACCGGCTGGAGCAGGACGCGCGGGGGGTCTCCGCGCACACGTCGGGGCCGGGGGCGACGTGGTGGCGGGGCAGTTACGTGGTCGGCTGCGACGGCGCCCGTTCCACCGTGCGCAAGCTCCTCGACATCCGTTTCGCGGGCCGTACGGCGGTGGAGCGCCAGGCGGTGGCGGCTCTGCGAACCGAACTCCCCTGGCCCGGTGAGGCGTTGCTGCACCGGTTGCCGCCGTGGCGGGCCGGGGGCGATGAGGTGACGGCGCGTCCTTTGCCGGGGGGTGTCTGGCGGCTGGAGTGGCTGTTGCCGCCGCGTGCCGAGCTGGTGACGCCGGACGCGCTGGTGGGGCGGGTCAGGGACACGCTGGGCGGCTGGTGCGGCGGGACACCGGCGTACGACCTGCTCGACACGGGGGTCCACACCGTCCATCACCGGCTGGCGCGCCGCTGGCGGGTGCGCCGCGCGTTCCTCGCGGGTGACGCGGCGCATCTGCTGGGCGCGCTGGGTACGCAGGCGCTCGAGGAGGGGCTGCGGGACGCGCGGAACCTGGCGTGGAAGCTGGCCAGGGCCTGGCACCACGGGCCCGGCGAGGCCCTGTTGGACAGCTATGAGGCGGAGCGCAGGGCGGCGGTCGCGGCCCGGTTGCGTGCGAGTGACCAGTCGCTGCCGGTCCTGCGGGGCGGGGCGGGGCTGCGGGCCTGGGTTCCGGGTACCACGCGTTCCCATGACGCCCTGGTGACCGAGGGGCATCTGGGGCGCGGCCCGCTCGGGGCTCCTCCTGGCTATCCGCTCTCGCCGTTGGCGCCGGAGCCGGCCGAGTCGCACATCGCGGTGGGTACGCCGTCGGGGTGGCCGGTCGCCGATGTGCGGGTGACGGCGCCGGACGGGTCGGCGGTGGCGTTGCGGGACCGGCTGGACCGGGGCAGGCTCCTGGTGGTTCTGGTCGCGCCGGGCACCGCCGTGTGGGACCGCCGTCACTGGCTGACGGCGGGGGTGATGCCGCGGCTGAACGCGGCGGTGGCGGCGCTGCCCCTGAACGCCGAGCTCCTGGTCGCCGAGGACTATCCGGGCGCGCCCGCCCATGCCGTCCTGCTGGTCCGCCCCGACGGGCACTTGGTGGCCGCGTTCAACGGGGTGCACCCCGCGGAGCTGTACGCGGCGGCGGAGGCGGCGGGGGGCGGTGCGGGCCGGGGTGAGCGGGGGGATGGCGGGGGCGGCGGCGGTGTGGGTGGGGATGTGGGTGGTGCGGGTGCGGGTGGTGCGGATGTGGGTGGTTCTGCGGAGGTGGGGGAGGCGGTGGGACGGACGGCGGATGTCAATTGACAATTTTCATTTGCTGATTTTTGTCAACTGATTTCTGACGCCTGCCAGTTGCCCCAGTTGTCCTGGTTACCCCAGTTGTATGTCAGGTATTGACCGTCATCGCCGACCATGGTCTACTCCGGAGCATGACCGACACCCGTGTGCGCCTGTGGCGGAGGGTCCATATGGACCTCGTCCGCTATGCGGGCTGCGTGTGTCGTCCGTCCTGCTGATTCGCCTTTCCTTCGCGCCGTCCCGTTGCGCCTTCGTGCGCCGGCAGACGTGAGCGCGCCTTCGCGAACTCCCCCAGGACGGTCCACCGTGTCGCCTTCCCCCCTCACTCCTGCCCGCGCGTCGGTACGCGCTCCCGCCTCCGGGTCGGGGTCCCGGTCCGCCCCCACCGAGGTGGATCTGCTCGATTTCGCGCTGCGGACCGCCGCGGACGCCGCGCTCGTCGCTTCCCTGCCCCTGGACGAGCAGGGGCGTACGTGGATTCGTCTGGACGGTCCCGGGGGCAGTGAGGCGTGGCTGATCGGCTGGCCGCCCGGTACGGGTACGGGCTGGCACGATCATGGCGGCTCCTACGGCGCGTTCGTGACCGCGGCCGGGGTGTTGCGTGAGGACTCGCTGGCGGCGCGGCTTCCCACCGAGGGCTGGAAGACCCTGGAACTGGCCGAAGGGGTCGATCGTTCAAGGGAGTTGGAGGCGGGGGCCGGGCGGGCCTTCGGGCCGCATCATGTGCACGAGGTGCGGAACGGGTCGGGCAGCGCGCACGCGATTTCGGTGCACGCCTACTATCCGCCGCTGCCGCTGATCCGGCGTTACAGCCGGACGGGCGCGGTGCTGCGGGTCGAGCAGGTCGAGCGTCCGCAGGACTGGAGTTGAGCGCGGAAGGTGGCGGTCCGGTGGGGATCGATGAACTCCTGGGCCGGGCCAGGTCACGCCTGGACCGGGTGGGCCCCGAGGAGGCGTTCGCCGAGGCGGCCGCCGGTGCGCTCCTGGTGGACATCCGGTACGCGGCGCTGCGCGACCGGGACGGTCTGATTCCCGGGGCCCTGGTCGTGGAGCGCAATGAACTGGAGTGGCGGCTCGATCCCGGGGGCAGTCATCGCGCCGTCGAGGCGACCGGTCATGGGCTGCGGGTGGTGGTGATCTGCAATGAGGGGTACGCGTCTTCTCTCGCGGCCGTGTCCTTGCGGCAGTTGGGGTTGTTTCGGGCGACCGATCTGATCGGCGGTTTCCAGGCGTGGCGCGCGGCGGGCCTCCCGGTCACGCCTGGGCCCGGCTGAGCCGGCCCGGCCCGGCCCGGCCGGCTCAGGGTTCGTACAGCTCGCCCAGGCCGCCCGGGCCGTCCAGGTCGTCCGCGTCGTCGGGGTGATCGCCCTCCTGCTCCAGTGCCTGGCGGACCACGCGCAGGGCCATGCCCTCCGGGTAGCCCTTGCGGGCGAGCATGCCCGCGAGGCGGCGCAGCCGGCGGTCGCGGTCGAGGCCGCGGGTGGCGCGGAGTTTGCGTGCGACCAGGGCGCGGGCGGTCTCTTCTTCGCGGTCGGAGTCGAGTTGGGCGACGGCTTCGTCGACGACCGACGCGTCCACGCCTTTGGTGCGCAGTTCGCGGGCGAGGGCGCGGCGGGCGAGGCCTCGGCCGTGGTGGCGGGACTCCACCCAGGCGTCGGCGAACGCCGCGTCGTTGATCAGGCCGACCTCTTCGAAGCGGGAGAGGACTTCTTCGGAGATCTCGTCGGGGATCTCCCGCTTCTTGAGGGCGTCGGCGAGTTGTTTGCGGGTGCGGGGGGTCCCGGTGAGCAGGCGCAGGCAGATGGCCCGCGCCCGCTCAGCCGGGTCCTGTGACGACGGCTCCTTCTCGGCCCTCGACGAGTCGGTGCCGTCGCCCGTTCCATCCGGGCCGCCCCGCCGGGAGCGGGCCCGCCGGGGGGCCGGTTCCTCGGGGTCGGCCCATTCGGTCCTGCGGGTCACCGCTAGCTCTTGGCAGCGGCGGCCTTGGCCGTCTTGGCCTTGGCGGCGGGGGCGGGCACGGCGGCGGTGTCCGCCGGGGCGGCGTCCGCGGTGTCCTTGGCGGGGTCGGCCGAGGCCGCGTCCGGCCGGACGCCGACGCCGAGCTTTTCGAGGATCTTCTTCTCGATCTCGTTGGCGAGGTCGGGGTTGTCCTTGAGGAAGTTGCGGGCGTTCTCCTTGCCCTGGCCGAGCTGGTCGCCTTCGTAGGTGTACCAGGCGCCGGCCTTGCGGACGAAGCCGTGCTCGACGCCCATGTCGATCAGGCCGCCCTCGCGGCTGATGCCCTGGCCGTAGAGGATGTCGAACTCGGCCTGCTTGAAGGGCGGCGCGACCTTGTTCTTGACGACCTTGACGCGGGTGCGGTTGCCGACCGCGTCGGTGCCGTCCTTCAGCGTCTCGATCCGGCGGATGTCGAGGCGTACGGAGGCGTAGAACTTCAGCGCCCGGCCACCGGTGGTGGTCTCGGGGGAGCCGAACATGACGCCGATCTTCTCGCGGAGCTGGTTGATGAAGATCGCGGTGGTCTTCGACTGGTTGAGCGCGCTGGTGATCTTCCTCAGGGCCTGGCTCATCAGGCGGGCCTGGAGGCCCACGTGGGAGTCGCCCATCTCGCCCTCGATTTCCGCGCGGGGCACCAGGGCCGCCACGGAGTCGATGACGATGAGGTCGAGGGCGCCGGAGCGGACCAGCATGTCGACGATTTCCAGTGCCTGCTCGCCGTTGTCGGGCTGCGAGAGGATCAGGTTGTCGATGTCGACGCCGAGCTTCTTGGCGTACTCGGGGTCGAGGGCGTGCTCGGCGTCGATGAAGGCCACCGAGCCGCCGAGCTTCTGCGCGTTGGCCACCGCGTGCAGGGTCAGGGTCGTCTTGCCGGAGGACTCCGGGCCGTACACCTCGACCACGCGGCCGCGCGGCAGGCCGCCGACGCCGAGTGCGACGTCGAGCGCGGTCGACCCGGTGGGGATGACCTCGATGGGCTCATTGGGCCGCTCGCCCAGGCGCATCACGGCGCCCTTGCCGAATTGCCGTTCAATCTGTGCGAGCGCGGCGTCGAGCGCCTTCTCGCGGTCGGTTCCTGCCATGGGTTCCACCCGATTTGCTTGAGTCGATCGCTTCACGTCAAAGACGCTAACCCCTGCCACTGACAATGGGCCCCGGCGTCCGTCCAGCCTGTGGATAACTCCACCGGAAACACGGTGGTGTCCCTGGGAGCGGCGCAGGAACACAGGGCCGCCTTCCCATGAGAATGGATGTTCGATTTTTGTGTCAAGCGAGCCACGCGGAGCGCGGGAGGCGCGGCGGACGCTACGAGGCGCCCGCGTCCGGCCGCGGTCCCCGGCCGCCCTGCTGGTGGCGGCCGTGCACCCGCCAGTCGTCCGTCACGTCGTAGCGCTTCACATAGGCGCCGAGGAACGCCTGGAGGGTCGCGACGGCCGGGATCGCGATCAGGGCGCCGACCGCCCCCATGAGCGCGGTGCCCGCGATCACCGAGCCGAAGGCGACCGCCGGGTGGATGTCCACGCTCCGCGCGGTGAGCTTGGGCTGGAGCATGTAGTTCTCGAATTGCTGGTAGATCACCACGAAGCCGAGCACCCACACCGCGTACCAGGGGTCCACGGTGAAGGCGAGCAGCATGGGCAGGGCGCCCGCCAGGTAGGTGCCGATGGTGGGGATGAACTGGGAGACCAGGCCCACCCACACGGCCAGCGCCGGGGCGTAGGGGACGCCCAGGATCTGGAGCAGGACGTAGTGCGCGACGCCGGAGATGAGCGCCATGAGGCTGCGTGAGTACAGGTAGCCGCCGGTCTTGTCGACGGCGATCTCCCAGGCCCGCAGCACCTCCGTCTGCCGGGCGGGCGGCAGCACGGAGCAGACCGCCCGGCGCAGCCGGGGCCCGTCGGCGGCGAAGTAGAACGCGAACAGGAAGATCGTCAGCAGTCGGAAGAGGCCGCCGAGGACGGTGGCGGAGACGTCGAGCACGCCGGTCGCGCTGTTTTGGACGTACTTCTTCAGCCAGTCGGAGTGCAGGAGGCTGTCGCGCACCTCGACCCGGGAGAGCTTGGTGTGGAAGCTGTGGTTGACCCAGTTGATCACCGAGTCGAGGTACTTGGGGAACTGCTCGACCATGTCGACGATCTGGCCTGCCAGCATCGAGCCGAGCAGCACGACGAAGCCGGCCGTCGCGATCAGCAGCGCGAAGAAGACCAGGAAGGTCGCGAGGCCCCGGCGCATTCCGCGGGCCGCCATCCGGCCCACGGCCGGTTCCATCGCGAGCGCGACGAAGAACGCGATCAGAATGTTGATCAGCAGGCCGATGAGCTGGTGGAAGGCCCAGCTGCCCAGCTGGAAACAGGCGTACAGGGCGAGCACGAGCACCGCCGCCCGGGGCAGCCAGCGCGGCATGTGCGCGGGCAGGCCGGCCCGCGGCGGCTGTCCGGAGGGGCCGCCGGGGTCGGGCGCGTCGCCGCGTGGGCCGTCCGCCCGGTCGGTCGCGCGGTCGTCGGTGTCGAGGTCATCAGTCGGTGCCACGGGCCAAGTCTCGCCCATGTGTCCGACAACGAGCCGCCGAGCCAGTCCAGGCCCAGGGCCAGGGGTCCCGGAGGGCCAGGGTCCCGGAGGGGGCCAGAGTCCCGGAGGGCGGGGCCAAGGTCCCGGGGAGCGGCGCCAAGGTCCCGGGGGCGGCGGGGCCAAGGTCCCGGGGGCCGGGGTTCCGGGGGGGGCGGGGTCCCGGAGGGCGGCGCCAAGGTCCCGGAGGGGGCCAGAGTCCCCGGTGGGCGAGGCCAAGGTCCCGGGGCCGGGGTTCCGGGGAGCCAGGGCCTCGGGGGTGGGGCGCTGGGGCGGGCGTGTCAGCGCTTGTCGTGGCCGTCACCCGAAGGCGTGTGCCGTGCTCGCGGCGGGGCGGGCCGGCGCTCGTGAAGGGGCAGGCTTCAGCGTTTGTCCCACGGCACGTCCATCGCGGCGCAGACGGCTCGCCAGACGTCCTTGGCCTCCCAGCCCGCGTCCAGCGCCTCGTGCACGGTGCGCCCGCCCAGTTCGGTCATCACGTGATCACGCGCGAAGGAGTCCGCGTACCCGGCGCCGAAGTGGTCGGCCATCCGCTCCCAGAAAATCGTCAACCGCATGACGTCAGTATCCCGCCCCTGGGAGTGCCGCCGGGGCCGTCGGGCCTGTCCACCGCTCCCTGGGGCCCTACCGTCTCCTCCATGGCTGGTTCTGGAGCATCCCCCCACTCCCCCCACTCCCCCGGTTCCCCGCTGGCGCGCGCCGAGCCCTTCGTCTGGCTGACGGCCAGGGTCCTGGAACAGCGCCGGTTCGCCCACCACTTCCTCGGCAAGGACGCCGACGCCGTGGAGGCGGCGCTCGCCGCCTACCAGGGCGATGACGGCGGCTACGGCTACGCGCTCGAACCCGATCTGCGCGGACCGGTGAGCCAGCCCCTGCACACCGCGCACGCGCTGCGGGTCCTGGACTCGGTGGGGCGGCTCGGCGGGCGCCTGGTGGAGCGCGTGTGCCGCTATCTGACCGGCGTCTCCACCAAGGACGGCGCGCTGCCCGTCCTGCACCCGTCGCAGCGGGGCTATCCGGCGGCGCCTTTCGTTCCGGTCCTGGACGACCCGCCCAGCGCCCTGCTGGCCACCGGCCCCGTGGTGGGTCTGCTGCACCGCAATCAGGTGTGGCACGCGTGGCTGTTTCGGGCCACGGACTTCTGCTGGGCCGCGGTCGACGCCCTTGAGATGTCGCATCCCTACGAGGTGGAGGCCGCGGTCGCCTTCCTCGATGGCGCTGCGGACCGCTCGCGCGCCGAGGCGGCCGCGGACCGGCTCGGCAGGCTGGTCAGGGAGCAGCGTCTCGCGGTGCTCGATCCGGCCCGGCTCGCCGAGTTTCCGATCTCGCCGGGGTACGCGCCGGGCGAGCACCATTTTCCGCACGACTACGCGCGTGTGCCGCAGTCGCTGGCGCGGCGCTGGTTCACCGACGAGGAGATGAAGCGCTCCCTCGATCATCTCGAGGCGGAGCAGCGGGAGGACGGCGGCTGGCCGGTCCGCTGGCGTGCGTGGGCGCCCGGTACGGCTCTGGAGTGCCGGCCCATGGTGACGATCGAGGCGTTGCGTACGTTGCGGGCGTACGGCCGTTTCATCGGCTGACGTGCCGCCCGGGCATCGAGCGGCCCGTGCCCCTGCTCGTGGGCCTGTGCTGCGTCGTGCTCGCGGGCCTGTGCTGCGTCGTGTTCGCCGGTCCGGGCCATTGTCAGTGGGTGGGTGCACGATGGGGACCATGGCAAGGACAGCGCTGGATTCCTTCTCGCCCGCGACGCGCGGCTGGTTCACGGGGGCTTTCACCGCGCCCACCGCGGCGCAGGAGGGTGCCTGGAAGGCGATCGCGGAGGGTTCGGACGTCCTGGTGGTCGCGCCGACCGGTTCGGGCAAGACGCTCGCGGCGTTCCTCGCCGCGCTGGACCGTCTCGCGGCCGCGCCGGCGCCCGCCGAGGCGAAGAAGCGCTGCCGGGTGCTGTACGTGTCGCCGCTGAAGGCCCTCGCGGTCGATGTGGAGCGCAATCTGCGTTCGCCGCTGACGGGGATCCGTCAGGAGTCGGTGCGTCTGGGTCTCGCGGAGCCGCAGGTCCGCGTGGGGATCCGCTCGGGGGACACCCCGCCGGCGGAGCGGCGGGCGCTGATCACCCGGCCGCCGGACATTCTGATCACGACGCCCGAGTCGCTGTTCTTGATGCTGACCTCTGCCGCGCGTGACGCGCTCGCGGGGGTGGAGACGGTGATCCTGGACGAGGTGCACGCGGTGGCCGGCACCAAGCGGGGGGCTCATCTGGCGCTGTCGCTGGAGCGGTTGGACGAGTTGCTGGCCCGTCCGGCGCGCCGGATCGGCCTGTCGGCGACGGTGCGTCCGGTCGATGAGGTGGCGCGTTATCTCTCGCCGCAGCGCAAGGTCGAGATCGTGCAGCCGCCGTCCGCCAAGGAGTTCGACCTGTCGGTGGTCGTGCCGGTGGAGGATCTGGCCGAGTTGGGCGCTTCGCCGGCGGCCGACGCCCAGGAGGGCGTGGAGAAACCCTCGATCTGGCCGCATGTGGAGGAGCGCATCGTCGATCTGGTGCAGGCGCACCGTTCGACGATCGTGTTCGCCAACTCCCGTCGGCTCGCGGAGCGTCTGTGCAACCGGCTCAACGAGATCGCCTACGAGCGGGCCGTGGGCGCGCCGCTTGGCGAGGACCACGCGCCGGCGGATCTGATGGGCGGCTCGGGTGCGGCGGCCGGCGCGCCCGCGCTGCTCGCCAAGGCGCATCACGGTTCGGTCTCCAAGGAGCAGCGGGCGGTGGTGGAGGAGGACTTGAAGGCGGGGCGGATCCCGGCGGTGGTGGCCACTTCGAGTCTTGAGCTGGGCATCGACATGGGTGCGGTGGATCTGGTGGTGCAGGTCGAGTCGCCGCCGTCGGTGGCGTCGGGGTTGCAGCGTGTGGGCCGTGCGGGGCATCAGGTCGGCGCGGTGTCCACCGGTGTCGTCTTCCCCAAGTACCGGGGTGATCTGGTGCAGTCGGCGGTGGTGACCGAGCGGATGCGGGCGGGGGCGATCGAGGCGCTGCGGGTTCCGTCCAATCCGCTGGATGTGCTGGCGCAGCAGCTGGTCGCGATGACCGCCCTCGACACCTGGCAGGTGGATGACCTGTTGGCGCTGGTGCGGCGGGCCGCGCCGTTCGCGGCGCTGCCGGAGTCGGCGTTCACGGCGGTCCTGGACATGCTGGCGGGCCGTTATCCCTCGGACGCGTTCGCGGAGTTGCGTCCGAGGGTGGTGTGGGACCGGGTGGGGGGTACGGTCACGGGCCGTCCCGGCGCTCAGCGGCTCGCGGTCACTTCGGGCGGCACCATCCCCGACCGGGGTCTGTTCGGTGTCTTTCTGGCGGGGTCGGACCCGAAGAAGGGCGGCGGGCGGGTCGGTGAGCTGGACGAGGAGATGGTGTACGAGTCGCGGGTGGGTGATGTCTTCACGCTGGGCACCACGTCGTGGCGTATCGAGGACATCACGCGTGACCGGGTCCTGGTGTCGCCGGCGCCGGGCGTGCCGGGCAGGCTGCCGTTTTGGAAGGGTGACCAGCTGGGCCGTCCGCTGGAGTTGGGGCGTGCGCTGGGCGCGTTCTTGCGTGAGGTCGGTTCGATGTCCGGCGACGACGCGAGGCTTCGGCTGCTGAGCGCGGGTCTGGACGCGTGGGCGGCGGACAATCTGATCGGCTATCTCGACGAGCAGCGCCGCGCGTGTGGTCACATCCCGGACGACCGGACGATCGTGGTGGAGCGTTTCAGGGACGAGCTGGGTGACTGGCGGGTGGTCATCCACTCTCCCTTCGGGGCGCAGGTGCACGCCCCTTGGGCGCTGGCGCTCGGTGCCCGCCTCGCCGAGCGGTACGGCATGGACGCGCAGGTGATGCACGCCGACGACGGCATTGTGCTGCGGCTGCCCGACGCCGACATGATGGGTCTTGATCTCCTCGATCAGGATCCGGCGCGGCTGGACACCACGTACGACAGCGAGCGGGCTCCTGTTGGGGCGGCGGACACGGTTTTCGACAAGGGTGAGATCGAGCAGATCGTCACCGACCAGGTCGGCGGCTCGGCGTTGTTCGCCTCGCGTTTTCGCGAGTGCGCGGCGCGTGCCCTGCTGTTGCCTCGGCGTACTCCCGGCAAGCGCACCCCGCTGTGGCAGCAGCGCCAGCGGGCGGCTCAACTCCTGGAGGTGGCGAGCGAGTTCGGGTCGTTCCCGATCGTCTTGGAGGCGGTGCGTGAGTGCCTTCAGGATGTGTTCGACGTGCCGGGGCTCACCGAGCTGATGGGTGATTTGGAGGCGCGCCGGGTGCGTCTGGTGGAGGTGACCACGCCGGAGCCGTCGCCGTTCGCCCGCTCGCTCCTGTTCGGTTATGTCGCGCAGTTCCTCTACGAGGGTGATTCGCCGCTCGCCGAGCGCCGGGCGGCCGCCCTGTCGTTGGATTCTCGTCTGCTGGCGGAGCTGCTTGGTCAGGCGGAGCTGCGCGAGCTGCTTGACGGTGAGGTGCTGGCCGAGCTGGAGCAGGAGCTTCAGTGGCTCACCGAGGACCGCCGCATCAAGGACGTCGAGGGCGTCGCGGATCTGCTGCGGGTTCTGGGGCCGCTCACGGAGGCGGAGTTGGCGGCGCGGGGCGCCGAGTCCGGCTGGGCTTTGGAGCTGGAGCGGTCGCGGCGCGCGCTGCGGGTGCGGATCGCCGGCGCGGACCACTGGGCGGCGATCGAGGACGCGGGGCGGCTGCGGGACGCGCTGGGCACGGCGCTTCCCGTCGGTGTGCCCGAGGCGTTCACCGAGCCGGTGAAGGACCCGCTGGGTGATCTGCTGTCGCGTTACGCGCGCACGCACGGCCCGTTCACGTCGGCGACGGCCGCGTCCCGGTTCGGCCTTGGCACCGCGGTCACCGATGGCGCGCTGCACCGTCTGGCGGCGTCGGGGCGGGTGGTGCAGGGCGAGTTCCATCCGGCGGGCATCGGTCAGGAGTGGTGCGACGCGACGATCCTGCGCAGGCTGCGCAGGCGTTCGCTCGCGGCGCTGCGCCAGGAGCTGGAACCGGTGCCGCCGGCCGCGCTGGCCGGTTTTCTGCCGCCCTGGCAGCATCTGGGCGGCAGTTCCCTGCGCGGCATCGACGGTCTGGCGCGGGCCGTGGAGCAGTTGCAGGGCGCGGCTGTGCCGGCTTCGGCGCTGGAGAAGCTGATCCTTCCGTCGCGGGTGTCGGACTACAGCCCGGCGCTCCTTGACGAGCTCACCACCACCGGTGAGGTGGTGTGGGCGGGGGCGGGCGCGCTGCCCGGCAAGGACGGCTGGGTGTGTCTGTATCTCGCCGACGCGGCGCCGCTGCTGCTGCCGCCCCCGCATCCGCTGGAGCTGACGGCGCTGCACGAGTCGGTGCTCAGCGCGCTCGCGCCCGGTTACGGCCTGTTCTTCCGCCAGCTCGCCGACCAGGTCCGCGCCACCACCCACCCGCAGGTGAGCGAGGTGCAACTCGCGGACGCGGTATGGGATTTGGCGTGGTCGGGGCGGCTGACCAACGACACGCTGGCGCCGCTGCGTTCCGTGCTGGGCTCCGGGCGCACCGCGGGGTCCACGGCCCACCGCGCCAAGCGGCCCGTCCCGCGCGGCCGTTACGGCACGCTGAGCGCCGCCGCCCGCACCGCGTCGCGCACGGGGCCGCCCACGGTGTCGGGCCGCTGGTCGCTGCTGCCCGAACGTGAGAGCGACGCGACGCACCGCGCGCACGCTCTGGCCCGCACTCTGCTTGACCGGCATGGCGTGGTCACCCGGGGCGCGGTGCAGGCCGAGGGCGTCGAGGGCGGCTTCGCGGCGACGTATCGCGTCCTGGCGGCGTTCGAGGACAGCGGGCAGGCGCGGCGCGGCTATGTGGTGGAAGGCCTCGGCGCCGCCCAGTTCGCGATGGACGGCGCGGTGGACCGGCTGCGGGCGGCGGCCACCGCCCGGGACCGGGGCAGCGACGCGCGAACGCCCGCGCAGGGCGTCGTCCTGGCGGCCGCCGACCCGGCCAACGCCTACGGCGCGGCGCTGCCCTGGCCCGAGGCGCCGGGCGGGGCCGGGCACAAGCCGGGCCGCAAGGCGGGCTCCCTGGTCGTCCTGGTCGACGGCGAGCTCGTGCTGTATCTGGAGCGCGGCGGGAAGTCGTTGCTGGCGTGGGCGTCCGGGCCCGACGACGCGGCGCTGGGCACGGCGGTGGGTGCGCTGGCGGGCTCGGCGCGGGCGGGACGGCTGGGGACGATCACCGTGGAGCGGGCCAATGGGGATCCGGCGCTGACCTCGCCGCTCGCTGGGGCCCTGGAGGCGGCGGGTTTCGTGGCGACGCCCAAGGGGCTGCGTCTGAGACCGTGACGCGGGCGCGGGCAAGCCCTTGTCCGCCGCGCCCGGCACAATTGACCCATGCCCGAAGGCGACACCGTCTACCAGGCCGCGCGGCGGCTGCACACAGCGCTGGCCGGACAGGTTCTGACCCGCTCCGATCTGCGGGTGCCGCGGTTCGCCACGGCCGACCTGACCGGTCGGGCCGTGCTGGATGTGACTCCGCGCGGCAAGCATCTGCTGACCCGTATCGAGGGCGGCCTGACCCTCCACTCCCATCTGCGGATGGACGGATCCTGGCGGATCTTCGCGGCCGGTGAGCGCTGGAACGGCGGCCCCGCCCACCAGATCCGGGCGATCCTGGCGAACGCCGGGCACACGGCGGTCGGCTACCGGCTGCCCGTCCTTGAACTGCTGCGTACGCGCGACGAGACGAAAGCGGTGGGCCATCTGGGCCCGGACCTGCTGGGCCCGGACTGGGACGCGGAGATCGCGCTGCGCAACCTGCTGAGCGATCCGGGGCGCCCGCTGGGCCAGGCCCTGCTGGACCAGCGCAATCTGGCCGGGGTCGGCAACGTCTTCAAGTCGGAGATCTGTTTCGCGCTGCGGGTCGTACCGTGGCTGGAGATCGGGCAACTGCCCGCGCCGGAGCGCGTGGTGGACACCGCCAAGCGGCTCCTTGAGGCCAACAAGGACCGGCCGGTGCGCCAGGCGTACATCTACGGCCGGGCGAACCGGCCGTGCCCGCGCTGTCGCACCCCCATCCGCACCACCATGGAACGCGACCCGCAGGGCCGCGAGCGCCCCACCTACTGGTGCCCCACGTGCCAGCCCTCCCCCACGTTGTGACACGCGACGATTCACCCCGGGCCACTCGGAGCCGGGGCGACGGTCCACCCTGGCCCGCTCAGAACCGGGGCCGACGGTTCACCCTGGGCCACTCGGAGCGAGGCGACGGTCCGCCCCGGGCAGCTCGGAGCGGGGCGACGGTTAATTCACCCTGGGCCGCTCGGAGCGGGGCGACGTCCTGCCCTGGGCCGCCCGGAGTCGGGGGCGACGGTTCACCCCTGCCCTGGCCCGCCCGGAGCCGGGGGCGCCGGTTCACCCCTCCCCTGGGCCGCCCGGACCGGCGCGACGGTCCGCCCTGGATCGCCGCACCTCCGGCAGCCCGCACGGTTATTGACGGCCCGTCAGATCCAGTCGTACGGTCCCGGCGTGGCCCTCACGGCGTACGACCTCAGCGGCCGCACGGCCTTCGTCACCGGCGCCGCCGGCGGGATCGGCCGCGCGAGCGCCCTGCTGCTCGCGGGAGCCGGCGCGCGGGTGCACTGCGCGGACCGCGACGAGGCGGGCCTGGAGGAGACCCGGGCGCTGATCGCCGAGGCGGGCGGCGCCGCCCACCTGCACCGTCTCGATGTCGCCGACCGCGCCCAGGTCGAAGCGGCGGTGCGGGCGGCGGGGCCCGTCCATGTGCTGGCGGCGATCGCGGGGATCATGCACTCCGGCTCGGTTTTGGAGAGCGACGACGCGGACCTGGCGCGGGTCATGTCCGTCAATTTCCTGGGCGTGCTGCACGCCTGCCGGGAGGTGGCCCGCGTGATGATCGCCCACGGCATCGGGGGTTCCCTCATCACGATGGCCTCCGGCGCCGTGGACTCCGCGCGGCCGGATCTGTTCTGCTACAGCGTCTCCAAGGCGGCGGTGGTGCAGCTCACGAGGACCCTCGCGAGCGAACTCGGGCCGTACAGGATCCGCGTCAACGCCGTGGCTCCCGGCTGGATCCGCACCCCGATGACCGAGCGGCACGCGGCCGGCGAGCAGGAGCGGGTGGAGTCGATGATGGTCCGTCTCTCCCCGCTGGGCCGGCTGGGCACCCCTGAGGATGTCGCCCATACCGTGCTGTACCTCGCCACGGACGCCTCGGCGTTCACGACGGGTCAGATCCTGCGTCCCAACGGCGGCGTCTCCATGCCCTGGTAGGGCGCGCCCCACCGGCCGGCAGGGCCGCCACATGCACCGGCAGCAGGCTCAGCCCCCAGCCGCCCGCGACCATCGCGCCCTCGATGAGCCCGGCGTGGCCGGGCACGAACACCAGCCTCAGCACGGCCCACCACCAAAGGCCCGCCACTATGAGCGCGGGTATCCAACGCACCGCCACCGCCATGGGTCGCCTCCTCGGGCCGACGCTAGACCGCCGGGAAACCCGCCGGGAGGGCGCACCGGGTGCGGGCCCGGCGCGCTCGGTGTCCCCCACGCCTCACCGGGCCCGCCCCCGCCCCCGGGCGGTCGCCCACGCGCGGTGGCCCGCCGCCCCTTCGGCGGGGTTCAGACGGTTTCCGCCTGGAACATCCAGGCGTGCTTCTCCAGGTCGGCGGTGAGGCCGATGAGGATGTCCTGGGTGATCGGGTCGGGCTCGTCGGTCGCCGCGATGCGTTCGCGCATCCGGCCGATGACCACTCCGAGCGCGTCCACCAGGACCTTCACGGCCTGAATGTCCTTGATCCAGCCTTCGGGGACGGTGTCGATCGCGCTGGACTTCGCCACCGTGGCGGACCGCCCGTCGGGGCTCACGCCGATGGCGCTGGCCCGCTCGGCCACGGTGTCCGAGTGCTGGCGCGCGGTGGTGACGACCTCGTCCAGCTGGAGGTGGACGGAGCGGAATCGGGGGCCGACCACGTTCCAGTGCACCTGCTTGGCCACCAGGGAGAGGTCCACGAGATCCACCAGGGCGCCCTGGAGCGCGTCGCCGACCACCTTGAGGTCGGAGTCGGACAGCGGGCTCTTGATGTAGGACATGCGATTCCTCCACTCGGACGGAACGTCCGCGACGTTCCCCGCACGAGGGGAACACTCCTGCGAGTCGTCCGGACGTATGCGCGATCTCCTACCACACTGCCACAGAAGCCCCGAAACGGGCGCGCCGGAAAAACCCGAGCCCCGTCCGGTCACATGACCGGACGGGGCTCGGGACAAGCCTGGGCGCGAACCTGAGGATCAGGCCGCGACGACGTCCACCGCTTCCGCGGGCGCCTTGATCGTCACCCGCTCCGTCGGCACACCAGTCACCGACGTCACGGAGATCGAATTGAGCATCGGACGTACCGGCGCACGCACCGGCACCGGATCACTCGCTGCCGCAGAGGCAGCGAGCTCGGCGAGTGCCAGCTCGTCGCTCACTTCGCGCATGAGCTCGGACATCCGTACGTCAAGCGCGTCGCAGATCGCGGAGAGCAGCTCGGAGGATGCCTCCTTCTGCCCCCGCTCCACCTCGGAGAGATAGCCGAGTGAGACTCGGGCGGACGAGGAGACTTCGCGCAGAGTACGGCCCTGGCGCTGGCGCTGCCGACGCAGCACGTCACCCAGCAGGCGACGGAGCAGAATCATCGGTGGCTCCCTCCTCGGACCGCGTAGCCGCATCCTTCACGCCCCACCGTACCGCCTCGCGCCGCGGCCGTGCGGGGAGCGATGTCGTGTTCACTCAGGGCTGCAAACATCAAATCCCCCCGTTCTGTTCCGTATCCTGTGCCCGCCCAGCCTTGCGGAGTTCAGTGGAGAGCAGTTCGAGCACGCTGCGTACACTCTCTCTACGGATTTCCGCCCGGTCGCCGTTCAACCGCAAAGCGACTGTTTTCTTCGCGCCCCCGGGGCCAACGGCCGAAACGTATACCGTCCCCACCGGCCGGCCGTCCTGCGGCTCGGGGCCTGCCACCCCCGTGGTCGCGATGCCCCAGCTCGCGTCGAGCGCCCGGCGTACGCCCGCCGCCATCTGCGACGCGACCTCGGGATCGACCGCCCCGCGCTCGGCAAGCAGGGCCCGGTCCACCCCCAGCAGGGCCCCCTTGAGGTCGGTCGCGTACGCCGTCACCGAGCCGCGGAAAACACGCGAGGCACCGGGCACCGACGTCAGCTCGGCCGCCACGAGGCCACCCGTCAGGGACTCCGCCACCGCGAGCGTTTGATTACGCTCCGTGAGCAGGGCCAGGACCCGGGCCGCCTCGCTCATGACGCCGGATCCTGGGACGCGCGCCGCGCGGCGAGTCCCTGGCGCCTCAGCACGATCGCCTGCCGCACGTAGTCGATAGCGGTGACCACCGTCAAAACCACCGCGATCGCCATCACCCAGAAGCGCAGGGTGGCCAGCGGGCCGGTCAGGGCCAACACGTACATGCCGGTCGCGGTGCCCTGGGCGAGGGTCTTGAGCTTGCCGCCGCGACTGGCCGGAATCACCCCGTGCCGGATGACCCAGAAACGCATGAGCGTGATGCCCAGTTCCCGGAAGAGGATGACACCGGTGACCCACCAGGGCAGGTCGCCGAGGTAGGAGAGGCAAATCAGCGCGGCCCCCATGATCGCCTTGTCGGCGATCGGGTCGGCGATCTTCCCGAAGTCGGTGACCAGGTTGTAGGTGCGCGCCAGGTGCCCGTCGAAGATGTCGGTGATCATGGCGACGGCGAAGGCCGCCCAGGCCCAGGCCCGCATCGCCGGGTCGTATCCGCCGTCCGCGAGCAGCAGCATCACGAAGCCCGGCACGAGCACGAGCCGGAGCATGGTCAGGATGTTGGCGATGTTCCAGAGGCTGGCCTGGTTGACGGCCGCAGCACCCAGCTTGCCGCCGGGCGCCGGCGCACGGCCGGTACCGCCCGCCGTCGACGCCGGGACTCCGGTCATCTGCCCGCCTCCTCGGCCCCGCCGAGCAATTCGACCACGAGGTCGACACCTTCGGTGGCGACCACCTTCGCCTCGACGATACGGCCCGGCGCAAGGCCCGCGCTCTCGGTGAAGATCACCTGGCCGTCGGTCTCGGGCGCCTGGTGCTCGGCGCGGCCGACCGCTCCTTCCGCGTCGTCGCCGTCCACGCTCTCCACCAGGACCCGCACGGTGTCGCCGACGCGCTCCTCGGCGCGCTGCGCGGTCAGCTCCTCGGCCAGGCGCGACAGGTGCGCGAGGCGTGCGGCGATGGTGTCCTCGTCGAGCTTGTTGTCGTAGCCGAGCGCTTCGGTGCCCTCCTCGTCGGAGTAGCCGAAGACACCGATCGCGTCCAGGCGGGCGGCGGTGAGGAAGCGTTCCAGCTCCTTGAAGTCCTCCTCGCTCTCCCCGGGGAAGCCGACGATGAAGTTGGAGCGGACCCCGGCCGCAGGCGCCTTGGCGCGGATGGTGTCGAGCAGTTCCAGGAAGCGCTCGGTGTCGCCGAAGCGCCGCATCGCGCGCAGCACGCCGGGCGCGGAGTGCTGGAAGGAGAGGTCGAAGTACGGCACGACCTTCTCGGTCGAGGTGAGCACGTCGATGAGGCCCGGGCGCATCTCGGCGGGCTGGAGGTAGCTGACCCGCACCCGCTCGATGCCCTCGACCTGGGCGAGCTCGGGCAGCAGGGTCTCCAGGAGACGGATGTCGCCCAGGTCCTTGCCGTAGGAGGTGTTGTTCTCGGAGACCAGCATGATCTCCTTGACGCCCTGTTCGGCCAGCCAGCGGGTCTCGCCGAGCACGTCGCTGGGGCGGCGTGAGATGAACGAGCCGCGGAAGGAGGGGATCGCGCAGAACGAGCAGCGGCGGTCGCAGCCGGAGGCCAGCTTCACGGAGGCGACGGGGCTGGTGTCGAGCCTGCGCCGCAGCGGGGCGCGCGGCCCGGAGGCGGGCGCGAGGCCGTCGGGCAGGTCCTCGGGCGAGGTGTCCTGGGCGTGTCCGGGCAGCGCCACATCGGGGGCGGCCTGGCGCTCGGCCGGGCTGATCGGCAGCAGCTTGCGGCGGTCGCGGGGGGTGTGCGAGGCGTGGATGCCGCCGTTGAGGATGGTCTGGAGGCGGTCGGAGATGTCGGCGTAGTCGTCGAAGCCGAGTACGCCGTCGGCCTCGGGGAGCGCTTCGGCGAGGTCCTTGCCGTACCGCTCGGCCATGCAGCCGACCGCGACGACGGCCTGGGTCCTGCCGTGATCCTTCAGATCGTTGGCTTCCAGGAGGGCGTCGACGGAGTCCTTCTTGGCTGCTTCGACGAATCCACAGGTGTTGACGACGGCGACGTCCGCGTCCGATGCGTCCTCGACGAGCTCCCAGCCGTCCGCTGCCAAGCGGCCTGCGAGCTCCTCCGAGTCCACCTCGTTACGGGCGCAGCCAAGAGTGACAAGGGCGACGGTGCGGCGTTCGGGCATGGACTCAAGACTACTTTGTCCTGGCCCACGCCCCCGCCGCGAGGGTCGTGGGCCGCGGCGTCAGCCGGCCTGGGGGTCGCCCTTGGTGTAGCTCAGGCGCTCGACCTGGCCGTCGTCGAACTTGCTGTCGATCTTCTTGCCGTTGACGTAGAGCTCGATCGCCCCGGCGTTGCCGAGGATCAGGTCGACCTTCTCGCCGTCCTGGAACGTCTGGGCCTGGCCCTTTTCGAGCAGGCCGTCGAAGAGCATCTTGCCGTTGTGGTCCTTGGCCGAGATCCAGCTCTTGTCGTTGACCGCGGTGACCTTGACGGTGACCTTGTCGGCGGGGACCGCGGCGATCGCGCTGTCGGAGGGGGCCGGGGTCGGCTTGGGTGCGGGGGCCTTGGGGGCCTGGGGGCTGGCCGCGGGGCTGTTGGGCTTGTGCTGGGCGGGGCCCTCGGCGACCGAGGAGTGGCCCTTGCCCTTGTCGCCGCCGCCGAACATGGTGAAGCCGACGAAGCCCACGACCACGACGATCGCGGCGACCATGGCGGCGGTCCAGTTGGGCCGGCGCGGCTCGGGGCGGATGCGTTCCGCGTCGAACAGCGGGGCGGGGGGCGTGGGCGCGGGGCGGCCGCCGTGCTCGTCGTCGTACTGGGCGACCAGCGGGGCGGGGTCGATGCCGACGGCCTGGGCGAAGGTGCGGATGTGTCCGCGCGCGTACACATCGCCGCCGCACCGCGAGAAGTCGTCCCCTTCGATCGCGTGCACGATGGGGATGCGCACCCGCGTGGCGGAACTGACTTCGTCGACCGTCAGCCCAGCGCCGATCCGGGCCTGCTGAAGGACACGACCGATCGATGGCCCGTCAGGTGCGGTCGCCGGCCCGTCGTCTTCGATCGAAGGCCGGTCGTCTTCGGGAGAGTTGCCGATGGACACGGGGGCGCCTTTCGAGCGTGAGCCACCTGCTGGATGTTCAGTCTAGGGGGGGTACGAAAGAGTGGGGCAACCGGGAGCGTGGACTTTGTACGCCATCGGTATGGCCGGCGCCCCTGTCCGAGGGACCGCCGACCGCACCTGCTGCGCTGTCTTGCTCAACTTGACGTGACGCCAGGGGAAACGGTTGCTCGCTCATCCCGTACGAGTGCTGTTTGGGCCGGTCGGCGGTCAGCCGGCCGGATCAGGCCGGCGCCGGCGCGCCCTGGGCGTGCCGTCCACTGCCTGAGCGCGGGCCGTCGGTCTTCGTCGCACACACTCAGGGAGCCTCCCCCCGGATCACGGCGAGCACTCCATCGAGTTCGTCGGGCTTGATGAGGACGTCGCGGGCCTTGGAGCCTTCGCTGGGGCCCACGATGCCGCGCGACTCCATCAGGTCCATGAGCCGGCCCGCCTTGGCGAAGCCGACCCGCAGCTTGCGCTGGAGCATCGACGTCGAGCCGAACTGGGTGGACACCACCAGCTCGGCGGCCTGGCACAGCAGGTCGAGGTCGTCGCCGATCTCCTCGTCGATCTCCTTCTTCTGCTTGGTGCCGACCGTGACGTCGTCCCGGAAGACGGGCGCCATCTGGTCCTTGCAGTGCTGGACGATGGCGTGGATCTCGTCCTCGGTGACGAAGGCACCCTGGAGCCGGGTCGGTTTGTTGGCGCCCATCGGCAGGAAGAGGCCGTCGCCCTTGCCGATCAGTTTCTCGGCGCCGGGCTGGTCGAGGATGACTCGGCTGTCGGCGAGCGAGGACGTCGCGAAGGCGAGCCGCGAGGGCACGTTCGCCTTGATCAGGCCGGTGACGACGTCGACGGAGGGCCGCTGGGTGGCGAGCACCAGGTGGATGCCGGCGGCGCGGGCCAGCTGGGTGATGCGGACGATGGCGTCCTCCACGTCGCGCGGCGCGACCATCATGAGGTCGGCGAGCTCGTCGACGATCACCAGGAGGTAGGGATAGGGCGTCAGCTCGCGCTCGCTGCCCTCGGGCAGTTTCACCTTGCCCGCCCGGATGGCCTCGTTGAAGTCGTCGATGTGGCGGAAGCCGAACGCCGCGAGGTCGTCGTAGCGCAGATCCATCTCGCGCACGACCCACTGGAGCGCTTCGGCGGCCCGCTTGGGGTTGGTGATGATCGGCGTGATGAGGTGCGGAATGCCCTCGTACGCCGTCAGCTCCACCCGCTTGGGGTCGACGAGCACCATGCGGACGTCCTCGGGGGTGGCCCGCACCATCACCGAGGTGATGAGGCAGTTGATGCAGGAGGACTTTCCGGAACCGGTGGCTCCGGCGACCAGGACGTGGGGCATCTTGGCGAGGTTGGCCATGACGTAGCCGCCCTCGACGTCCTTGCCGAGCGCCACCAGCATCGGATGGTCGTCCTCGGCCGCGTCCGCCAGGCGCAGTACGTCACCGAGGTTGACCATCTCGCGGTCGGTGTTGGGGATCTCGATGCCGACCGCCGACTTGCCCGGGATCGGCGAGATGATCCTGACGTCGGGGCTGGCGACCGCGTACGCGATGTTCTTGGCGAGCGCGGTGATCCGCTCGACCTTGACGGCCGGGCCGAGTTCGATTTCGTACCGCGTGACCGTCGGGCCCCGGGTGAAGCCGGTGACGTTCGCGTCGACCTTGAACTCCATGAAGACGTTCTGGAGTGAGGCGACGACGGCGTCGTTGGCGGCGCTGCGCGTCTTGCCGGGCCCGCCCCGCTCCAGCAGGTCCAGGGAGGGCAGCGCGTAGGTGATGTCCCCGGCGAGCTGGAGCTGTTCGGCGCGCGCGGGCAGCGGCTCGGTGCTCTCACGCGCCGGCTTGGTCAGGTCGGGTACGACGGGGGGCGCGCCCGGGGTGGCCTTGGGCGCGGCCGGGCGCCGAGTCGTTGCCTCGGCTTGGGCGGCGCGTGCGGTGGGCAGCTCGGTGGCCGCGCCGGGAGGGGCGCCGTGGTCGGTGGAGACGCCCTGGGTGAGGTCGGCGACCACGGGCGAGGGCGGCAGCCCGTTCATGACGGCGCCGTCGAGGGCGGCGGCCGCGGCGGCGGCCACGTCGACCGGGTCGAGGCCGTTGTCGAACGCGGGCTGCACGGAGCCGCGCCGGGGGCCCCGGCGCCGCGTCAGCGCCTCCTCCTCGGCGAGCCCCGCGTCCGGCCCGGCACCGGGGGCGGCGGAGCGGCGCCGGGCTCGGGGCGCGGGCTCGGCCTCGCGCCACTCCTCCTCGTACAGCTCCTCCTCGGCGAGTTCGCCGGGCAGCGGTTCGAGGACGCCGAGGCGGACGGCGAGCAGCCGCAGGCGCTGGGGGATGGCGTTGACGGGTGTCGCGGTGACGACGAGCAGCCCGAAGACGGTGAGCAGCACGAGCATCGGTACGGCCAGGACGTCGCCGAGGGTGAATTCGAGCGGTTTGGAGGCGGCCCATCCGATCAGGCCGCCCGCGTCCTGAAGGGCGTCGGTGCCGTCGTTGCGGCCGGGTGATCCGCACGCGATGTGGACCTGGCCGAGCACGCCGAGGACGAGCGCGGACAGGCCGATGACGATCCGCCCGTTGGCCTCGGGCTTTTCGGGATAGAGGATGAGCCGGACGCCGATGGCGCCGAGCAGCAGCGGCACCACCACGTCGAGCCGGCCGAACGCGCCGGTCACCAGCATCTGGACGAGGTCGCCGACGGGTCCGCGCAGGTTCGACCAGGTGCCGGCGGCGACGATCAGCGCGATGCCGAGCAGCAGCAGGGCCGAGCCGTCCTTGCGGTGGGCGGGGTCGAGTCCCTTGGCGCCGCGTCCTATGCCGCGGAAGACCGCGCCCACGCCGTGGGCCGCGCCCAGCCACAGGGCCCGCGCGAGCCGGTAGAGGCCGCCGGTGGGGGACGGGGCGGCCTTGGGGGCGGGCCTGGGGGCCGCCGCCCTCTTCGCGGGCGGCCTCCTGGCGGCGGACTTCTTCGCGGGCGCCTTGCCGGCTGCGGCTTTCTTCGCGGGCGCGGCTTTCTTCGCCGGGGTACGGCCGGTGCGCTTCGCGGTGCCCGCCGTGCCCTGGGAACCCTTGCCGGACGTACGTGAGGCCATGGTGCTGAGGTTACCTGGGTCGGCGCCGGTGGACACCTGTGCCCAGGCCTTCACCCGTTCGTGTCGTACGGCGCAAGCCCGCTGACGCCGCGTCAGGGCGACGTGGCGTCAGCGCGGGGCCGGTCAGTTCTGTGTCGGCAGGGTGGGCGCGCCGCCGGTGCCGGGCTCCAGCGCGTCCAACGCCCGGCGCAGGCCGGTGAGCTTGCGCTCCAGGTGGGCGGCGGTGGCGACGGCCGCCGCGTCGGCGGACTCGTCGTCGAGCTGCTTGGACAGCGCCTCGGCCTGCTCCTCAACTGCCGCGAGCCGCGCGGAGAGTTCGGCCAGCAGGCCCGCCGACTCCTTGGCCGCGTCGCCGCCGTGGGAGCCGCCCTCCAGTTGCAGGCGCAGCAGGGAGGCTTGCTCGCGCAGCTGGCAGTTCTTCATGTAGAGCTCGACGAAGACCGACACCTTGGCGCGCAGGACCCAGGGGTCGAACGGCTTGGAGATGTAGTCCACCGCGCCCGCCGCGTAACCCCGGAAGGTGTGGTGGGGGCCGTGGTTGATGGCCGTGAGGAAGATGATCGGGATGTCCCGCGTCCGTTCCCGCCGCTTGATGTGCGCGGCGGTCTCGAATCCATCCATTCCGGGCATCTGGACGTCCAGCAGGATGACCGCGAAATCGTCCGTAAGCAGCGCTTTGAGCGCTTCCTCCCCTGACGATGCCCGCACCAGTGTCTGATCGAGCGCGGAGAGGATGGCCTCCAGCGCCAGCAGATTCTCCGGCCGGTCATCGACCAGGAGGATCTTGGCCTTCTGCACCATGGCCCGCCCTCCTCGTCCCGGCAGTGCACCGGGCGCCGCCCCAGGGGACGGCGACTGCCTTGTGTCGCCCGTCCTTGTGCCGGTCATGGTAGCCGCACCCCGCCTGTCGCCACACCCTGTCACCGCGATGTCACTGTGCACGTAGCAGAAACGTGGGGGGAGACCAGAAGGTTCCCCGTACAACGCCGCTTCACACGCTTCGGCCACCGTCCGTCAGCGCGGGCCCGCCCGGCGCGGGCCCCCCGGGTCACTTGCCCCGCATCCACTGCTCCATCACCGACAGCAGATGATCGGGGTCGACCGGCTTGGTCACATAGTCCGAGGCGCCGGAGTCGATGGCCTTCTCGCGGTCCCCCTTCATCGCCTTCGCGGTGAGCGCGACGATCGGCAGACCGGCGAACTGCGGCATCCTGCGGATCGCCGAGGTCGTGGCGTACCCGTCCATCTCGGGCATCATGATGTCCATCAGGACCACCGCGGTGTCCTCGTGCTGCTCCAGGACCTCGATGCCCTCCCGGCCGTTCTCCGCGTACAGCACCGAAAGCCCGTGCTGCTCAAGGACGCTGGTGAGCGCGAAGACGTTGCGTACGTCGTCGTCGACGATCAAGACCTTCTCGCCCGCGAAGTGGAAGCCGCGCGCGGGGGCGCGTTCCGGTTCGGGCGCCCAGCTCGCGCCGGCGCCCGTCTCCTGCTGCTGCGCGGGGGGCGCCGTCTGGCCGGCCGCCTCCAGCGCCTTGCGCCTGCGCCGGAAAAGCCCGGCCGTCCCGGGCCCCGACCCCTCGGGGGCGCCGGTCCCGGCGCCGGGCCGCGCGAGGTCGGGGTGCTCGGCCGCGTCGATCGCGAGGCCGGCCGCGCCTTCCGTGGCGCCGGGCGCGAGCTGCGGGTAGCTCTGGGGGGGCAACTCGCTCAGGTGCAGCGGGAGGTAGAGCGTGAAGGTGGAGCCGCGCCCCGGCTCGCTCGCCGCGTGGATCTCGCCGCCGAGCAGCCGCGCGATCTCGCGGCTGATGGACAGGCCAAGGCCCGTACCGCCGTACTTGCGGCTGGTCGTGCCGTCCGCCTGCTTGAACGCCTCGAAGATCACCCGCATCTTGCCGGCCGCGATCCCGATGCCGGTGTCGGTGACCGAGAACGCGATCAGGCCGGCGTCCGCGTCCCGCAGCGAACCCGCCTCGAGCAACTGCTCGCGGATGGCGTGCGGCACATCGGAGCCGGCCGGGCGGATGACGAGTTCGACGGCGCCGCTGTCGGTGAACTTGACCGCGTTGGACAGCAGGTTGCGCAACACCTGCAACAGGCGCTGCTCGTCGGTGTGCAGCGTCGCGGGCAGCTCGGGCGAGACCCGCACCGAGAAGTCCAGGCCCTTCTCCGCGGTGAGCGGACGGAACGTCGCCTCCACGTAGTCGACCAGCTGCACCAGCGCGATCCGGGTGGGCGAGACGTCCATCTTGCCGGCCTCGACCTTGGACAGGTCCAGGATGTCGTTGATCAGCTGGAGCAGGTCGGAGCCCGCCCCGTGGATCGTCTCGGCGAACTCGACCTGCTTGGGCGAGAGGTTGCCCTCGGCGTTGTCGGCGAGCAACTTGGCAAGGATCAGCAGGGAGTTGAGCGGCGTGCGCAGCTCGTGCGACATGTTCGCCAGGAACTCCGACTTGTAGCGCATGGAGACGGCGAGCTGTTCGGCCCGCTCCTCCAGGACCTGCCGGGCCTCTTCGATCTCGGTGTTCTTCACCTCGATGTCGCGGTTCTGCTGGGCCAGCAGCTCGGCCTTCTCCTCCAGTTCGGCGTTGGAGGCCTGGAGCGCGCTCTGGCGGTTCTCCAACTCCGCCGACCTCTCGCGCAGTTGCTCGGTGAGCTCCTGCGACTGCTTGAGCAGCACCTCGGTCTTGGAGTTGACGGAGATGGTGTTGACGCTTGTCGCGATCATCTCCGCGATCTGGTTGAGGAAGTCCTTCTGGATGTGCGTGAACGGCTGGAAGGACGCCAGCTCGATCACGCCGAGCACCTTGCCCTCGAAGAGCACCGGCAGCACGATCACGTGCGCGGGCGGCGCCTCGCCGAGGCCGGAGGAGATCCTGAGGTAGCCCGGCGGCACGTTCTCCACCAGGATCGTCCGCTTCTCCTCGGCGGCCGTGCCGATCAGGGTCTCCCCGGGCCGGAAGGACGTCGGCATGGACCCGGCGGAGTAGCCGTAACTGCCGCGCATCCGCAGCTCGTAGGAGCCGTCGCCACCGGGGCTCACCTCCGAGCCGCCGCCGGTGGGCATCGCGAGGAAGAACGCGCCGTGCTGGGCGGAGACGACCGGCGTCAGCTCGGTCATGATCAGCGAGGCGACGTCGTCGAGGTCGCGGCGGCCCTGCATGAGGCCGGAGATGCGGGCCAGGTTGCCCTTGAGCCAGTCCTGTTCCTTGTTGGCGACGGTGGTGTCGCGCAGGTTGGCGATCATCGTGTTGATGTTGTCCTGGAGGGCCTGGATCTCACCCGCCGCGTCGACGTCGATCTTCAGGTTGAGGTCGCCGCGCGTCACCGCGGTCGCGACGGCCGCGATGGCGCGGACCTGGCGGGTCAGGTTCCCTGCCATCTCGTTCACCGATTCGGTGAGGTCGCGCCAGGTCCCGTCCACGTCCCGCACCCGGGCGTGGCCGCCCAACTGGCCCTCGGTGCCCACCTCGCGGGCGACGCGGGTGACTTCCTGGCCGAAGGAGGACAGCTGGTCGACCATCGTGTTGATGGTGTTCTTCAGCTCCTGGATCTCGCCGCGCGCGTCGATGTCGATCTTCTTGGTGAGGTCGCCCTGCGCGATGGCGGTGGTGACGGTGGCGATCTGGCGCACCTGGCCGGTGAGGTTGTCGGCCATGGAGTTCACCGACTCGGTGAGGTCCTTCCAGGTGCCGGAGACGCCGGGCACGCGGGCCTGGCCGCCCAGGATGCCGTCGGTGCCCACCTCACGGGCGACCTTGGTGACCTGCTCGGCGAAGGAGGACAGCGTCGTCACCATGGTGTTGACGGTGTCGGCGAGTTCGGCGACCTCGCCGCGCGCCTCGACCGTCACCTTCTTGGTGAGGTCGCCGTTGGCGACGGCGGCCGAGACCCGGGAGATGTTGCGCACCTGGGTCGTGAGGTTCGCGGCCATCAGGTTGACGTTGTCGCTGAGGTCCTTCCAGATGCCGGTGACCCCGCGCACCCGGGCCTGACCGCCCAGGATGCCCTCGGTGCCCACCTCACGGGCCACGCGCGTGACCTCGTCGGCGAAGTTGGACAACTGGTCGACCATGGTGTTGACGGTCGTGACCAGCTCCAGGATCTCGCCCTTGGAGTCCACGGTGATCTTCTTGGAGAGGTCGCCCTCGGCGACGGCGGTGGTGACCTCGGCGATGTTGCGCACCTGGGACGTCAGGTTGTTGGCCATGAAGTTGACGGACTGGGTGAGGTCCTTCCAGGTGCCGGACACGCCCTGCACCTCGGCCTGGCCGCCCAGGATGCCCTCGGTGCCCACCTCGCGCGCCACCCGGGTGACCTGCTCCGCGAAGTTGGAGAGCTGGTCGACCATGGTGTTCAGGGTGTTCTTGAGCTCCAGGATCTCCCCGCGCGCGTCCACGTCGATCTTCTGCGACAGGTCACCGCGGGCCACCGCCGTGGCGACCTGGGCGATGTTGCGCACCTGCGCCGTGAGGTTGCCGGCCATGCCGTTCACGGAGTCCGTCAGGTCGCGCCACACGCCGGCGACGCCGGGCACCTGGGCCTGGCCGCCGAGCCGGCCGTCGGTGCCGACCTCACGGGCGACGCGGGTGACCTGCTCGGCGAACGCGGAGAGCTGGTCGACCATGGTGTTGATGGTGTTCTTCAGCTCCAGCATCTCGCCGCGCGCGTCCACGTCGATCTTCTGCGACAGGTCGCCCCGGGCCACCGCCGTGGTCACCTGAGCGATCTGACGCACCTGGGACGTCAGGTTGCCGGCCATGAAGTTGACGGAGTCGGTGAGCTCCTTCCAGGTGCCCGAGACGCCGTCCACCCGGGCCTGGCCGCCCAGGCGTCCCTCGGTGCCCACGTCCCGCGCCATCCGCGTGACCTGGTCGGCGAAGGAGGACAGCTGCGCCACCATCGTGTTGACGGTGTTCTTCAGCTCCAGCATCTCCCCGGCCACGTCCACGGTGACCTTCTGGGACAGGTCGCCGTTGGCGACCGCCGTGGTCACCTGCGCGATGTCGCGGACCTGACCGGTGAGGTTGCGGAACGCGGTGTTGACGGAGTCGGTGAGGTCCTTCCACGTGCCGGCGGCGCCCGGCACCTCCGCCTGCCCGCCGAGCCGGCCCTCGATGCCGACCTCACGCGCCACGCGGGTCACCTCGGAACCGAACGACTGGAGCTGGTCGACCATCGTGTTGACGGTGTTCTTCAGCTCCAGCATCTCGCCGGCCACGTCCACGGTGACCTTCTGGCTCATGTCACCGCTGGCGACCGCCGTCGTGACCTGCGCGATGTCGCGCACCTGAGTCGTCAGGTTGCGGAAGACGGTGTTGACGGAGTCGGTGAGGTCCTTCCAGGTGCCCGCGGCCCCCGGCACCTGCGCCTGCCCGCCGAGCAGCCCCTCGGCGCCGACCTCGTTGGCGACGCGGGTGACCTCGTCCGCGAACGTGCGCAGCGTCTCGGTCATCTGGTTGATGGTCTCCGCCAGCTGCGCGACCTCGCCGCGCGCGTTGACCGTGACCTTCTGCGAGAGGTCACCACTGGCCACGGCCGTGGTGACCTGGGCGATCCCGCGCACCTGGGCGGTCAGGTTCGTCGCCATCACGTTGACGGAGTCGGTGAGGTCCTTCCACACCCCGGCCACGCCCGGCACCTGCGCCTGCCCGCCCAGCTCACCCTCGGTGCCCACCTCGCGCGCGACGCGGGTGACCTCGGAGGAGAAGGAGGACAGCTGGTCGACCATGGTGTTGACGGTGTTCTTCAGCTGGAGCATCTCGCCGGCCACGTGCACGGTGACCTTGCGCGACAGATCGCCCTTGGCGACGGCGGTGGTGACGAGAGCAATGTCACGTACCTGGGCCGTCAGCCGGTACGCCATCGTGTTTACGGAATCCGTCAGATCCTTCCAGGAACCCGACATTCCGCGCACCTGGGCCTGACCGCCGAGCTTGCCCTCCGTGCCGACTTCGAGGGCCACCCGCGTCACCTCGTCGGTGAAGGCGGAGAGCTGGTCGACCAGATTGTTGACGGTCCGCCCGACCTTGAGGAATTCCCCGCGCAGCGGCCGCTCCGCGCCGTCGCTGCCGTGCGAACGCAGGTCCATGCGCTGTTCCAGATCGCCCTCGGTGACTGCCGAGAGCACCCGCCCGACCTCCGACACGGGCCGCGCGAGATCGTCGACCAGCGCGTTGGAGGCGTCGATGGCGGCCGCCCAGGAGCCCTCGCAGGCCCCGTTCTCCAGGCGCTCGGTCAGCTTCCCCTCGCGCCCCACCATCCTGCGCACCCGGGCGATCTCGCCGGTCAGGTGCAGGTTGCGGTCGGCGACCTCGTTGAAGACGGCGCAGATCTCCGCCATCACCCCGTCGCCCGAGACCGTCAGCCGCTTGCGGAAGTTTCCGTCCCGCATCGCCGCGAGCGCGGTCAGCAGGCGCTGAAGGGCGGCCGTGTCGACCTCCGTCGTGCCGCCGCTCCCCCGCTGCCTGCTGTTCCGGGCCTGTTGAGTCCGGGGCTGATCGTCTTTCGCGCGCGTGCCTACGCCGCGCGCCGCTGCGCCAGACTCCACCGTGTCCCTCCCGCAAGGGTTGACCGCACCCGGGCTGTCTCCGGAAGCATGCCCAGTGTTTCACCATGGCCGGAGCAGGCCATAACAGTTCGGCAGCTTCGCATATCCGTCCCCGCCCATGCCGGGCGGAAACACTGGTGACCGGCATCCGCTCGGGCCCCGAAGGTAAGTAACCTGGATTCCGGCTGTCCAACCGCCCCAGCCGCCCGGCGTGGGGCGGTTCGTACCCTTTGCCCGGAAAAGCTGGGGGAGGGCGGTGCGGAGGACGACCACGGGACACCGAAGGGGCGGGCCGAGATGGGACTGTTGTTTCCCCAGGGGCACGTTCCGGAGCCCCGGCAAGGAAATCCGGGCGTCGAGACGCGTATGAGGAGTTCTGTGATCACCGCGCGGGCGGCAGCCAGCTTCGACCCTGTCGGGCGGTCCGTCGCGACCGCCCGCGCTTTCGTCCGTGACACCCTCCAGGGCTGGGGGTACGCGGACGTCGTGGACGACGCCGTGGTCTTGACCAGTGAGCTCGTCACCAACGCGGTGGTCCACGCCGGCACCAAGGCGGACGTCCTGTGCCTGCGCTCCGAGGACGGCGTCCGCGTCGAAGTGGCCGACCGCTACCCCGAACGGGAAGTTCCACTGCTCGGCTCCCCCGCCGACATCGCGGGCCCCGAGCGCGAGAACGGCCGGGGCCTGCTGCTCTGCGCCGCCCTCGCCTCCCGCTGGGGCGTCGAATACACCCCCACCAGAAAGAACGTCTGGTTCCAACTCGACCTCACCAACCGGCCGGTGGGCACCCGCTCGGCCGGCCCCGCCCTGCCCACCGCGCTGCTGCCGGTCGCCGACGGCAGAGTCCGCGTCGCGGTCGTGCAGATCGACCGCGCCGGCGCCGTCCGCGCCTGGAACGAGGACGCGCAGGACCTGTTCGGCTACGCCGCCGAGCAGGTCACCGGCAAGGCGCTCACCGACTTCGCCGCCTGGCCGCACACCCCCGGCACCTCCACCGGCATCGTCGAAGCCCTCCAACTCTCGCGCTGGGAAGGCACGTACGGGATAAGGGGCGCCGACGGACGCGTGGTCCCGGTGTACGCCTCGCACCTGCGGGTCCGCGACACCGAGGGCGAGCCCTCCACGGTCTGTCTGCTGGTACGCGACGACGAGCGCGCGGTGCTCCAGACCCCCGTGCGCCAGCCCGCGACCGAGGCGGCCATCCTTGGCGAGAGCCGCAGCGTCGACCCCTTCGAGGTCTTCATCGGCTCCCCCGCCCCCGACGACCTCGACGGACTGCTCCAGCGCACCGTCGAGCGGGCCCGCGACATGCTCGACGGTGACTCCGCCTTCCTGCTCCTGGCCACCGACGACGAGACCGAGCTGGAGGTCCGGGCCACCACCGGCCTGCCCTCGGCCCGTCAGCGGTTCGCCCGCGTCCCCGTCGAGGCCGGCACGGGCCGCTACGGGTCGGCGCGCATGCCCGCCGTCCACGAGGACCTCGCGGCCGTACCGGGCGCCGTGCCGCTCCTTGAGAGCACCGGCATGCGCTCGGTCGTCACCGTCCCGCTCAAGGTCGAGGGCCGCCTGACCGGCTCGCTCGGCGTCGCCGCCGAATCGCCCGGCCGCTACTCCAACGAAGAGGCCCTGCGACTTCAGTTCGCCGCCGACCGCATCGCGCTCGCCGTCGAATCGGCCCGCCTCGGCGAACTGGAACGCCTGCGCAGAGGCTCACTGAGCTTCCTGGTGGAAGCCTCCGACCTGCTGGCCGGCACCCTGGACCGCGACCAGACGCTCGCCCTGATGGCCCAGATGACCGTGCCCACCCTGGCCACCTGGTGCGCCGTCTACACGATCGCCGACCAGTCCTCCGACCCCTACCTCTCCTATGTCCTGCACGAGGACGAGGAACGCATCGACGGCCTCAAGGCCCTGCTCTCCAAGATCAGCCCGCCGGAGCCCGTACCGACGCCCGGCGCCCGCGTCTGGACGGCCCCCGGCGAAGCCGCCCACCAGGCGGCGCTGCGCGTCTCGATGCGCGACCTCGGCCGCTCCGGCACCTCCTACACCGGCGGCGGCCTCGGCAGCACCCTGTCGACCGCCGCCGCGGTGGGCGGCGAAACCGTTGTCCTGCCGCTCGTCGCCCGCAACCGCGTCATCGGCATGCTCACCCTGGGCAAACCCTCCGACGACCACTTCCGTCAGGAAATCCTCGAACTCGCCGAGGATTTGTCCCGCCGGGCCGCGCTCGCCCTGGACAACGCCCGCCTCTACTCCGAGCGCATGGCCATCAGCCGCTCCCTCCAGCGCTCCCTGCTCCCGCCCGGTCTGCCGCAGATCCCCGGCGTCGAGGTCGAGGTGATCTACCGCGCGGCCGGCGAGGGCAACGAAGTGGGCGGCGACTTCTACGACCTCTTCCCCATCCAGGACGGCGCGTACGGCTTCGCCATCGGCGACGTGTGCGGTACGGGACCGGAGGCCGCCGCCGTCACGGGCCTGGCCCGGCACGCGCTGCGCCTGCTGGCCCGCGAAGGCTTCGGCGGCCCCGCGGTCCTGGAACGCCTCAACGCCGCGATCCTCGACGAGGGCGCCCGCAGCCGCTTCCTGACGCTTCTCTACGGGGAGTTGTGGCCCCAGGAGGACGGCAGCGCGCTGCTGAAGGTCGTCTGCGCCGGCCACCCCCTCCCGTTGCGCCTGCGTCAGGACGGCACCGTCGAGCCGGCCGCCGACCCGCAGCCCCTGCTCGGCGTGATGGACGACCTGGAGCTGTACGAGCAGACGATCACGCTCGACCCGGGTGACGTCCTGCTCTGCGTCACCGACGGCATCACCGAGCGCCGTGAGGGCACGCGCATGCTGGGCGACGACGGCCTCGCGGACGTGCTCGCCATGTGTACGGGTCTGACGGCGGGCGCGGTCGCGGCCCGCGTCCTGCGCGCGGTCGAGCGCTTCGCCGCCGAACCGGCCTCCGACGACATGGCGATCCTGACGATGCGCATCCCCGAAGAGGCCAAGCGATAGCCCGAGCGGACCCCGGCACACGAAAGGCCGGGTACGCGAAAGGCCCCGCCCAATGGGCGGGGCCTTTCGATGTTCTGAGCCCCCATGCGGAATCGAACCGCAGACCTTCTCCTTACCATGGAGACGCTCTACCGACTGAGCTATAGGGGCCGGTTGTTGTTTCGGGGTTTCCCCCTCACCAACGAGATAAAGCATACCCCGAATCAGACGGTGTTCCGAACCACGGTCAGCGGTTCCGGCTAAGCGGGTTGCAGCAGTCCTCCCAGCGCGTTGCAGACGGACACCAACCGCCGCAATTTAGCGGGGGAAAGCCCGTCGAGCGACGGCAACGCAAGCGTCTCGTCGGCGGCCCGCTCGGTCTCGGCGAGCGCCGTCTGATCGCGTCGGAACTCCCTCATCCGGTGCACGGGAGTGAGCACGGGCACCTCGCACGCGACCCCGCGCCGCCGCAACAGCCGCGCGAAAGCGTCCCGGTCGGGCCGCCCGTTGCCGGGCACCCGCACGACGTACCGCTGATAGCGGTGCCCCTCGGCGGGCGCGGGCGTTTCCACGCCGGCGAGCCGACGGTCCAAATAGCGTGCGTGTTCCCGGCGTTGTGCCACATCGCCGCCCAGGCCCTCCCGGTCGTCCTGCTCAAGGAGCAACACTCCGTGCCCGGCGGCCAGTTCCGCGAACCGCGCGGAGTCGGCCGGGTACCCGAAGCGGCGTACGAGCACGAGGGCGGCGGTCCTCGACGTGACCACCGGGCCCACCGACTCGGGGGCCAGGCAGTAGGTCAGCGGATCGATGTCGGCGAACACCGGGACCGCCTCGGCGGCTATGACCTCCCGGGCCAACGCGCCGGTATCGAAAGCCGGCACGATCACCTCGTCGCCGGGCGCGACCCCGGCCGCCTTGAGTGCTCCTGTCATCCCCATGACAAGGAATCGTTCACCCGCCACATGAACACCAGGTGATCGGGCATAAAAAAACGCTGGCCCCTGAACCGAAGTTCAGGGACCAGCGTTGAAGATTTGTTCGGCGGCGTCCTACTCTCCCACAGGGTCCCCCCTGCAGTACCATCGGCGCTGAAAGGCTTAGCTTCCGGGTTCGGAATGTAACCGGGC
>NZ_JBIAGO010000031.1:0-52419 GCF_042869775.1 Streptomyces sp. NPDC006711
CCCGTCATGGGGGTCCCCCCTGGCCCTTAAGGCCTTGGGGGAGATTGAGGACGAGGCCGTTCAGGCCGAACGGGGTCTGGGGCGGAGCCCCAGGGTCTTTCACCCCCGGCGGGTTTAGGGGAGGGGCGGGGAGGGGCCAGGCCGCGCTACGGGACCGTGACGAAGTCGATCAGGTGCTCCACGGAGCCGAGCAGCGACGGATCCAGGTCGCGATAGGACCGCACCCCCGAAAGGATCCGCTGCCACGCCGCCCCCGTGTTCTCGGCCCACCCCAGCGCCCGGCACACCCCCGTCTTCCAGTCCTGCCCCCGCGGCACCACCGGCCACGCCGCGATCCCGACGGCCGACGGCTTCACGGCCTCCCACACGTCGATGTAGGGGTGCCCGACCACCAGCACGTCCGGATGCGTCACGGACGCGGCGATACGGGACTCCTTGGAACCCGGCACCAGGTGGTCGACCAGGACACCCAGCCGCGCGTCCGGCCCCGGCGCGAACTCCGCGACGATGGCGGGAAGATCGTCGATGCCCTCCAGGTACTCCACGACGACGCCCTCGACGCGCAGGTCGTCCCCCCACACCTTCTCCACGAGCTCCGCGTCGTGCCGCCCCTCGACGTAGATCCGGCCCGCCCGCGCGACCCGCGCCCGCGCCCCGGGCACGGCCACCGAACCGGACGCGGTGCGCGCGGGGCGCACGGGCGCGGGCGCGACCGCCGAGGGGCGTACGAGGGTGACGACCCGGCCCTCCAGGAGGAAGCCGCGCGGCTCCATGGGGAAGACCCGGTGCTTGCCGAAACGGTCCTCCAGGGTGACGGTCGGCCCCTGCGCCGTCTTCTCGCAGCGGATCACCGCCCCGCAGAACCCCGTGGAGACCTCCTCGACGACGAGATCGGCCTCGGCGGGAACCTCGGGAACAGGCGCCTGCTTCTTCTTCCAGGGTGGGGTCAGGTCGGGGCTGTAGCTGCGCATGCGTCAGACGATACGGGCGGCCGGCGCTACGACACGCCGAATCTGACGGCGAGTTGGTCACGCTGGGCGCGGACGAAGGACGCGTCCACCACCGCCCCGTGCCCGGGCACGTACACCGCTGCCGGGCCGCCGAGCGACAGCAGCCGGTCCAGGGCGGCCGGCCAGCGCGTGCCGACCGCGTCCGGGCCCGCCTGCGGCTCGCCCGACTCCTCCACGAGGTCGCCGCACAGGACGATCTCCGGCGACCCGCCACTCGCGGGGATGAGCACCACCAGGTCGTGCCCGCTGTGCCCGGGTCCCACGTTGGCGAGCAGCACCTGGCGCCCGCCCAGGTCGAGCGTCCACTCGCCGGACACCGCGTGGTGGGGCAGCACCAGCAGGTCGGCCGCCTCGGCCGCGTCCCGCTCGGGCACTCCCTGGCGTACCGCGTCCGAGCGCAGCTCCTCGGGGTCCAGGGCCCGCTCGATGCCGACGGCCCCGTACACCTGGGCGCCGGAGAAGGCCGCCGTGCCGAGGACATGGTCGAAATGGGGGTGGCTGAGCGCGATGTGGGTCACACGGCGGCCGAACAGGGCCTGCGCCTGCGCCCGCAGTTCGGCGCCCTCACGCAGCGTCGCGCCGGTGTCGTACAGGAGCAGCGCGTCCTCGCCGGCGACCAGCGCGGCGGTCGCGTCCCAGCCCGGCAGGCGTCTGCGCCCCACTGCGTCACCCAGGCGCTCCCAGCCGAACTCTTCCCAACGGATGTCCATGAGGCGACGCTATCCGCGATCCGGGAGCGACGCCGCGAGGTAGCGTGGTCGGCCGCCCTTGCTAGGGGCGTACCGGTCGGCCGTACACTGGCCGGGGATTGCTGGCACTCGAACACAGTGAGTGCCAAACGGACGGCTACTGGAGCTACTGGAGGTGTGCGCGATGCTCAGTGAACGCAGGCTCGAGGTGCTGCGCGCCATCGTCCAGGACTATGTCGGCACCGAGGAGCCGGTCGGGTCGAAGGCCCTGACCGAGCGGCACGCGCTGGGCGTCTCACCGGCGACCGTGCGCAACGACATGGCGGTCCTGGAGGAGGAGGGCTTCATCGCCCAGCCCCACACCAGCGCCGGCCGCATCCCGACCGACAAGGGCTACCGGCTCTTCGTCGACCGGCTCGCGGGCGTCAAGCCCCTGTCGTCGCCCGAGCGCCGCGCGATCCAGAACTTCCTGGACAGCGCGGTGGACCTGGACGACGTCGTGGCCCGTACGGTGCGGCTGCTCGCGCAGCTGACCCGGCAGGTGGCGGTCGTGCAGTACCCGTCGCTGACCCGCTCGACGGTGCGGCATGTGGAACTGCTCTCACTCGCCGCGGCCCGGCTCATGCTGGTGCTGATCACGGACACCGGCCGGGTCGAGCAGCGTATGGTCGACTGCCCGGCGCCGTTCGGCGAGGCCGCGCTCGCGGACCTGCGGGCCCGGCTCAACGCACGGGTGGTGGGACGCCGCTTCGCGGACGTGCCGCAGCTCGTGCAGGACCTGCCGGAGTCCTTTGAACCGGAGGACCGGGGAACCGTCTCGACGGTCCTCGCCACCCTCCTCGAAACCCTGGTCGAAGAGACCGAGGAGCGGCTGATGATCGGCGGCACCGCCAATCTGACCCGCTTCGGACACGACTTCCCGCTGACCATCAGGCCGGTGCTGGAAGCACTTGAGGAGCAGGTCGTGCTCCTCAAGCTGCTCGGCGAGGCCAAGGAATCGGGCATGACCGTACGCATCGGGCACGAGAACAACGCCCATGAAGGACTGAACTCCACGTCCGTCGTGTCGGTCGGCTACGGTTCCGGCGGCGAGGCGGTCGCCAAACTCGGCGTGGTCGGACCGACCCGCATGGATTACCCCGGAACGATGGGAGCGGTACGCGCAGTGGCACGTTACGTCGGACAGATCCTGGCGGAGTCGTAAGTGGCCACGGACTACTACGCCGTACTCGGCGTGCGCCGCGACGCATCACAGGACGAGATCAAGAAGGCGTTCCGGCGCCTCGCACGCGAACTCCACCCGGATGTGAATCCGGACCCGAAGACGCAGGAGCGCTTCAAGGAGATCAACGCCGCGTACGAGGTCCTGTCGGACCCGCAGAAGAAGCAGGTCTACGACCTCGGCGGGGATCCGCTGTCGTCGTCGGGCGGCGGTGGCGGGGCCGGCGGCTTCGGCGCGGGCGGCTTCGGCAACTTCTCGGACATCATGGACGCCTTCTTCGGCACGGCATCCCAGCGCGGCCCGCGCTCGCGGACCCGCCGGGGCCAGGACGCCATGATCCGCCTGGAGATCGACCTCAACGAGGCGGCCTTCGGCACCACCAAGGAGATCCAGGTCGACACCGCCGTGGTGTGCACGACCTGTTCGGGCGAGGGCGCCGCCCCCGGCACCTCCGCGCAGACCTGTGACATGTGCCGCGGTCGCGGCGAGGTGTCCCAGGTCACCCGGTCCTTCCTCGGTCAGGTCATGACCTCGCGGCCCTGCCCGCAGTGCCAGGGCTTCGGCACCGTGGTGCCCACACCGTGCCCGGAGTGCGCGGGCGACGGCCGCATCCGCTCGCGGCGCACCCTGACCGTGAAGATCCCGGCCGGTGTCGACAACGGCACCCGCATCCAGCTCGCGGGCGAGGGCGAGGTCGGCCCCGGCGGCGGCCCCGCGGGCGACCTGTACGTGGAGATCCACGAGCTGGCGCACGACGTGTTCCAGCGGCGCGGCGACGACCTGCACTGCACGGTCACCATCCCCATGACGGCGGCGGCGCTCGGCACGAAGGTGCCGCTCCAGACGCTGGACGGCATGGAGGAGGTGGACATCCGCCCGGGCAGCCAGTCCGGCCAGTCCATCCCGCTGCACGGCCGCGGCATCACGCATCTGCGCGGCGGCGGGCGCGGTGACCTCATCGTGCACGTGGAGGTCCTGACCCCGAGCAAGCTGGACCCGCAGCAGGAGGACCTGCTGCGTCAGCTGGCCAAGCTGCGCGGCGAGGAGCGCCCCACGGGCCAGTTCCAGCCGGGCCAGCAGGGCCTGTTCTCCCGCCTGAAGGACGCCTTCAACGGCCGGTAGGCCGTACGGGAAGGGGGCCGGGGTCACCACCCCGGCCCCCTTTTCGCATCCCCTCCACGTTCCGGCGACCGGCGATTCGGTGCGGGAGCGACGTCGTGGCACGATGCAAGCATGGCTTTGACCGATCTCTGCCGGTATCCGATCGTGCAGGCGCCCATGGCGGGCGGCGCCTCCGGTCCGGCGCTGGCCGCGGCCGTGTCCGAGGCCGGGGGGCTCGGCTTCCTGGCCGCCGGGTACAAGACGGCCGACGGCATGTACCAGGAGATCAAGCAGGTGCGCGGCCTGACCGGCCGGCCCTTCGGCGTCAACCTGTTCATGCCCCAGGACCCCGGCACCGACCCCGCCGCCATCGAGGTCTACCGCCACCAGCTCGCGGGCGAGGCCACCTGGTACGAGACGCCGCTGGGCGACGCGGACACCGGGGGCGACGACAACTACGAGGCCAAGCTCGCCATCCTGCGCGAGGACCCGGTGCCCGTCGTCTCCTTCACCTTCGGCTGCCCCGACCGCGCGGTCGTGGACGCGTTCGCGAAGATCGGCACCTACACGATCGTCACCGTGACCACGCCCCAGGAGGCCCAGGCCGCGCAGTGGGCGGGGGCCGACGCGGTGTGTGTGCAGGGCGTCGAAGCGGGCGGCCACCAGGGCACCTTCCGCGACGATGCGCAGGCCGGCGGCGCGGGCATCGGACTGCTCACCCTGATCGCCCTCGTACGCGACAGCGTCCAGCTGCCGATCGTCGCCGCGGGCGGCCTGATGCGCGGCGCCCAGATCGCGGCGGTGCTCGCGGCCGGCGCGGACGCGGCACAACTGGGCACCGCCTTCCTCGTGTGCCCCGAGTCGGGCGCCAACGCGCTGCACAAACAGGCCCTGACCAACCCCCTTTTCGTCCGTACGGAGTTGACGCGCGCGTTCTCCGGACGGCCCGCGCGGGGTCTGGTGAACCGTTTCATGCGCGAGCACGGCCCCTACGCCCCCGCCGCCTACCCCCAGGTGCACCAGCTGACCGCCGGCGTGCGCAAGGCGGCGGCCGAGGCCGGCGACCCCCAGGGCATGGCGCTGTGGGCGGGCCAGGGCCACCGCCTCGCCCGCGAGCTCCCCGCGGCCCGCCTCGTCGAGGTCCTGGCGGCCGAACTGGACGACGCGGCGGCCGAGTTGACCACCAACCTGCGGAACCTGAAGAACATGAGGAGTGCGTCATGACCGCCCCGGTCTTCGTCGTCGACACGGTGCCGGGCACCGGCGCGTACGTCCTGGACGGCGCGGAGGGCCGGCACGCCGTCTCCGTGAAGCGGCTGCGCCCCGACGAGGAGGTGACCCTCACCGACGGCGCTGGCAACTGGGCCCACGCGGTCGTCGTGGCCGCCGAGGGCAAGGACCGCCTGAGCGTCCGCGTCACCTCCGCCGGGAGCGAGCCCGAGCCCGCGCTCCGCGTCACCGTGGTGCAGGCGCTGCCCAAGGGGGACCGGGGCGAGGTCGCCGTGGAGACGATGACCGAGACCGGCGTCGACGCGATCGTGCCCTGGCAGGCCGCGCGCTGCATCACCCAGTGGAAGGGCGAGCGCGGCGCCAAGTCCCTTGCCAAATGGCGCGGTACGGCCCGCGAGGCGGGCAAGCAGTCGCGCCGGGTGCGCTTCCCCGAGGTGCGCGACGCGCTGAGCACCAAGCAGGTCGCGGCGCTGCTGGCCGGGGCGGACCTGGCGGTGGTCCTGCACGAGGACCGCGACGCGGCGTCGGCCGCCCTCGCCACGGTGGAACTCCCCGCCGCCGGAGAGATCGTCCTGGTGGTGGGCCCCGAGGGCGGCGTCTCACCGGAGGAACTGGCCATGTTCGCCGAGGCCGGCGCGCGGCCCCACCGCCTGGGCCCCAGCGTGCTGCGCACCTCGACGGCGGGCACGGTGGCGGCGGCGGTCCTGCTGTCGCGAACCCCCCGCTGGACCTGACCACCCCGATCCGGCGACTCAACCCCTCCGGGCCCGGGCAACTCAGCCCGTCCGGCGGGGTGTGGCCGGCTCCGGCAATTCAGCCCCTCCGGCGTTTGAGGAGCGGGGTCCGGGGCGGAGCCCCGTGCCCACCGGAGGGCGGCCGGGGGAGTGGGCGCAGCCCAAGGGGCACCGGTCCGCGCCCGGGATGGCCGCAAGGGGGCTACCGCGCCCCGGACAGCGGTGGCACCCTGGCGCCCATGGGGGCCAAGAACTCATACCGCGTCCACCGCACCCGCCACCACACCGCGCGCCGCACGGCCTCGCGCGCGCTGCCCGCGCCGGCCGCCGTCGTCCTCGCGCTCGTCGGCCTCACCGCCTGCGACCCCGTCGGCGGCCTCAACTCCGCCGCCGTCGCCGTCACCACGGAACAGGCCGCGACCGCCGAACTCGCCCACCACCACGTCGCCATCAAGTGGCTCACCTGCACCGCCGACCTCGGCCACGGCCCCTCCGCGACCCCTTCGGCGGGCAGCACCACCCGTGATGTCGCCGCCGTCGACTGCCAGGGCGAGACCAAGGACGGCAGGCCGGTCACGGTCAAGGGCAGGGTCACCGCCGAAGTCGAGGGCCGCTGCGTGAAGGGCGACCTGACCGCGAAGGCCGCCGGGAGGACCGTCCTGCGCGCCTCCGTCCTGGGCGACTGTGCGGCCCCCGCGCCCACGGCCGGCCAGGCGACACCCCGCCCGGGCGCCACCCCCACGGTCACCGTGACGGCAACCGTGACCGTGACCGTCACCGAGTCCTTCCGCGGCAAGTAGACCGGGCCCGCACCCCACGCACCCCCGTGCCGGCCCGGAACACCGCTCTCCGCGTCCTGGTCCGAACGCGTTGAGTAGCATGCGGGTTACCTGATCAACGCGACCAAGGAGACCGGACCATGGCCGGAGAGCCGCAGGCCGACTGCCTGTTCTGCAAAATCGTCTCGGGCGATGTCCCGGCGACCGTCGTGCGCGAGACCGACACGACGGTGGCGTTCCGCGACATCAACCCCCAGGCGCCCTCCCACATCCTGGTCATCCCCAAGGTGCACCACCCCGACGCCGCCTCGCTCGCCGCCGCCGAACCCGCTGTCCTCGCGGACGTCGTACGGGAGGCCGGGCAGGTCGCCGCCGATGAGAACATCGACAAGAGCGGCTACCGGCTCGTGTTCAACACCGGCAGCGGCGCGGGCCAGACCGTCTTCCACGCCCACGTGCACGTCCTGGGCGGCCGCGGCCTCCAGTGGCCGCCCGGATAGTTCCGCGCCAGCGCCCGTCCAGCGTCCCGCACAGCAAGGCGATTTTCCGTGTCCGTACGTGAATTGGTGGTGCTCGGCACCGCGAGCCAGGTGCCCACCCGGCACCGCAACCACAACGGCTACCTGCTGCGGTGGGACGGCGAGGGCATCCTCTTCGACCCGGGCGAGGGCACGCAGCGCCAGATGCTGCGGGCCGGGGTCGCCGCCCACGACATCGACCGGATCTGCGTCACGCACTTCCACGGCGACCACTCGCTCGGCCTGGCCGGGGTGATCCAGCGGATCAACCTCGACCGGGTCCCGCACCCGGTCACCGCGCACTACCCGCGCAGCGGCGAGCACTTCTTCGAGCGGCTGCGGTACGCCACGGCCTACCGGGAGTGTGTGGAGCTCGGCCAGGAGCCGGTCGAGGGCGAGGGCGCGGTGCTGGCCACGACGGCCGCGTACACGCTGGACGCCCGCAGGCTCTCCCACCCCGTCGAGTCCTACGGCTACCGGCTCGTCGAGCCCGACGGGCGCCGGATGCTGCCCGAGCTGCTGGCCGAGCGCGGCATCACGGGCCCCGACGTGGGTCGCCTGGCGCGCGAGGGCGAACTGAACGGCGTCACGCTCGACGACGTCAGCGAGATCCGGCGCGGGCAGCGCTTCGCGTTCATCATGGACACCCGCCTGTGCGAGGGCGCCCGGGTCCTCGCGGACGGCTGCGACATGCTGGTGATCGAGTCGACGTTCCTGGACGGCGACGTCCAACTCGCCACCGAACACGGACACTTGACGGCCGGTCAGGCGGCGACCGTGGCCCGCGACGCGGGCGTACGCGCACTGGTCCTCACCCACTTCTCGCAGCGCTACGCCGACCCGGGGGAGTTCGAGCGCCAGGCCCGCGCCGCCGGATACGAGGGCGAGCTGACCGTGGCGGCCGACCTCACCCGGATCCCCGTCCCCCGACGCGCCGCCTGAGCCCCCCCCACCGGCCCGCACCGAACCACCCACCCCAGCACCACCCTTAGGACCCCCCCATGCCCCTCCCCTCCTCCCTCCCCAAAGCCGAACTCCACCTCCACATCGAAGGGACCCTCGAACCCGAGCTGGCCTTCGAACTCGCCGCCCGCAACGGCATGGAGCTGCCGTACGCCGACACCGAGGAGCTGCGCAAGGCGTACCTCTTCGACGACCTCCAGTCCTTTCTGAACCTGTACTACTCCCTGATGCGGGTGCTGCGGACCGAGGACGACTTCACGGCGCTTGCCGACGCCTATCTGACCCGGGCCGCCGCCCAGGGCGTCCGGCACGCCGAGATCTTCTTCGACCCGCAGGCGCACATGGCGCGGGGCGTGCCCATGGGCACGGTGGTGGAGGGCCTGTGGCGGGCGCTGTCCGCGAGCGAGGAACGCCACGGCATCTCGACCCGGCTCATCCTGTGCTTCCTGCGGGACGAGTCGGCCCAGTCGGCGCTGCTCACGCTGGAGGCGGCGCGGCCGTATCTGGACCGGATCACGGGCATCGGGCTCGACTCGGCGGAGGTCGGCCATCCGCCGGCCAAGTTCCGCGAGGTGTACGAGGCGGCGGCGGCCCTCGGGCTGCGGCGGGTCGCGCACGCGGGCGAGGAGGGGCCGCCGGCGTACATCACCGAGGCGCTGGACGTGCTGGGGGTGGAGCGGATCGACCACGGCCTGCGCGCCCTGGAGGACCCCGATCTGGTGGCCCGCCTGGTCCGCGACCGCATCCCGCTGACGCTCTGCCCGCTGTCGAACGTCCGGCTGCGCGCGATCGACACGCTGGAGGAGCATCCGCTGGCGGCCATGATGGACACGGGCCTGCTGTGCACGGTCAACTCCGACGATCCGGCGTACTTCGGCGGGTACGTGGGCGACACGTTTCACGCGGTGCGGGAGGCGTTGGGGCTGGGGCGGGAGCGGTTGCGGGAGTTGGCGCGGAACTCGTTCGTGGCGTCGTTCCTGGACGATGACGAGGTGCTGCGCGAGCGGTATTTGGCGGAGGTCGCCGCGTACACCTTCCCGGAGTCCTGAGCCCCCCGGCCCGGGGCGGCCGGCCGCGCAGTTCCCCGCGCCCCTGACGGGCTCGGCGCTGGCCCGCATGCGCATCCTCAGCCGGTCTGCCCTGGCAGGGCTCGCGCGGGCCCGCATGGGCATACCCAGCCTGTCCCCGCGCCCCTGACTACTCGACGCTGGCCTGCATGGGCAACCTCAGCCTGTCCGGCGTTTGAGGACGAGCGCGTTCAGCGCGATCGGGGTCTGGGGCGGAGCCCCAGGGTCCTTGGGTGCGGGCCCGTGGGTGGCTGGTCGCGCAGTTCCCCGCGCCCCTGGCGGGGTCGGCGCTGGCCCGCATGGGCATACCCGGCCTGTCCCCGCGCCCCTGGCGGGGTCCGCGCTGGCCCGCATGGGCAACCTCAGCCTGTCCGGCGATTGAGGACGAGCGCCCTTCAGGCGCGAATGGGGTCTGGGGCGGAGCCCCGGGGACCCTGGCTGCGGACCGTGGGTGGCTGGTCGCGCAGTTCCCCGCGCCCCTGAGTATCCGATGTGGGCCCGCGTGCGTATCCTCAGCCCGCCGCCCACCCCTGGCAGGGCTCGTGCGGGCCTGCATGGGCAACCTCAGCCTGTCCGGCGTTTGAGGACGAGCGCGTTCAGCGCGAACGGGGTCTGGGGCGGAGCCCCAGGGTCCTTGGGTGCGGGCCCGTGGGTGGCTGGTCGCGCAGTTCCCCGCGCCCCTGGCGGGGTCGGCGCTGGCCCGCACGGGCATAGCTGACCTGTCCCCGCGCCCCTGGCGGGATGCGTGCTGGCCCGCACCGGCATAGCCGGCCTGTCCCCGCGCCCCCGGCAGGGTTGGTGCTGGCCCGGATGGGCGAGCGGCCGCGTCAGGAGGCCAGGACCTTGCGGCGGCGTCTCGCGCGGGAGACGATCGCGATCTCCGCGACCTCCTGCTCCGGCACCCCGATCTGCGGCAGCAACCCCGCCGCCCCGGCCCCCCGCCCCGCGACCACCGCCGCAGGCGTACCACCCCGGCGCCGGATGGACCCCGGCACCAGCGGCCGCCCGGACGTGTGCAGCGCCACCGCGCTCAGCGGCGCCGCGACGAGCAGCAGCAGCGCGCACAGCGTGAACCCCATCCCGCCGTACCCCGCGTACTGCGAGAGCAGGCTGCCGGTGACCGGCCCGCAGGCGACCCCGAGCGAGGACGCCGACCCCGCCAGAACCGCCCAGCGCCCGTGCGGATCGAGCGAGGCGGACAGGCCGATGAGGTAGGAGAGCACCACCGGGTAGAACAGGTTCCACAGGATCTCGCCGCCCGCGAAGGACACGAGTCCCCGCGCGGACGAACTCACCACCACGCAGCACGCGATGATCGCCGTACCGGCGCCGATCGGCACCGCCCGCCCGAGCCGCGCGCCGAGCGCACCCGCGCCGAGCACACCGAGCAGCCCCGAGCCGAGCCCGGCCGCGAAGACCATGCCGACGGTGACCTCGCTCAGGCCGGCCTGCGTGATCCCGATCCGCCCGCTGACCCCCCACAGCGCGTTCTGCGCGAGGGACCAGCAGAGCATCGTCGCGGCCAGGACCGTACCGGAGCGCCGGTGCGGCAGCCGCGCGCCCGACGAGCCGACCGCACCCGCAGCGCCGACCGCACCCACCGCGCCGACCGCCTCCCCGGGCCGCTCCGCGCCGCACGCGCCCGGAAGCCACCGCGTCGCCGGCCACGCGAGGGCCGCCACCAGGGCGATCGAGGCGAGCGGGGTCGCGTGCCCGCCGCCGAGGTGAGGGATCGTCAGGTACAGCGCGCCCGCCGTCGCGGAGACGCAGAGCAGGCCGAGCGTGGACGCGCGGTGGGGGTCGCGCTGGGCGGCGATACCGGCCGCCGCCACCGCCGTGGCCGTGCCGGACCCGAGGCCGCCGACGACCGCCCCGGCCACGACGAGCGGGATCAGCGTGGTGAGGGCCGCGACGCCGTACCCGGTGACCGCGAGCAGCAGCCCCAGCCTGGCGAGACGGCGCGGCCCGTGCCGTTCCACCCGGGAGGCGAGCGTGAACCCGGCCGTCGCCGAGCTCAACAGCAGGGCGGAGCCGACGAGTCCGGCTTCGGCGGGGGAGAGGCCGAGGCCCGCCGAGAGACGGCCGACGACGGTGGGGAGGAGATACGCGGCGAGGTAACCGGCGGTGAAGACGGCGACCAGGGGCCAGGCGGCACGAGAGCGTGCGGACATGGGCGTTCCAAGGAACAGTGCCCGTGGGGCAGGAGGCCAAAGAGGGGGGATGCGCCCGGTGTTGTGCGGGAACGCGGCCCAATTTGTATCAAGGGTCCGGAGTGCGCGAAAAGCCAGGACGGTGTGATCTGAGTCACGTTGCGTTTGGTCTGGAGTCCGTCGGGTATGCGAGCGAATTTCGCGCGCCGGGGCGGAGGTTGGACGGGCCCGCATTCGCCCGTCGGGTCCGTCCTCGACGCCACCTCGTTCACAGACGTAGTCCCAATTGCCCCTTCTGGACGGGCTCGTGAGAAGAGGCCACCGGGATGCGCGCACCACATACGTCACATACGCCACGCACGCCACGCAGACCACCCGAGCCCCATCGGCGCCGGCTCGACCACGACGGCACCCTGGCGCGAACGCGACGCGGCCGCCCCCGCCCACGGATCGGGCAGACTTGCCAGATCTGTACGCGAACGGAGAGCCCGCCGTGACGACACCACCCAGCAGAGAGCAGCCGCCCACCCCCCACGACCACCGCGCGCCCGAACCCCCCGGCGAGCACCGGCCCGGCCCGGCGGGGCCGGGCGCGGGCGTGCACACTACGGCGCCGACCGGCCGGCGGCGTCCCGGTGACCCCGGCGGGCCCCACGGCGAGCGGCGCCACGCCTCCACGGCCGAGCCGCGCCCCTCCTCGCCACTCGACCCGCTGGACGGGCTGCGCGACCCCCGCGACCCGCCCTGCGACGTCTTCCTCACCGGCACCGTCTTCCTCGACATCATCTTCACCGGCCTCGACTCCGCCCCGGTGCGCGGCACCGAGTCCTGGGCGCGCGGCATGGGATCGAGCCCCGGCGGCGTCGCCAACATGGCAACCGCCCTGGCCCGGCTCGGCCTGCACACCTCACTCGCCGCGGCCTTCGGGGACGACCACTACGGCGAGTACTGCTGGGACGCGCTGGAACAGGGCGAGGGCATCGACCTGTCGCTCTCGCGCACCGTGCGCGGCTGGCACTCCCCGGTCACCGTGTCCATGGCGTACGAGGGCGAACGCACGATGGTCACGCACGGGCACGAGGCGCCGCACGAGCTGTCCGCGCCCAGCTGCCCGCCGCGCGCCCGGGCCGCCGTCGCCTCCCTGGAGCCCGGCCGCCCCGAGGCGTGGATCGCGGACGCCGCGCGGTCCGGTTCGCGGATCTTCGCGGACGTCGGCTGGGACGACTCCGGACGCTGGGACCTGGCGGCCCTCGCCGACCTCGCCCATTGCGAGGCGTTCTTGCCCAACGCGGCCGAGGCGATGCGCTACACCCGCACCGACTGCCCGCGCGCAGCGGCCCGCGCGCTGGCCGAGAAGGTGCCGCTCGCGGTGGTCACGCTGGGGTCCGAGGGCGCGTACGCGGTGGACGCGGCGACCGGCGAGACGGCGGACGTCCCGGCCATCGAGGTGGAGGCCCTCGACCCCACGGGCGCGGGCGACGTCTTCGTGGCGGGGTTCGTCACCGGCACCCTCGCGGGCTGGCCGCTCGCCGACCGGCTCGCCTTCGCGGGGCTCACGGCGGCCCTGTCGGTCCAGGAGTTCGGCGGTTCGCTCTCGGCGCCGGGCTGGGCGGAGATCGCGAGCTGGTGGGAGCGGGTGCGCACCCTGCCCGACCAGGACCCGGCGGCCCTGCGCCGCTACGCCTTCCTGAGCGCCCTCTTGCCCGGCCCGGCCCGCACCTGGCCCCTGCGCCGGGCCCTGCCCACCCTGGGCTTCCGCCCCCCGTCCTGACCGGGCGCCCCCGCCTCGCCGGCGGGGCGGAGCCCGCCCCGGGCGCCCCCGGGCAGGACCGGGGCGTAAAACCTCTCGGCCACGTCCTCGGCAAGTCGTACGCTTGGTAACCCAGAGGCTCTCGAGCGGCGAGAACCCTGCAACGGAGGTATGTGCAGGCCACAGAGCCGGCCCATGACGCAGACACCCACACACCCGCAGGCGCACGCCCAGATCACCATCCCGGCCAAGCACCCCATGGTGACCGTCCTGGGGTCGAGCGATTCCCTGCTGCGCGTGATCGAGAAGGCCTTCCCGTCGGCCGACATCCACGTACGGGGCAATGAGATCAGCGCCGTGGGAGACGCGACGGAAGTCGCCCTCGTGCAGCGCCTGTTCGACGAGATGTTGCTGGTGCTCCGCACCGGACAGCCGATGACGGAGGACGCAGTGGAACGCTCGGTCGCCATGCTCCGCGCGAGCGGCAGCGCAGCCAACGGGGACGCCAGGGGCGAGACCCCCGCCGAAGTGCTCACGCAGAACATCCTCTCCAACCGCGGCCGCACCATCCGCCCCAAGACGCTCAACCAGAAGCGCTACGTCGACGCGATCGACAAGCACACGATCGTCTTCGGCATCGGCCCCGCCGGCACCGGCAAGACCTATCTGGCCATGGCCAAGGCGGTCCAGGCCCTCCAGTCCAAGCAGGTCACCCGGATCATCCTGACCCGCCCGGCGGTCGAGGCCGGCGAACGCCTCGGCTTCCTGCCCGGCACGCTCTACGAGAAGATCGACCCGTACCTGCGCCCGCTGTACGACGCCCTGCACGACATGCTCGACCCGGAGTCCATCCCCCGCCTGATGGCAGCCGGCACCATCGAGGTCGCCCCCCTGGCGTACATGAGGGGTCGCACCCTCAATGACGCGTTCATCATCCTCGACGAGGCGCAGAACACCAGCGCCGAGCAGATGAAGATGTTCCTGACCCGCCTCGGCTTCGACTCCAAGATCGTCATCACGGGTGACGTCACCCAGGTCGACCTACCCAGCGGCACCAAGAGTGGTCTGCGCCAGGTCCAGGAGATCCTGGAAGGCGTCGATGACGTGCACTTCTCCCGGCTCACCTCCCAGGATGTCGTCCGGCACAAGCTCGTCGGCCGTATCGTCGACGCGTACGAGCAGTACGACAGCCGCCAGGACCACGAAGGTCGGCGCGGCCGGAACGGGAAGTAGAGCAGAGCGCACCATGTCGATCGACGTCAACAACGAATCCGGAACCGAGGTCGACGAGCAGGCGATCCTCGACATCGCCCGCTACGCCCTCACGCGGATGCGGATCCACCCGCTCTCCGAGCTCTCGGTGATCGTCGTGGACGCCGAAGCCATGGAGCAGCTGCACATCCAGTGGATGGACCTGCCCGGCCCCACCGACGTCATGTCCTTCCCGATGGACGAGCTGCGCCCGCCGGCCAAGGCCGACGACGCGGCGGAGCTCCCGCAGGGGCTCCTCGGTGACATCGTGCTGTGCCCCGAGGTCGCCAAGAAGCAGGGCGAGGACGCCGAGACGCAGCACTCCATGGACGAGGAGCTTCAGCTCCTGACCGTCCACGGCGTGCTGCACCTGCTCGGCTACGACCACGAGGAGCCGGACGAGAAGGCCGAGATGTTCGGCCTCCAGGCGGCGATCGTCGACGGCTGGCGCGCGGAGAAGGGCCTGACCGGTCCCTCCCCGGCGCCGACCGTCTCATGACCGGGCAGCTCATCGCCGGCGCCGTCGCGCTGGTCGTCGTCGCCTGGCTCGCCGCCTGCGCCGAGGCCGGGCTCGCCCGTACGTCCTCCTTCGGCGCGCAGGAGGCGGTCCGCACCGGGCGGCGCGGCAGCGCCAAGCTCGCCCAGATCGCCTCCGACCCCACGCGCTATCTCAACGTGGCGCTGCTCGTGCGGGTCGCGTGCGAGATGGCCGCCGGCGTCCTGGTCACCTACGTCTGCCTGGAGGAGTTCACCCAGACATGGGCGGCGCTGCTGGTCGCCATCGCGGTGATGGTGCTCGTCTCCTACGTCGCCGTCGGCGTCTCACCGCGCACCATCGGCCGCCAGCACCCGCTGAACACCGCGACGGCGGCCGCGTACGTGCTGCTGCCGCTGGCCCGGGTCATGGGCCCCGTCCCGCAGCTGCTGATCCTGCTCGGCAACGCGCTGACCCCGGGCAAGGGCTTCCGCAAGGGCCCCTTCGCCTCCGAGGCCGAACTGCGCGCCCTGGTGGACCTCGCCGAGCGGGAATCCCTGATCGAGGACGACGAGCGCCGCATGGTGCACTCCGTCTTCGAACTCGGCGACACCCTGGTGCGCGAGGTCATGGTCCCGCGCACCGACCTCGTGTGCATCGAGCGCTACAAGACGATCCGCCAGGCCCTCACCCTCGCGCTGCGCTCCGGCTTCTCCCGGATCCCGGTGACCGGCGAGAACGAGGACGACATCGTCGGGATCGTCTACCTGAAGGACCTGGTGCGCAAGACGCACATCAACCGGGACAGCGAGGCCGACCTCGTCTCCACCGCGATGCGCCCCGCGGCCTTCGTGCCCGACACCAAGAACGCCGGTGACCTGCTGCGCGAGATGCAGCAGCAGCGCAGCCACGTCGCGGTCGTCATCGACGAGTACGGCGGCACCGCCGGCATCGTCACCATCGAGGACATCCTGGAGGAGATCGTCGGCGAGATCACCGACGAGTACGACCGCGAGCTGCCCCCCGTCACCGAGCTCGCGGACGGCTGCTTCCGGGTCACCGCCCGCCTCGACATCGGCGACCTGGGCGAGCTGTTCGGGTTCGACGCGTTCGACGACGAGGACGTGGAGACGGTCGGGGGACTGCTCGCCAAGGCGCTCGGCCGGGTTCCCATCGCGGGCGCCTCGGCGCGCGTGGCACTGCCGGACGGCCGCGAGCTGCGGCTGACGGCGGAATCCCCGGCGGGCCGGCGCAACAAGATCGTCACTGTGCTCGTGGAGCCGTCGGTGAACGAGGCCGAGGAGAAGGAGGGCGCGAGATGACACCTCAGCAACTGCGGGCGTTCTGCCGGGAGTTCAACGCCGCGACCGAGGAGTTCCCGTTCAACCCGGAGACCTCGGTCTTCAAGGTGGCGGGGAAGATGTTCGCGCTCACCGCGCTCGACGCGAAGCCGCTCACCATCAACCTCAAGTGCGACCCCGACGACGCGGTACGGCTGCGCGAGGAGCACCCCGCGATCGTGCCGGGCTGGCACATGAACAAGCGGCACTGGAACACCGTGGACGTGGCCGGGCTCCCGGACCGGATGGTCCGGGAGCTCATCGAGGACTCCTACGATCTGGTGGTGGCCGGCCTGCCGAAGGCGCAGCGGCTCCGGCTGGACCGCCCCTGACCGGCCCGCCCCGGCCCACCGGACCGAGGCCCATCAGACCTTCCCGCGGCGCCCGAGACCGACCGCCACCAGCGCGGCCGTCACCAGCACGATGGCCGCGTCGATCGCCAGGACCGTACGCACCCCGTCGAACAGCGAGGCCTGCGTGGTGGCCAGCACACCGAGCAGCGGGATGCCGACGGTGATGCCGACCTGCTGCGTGGTGGTGACAAGGCCGGTCGCGAGTCCCTGCTCCTCGTCGGGGACGCCGCTGGTCACCGTGATCCCGTACGAGATGATCGTGCCCAGGTGGCACATGCTGGCCAGCGAGACGGCGACGGTGGCAAGCAGGGCGCCGGCCCCGGTGCCGATGCCCAGGAGCGCGGCGATGAACAGACCCTGCCCGAGCAGCGAGCCGGCCAGGACGCGCCGGGCGCCGAAGCGGCCGATCAGGCGGGCGGCGCGGGTGCCGGCGAAGGCCGACGCGAGGCCCTGGACGCCGAAGACAAGACCGGTCCTGAACGGCGACAGGTGCAGGATGTCCTGGAGGTAGAGGGTCAGGACGAAGATCACCGTCGACATCATCGAGAAGGTGACGAGACCGCCCACGTTGCCCCAGGCCACCGTGCGCCGCCCCAGCATCGGCAGCGAGACCAGCGGCGCCGACGCCTTCGCCTCCACGACCACGAAGGCGGTGAGCAGGAGCAGCCCCGCGAGCAGGGTCCCCCACACGTCCACGCCGCCGAAACCGCGCTGGGCCGCCGAGGACAGGGCGTAGATCAGCGCCAGGAGGCCGCCGGTGACGGTGACCGCGCCGGGCACGTCAAGGCGCGGCCGCTCAGGGGTGCGCGACTCGGGCAGCAGGCCGGGGGCGAGCGCCAGGACGATCGCCGCGAAGCCCACGAGCAGGCCCATCGTGGAGCGCCAGCCGAGGGTGTCGGTCATGACGCCGCCCAGCACCATCCCGATGGTGAAGCCCAGCGAGAGCAGCGTGCCGGAGATGCCGAGCGCCTTGTCGCGCAGCGGACCCTCGGGGAACGTCGTGGTCAGCAGGGACATGCCGGTCGGCACGATGGCGGCCGCGCCGAGACCCTGAAGGGCGCGCCCGGTCAGGAAGGACGCCGGGTCCCAGGCGAGGGTGGCCAGCAGCGAGGCCGAACCGAACAGGGCGAGGCCGGCCAGGAACAGTTTCTTGCGGCCGAAGAGGTCGCCTACGCGGCCGAACAGGAGCAGGAAGCCGCCCGACGGCAGGGCGAACGCGGTGATCGCCCACTGCAACGCGGACCGGCTCAGGCCCAGGTCGTCGCCGAGCACGGGCAGCGCCACGTTCAGTACGGAGAAGTCGAGCGCCACCATGAACTGGGCGGCGCACAGCACGAAAAGGACCAGCGCGGCCCGGCCGCTGAGCCGGGGCGGTGTCGTGCCGGCGCCGGTACCGGTAGCGGTGTCGGTGTCCGAATGGGAGGAGAGGGGAGCGGAGGGAGCGGGGGCCGCCGCGTGGGGCCCGGGGTCAGTGGTCGGGGTGTCGATCGCCATGGCCCCACCCTCGCGGCCCGGGAATGCCCGTGGAGAGTGGGAACTTATCCTGTTGGTGGCACCACCAGGCAGCCGGTTTCTCAGGGGGAGTCAGTGGCCACACCGGTCGACAAACGCCGCCGCAGCGAACTGCGCGAGTTCTTGATGAGCAGACGGGCGCGGATCACCCCCGCGCAGGCCGGGCTGCCCGACGGCGGGGCCCGCCGCCGCACCCCGGGCCTGCGCCGCGAGGAGGTCGCGGTGCTCGCGGGCGTCGGGGTCTCCTGGTACCAGTGGCTGGAACAAGGCCGCGACATCACGGTCTCCCCGCAGGTGCTTGACGCGGTGGGCCGGGTGCTCCAGCTGACCAGCGCCGAACGCCGCCACCTGTACGTCCTGGCCGGGCTCAACCCGCCGGCCCCCGAGGTGGACCCGGCGGGCGCCGCCATGTGCGACGGTCTGCAACGCCTCATCGACGCGTGGATGCCCTTCCCCGCGCACATCATGGACGCGTACTGGAACACGGTCATGTACAACGACGCGGCCTCGCTGGTCCTCGGGATGCGTCCGGAGATCGTGCAGAACTGTCTGCTCGCGTTCTTCTGCGACCCCATCTACCGTGCCCGCGCCAAGCGTTGGGAGGAGATCGCCTGCCACGTCGTCGCCCAGTTCCGCGCGGCGTGCTCGGAGCGGCCCGACGACGAGGGGTTCCAGGCGGTGATCGAGCAGGCGATGGAGCTCAGCGAGGAGTTCGTCGAGCTGTGGGAGCGGCGTGACGTCCAGTCCGGCGGGCAGCTGCGCAAGGAGATGGAGCATCCGGTGGTCGGCGCGCTGCACGTGGAGTCCACGCAACTGCGCGTTCCCGCCCGGCCGGACCTGGTGATCGTGCTGCACACGCCGCTGCCGAACACCGGCACCGCCGAGAAGCTGGAGTGGCTGACCTCGCCGGAGGGGCGGCGCGGGTCGATGTACCCGATCGCGGGCTGAGCCCCCGGCGCGGGCGACCGGGGCACTCCTTATGCTCGGGGCATGACACAGAGCACCGAACTCGGGCCCGAGGACCGCAAGATCATCACGCTGGCACGCAGCGCCCGGGCCCGCAACGGCGTGGCCGAGGGTGCGGCCGTGCGCGACGAGACGGGCCGTACGTATGTGGCGGGCACGGTCGAGCTGCCCTCTCTGAAGCTGTCCGCGCTGCGAACGGCGGTGGCGATGGCGGTGGCCAGCGGGGCGGAGTCGCTGGAGGCGGCGGTGGTGGTGACGGGATCGTCCCAGCCGACGGAGGCCGACGTGGCGGCAGTACGAGACCTGGGCGGCCCCGCCACCCCCCTCTTCCTCGCAACCCCGTCCGGAGAAGTAACCGGAACGTTCTGACCCCCCCAAGACACCCACCCCCTACCCTCCGAACCAACCCCGGCCCGCAGGACGGGGGGTTAGGGGCGCGAGGAACTGCGCGAGCAACCACGCACGGTCCGCCGGGGGCCCGGGGGGTTTGAGGGGCGCGGGGAACTGCGCCAGCAACCACGCACGGTCCGCAGGGACCAGGGTTCAGGGGCGCGGGGAACTGCGCGGACGTGGGCCCGGGCCAACGATCAACGTGGTGGGGCTTGCAATCCCAAGAGCCCCGCGCATCAATGGACGGCAGTCGACCCGACAACCCGTCAGCCAACCCGGAACGGAACCGGCACGGGGCGCAGAGCCGCAACCCCGCACCGGCGTCGGCCACACCCCCCGCGCACCCACCACGCACCCCCTCCCCGGCAGAGCCATGCCCGCACGCCCGCGCACCCGTGCGCGTGGGCCACCGGGGCAGGCGGTGGACGCGCGGCACAGGCACCCGGCCCCGCACGCGCGGTCCGGCGCCGACGACGCGGCAGACGTTCAACTCCCTGCAAGGGGAAGGGGAATCATGCGCAAGAGCACCAGCAGGCCGGTCGCGCGGGCCGCACTCGCCGTGGGGGCGGTGGCCGCCGCAGGCCTCGCCTTCGCCCCGAGCGCCGCCGCCGTCACGCCCACCACGGCGACCGCCACGTACGACTGCGGTACCTGGGGCGGTGGCGGCGCCACCCTCACCGCCACCCAGAGCGGTACGGCCGCGACCATCACGCTGACCTCGGCCGTCACCACCCCGATCTCGGTCGGCGCCAACCAGATCAGCGCCACCCTGACCCTCGCCAGGTCCGGCGGCGGCACCAGGGTCTTCAGCGGCAAGGCCAACCCGGCCATCCCGGCGGGCAGTTCGGTCACGATCGGCCCGCTGGGCGGTACCGTCGCCGCCGGCGACAGCCTCAACTCCTACTTCGCCGGCACCGCCCTGAAGATGGTGATCTTCGGGATCACCGTCAACTGCGACGCGACCACCTCGCAGGCCCCGGGCCCGTTCGTGTTCTGACCCGGCACCCTGCTCACCCACCGCTCACCTCAGCACCGCGCGCAAGGAGCCGGCGCCGCCCCACGCGGCGCCGGCTTCCGCGCGCCCGCACCGTCGAGCGGTTCGGCGGTGCGAAGGCGTTGCGAAGAGGCGTGAAATGCCGCCAAAGCATGCGACCTTGACAGCATCTGATGGCCCATCAGTCGCTGCGCCGGGATGCCATTGACTTCTCTTCACGCCGAGCCGTCAATGGGCCCCTGCCGGCGCAGCCGAGCCGCGCTGTGCCACTTCACGAAGGGGGCGCGCCCATGTCGAACCGTCGAAGACGGCGTCTGGCCGCCGTATTGGGGGCGGTCGCACTCGCCGCCGGGACCGGCGCGCTCGCCGCACCCGCGCACGCGCTGGCCGCGACGCCCGTCGACTTCGCCACGCACTGCGTCCCGCCGGCCATCGCCGGCATCCCGCCCATCGACGGCACCACGAACGCGACCGTCGCCGTCGACAACGCCTCACCCAAGGTGGGCGACAAGGTCACCGTGACGTACACGGTGAACAAGCCCGCCGCCAGCAACCCCGTCGACATCGCCCTGCCCGCCGACATCATGACCCCGACCGGCAAGGTCGTCCTGGCGGGCGCCCAGAGCGGCACCGTGGACGTGGCGGGCCCCAAGAAGAACGACCCCGTACCCGGCAAGGGCGCCTTCCCGGCGTTCTCCATGAGCGGCAGCTTCACCGCCACCAAGGCCGGCGCGATCACCCTGTCGCCCGGCGACTACAACATCCACACCAGCTACATCATGGAGCTGGACACCCCCTGCACGGTGACCAATCCGCCGGCGCCCGTCTCCGGGACGGTCGACGTCACGGACGGCGGCGGACAGGTCAACGAGCGGGCCATCACGGCCGACCCCGCGTCGGGCAACGCGGGCGAGCGCACCACGGTGACCGGGTCCGGATTCACCCCGAACGCCGACGTCACCGTCGCGGGCTGGAACGGCACCGCCACCACCGCCGACAAGATCACCTTCAAGTCGGACGCCCATGGCGCGTTCACCGCACGGCCGAAGATCACCGACCCGGCGACCACCGGGATCGTGGCGTACGAAGGTGCGTCCTGGAACCCGGCCGCCGGGGCCGGCCCGGTGGCGTACACGGTGACCGGTACGCCGCCGCCGGCCGGCCCGAGCCAGAAGCTCACCACGGCCGTGAACGCGGGCACGCTCTCGATGTCCCAGGCCGGTGACGGCGTCGCTCTCGGCGCGGTCGACTTCGGCAAGGGCGGCGCCTCCACCGGCGCCCTGAACACGGTCACGGTCCAGGACTTCCGCGGCGGCCCCGCAGGCTGGTCCCTGACCGGCAAGGTCACCGACTTCACCGGTCCCGGCGGCTCCATCGACGCCGGCAGACTCAGCTGGACCCCCGCCTGCGCGACCAAGGCCGGTTCGCCGTCCGTGTGCGTCGCGGGCTCGGCCACGACCGTGGGCGGCGCGGGCGCGACCCTCGCCTCCACCCCGAACGGCGCGCTCACCGGCGGCGAGTTCGGCGTGGACGCGAAGCTCTCGCTGGACGTGCCGGCGTTCACCCCGCCCGGCGCCTACAGCGGCGTACTGACCCTCACCCTCACCTGATGCCCACCCGTGGGCCGGGCGCGCACCCGGCCGGCCCACCCGTCCCCGGGGGTCTCGCACCGTGCGCAAGCCGTCCGCGCTCCCAGCCCTCCTCCTGTCTGCTCTCATAGGTCTGCTAGCTCTGCTCGCCGCGCTCGCCCTGCTGTCCGCGCCCCTGGCTCGCGCCGCCGACAACGGCAACTGGTCGGTGTATCCGGCGAGTTCGGGAGCGTCCGCGCGCCCGTACTTCTACCTCGCCGCCGCCCCCGGAGCCACCCTCCGCGATCAGGTGACCGTCACCAACAAGACGGCGGCGCCCCTGAATCTGCGGCTGTACGGAGCCGACGCGTACAACACCGAGCGCGACGGCGGGTTCGCGGTGCGCGCCGAGCAGGAGAAGCAGAGCGGGGTGGGGGCCTGGGTGAGGCCCGAGCGGGGCGCGATCACCGTACCGGCCCGCTCCTCGCTCACCGTGCCCTTCACCCTCGCCGTGCCCGAGGACGCCGAGCCGGGCGACCACGTCGGCGCCCTTGTCGCGCTCGACGACCGGATCGCGCCGGGCCCCGCCGCCGGTGGCAAGGTCGCCGTCGGTCTGCGGCAGGCCGTGGGCGCCCGGGTCTATCTGCGCGTCGGCGGGCCCACCGTGCCCGCGCTCGCCGTCGAGAACGTCCGGCTCAGCCAGCACCGGCCGCTGGTGCCCGGCGCCGGAGAGAGCCGCACCGACATCACGTACACGCTGCACAACCGGGGCAACGTCACGCTCAGCCCGAAGGTCGCGCTGCGCGCCACGGGGCTGTTCGGGCGGACCCTGCTGAGCCGGGACCCGGCGGCGGTCCCCGCCGAGCTGCTGCCCGGCCAGCGGGTCACGCTCACCGAGACCTGGCGGGGCTCCCCCCAACTCGACTGGGGGCACGTCACGTTGACCGCGAGCGCGAAGGACGCGAAGGGCTCCGCCGGTGCGTCGTTCCTGGCGCTGCCGTGGCCGGCCCTGGCGGCCCTGGTGGCCGCGGCCCTCGCCTTCGCGGCGCACCGTGGCTGGCGGCGCCGGGGGAGGGGGGTGGTGGTGGCGCGGGGCCGTTTGGTATCGCTGACGTCCGCGGCTACGAGACCCCGCTGAGGTCGGGGATCCGTCCCCGATACCCACGGCGGCGCAGTTCCCCGCGCCCCTTGACGGGCTGGTGCTGGCCCGCACTGGCACCCTCAGCGCGATCGGTGTCTGGGGCGGAGCCCCGGGGGCCCTGGCTGCGGGTCGTGGGTGGCTGGTCGCGCAGTTCCCCGCGCCCCTGGCTGGGTCCATGCTGGCCAGCATGGGCAACCCCAGCCTGTCCGGCGTTTGAGGACGAGCGCCGTTCAGGCGCGATCGGGGTCTGGGGCGAAGCCCCAGGTGCCTCGGCTGCGGGCCGTGGGCGCTTCTCGCGCAGTTCCCCGCGCCCCTGAGCATCCGATGTGGGCCCGCATGGGCACCCTCAGCCTGTCCGGCGTTTGAGGACGGGGCCGTTCAGGCCGAACGGGGTCTGGGGCGGAGCCCCAGGGACTCCGGCCGCCGACCGTTCGTGGCTGAGCGCGCAGTTCCCCGCGCCCCTGGCAGGGTCCGTGCTGGCCAGCACTGGCACCCTCAGCCTGTCCGGCGTTTGAGGACGAGCGCCGTTCAGGCGCGATCGGGGTCTGGGGCGGAGCCCCAGGTGCCTCGGCTGCGGGCCGTGGGCGCTTCTCGCGCAGTTCCCCGCGCCCCTGGCGGGGCTGGTGCTGGCCCACCCGGCATACCTCAGCCCTCCGGCGATTGAGGACGAGCGCGTTCAGCGTGAATGGGGTCCGGGGCGGAGCTCAGGGGGCTGGGGGGCCGGATTGGGAGGGGCTGGGCGGCGGCGGGGTCGGGATCGGGGAGAATGGCCGCATGAGCGCTCGCACCCCTGCCGCCGACCCCGCCACCGACCCCACCCACCGGGCCGGCTTCGCCTGTTTCGTCGGCCGCCCCAACGCGGGCAAGTCCACCCTCACGAACGCTCTGGTCGGGCAGAAGGTGGCCATCACCTCCAACCGCCCGCAGACCACCCGGCACACCGTGCGCGGCATCGTGCACCGCCCCGACGCCCAGCTGATCCTCGTGGACACCCCCGGGCTCCACAAGCCGCGCACCCTGCTCGGTGAGCGCCTGAACGACGTGGTCCGCACCACCTGGGCCGAGGTCGACGTGATCGGCTTCTGCCTGCCCGCCGACCAGAAGCTCGGCCCGGGCGACAAGTTCATCGCCAAGGAACTCGCCGGGATCAAGAAGACCCCCAAGATCGCGATCGTCACCAAGACCGACCTGGTCGACTCCAAGACGCTGGCCGAACAGCTCATCGCCGTGGACCAGCTCTCCACGGAGCTCGGCTTCGAGTGGGCCCAGATCGTGCCGGTCTCCGCCGTGGGCGACGTACAGGTCAACCTCGTCGCCGACCTGCTCATCCCGATGCTCCCCAAGAGCCCCCCGCTCTACCCCGAGGGCGACCTCACCGACGAGCCCGAGCAGGTCATGGTCGCCGAGCTGATCCGCGAGGCCGCGCTCGAAGGCGTACGGGACGAGCTGCCGCACTCCATCGCGGTCGTCGTGGAGGAGATGATCCCGCGCGAGGACCGGCCCGCCGACAAGCCGCTCCTGGACATCCACGCCAACGTCTACATCGAGCGGCCGAGCCAGAAGGGCATCATCATCGGCCCCAAGGGCAAGCGCCTGAAGGAAGTCGGCATGAAGTCCCGCAAGCACATCGAGGCGCTGCTGGGCACGCCGGTCTTCCTCGACCTGCACGTCAAGGTCGCCAAGGACTGGCAGCGCGACCCCAAGCAGCTGCGCAAGCTCGGTTTCTAGTTCCCTCGCGGGGGCGGTTCAGGCGACCTTCGGGGCGCAGCGCATGCCGATGTAGCAGCAGGCCGTGCCGTCGGGCAGGGTGGCGAAGACGACCGGCATCCAGTCCGCGCTGTACGCCCCTGAGCCGGCCCCCGCGAACACCGTGTCCGTCACCGCCACGAGCTCCATCCGCAGCGGCGGCGAGAAGTCCTTCATGCCGCCGGTGAACTCGTACACCAGGTGCGGCCCGCCGTCCTGCTCGAAGACGGTGATGCGTACGCCCTCACGCTCGTAGGCGCCGGTGAGCGGCGCGAAGTCCACCGCGACCGGCTCGGCGGGCGGCCCGAACGGCGCGGGCATCCGCACGCCGGCCAGCTCGTGCAGCAGGTCGGTGAACAGGTCCTCGTACAGCCGGCGCGCGTCGCCGCCGTTGGTCAGGAGCACCACCGCGACGTCCGCGCCCGGCACCACCCGCAGGAAGCCGTACTGGCCGATCGAGGCGCCGTCGTGCCCGAAGCCCTGGACGCCGTTCCAGTCGTACAGCGTCCAGCCGAGGCCCCAGCCGTCGGCGTGGACGGTCCACTTGTCGGGGGAGTCGACCTCACGGTGTCGCATCGCGGCGACGCTCGCGGGGCTCAGGAGCGGGGTCCCGTCCGGGGCGGCGCCGCCTGCCAGGTGCATCCGGGCGAGCCGGGCGACGTCACCGGCGGTGGCCAGCACCCGGCCGTAAGGCCCCGCCGAACGCGGCATGAGGTCCCAGGCCGGAGCCGGGACGGGGTCCTCGCCGTACTCGCCGAGGTGGCCCATCGCGGCGCGGAACGCCAGCGCCTCCTCGGGCAGCGTCATCGTGTGGGTGAGGCCGAGCGGCGTGAGAAGCAGGTCCTTGAGGGCCTGGTCCCACGTCGTGCCGGTCAACACCTCCACGATGCGGCCGAGCACGTTGAAGCCGAGACTGCTGTAGGAGCAGGCGGCGCCGGGCGGGCAGTCGAGGGCGACGCCGGCGGCGGCATCCACATACCGCTCAAGGCAGTCGTCCCCGCGCCCCGAGTCGAAGGTGAAGTCGCACGTCAGACCGCTCGTGTGGGAGAGCAGCTGCCGGGGCGTGATGGTGCGGGACGCCTCGTCGTCGGCGACGGTGAAGTCGGGCAGCACCTCGCGGACCGGCGCGTCCAGATCGAGCTTTCCCGCGTCGACCAGCCGCATGACGAGGGTGGCGGTGTACGTCTTGGCCAGCGAGCCGAGCTGGAAGACCGAGTCGGTGGTGGCGGCCACGCCGGTGCCGGTGTGCAGCACCCCGCTGGCCAGCTCGTGGATCCTGCCGTGGGCGAGGACGGCCAGGGTGGCGCCGGGAACGTGGTGGGTCCTGCGCAGCTGATCCAGCCTCGCCTGCCAGGCGTCCAGGCGAAAACGCCCACCGTCCGAGTCCTGGGCCCCCCAGGCCCCCTCGGCGCGCCACTGTCCCCGCTCGTCCCAGCTGACGTTCTTCGACATCGGGTTCCCCTCCCGGCTCAACGGTGTGCGTACACCGTTCTCTCGATGCGCACACTGTACGCAGAACGGTGTGCGCAGGGCAAGAGGTGATCTTGCGGGGTCGGGGCGGGGAAGCTCGGAACGGCGCGGGGTGAGGCGGCGCGGCCCGGGCTGGCGGGCCTCGGACGCCCAACTGCCGTTAGGAACCGGCGGGTTCGATGATCAGGGCGACGCCCACCGACTGAGGCCGCTCAACTGCCGTCAGGAACCGGCCGGTTCGGCGATCAGGGCGGTGCCGACCGGGCGAAAGCCCAGGCTCGCGTACATCCGGGCCACGTCGGCGTCGCCCGCCGACAGGAAGACCGTCGCGGCGCCCGCGCCCCGCGCGTCGGCGACCAGCGCCGCTGTCACCCCGCGCCCAAGGCCCCTGCGTCGCGCGGCCGGCAGCGTGCCCACCGCGACGATCTCGCTGACCTGCCCGACCGGATTGTGCATGCCGGAACAGAGCGGCAGCCCGTTCTCGACGGCGGCCGCCACCGCCGTGCGGCCCGCGCGGATCCGCTCGCCGACCTGCTCGGCCAGGCCGTCACCGGCGTGAGCCACGATCGCGGCGGTCAGCTCGCCGACCCCGGCCCCGCCCACGTCCGTACCGGGCGCGGCGAACGCCAGCCGGGGCACGACGAGGGCGGCGTGCAGCAGCGGATCACCCGCGCCGAGCGCCCGGACCAGGGGGTGCGGCTCGGCCGGGGGCGCTTGGGGATCCAGGACCATCAGCGGGTGCTCGTGCACGCCGAGCCCGGACTCCTCGACCGCCGCGCGCAGCCCCGGATTCACCTCGGCGACCCACTCCAGCGCCTCGGGCACACCGAGCGCGCGCTGCCGGGCCCGCACCGCGTCCACGTCGTCGGCCGTCACGGGCCCCGGATGCCCCGGCGTCGGCCGCGCGTAGAAGGGCCACCCCGCGTCGCCCTCCCGGACGAACAGGGTGAGCGGACCGAAGTCCTCCACGCGCGCCGAACTCCTGGGCGCGGCATCGTAGTAGCGCTCAAGGGCGTCGAGTGAGGGGTGGAGGGACTGGGTGGTGGAGTGGGTGGTGGAGTGGGTTGTCATGGCGGCATCCAAGCAGGACGCACCGCCCGGCACCCGCCCTTTTCCGCCCGGGCGCTACGCCCCTTCCTTCAACACCCGTGTGATCAGCTCACGTTGGGCGTCCGTCAGGTCCGGGTCGGCGCAGTGCACGGTACGGCCGTCCGCCGTGATCACGTAGTGGAACCCGTCCGGCACCCCGGCCACCGGCTCGGCACACCCCGCCGTGAACGCCGCCTCCACCAGCGCCCGCCACTCCTCGGCATCGGGCAGCCCCGAGGTGTCCACCTCCGCCCGCCGCTCGATCCCCGCGAACCCGCCTGACCGACACACTTGGATACGCATGCCCTCTGTCTAGCAGCCGCCGCGAGCCCCGTCACCACATCCCCCAAGGGTGGCCGACACACGCACCCCGGCGGACGCCCACGCGGCCGTCGTAGCGGCACGAGGTGGACGCAGGGTTCGCGCGTGAGCAGGTGCCGTTCGACGGGGCCGCCCAAGAAGCTGCTCACGGAGCTCGGGGCGCACCCGGACGCAGGCGGTTACGGCACTGCCGCAAGGGGATTCAGCGTCTGCTCTAGCACGCGTTCCGGTGGGGCAAGGCCGCGCAGGTGTACCCGTACCCCTAGCAGCACTACCTCAACTCGCTGTCGCGGTCATGGGCGAACATGGCGATCCCCGTGTCCTGGACCGAAAGCAGCCTGACCAAACCAGATGTACGGCATTACGCGCCAGAGTGACAGCGAATGGCACGATGCGATGCGTCAGTCTCCGCGCATTCGCCGAGGCGGCTGTATACGTGAATGGAGCGGTCTGGCATGTCTACTCCACAGCCCTCAAAAAGGAGGTCAAAGTGCAGCAGCGCTTCCCCGCATCCCTATTTTCCGGCGGCCCGGTGCTACGGCTCCTCGATATCGCGATCAGAGCGCAGGAATCCAAGGGTGGGTCGTCTCTGGACGATGAGATTCACCGGTACGTCCGCGTGATCCGCAGTGACTGGATCGCCGGCTGGAACTGTTCCGCGTATGTGGCCTCCGGGATGTTGGAGTTGTCCGCCGAACTCGTAAAATCCCATGCCGATCTCTCACACCTTCCGCCCGACTTTCAGGAGAAGCTGAAGCGGGCGTGCGGTGACATGGAGCCTGCCGACTATCTTGATACGCTGGCCGGAATCGTTCGCATTATTGATCGCCAGCCGCCGCTCGAATACGATGAGCTCCCCATGTCGGATTGGGAATTCCGTCAAACATTCCCCTTCTTGACCGGACTGGATGCCATTCTCATGGATGAGGGGGATCGAGAATTTCGCGAAATCGTCCAAGGTGCGGTGACGGCGGAGCATCCGTACTGTCATCATCTGGCCTCGGCTTACAGTGCGGAGGCGCAGCGTGCGACGATTCTCTTTCCCGGGGCGGACGCAGTGAAAAATCGCCTCAGCTGGGCGACCAGGGGCGCCCTGCGTGAGCTGATCAATGCTGTGGACGACCACATGCAAGAAGCGCACTCATGACCGCCCGCCCGAATCGCTCCGCCTCCTACCCCGACCGCGAAACCGCTCAATGGGCCACGCAGCAGGTCGTCACGGCGAACGAGCAGCACGTCCATCGGTGGCTCGCCCAGTCGACCCGCCCCCGGCTCACGATCGAGGCCGCGTGGCCCTCGCGCCCGGATCCGGTCGGTCGGGTCCTGCTCCAGGCGATGATGCTGGCAGGCCGTGAGCCCGTCGACGTGCGCGCCGCACGGGTGGTCCTCAAGCGGGACGCCACCCGTCCGCACGGCTTCGTCGTGCACGCCTCGTTCCCCGTATACCTGTGATCACCCGTTGAGGACGCAGCACCCGTGCCCATGAACCCGCTCGAACACGACCGCCGCTACGGCGAGCTGGACCAGGTGCTGCGCGCCTACGCGGGTCGGCCCGCGGACGACACCGAGGGCGAACCCGGCGCGGCCCTCACGGCGTACCTCCGCCATACCTGGCACACCCGGCCATGGGCGCTCGCGGCCGCCGAGCAGCAGCTCCGTGCATACTCGCTCCACCCCCCGGGCCGGCTGCGCGTGCGCCTGGGCGAGTTCTACGCGATCTCGGACGTCGGGCTGCCGGAGCACGAGATCCAGGACTGGCTGCGTCTCCTCGCGGACCACATCAGGCGCAGCATCGAGGAAGGTGAGGTTCCGGCGCCCTGTGCCCCCCAGACGCACTGGGAGTGGCACGCCCGCTTCCCGGAGACCGCCCAGTTCCTCGGTGGCTGGTTCTCCCAGGACATGCCGGAGGAGTTCGCGGATCACGACGCGGCAGTCGCCGACTACATCGCCGAGACGGACCCCCAGCTGACGGCCCGCCTCGCCGGCGAGATCCACGAACTGCTCGCGATGGGCCTCGACGAGTCCGCCTGCGCCCTCGCGGCGGCGGAACTGGGCATGGAGGTCGACCCGCCCGCGCCGTACGCGCCCAGCGGCTGGCTGGCGCACGTCGCGGCCCGGCTGGGCGGGGGGTGACCGTAGGTGTGGGGTGCGGGAGGGCGCCCCCGGGGGTGAAGCCCTGGCCATGGCATATGTCACGTTCTGGGTGATGTGACTTCCGCGTCCCGCATACTGATACGGGACCCGCGCTCGCGCGGCCCCTCGGCTAGGCTGCGGCATCATGCGTATCGGGCTGCTTCTCCTTAGCTGCCGCGGCGAGGGCCTGTAGTCGTAGGCCGACCCCCTCCCCGCGGGATCTGGTGTTGCGCTCGACAGTCGGCCGTCCCTCTCACCACCCGAGGAGCCGCACGCCATGTCCCAGCCCGTAGGCCGCCCCACCCCCGTCACCAACGCCACCCGGATGCAGAAGCCGTCCGGGATGCCGGTCCACAAGTACCGCCCGTACGACGCCGTGGACATCCCCGACCGCACCTGGCCCGACCGCCGCATCACCAAGGCCCCGCGCTGGCTCTCCACCGACCTGCGCGACGGCAACCAGGCGCTGATCGACCCGATGAGCCCGGCCCGCAAGCGCGAGATGTTCGACCTGCTGGTGCGCATGGGCTACAAGGAGATCGAGGTCGGCTTCCCCTCCTCGGGCGAGACCGACTTCACCTTCGTACGCTCCATCATCGAAGAGGGCGCGATCCCCGAGGACGTGACGATCTCCGTCCTGACCCAGGCCCGCGAAGAGCTGATCGAGCGCACCGTGGAGTCCCTGCGCGGAGCCCACCGCGCCACCGTCCACCTGTACAACGCGACCGCCCCCACCTTCCGCCGCGTCGTCTTCCGCGGCACCAAGGAGCAGGTCAAGCACATCGCCGTGGACGGCACACGCCTGGTCATGGAGTACGCCGACAAGATCCTGGGCGACGAGACGATCTTCGGCTACCAGTACTCACCGGAGATCTTCACCGACACCGAGCTGGACTTCGCCCTGGAGGTCTGCGAGGCGGTGTGCGACGTCTGGCAGCCCGAGGAGGGCCGCGAGATCATCCTCAACCTGCCCGCCACGGTGGAGCGTTCGACCCCCTCCACGCACGCGGACCGCTTCGAGTGGATGAGCCGCAACCTGACGCGCCGCGAGCACGTGTGCCTGTCCGTGCACCCCCACAACGACCGCGGCACGGCCGTGGCCGCCGCCGAGCTGGCCATCATGGCCGGCGCCGACCGCATCGAGGGCTGCCTGTTCGGCCAGGGCGAGCGCACCGGCAACGTCGACCTGGTGACCCTGGGCATGAACCTGTTCAGCCAGGGCGTCGACCCACAGATCGACTTCTCCCAGATCGACGAGATCCGCCGCACCTCCGAGTACTGCAACCAGATGGAGGTCCACCCGCGCCACCCCTACGCGGGCGACCTGGTCTACACCGCCTTCTCCGGCTCCCACCAGGACGCCATCAAGAAGGGCTTCGACGCGATGGAGGCGGACGCGGCCGCCCGGGGCAAGACCATGGACGACATCGAGTGGGCCGTCCCCTACCTGCCCATCGACCCCAAGGACGTCGGCCGCTCCTACGAGGCCGTCATCCGCGTCAACTCCCAGTCCGGCAAGGGCGGTATCGCCTACGTCCTGAAGAACGACCACAAGCTGGACCTGCCGCGCCGGATGCAGATCGAGTTCTCGAAGATCATCCAGCAGAAGACGGACTCCGAGGGCGGCGAAATCACCCCCGCCGCGATCTGGTCGGTCTTCCAGGACGAGTACCTGCCCAACCCCGAGAACCCCGAGGCTCGTTGGGGCCGCGTGCAGCTGCGCTCGGGTCAGACGACGACGGACACCGACGGCCGCGACACCCTGACGGTGGAGGCGGTCGTGGACGGCGTCGACACGGTCCTGACCGGCACCGGCAACGGTCCGATCTCGGCCTTCTTCGAGGCGCTGGCCGCGATCGGCGTGGACGCGCGGCTGCTGGACTACCAGGAGCACACGATGAGCGAGGGTGCGTCGGCGCAGGCCGCGTCGTACATCGAGTGCGCGATCGACGGGGTCGTGCTGTGGGGGATCGGGATCGACGCGAACACGACGCGGGCGTCGCTGAAGGCGGTCATCTCCGCCGTCAACCGGGCCGCCCGCTGACCTGCCCGGTTCAGCCGCTCGGTGCGGGCCGCGGGTAGCTGTTCGCGCAGTTCCCCGCGCCCCTGAGCATCCGATCCTGGCCCACTCGGGTCTCCTCAACCCCGCTCGCGCAGTTCCCCGCGCCCCTGGCGGGGCTGGGGGCCGGCCCGCACCCCCCGCACATACCCGCGCCCCTGGCGGGGTTGGCGCCGGCCCGCACGGGCATGACCCGGGCGCGATTCGGCCACGGCGGACGGCTTCCCCCGCCGGGGTGCTGACGCCGCCTCAAGGATGTGGCTAACATCACGTCAACGCGGCAACGTTGCCGGAGCGTTACGGAGGTGCGCGGTGCGGCCAGCACGGGGACACAACGGTACAAACCTCAGCACCGGGCCGCTGCCCGGCTTCCGCCCCCGCCTCTGGACCACCCGCACCCTGTGGCACACCGTGGGCGACGGCGAGTTCTTCTGCCCCGACTGCGGAGGCGACCGCAACTACCAGCGCCGCACCGGCCGCAGACGCCTCACCGTCCTCGGCATCCCCCTGGTCACCCGCGGCGCCGCGGGCCCCGTGGTCGAGTGCGCCGCCTGCCAGGGACGCTTCGGCACGGACGCCCTCGACCACCCCACCACCACCCGCTTCTCGGCGATGCTGCGCGACGCCGTGCACACCGTCGCCCTGGCCGTCCTCGCGGCGGGCGGCACCTCCTCCCGTACGGTCACCGCCACCGCCGTCGCCACGGTGCGGGCCGCCGGATTCGAGGACTGCACGGAGGAACAGCTCATCGCCCTCATCGAGGCGCTGGCCGCCGACACCGGCCGCTTCGTGAACGACCCGGCCGACGAGAGCGAGACCTGCGGCGCGGCCCTCGGCATCGAACTGCACGAGGCGCTGGAACCCCTCGCCCCCCACCTGGCCCCGGCCGGACGCGAGTCGATCCTGCTCCAGGGCGCGCGCATCGCGCTCGCGGACGGCCCCTACAGCCCGGCCGAACGGGAAGTGCTCACCACGGTCGGCGGCGCGCTCTCGCTGTGCGCGGACGACACCGCCCGCCTGCTCGCGGCGGCCCGCACCCCCTCCTGAACCACGCAGGACAAGCCCCTCGGGGCGCCCCGGGCCTCAGGAGGGCCCGCAGGGCCCGTCAGTCCTTGAGCGTGTACGAGCACGGCTTGGACGAGGCGCCGTTGTCGTTGTCCGCCACCTTCTTGCCGTCCACCGTGATCGTGCACGGGGCGGCCTTGAGCTTGCCCTCCCCCGCCTCCACCGAACCGGGCACCACCGACACCGGGACACCGACCTTCAGCTGGGCGTCCTCCAGCTGAACCGTCTCCGTCTTCGTCCACGGCAGCGTCACCTGCTCGAAGTGGTTGGTGTTGCCCACCCACATCACCCGGGACGGGCCCGTGCCGCCCACCTCGAACACCACCCGGTGCGCGATGCCCTTCACGACGGCGTCGGAGTCCTTGCCTCGGGCGCTCGCGGAGGCACCGGGCGAGCCACCCGCGCCCTTGGCGGGAGCGGCGTCCTTCGTGTCGCTGCCGCACCCCGTCAGGAGCGCGGACGCCGCGAGCAGACCGAGAGTGAGCGTGGCTGTTTTACGCATGTGTAAAGACCCCCGTGGTCGAACCGATCGGTACTGGTGCAGTAGGAGACCGTAGATCATGGCCAGGGGCTCGGTCCCGCGGGGCGGCGCCCGGACTCAGCCCCCGCCCCCGCCCGGGCCCTTCGTGCCGTCGGCCGGTTCGATCAGGGAGTCCTCGGAGGGCCGGGCCTTGGCGGCGCCCCTGGCGGGGTCGGAGGCGGCGGGCAGCGGGGCGAGCTCGCTGCCGTTCCAGCGCAGCGTGGTCGCCACCTGACGGTCGCGCCCGCCGGCCGGCTCGGTGACCACCAGATCCGTGCCCAGCGTCTCCGCGCTCATACCGGGCCGCCCCGCGTACTCCAGGACGGCGTGGGCCTGCTCGCCCACAGCGGTGTACACCCACAAGATGGTGCGGCCCAAATCGTCGTAGGCCAAGACCAGTTCACGCTCGCCGTCGCCGGTCAGATCGGCGTACGCGGGCGGCCGCAGCCGGCACGAGGACTGCTGCGGGCACTCCTTGAGCCCGTTGCGCACCGCGCGGTCGGTGCCGGGATCGGCGGCCAGCAGCCGCACCCCGTCGACCTTGGTGAGGTCACCGCCCGGCACGTCCACCCCCGGCACGGGCCCACGCGCGTGGAAACCCTGGCCGGGCTTGGCGGGCGCGGCGGTGACGGTGTGGCCGGGCCACAGCGGGGACGCGGTCACCGAGGCGGAGGGACTGGGCGCGGGCCCGTCGTCGCGGACCCCCTCACCCGCCGAGCACCCCGCGAGCACCAGCAGCACACCCGCACACCCCGCCGCACGCGCGAGCGTCAGCGCGACGCGGGCACGGCGACCGGCACCGGTCGTGGGCAGCGGCATTCCGGTCCGTCCAGGAAGAGGGGGAGCCTCGGCTCACAGGGGAGTGGACCCTGCTGCCGCAATGGTGCCCCATCGCCCTGTGGGCACCCCACGAACCACCCCGCCCCACACCCCGCGACACCCCGCAAGCGCTTGGCGGACAAGGCGGACGCGGCCACCGTGATCCCTGCCACGTCGCCCCGCCGGGGCGCCGGTTCCCGGGCACGTACCGTACGTGGCCGCCCACGCGGCTCTCCGCAGCGCCCGGATGGGGCCCGGGCCACACCCCCGTGGGGGTGCAGGACAATGGGGGGCATGAGTCTGTTCCGTGATGACGGCATCGTCCTGCGCACCCAGAAGCTGGGTGAGGCGGACCGGATCATCACGCTGCTCACCCGGGGGCACGGCCGCGTGCGGGCCGTCGCGCGGGGAGTGCGGCGCACCAAGTCCAAGTTCGGCGCGCGGCTCGAACCGTTCAGCCACGTCGACGTGCAGTTCTTCGCACGCGGCAGCGAACTCGTGGGACGCGGCCTGCCGCTGTGCACCCAGAGCGAGACCATCGCTCCCTACGGTGGCGGCATCGTCGCCGACTACGCCCGCTACACCGCGGGCACGGCCATGCTGGAGACGGCGGAACGGTTCACCGACAACGAGGGCGAGCCGGCCGTCCAGCAGTACCTGCTCCTCGTCGGCGGCCTGCGCACCCTCGCCCGGGGCGAACACGCCCCCCACCTCATCCTCGACGCCTTCCTGCTGCGCTCCCTCGCCGTCAACGGCTACGCGCCCAGCTTCGAGGACTGCGCCAAGTGCGGCCTGCACGGACCCAACCGGTTCTTCTCCGTGGCGGGCGGCGGCGTGGTGTGCGGTGACTGCCGCGTACCCGGCAGCGTCGTACCCTCTGCGGAGGCCATCGGACTGCTCAGCGCGCTGCTCACGGGGGACTGGGAGACGGCGGACGCGAGTGAGCCGAGGCATGTGCGGGAGGGGAGCGGGCTCGTATCGGCCTATCTGCACTGGCACCTGGAGCGCGGCCTGCGCTCCTTGCGGTATGTAGAGAAGTCCTGAGCGGCCCGAGCGCCTTCAGTCAGCACAGCGGACACAGCACACACAGCAGTCAGAGCATCTAGGGAGAGAGCTCCACATGGCAGTACGCGGAATCCTGGGCGGGCGGTCCCGGCGTGAGTACAAGACCCCCGAGCCGCACCCCTCGGGCGCGGTGCCGCCGAAGATCCCGGCCGAGCTGGTGCCCAACCACGTCGCCTGCGTCATGGACGGCAACGGGCGCTGGGCCAAGGAGCGCGGGCTGCCCCGCACCGAGGGGCACAAGGTCGGCGAGGGCGTCGTCCTCGACGTGCTCAAGGGCTGCCTGGAGATGGGCGTCAAGAACCTGTCCCTGTACGCCTTCTCCACCGAGAACTGGAAGCGCTCGCCCGACGAGGTCCGCTTCCTGATGAACTTCAACCGGGACGTCATCCGGCGCCGCCGCGACGAGATGGACGAACTCGGCATCCGCATCCGCTGGGTGGGCCGCATGCCCAAGATGTGGAAGTCGGTCGTCCAGGAGCTCCAGATCGCCCAGGAGCAGACCGTCGCCAACGACGCGATGACGCTGTACTTCTGCGTCAACTACGGCGGCCGTGCCGAACTCGCCGACGCGGCGCAGGGCATCGCGCGCGATGTCGCCGCTGGCAAGCTCGATCCGTCGAAGGTCAACGAGAAGACCTTCGCGAAGTACCTGTACTACCCGGACATGCCGGACGTCGACCTCTTCCTGCGGCCCAGCGGGGAGCAGCGCACGTCCAACTACCTGATCTGGCAGTCCAGTTACGCGGAGATGGTCTTCCAGGACGTGCTGTGGCCGGACTTCGACCGGCGGGACCTGTGGCGGGCCTGCCTCGAGTACGCCTCCCGTGACCGGCGCTTCGGAGGCGCCATCCCCAACGAGGCGCTGGCCGCCCTGGACAAGTCGGGCGACCCCCGCCCATAACCCGGGCCGGCCCGAACGGGGTCTGGGCCCCCACCCTGGGGTTCCGCCCCGGACCCCGTCCGGGCCTGAAGGGCCAGGGGGGACCCCATGACGGGTTGACTATGCCCATGCAGGCCGGGACCGGATGCTCAGGGGCGCGGGGAACTGCGCGAGAAGCGCCCACGACCCGCGGGTGAACGAGGTTTTTGGGGGAGCGGGGAACTGCGCGGAAGGGGGCCCGCCCCGCGGCCCGGGCTGCGCGTAACCCCGGTTACGACGCGGCGCACGCCTCACACGTGCCGAAGATCTCCACCGTGTGCGCCACATTCACATACCCGTGCTGCGCCGCGATCGACTCCGCCCACTTCTCGACCGCGGGCCCCTCGACCTCCACGGCCTTGCCGCACACCCGGCACACCAGGTGATGGTGGTGGTCGCCCGAGGAGCACCGCCGGTACACCGACTCCCCGTCACTGGTGCGCAGCACATCCACCTCGCCCGCGTCCGCGAGGGACTGGAGCGTGCGGTAGACGGTGGTCAGGCCCACCGAGTCACCCCGGTGCTTGAGCATGTCGTGCAGTTCCTGCGCGCTGCGGAACTCATCCACCTCGTCCAGCGCCGCCGCCACCGCGGCACGCTGCCGGGTGGACCGGCCTCGTACGGGGGCGGTATTGGACCCGCCGAGCGGCGCTGTCGTCACAGGTGCCTCCAAGCCTTGACCCGTACAAACCTTCCTCGGGCCATTGTGCCAGCTCCCGCTCAGGCCGTGACCTCGCCGGCCTGAGGCTTCGCGGGGGCGGGCACGTCTAGACCGCACTCGCCCTCGGCCGTCTGTGCCGCCGCCGCCCGGGCGCGCCGCCTGGCCAGGGGCGTGGCGAGCGCGGTCAGGACGATGAAGATCGCGATGGTGAACAGGACGATGACGGCGCCGGGCGGCACGTCCTCGTAGTACGTGACGACCGTGCCGCCGAGCGTGACCGACACCCCGATGGCGACGGCGATCGCGAAGGTCAGGGCGAAACTGCGCGAGAGCTGCTGGGCGGCCGCGACCGGCACCACCATCAGGGCGGAGACCAGGAGCAGGCCCACGACCCGCATGGCGACGGTGACGGTGACCGCCGCCGTGACGGCCGTCAGCAGGTTCAGGGCGCGCACCGGCAGGCCGGTCACCCGGGCGAACTCCTCGTCCTGGCTGACCGCGAACAGCTGGCGGCGCAGGCCGACGGTCACCAGCAGCACGAACGCCCCGAGCAGGCTGATGGCCCACACGTCGGAGGGCGAGACCGTGGAGAGCGAGCCGAAGAGGTAGGAGTTGAGGTTGGCGGTGGAGCCGCCGGGCGCCAGGTTGATGAAGAGCACGCCGCCGGCCATGCCGCCGTAGAAGAGCATCGCGAGCGCGATGTCGCCGCGCGTCCTGCCGTACCAGCGGATCAGTTCCATCGTGACCGCGCCGAGCACGGAGACCAGCGTCGCCATCCACACCGGCGAGGTGGACAGCAGGAAGCCCAGGCCGACGCCGGTCATCGCCACATGGCCGATGCCGTCGCCCATGAGGGCCTGGCGGCGCTGGACCAGGTAGATCCCGACGGCGGGCGCGATGATCCCGACGAGGATCGCGGCGATCAACGCCCGTTGCATGAAGGGGGAGTTCAGGATTTCCATCATGATCAGGTCAGCAGTCCCGTGCGTACTGGCTCGGCGGCCGTGTGCGGATGTACGTGGTCGTGGCCGGGCAGGGCGTGCTGGCCCACGGCCCGGGGCGGCGGCCCGTCGTGCACGACGCATCCGTCGCGCAGGACCACCGCCCGGTCGATCAACGGCTCAAGGGGGCCGAGCTCGTGCAGGACGAGCAGCACCGATGCGCCGGCGGCGACCTGCTCGCGCAGGGTGGCCGCGAGGATTTCCTGGCTCTCGATGTCGACGCCCGCCATGGGCTCGTCCATGATCAGCAGTTCCGGTCCGGCCGCCAGCGCCCGGGCGATCAGGACGCGCTGGTGCTGGCCGCCGGAGAGCGCGTCCACGGAGTCCTTGGCCCGGTCGGCCAGGCCCACCGCGGCGATCGCCCGCTCGACGGCCTCACGGTCGGCCTTGCGCAGGAGCCCGAAGCGGGTGCGCGAGAGACGGCCGGTGGAGACCACCTCGCGGATCGTGGCGGGCACGCCGCCCGAGGCCGTGGTGCGCTGCGGTACGTAGCCCACGCGGCCCCAGTCGCGAAAGCGCCGGCGCGGGGTGCCGAAGATCTCCACCGAGCCGCCGCTGAGCGGCACCTGCCCGATGATGGTGCGGATCGCGGTGGACTTGCCCGAGCCGTTCGCGCCGAGCAGGGCCACGACCTCGCCGGGCCCCACGGCCAGGTCGATGCCGCGAAGGACGGGGCGTGAGCCGAGCTCGGCGCACACCTGGGTGAGCGATATGACGGGCGCCATGACGGGTGCCTCCGAGGGGGATGGGGTGGTCATCGGGTGCCGAGCGCCGTCTTCAGGGCGGCCAGGTTGGACCGCATCACCGAGAAGTAGTCGGTGCCCTTGGACCGGTCGGTGATGCCTTCGAGGGGGTCGAGCACATCGGTCCTGAGCGAGGCGTCCGCCGCCAGGGTCTTGGCGGTCTTGTCGCTGACCAGGGTCTCGTAGAAGACGGTGGTGACGCCGTCGGCCTTCGCCATCTTCTGGAGCGCCTTGATCCGGGCCGGGCTCGGCTCGGAGTCGGGGTCGAGGCCGGTGATGGCCTCCTCGGTCAGGCCGTAGCGCTCGGCGAGGTAGCCGAAGGCGGCGTGGGTGGTGATGAAGACCCGCGAGGTGAGGGCGGTGTTCTTCAGGGCGGCCGCGTACTCCTTGTCCAGGGCGTCGAGCCTGCCGAGGAGGGTGGTGGTGTTGGTCCGGTAGTCCGCCGCGTGCGCGGGGTCGGCCTTCTCCAGTGCCGCGCCGACGCCCTTGGCGACCTCGGCGTACTTCACCGGGTCCAGCCAGATGTGCGGGTCCTCGCCCGCGCCGGAGTGCTGGTGGCCGTGGCCGGCGGCGTGCTCGGACGGGCCGGATTCGCCGGCGGGGTGCTCGTCCTCGCTCGGGTGGTCGTCGTGGGCCGCCGCGTGGCCGCCGACCTCGTTGCCGTGCTTCTCCATCGAGGTGAGCGCCGAGGCGTCGACCTTCGTCTTGACGTCGGCCTGTCCCACCGCCGCGTCCACGGCGGGTTGCAGGCCCTTGAGGTAGACGACGGCGTCGGCGTCGTTGAGCGCGGCGATCTGGCGGACGCGCAGCTCCAGGTCGTGCGGCTCCACGCCCGGCTTGGTCAGGCCGGTGACCGCGACATGGGCCCCGCCTATCTGCTCGGTCAGGAACTGCAACGGGTAGAACGACGCCACCACGTCCAGCTTGCCGTCCTTGCGGGTGGCCGCCGCACCGGAACCGCAGGCCGTCAGGGCCGTGAGGCCGAGGAGGGCGGCGCAGGACAGGGCGGCCGCCGGTATGAGGCGTCGTACGTTCATGACATCCATTTTCAACAAAGATGGAAACGGTTGTCAATAATCGGTGCGGGCGGCCCCGGGCGGCGGGCCCCGCGCGGCAACCGATTTGATAGAGGGGGTGCGGCCGCCGCTAATCTGAAGGCTTCGCCGTTCCCCGTTCACGTCGTCGTTAATGAAGAGAGCACCGTGGCCGCCGACAAGATCGACACCATCGTCAACCTGAGCAAGCGCCGTGGCTTCGTCTACCCGTGCAGTGAGATCTACGGTGGTCAGCGTGCCGCCTGGGACTACGGGCCGCTGGGTGTCGAGCTGAAGGAAAACCTGAAGCGCCAGTGGTGGCGCTACATGGTCACCTCGCGCGAGGACGTCGTCGGCATCGACTCGTCGGTGATCCTGGCCCCCGAGGTCTGGGAGGCCTCCGGCCACGTCGCGACCTTCACCGACCCGCTCACCGAGTGCACCTCCTGCCACAAGCGCTTCCGCGCGGACCACCTCGAAGAGGCCTACGAGGAGAAGCACGGCAAGGCCCCCGCGAACGGCCTCGCCGACCTCAACTGCCCCAACTGCGGCAACAAGGGCACCTTCACCGAGCCCAAGAGCTTCTCCGGCCTGCTCTCCACCCACCTCGGCCCCACCCAGGACACCGCCTCGGTCGCCTACCTGCGGCCCGAGACCGCCCAGGGCATCTTCACCAACTTCGGCCAGGTCCAGCAGACTTCCCGCAAGAAGCCGCCGTTCGGCATCGCCCAGATGGGCAAGTCCTTCCGCAACGAGATCACGCCCGGCAACTTCATCTTCCGCACCCGCGAGTTCGAGCAGATGGAGATGGAGTTCTTCGTCAAGCCCGGCGAGGACGAGCAGTGGCAGGAATACTGGATGGAGCAGCGCTGGAACTGGTACACGGGCCTGGGCCTGCGTGAAGAGAACATGCGCTGGTACGAGCACCCCGCCGAGAAGCTCTCCCACTACTCCAAGCGCACCGCCGACATCGAGTACCGCTTCAGCTTCGGCGGCAGCGAATGGGGCGAGCTCGAAGGCGTCGCCAACCGCACCGACTACGACCTCACCGCGCACTCCAAGGCCTCCGGCCACGACCTGGTCTACTTCGACCAGGAAGCCGGCGAGCGCTGGACGCCGTACGTCATCGAGCCCGCCGCCGGCGTCGGCCGCGCCATGCTCGCCTTCCTCCTCGACGCCTACAACGAGGACGAGGCCCCCAACGCCAAGGGCGTCATGGAAAAGCGCGCCGTCATGCGCCTCGACCCGCGCCTCGCGCCCGTCAAGGTCGCCGTCCTGCCGCTGTCGCGCAACCCCCAGCTCTCCCCGAAGGCCAAGGGCCTCGCCGCCGACCTGCGCCAGAACTGGAACATCGAGTTCGACGACGCCGGCGCGATCGGGCGGCGCTACCGCCGCCAGGACGAGATCGGTACGCCGTTCTGCGTGACCGTCGACTTCGACACGCTCGACGACAACGCGGTGACGGTACGGGAGCGGGACACGATGGCCCAGGAACGGGTGTCCCTGGACCAGATCCAGCAGTACCTCGGGAGCCGACTCCTCGGCTGCTGAGCCGGGCCGTCCGCCGAGCCGGGCTGGCGGTTGAGCCGGGCTGGCGGTTGAGCCGGGCCGGGCGCTGTGCCGGGCTGGCGGCTGAGCTGGGCCGGGCGCTGTGCCGGGCTGGCGGCTGAGCCGAACCGGCCCCCGAGCCGGGCTGGGCGCTGTGCCGGGCCGGGCGCTGAGCCGGGCCGGGCCGGGGCGCGGGACACCGCTGATGCGGTTGCCCGCGCCCCGTCGCGTGTGGGCGCGCCGTCGGCCTGTCCGGCGATTGCGGCCGAGCGCGTCAACCGTGAACGGGCGCTCCGAGGCGAAGCCCGAGGGTTACCGCCTCCACCGCCCCGGAGGGTTTCGCTCCCTCCCGGCGGGGGCGTTGCGTCCATCGCTTCGAGGGTTTCCGTCCGCCTCCCGGCGCGCGGGGTTGTTGCGTCCGCTGCATCGGCAGGTTCCTTCCGCTCCCGGCAGGGTTGTTCCCTCCATAGCCTCGGAGGGTTTCCTCCCGCCCCGGGAGGGTTGGTCGTTCCCTGCACCCCTCGGGGGTTTTCTCCCGCCACCCGGAAGGGTCGCATCTACCGCTTCGGGGGCTTCCTTCCGCCCCCTGGCAAGGTTGGTCCCTGCACCCTCGGAGGGTTTCCTTCCGTCCCCTGGCAGGGTTGGTCCCTGCACCCTCGGAGGTTTCCTCCCGCCCCCGGCAGGGTTGTCGCCTCCACCGCCCCGAAGGGCCCCCGCAGAGTTGTTCCCCCACCCCCGCAGGGTTGTTCCCTCCCCGCAGGGTTTCTCTCCAGCCCCCGGAGGGTTTAGGGAAGGGGCGGGGAGGGGCCTCCCGGGGTCTGGGGCGGAGCCCCAGGGCCGTCCGCTTTCGGGTGCCGGCCGGTGGATGGCTGGGCGCGCAGTTCCCCGCGCCCCTGGCGGGGTTGGGGTGGGCCCGAATGACGGCTTTGCGCCTCTGGCGGGGTTGGGGCCGGAACGGGTGTCGGCTTCGCGCCCCTGGCGGGGTTGGGGTGGGCCCGAATGACGGCTTTGCGCCCCTGGCGGGGTTGGGGCGGGCCCGGATGACGGCTTCGCGCCCCTGGCGGGGTTGGGGCCGGAACGGGTGTCGGCTTCGCGCCCTGGCGGGGGCGGCGTGGGCCCGGGTGTGGCTTCGCGACCCTGGTGACCCGGGGTCAGGGGCGGGGGCGTAGGGCGATGTACGCGCACAGCGCTGCCATCGGCAACTCCGCCACCAGGGCGAGCCCCAGCGCCACACCGAACTCCGCCCCCGGCGTGGCCATCATGACATCGAACCACGCGTCCACCACCAGCACCGCCCCCGCCGCCGCAGCCGCCTGCGCCGCCCGAGGATCCCCCCGCCGCACCAGCACCCCCGTACCCGTCAACCCCACCGCGAGCAGCGCGTCAAGCCCCACCCACGCCGTCGACCAGTGCGAAACCTCCGTGCTCGCCGGCAACGTCTTGGCCAGCACCACCATCCACGGCACCAGCGCGATGCCCGCCCCCGTCAAAACCGTCGCCATCCGCGGCAGGCGCCGCGAACCCAGGGCGCCCGCGACAGTACGGACCGGCCTGCTCGTACGCGGCCCCGGGACAACAAGAGTCATGGCTGCCGGCTCCTTCCGCCCCGGCGGACCCTCCGCCCGAGCACACCCACCACACTTCCGCGCCCCGCCGCCCAGGTCAGTAACGCCGCTGTCCGAACCCGGGGTGGTGCTGGCTATACCCCCGCCCTGGCAGCAGCATGATGGAACGCCCCTGACCAGCCCAACTACGCTATGGACATGGCAACTCCCGGCCCGCTGCGGCGCGCGTACCAGTGGACCGCCGCCCACGCGCCGTGGTCGCCGTGGGCCTGGCGCAACACCGCCCTGGTGGCCGCCGCCGTCCCCGTCGCCGTCCCCACGGCGCTCGCCCTCACCTACACCGTCAACAACCCCGGGCACCTTTTCAAAACCCTCGGCTTCGTCCTCCTCATCTCCCCGCTGCTCACCCCCCTCCAACGCGGCCGCTTCTGGTCACTGACCGGCCTCGACATCCCCAAGGTCCCCTGGACCCAACCCTGGTACCGGCCAGGTGGCCTGCTGACCCGGCTGCGCGCCGAATCCACCTGGCGCCAATACGGCTACCACCTGTGCGTGTCCCCGCTCGCCGCGCTCGGCGGCGCCCTCGTCGTACTCAGCTGGGCCACCGGCGCCGCCTTCGCCCTCGTCTACTCCTGGGCCTGGGCGCTGCCCGTCGACCAGCGGCCCGTCGGCTGGAGCGACCGATACCTCGCCTTCACCGTCATCGGCGTCCTGCTGCTCCTGGCCACCCCCGCCCTCGCCGCCCTCGTCGCCCGCCTCGACTCCCACGCCGCAGGCGCCCTGCTCGGACCCAGCCGCGCCAAAGAACTCGCCCGCCGCGTCGAGGACCTGGCCGAAAGCCGCGCCGACATCCTGGACGCCGCCGACCTGGAACGCCGCCGCATCGAACGCGACCTCCACGACGGCGCCCAACAACGCCTGGTCTCCCTCGCCATGAACCTCGGCATCGCCCGCGCCACCCTCACCGACCTGCCACCCGAAGCCCGCGCCGTCATCGACGAAGCCCACCGCGAGGCCAAGGAAGCCATCGAAGAACTCAGCAACCTCGTCCGCGGCCTGCACCCCGCCGTCCTGGAGGACCGAGGCCTCGACGCCGCCATCTCCGGCATCGCCGCCCGCGCCCCCTTCCCCGTCGACCTCACCGTGGAACTCGCCGAACGGCCCACACCCACCGTCGAGGCCGTCGCCTACTTCGTCGTCTCCGAAACCCTCGCCAACGTCGCCAAACACGCCCGGGCCACCCGCTGTTCGGTCCACGTCCGCCGCCGCGCCCAACTCCTGACGATCACCGTCGGGGACAACGGCGTGGGCGGCGCCGACCCGGCCGGCGGCACCGGACTACAGGGCCTGCGCAAACGCGTAGGGTCGGTCGACGGAACCATCCGAATCAACAGCCCCCGCGGGGGCCCTACCGTCATCACCGTGGAGCTGCCGTGCGGGCTGTGATCGCCGAAGATTCGGTACTGCTGAGGATAGGCCTCGTCAAAGTCCTCGAAATGGCCGGATTCGAGGTCGCCGCCGAAGCCGGCGACGCCGAAACCCTGCTGCGCGCCGTCGAACAACACCGCCCCGACCTCGCCCTCGTCGACGTCCGGATGCCACCCGGCTTCACCGACGAAGGCGTACGCGCTGCCCTGATGATCCGTCAGCAGGCGCCGGAGACCGCCGTGTTGCTGCTCTCGCAGTACGTCGAGGAACGGTACGCCGCCGACCTGCTCGCCACCCAGAGCGGAGGCATCGGCTACCTCCTCAAACAACGCGTCGCCGACGTCGAGGAATTCATCGACGCCCTCAGACGCGTCGCCGCCGGCGGCACCGCCCTCGACCCCCAGGTCGTCGCCCAGCTCCTGCTGCGCCGAGGCGGCGGACCCGACCCCCTCGAACGACTCACCCCCCGCGAACGCGAAGTCCTCGCCCTCATGGCCGAAGGCCGCTCCAACGCCGGCATCGCCACCGAACTCGTCGTCAGCGAAAGCGCCGTGGCCAAACACATCAACAACATCTTCGCCAAACTCGACCTGCCCGTCGCCGACGGCGACCACCGCCGCGTCCTGGCCGTCCTGCGCTTCCTCGACGGCGGCCCCGCATGACGGCCACCACCCACCCACCACACGCGACACCCCCCGCCCCCGAAACCGGCGAACCACACCCCCGCCACCGCCTCGCCTGGATCGTCGTCGCCATCATCGGCGCCCTGTTCGTCGTCGTCCCCCTCGCCCTCACCCTCCTGGCCGACACCCTCAGCCGGGACGCCGGCTACACCAGCCCCGACAACAACCGCCCCCACCCCGTGCGGACCATCGACGTGGACGCCGGCGCCGCCCAGCTCACCGTCACCACCGGCCCCCCAGGACGCGTCACCCTCACCGGCGACCTGCGCTACCTCCTCAAACGGCCCCGCATCGAACGGACCTGGGACGGCGACACCCTCAAAGTGGGCGCCCGGTGCGAGGGCTTCGTCGACCAGTACGTACAGGACTGCGCGATCGACCTCCACCTGACCGTGCCCCAAGACGTCGACCTCACCGTGCGCGGCGGATCGGGCGACATCAAAGTGCGCGACCTGACCGGACGCGTCGACCTCGCCGGCGGCTCCGGCGCCGTGAAACTGCGCGCCCTCAAAGGCACCGTCCACGCCACCGTCGGCTCCGGCGAGATCCAAGCCACCCAACTCACCTCACCCGACGTCGACTTGAGCGCCGGATCGGGAACCCTGCACGCCGACTTCACCACCCCGCCCCACCGCGTCGTCGCCTCCACCGGCTCTGGCACCGTCACCCTCACCGTCCCCGCCGCCACCCGCTACCAGGTCCGAGGCGACTCCGGATCAGGCTCCCGCACCATCGCCCCCGACTTGCTCGACGCCACCTCACCCCACGTCCTGGACATCTCCAGCGGCTCGGGATCCGTCACCATCGGATACCCCACCGACTGGTGAGCCCTGGAACCCGGCCCCGCCGCCACCCGCACCCGCTGACCCCGGGCTAGCGCCTCAATCCCCGTATGAGGAGATCCGCCACCGCGCCGAAGTCGTCCCGGATCGACGGACGCGACCACTCGCCCGCATACACCGGATCATGGAAGCGGCCCGTCGCGTCGAACACCGCCCGCGCCGAGACGGCCGGCGTATCCGCGACCGCGAACTCCCCCCGCTCCACACCGAATTGGACAATCGTGGTGAGCTGCCCCACCAGCTCAGCGATGTGCTCCTCCACCACCCGGCTGTTCTCCCGCAGCAGCACCTCATACGTCCCGAAGAGCTCCGGATCATCACCGGCCTTGTGCATCTTGGCCAGGAACAGCTCGCTCAGCCACAGCCGCAGCACCACGGCCGACTCCAGATCCTGCCGGGCCGCGATGTCGCGCAGCGCGTCCGTCGAGCGGTTCAGCCACCGCTCAGTGACCGCCTCGCGCAACGCCGCCTTCGTCCCAAAATGCCGGTAGACACTGCCATGACTCACCCCGAGCTGGCGCGCGACATCCACCACCGTGGCCTTCGCCGGGCCATGACGGCGCAGCACCTCCTCGGTCGCGACGAGGATGCGCTCGGCGGTCAGCGGTTGCGTACTCATGGCTTCGACGTTACCTTTCGCTCCCGACCGCCCGCCGAGCCTGTGGACAACCCCGGCCACGGCTTGTCCACAGGCCCCGCGCGCCGCGTGAAACCGCTCAGTGCTCGCTGTCCAGATGCGCCATCTGAGCCGCCGGATACCGCTCGCCCGCCGCCGCGCCCACCGGCACCGCCGCCTCGATCGCCGCCAGATCGTCCGCGCCCAGCTCCACATCGAGCGCGCCAAGCGCCTCGGCCAGCCGCTCCCGGGTACGCGCCCCGACCAGCGGCACGATCTCCACGCCCCGCCGGCCACCCTGCGCGAGCACCCAGGCGATGGCGATCTGCGCCACCGAGACGCCCTTCCGCTCGGCGATCTCGCGCAGCGCCTCGACGAGGTCGAGGTTGTGCCGCAGGTTGTCGCCCTGGAAACGCGGGCTCATGCCCCGGAAGTCGTTCGCGGCCAGCTGCCGGTCACGCGCGAAGTGCCCGCTGATCAGCCCGCGCGACAGGACCCCGTACGCGGTGACACCGACGCCGAGCTCACCGGCGGCCGGCAGGATCTCGGCCTCGATGCCGCGCGAGATCAACGAGTACTCGATCTGGAGGTCCGAGACCGGCGCCGTGGCGACGGCCCTGCGCAACGTGGCCGCGCCGACCTCGGAGAGCCCGATGTGCCGTACGTGACCGGCCTCGACCAGCTCCGCGATGGCGCCGACCGTCTCCTCGATCGGCACGTCCGGGTCGACCCGGGCGATCCGGTAGATGTCGATGTGGTCGACGCCGAGGCGCTGGAGAGAGTAGGCGGCGAAGTTCTTGACCGCGGCGGGCCGGCCGTCATAGCCCGACCAGCCGCCGTCCGGGTCGCGAAGGGCGCCGAACTTGACGCTCGTCAGGGCCTGTTCACGGGCCGAGGCGGGCGCCGAGCGCAGCGCCTCGCCGATCAGCATCTCGTTGTGGCCCATCGCGTAGAAGTCACCGGTGTCGAGCAGGGTGACGCCGGCGTCGAGTGCGGCATGAATGGTGGCGATGGACTCGTCCCGGTCGGCGTCTCCGTACAGCGCCGACATGCCCATGCAGCCGAGGCCGAGTACGGAGACGCGAGGTCCTTTGGTGCCGAGAGTGCGGGTGCGCATGGGGGTTCCTCCTGGTGGTGGGGTGTGCTTCCACCTTGGCATGACAGCTGACAGATTTCAATATCTGTCAGCTGTCATCCGTTGGTCGTCATCCGCCCGCTGTCGCGCAACCACCGCGCCAACCGCGCCACCCCCGCCGAAATCTGGTACGAGCCACCCTCCCCGGGCGGGTACCGTCGCCCCATGGCTAAGAGTCGTAACAACCTGCTCGGTGTTGGTGGACAGCGCAAGAAGGTGTCCCGCAACGGAGACCAGGGCTCGGTCCAGGGGAGCACGGCCGACCGCAAGGCGGCCGTGGACAAGAAGGAGGAGCTGCTGCGCAAGATGCGTGAGCGCGCCAACCCCGTGACGACGGAGACCGTCGAGAGCTGATCCGCCGACGCCGAAGGGCCCGGACCGTGTCCACGACACGCTCCGGGCCCTTCGTTTCACCACTCACCCCTCACCACTCACCCCTCGCCCCTCACCGGCTCACCGCATGACACGCGGCAGCCGCAGGCTCAGGAGCGCCGTCACCACGATGAGGGCGAGCTGCGCGAGAAGCGTCACCACCAGCGCGTCCCGCATGCCCACGGACGGGGCGAGCGCGAGGAAGAGGCTGCCCAGGGTCGCCACGCCGAGGGCGAGCGCGGACTGCTGGGTGGTGACCACCACACCGCCGCCCACGCCGGCCCGGTCGGCCGGTATGTCGGAGAGCATCAGGCGGATGAGGACCGGGAGCTGAAGTCCCTGGCCGAGTCCGGCCAGCGCCACGCCGGGGGCGAGTTCGGCGACGGTCAGACCCGACCAGCCGTGCCACACGGTCACGGTGAGCAGGAGGATGCCCACCGCCTGGATGACGCCGCCTGCGCTCACCACGCGGGTGCCGAACCGGCCGATCAGGCGGGGCCCCGCGAGGGAGGCGGCGAAGAAGGCGAGCGCCATCGGCACCAGGGCGAGACCGGCCGCGACCGGGCCCATCCGCAGCCCCTGCTGAAGCACCACCGCGACGACGAACATGAAGCCGCTGAAGCCGATCGAGAACGGCACGACCATCACCAGACCGCGCCGCAGAGAGTCCGTCCGCAGCAGGCTCGGCGGCACGAGCGGCGTCCGTCCGAGCCGGTCGGCGCGCCGCTCGACCAGGAAGAACGCGCTCGCCGCGAACGGGAAGACGCCGAGCGAGACCCACGTCCACAGCGGCCAGCCGGCGGCCCGGCCCTCGGTCAGCGGAACGAGCAGCGAGACCAGGGAAAGGGCCAGCAGCAGCGTGCCCGGCACATCGATCGTGGCCGGCCGCTCCGAGCGGGTCTCCGGCACGGCGCGCATCGCGAGCACCAGGCCCGCCACCGCGACCGGCACGTTCACCAGGAACACCGAGCGCCAGCCGGTCCCGGCCACGTCGGCCGCGACCAGGACGCCGCCGAGGATCTGCCCGGCGACCATGGACAGGCCGGCGGTCGCCCCGTACAGGCTCATCGCCTTGGCGCGGCGCGGGCCCTGCGTCGTGGCCTGGATGGTGGCCAGGACCTGCGGCATCATCAACGCGGCCGCAGCGCCCTGCGCCACCCGCGCGCCGACCAGAGTCCACGCGGTGGGCGCGAGGCCGCAGGCGAGCGAGGTGAGGCCGAAGGCGGCCATGCCGGCCAGGAAGAGCCGGCGCCGGCCGGCCATGTCGCCGAGCCGCCCGCCGAGTACGAGCAGCACGGCGTAGGCGACGCCGTAGCCGGCCACGACGAGCTCCAGCATCGCCGGCCCCGCGGCGAGGTCGCTGTCCATGGACGGCAGGGCGACGTTGACGATGAAGAAGTCGATCAGGGGCAGCGCCGCGCCGAGCAGCACCGTGAACAGTCCGAGCGGCCCGATGGAGGTCGCCGCGTGGTGGATCACGGGGACGGCGGGTGCCTGCGCGGAAGCGGAAGAACCAGAGGAACCGTAAGAACCAGAGGGCCCAGAGGAACCAGAGGAGGTCGAAGAGGTGACAGGGGTGGGAGGGGTGGAGGTCGTGCGTACCGTTGTGTCGCTCACGAAGGGAACGATCCTCCTCTTCCCAGCCTGGTACCAGAGTCTGCTTATCCTGGTACAAGCACTACCCGGCAACCCGCTGACAAGCGTCGACGGGTGCGGCACGCTGAGACCATGAGCACTGTGGCACCTGCGAGCGACGTCCGCCGCCATGAGCTGGCGGAATTCCTGCGCAGCCGACGTGAGCGCATCACCCCCGAGCAGGTCGGTCTGCCGCCCGGCAGGCGCCGGCGCACCCCGGGACTGCGCCGCGAGGAGGTCGCCCAGCTCTCCGCTGTCGGTGTCACCTGGTACACCTGGCTGGAACAGGCCCGCGACATCCAGGTCTCCCCGCAGGTCCTGGACGCCCTCGCGCGGGCCCTGCTGCTCGACCCCAGCGAGCGCAGCCACCTGTTCGCGCTGGCCGGCGCCCAGGACCCGACGCCCAACGCGCCCTGCCCGCGCGTGACCCCCGCGCTGCGGGCCATGCTCGACCAGCTGGCCCCGATCCCGGCCTGTATCCAGAACAGCCGGTACGACATCCTCGCGTACAACAGCACCTACGGAAAGCTGCTCTGCGATCTCGACGCGCTGGCGCCCGAGGACCGCAACTGCCTGTGGCTGTCCTTCACCCATCCTGCCTGGCGGGCCTCGGTGGTCGATCTGGCCGACACGAACCGGGTGATGGCCGCCAAGTTCCGCGCCTCGATGGCCGAACACCTCACCGACGCGCCGTGGAAGGCGCTGCTGGCCCGCCTGGAGGGGGCGTCGGCGGAGTTCCGCGAGGTGTGGGCCCGCCATGAGGTGGTCGCCCACGGCGGCAAGACGAAGTATCTGCGCAACGCCCACGTGGGCCTGCTGTCGCTCGAGCACACCAATCTGTGGCTCGGGCCGTCGGCCGGTCCGCGGCTGATGATGTACGTGCCGTGCGACGCGGAGACCCGCGGGCGCCTGGAGGAGCTTCAGGCGCTGGCGGAGTCGGGCCGCGGTCAGGCGTTGGCGTCGGCGGGCGTCTGAGCGGCGGGCGCCTCCAGGCGTCGCGCGGTCCGCCGCGCCGACTCGCGCGCCCAGCGCCCGCTGGTGGCGAGCCCGAGGACCAGCACGCTCAGGCCGCATCCCGCGATGATCCACCAGGCGGGCCTTGCGGCGTCCGGGAAGCGATCGGCGTAGCCGGCGGAGGAGACGCCCGCCATGCCGCCGGCCAGCACCGCGCCGATCACCGCGACCCCGAGCGTCTGGCCGATCTGGCGGCTGGTGGAGGCGACGGCCGCGGCCACGCCCGCCTGCGAGCGCGGCATCCCGGAGACCGCGGTGTTGGTGATGGGCGCGTTCACCATGCCGAAGCCGAGGCCGAACAGGACGTACCCGGTGAACAGCAGCGTCGTGGTCCGTTCGGCGTCGAACAGGGCGAACAGCAGCCCGCTCGAAGCCATCGCGATCCCCGCGATCAACAGGGAGATCCGGGGGCCCCTGCTGCCCACGAGCCGGCCCGACAGGGGCGCGCAGACGAAGGTGAGCGCGGCCATGGGCAGCATGTGCAGGCCCGCGTCCAGGGCGCTCAGGCCGAGGGCGTTTTGCAGATAGAGGGTGTTGAGGAAGAGGAATCCGCTGAGCGCGGAGAAGGCCGCGACCGCTATGACGGTGGCGCCGCTGAACGGCGCACTGCCGAAGAAGCGCAGGTCGATGAGGGGTTCGGCGCGCCGTGGCTCGTACACGAGGAGCGCTGTGAGCGCGGCGACGAAGAGCGCGGCGAACGCCCAGATCTTCGGCGAGGCCCAGCCCGCGCTGGGCGTCTCGATGATCGCGTACGTCAGTGAACCGAGCAGCGCGATGACCAGGAGCTGGCCGACCGGGTCGGGGCGGCGCGGCTTGGGGGCGCGGGATTCGGGGATGAAGCGCCAGGTCAAAAAGAGGGCGAGCAGGCCGACGGGCAGGTTGAGCCAGAAGATCGAACGCCAGCCGACCGTTTCGACGAGCGCGCCGCCGACGATGGGCCCCATGGCCATGGAGATGCCGACGACGGCGCCCCAGACACCGATGGCGCGGGCGCGTTCGCGCGGGTCGGTGAAGGTGTTGGTGATGATCGACATCGCGACCGGGTTGAGCATCGAGCCGCCGACGGCCTGCACCATGCGGAAGACGATGAGCAGTTCGAGGCTGGGCGCCAGCGAGCAGAGCACCGAGCCGAGGGTGAACAGGAGCAGGCCCGTCTGGAAGACCTTGCGCCGCCCGACGCGGTCGGCGGTGGAGCCCGACAGCATCAGGAGCGAGGCGAGGACGAGGGTGTAGGCGTCGATCGTCCACTGAAGTCCGGAGACCTCGGCGTGGAACTCCCGTTGCAGGGAAGGCAGCGCGACGTTGAGGACGGTGTTGTCGAGGCTCACGATCAGCAGGCTCATGCAGCAGATCGCCAGGATGAGCATCCGTCGGCGCTGGGTCGGCTCGGGCTCGGGGGTCGGCTCGATGGTCGGGTCGGACATGGCTTCGATAGTACGCCTAACTAATGAACCCGGTCGGGGGGGCCCCGGGGGGGCCCGCCCCGGGCGCCCCCCCCCCCCCCCGCCCGGGGGGGGGCCACCCCCCCCCCCCCCCCCCCCCCCCCCCCCCCCCCCCCCCCCCCCCCCCCCCCCCCGGGCCCCCCCCCCGGTGCCTCGGCGGGGCGCTGCTCGCGCAGTTCCCCGCGCCCCTGGCGCCCCTGAGCATCGGTTGGGGGCCCGCTTGGGCACCCTCAGCCTGGCCGGGGTTGGCGGACGAGGCCGTTCAGGCCGAACGGGGTCTGGGGCGGAGCC
>NZ_JBIAGO010000032.1:0-47264 GCF_042869775.1 Streptomyces sp. NPDC006711
CCCCCAGGTCATCCGTTCGACAGAGGGAACACAGTCATACCGGGCCCGGAGGCCAGCGGCCCCATTGCAGGACCGCGAAAAACATAACGGGGGGGCTGAGCCGGCGCAGAGGCAGCCGGTGGAGCGTTGGGTTCCGGCCGGTGGGTTCGCGCCACGACTCAACTGGCCCTGGTCTGCGACGGTGGGTATCACCCCGGCGCCCCGTCTTCTCACTACCATCGGCTTATGGTCGATCACGAGACGGTGTTTCAGTCCCTGGACGGTACTCCGCTGGTCGGCACGGTGTGCGGCGCGGGAACGCGAGGCCCGGTGGCGGTGCTCGTGCACGGGTCAGGAGTGACCCGGGAGGAGGGCGGCTTCTTCACGCGACTGGCGGCCGGTCTGGCCGGCTTGGGTGTGACCAGCCTGCGGTTCGACCTGCGCGCGCACGGGGCAAGCGGCGGGCGCGAGTCGGAGCTGACGATCGCCGCGGTGTCCAATGACATCCGCGCGGCTTGCGACCACGTACGGGAACGGACCGGCCGGCCGGGGCCGGTTAATGTGATCGCCGCGTCGTTCGCAGGAGGCGCTGCGGCCCTGCATGCCGCCCACCGGCCCGGCGATGTCGGCAAGTTGGTGCTGCTCAACCCGCGGCTGGACTACAAGGAGCGGTACGTCACTTCCCGGCCGGGCTGGTCGGGCGACTACCTGTCCGGGGACATGGCGGTGCGGCTGGAGGAGCAGGGCTTCACGGAGAAGTCGCCGTTCAAGTTGAACCGGGCCCTGTTGAACGAGGTGTTCTATCTGGACACTCCGGCGATCCTGGCCGGGGTACGGACGCCGGTGCTGATGGTGCACGGCACGGCGGACACCTTCGTGCCCATTGAGTCTTCCCGCCGGTTCCGGGCGATGTTCGGCGGGCCGGTGGAGCTGGTGGAGCTGGAGGGCGCCCAGCACGGCTTCGCCGTTCATGACGACCCGCGATACCTGCACCCGCAGTCCCAGGCGTGGCAGCGCGAGGTGATCGTGAAGGTGAGCGCCTTTCTCGCCGGTTAGACCACGGCAAGCTCGCCGAGGCGCCGGCGGAGCTCGCGGACGGCCGGTCGGCGGGCGTGGGGCGCGAGGTCGTCGCCGGTGCGGCGGAGTTCGGCGAGGGCTTGTCCGAATCGGGCACCGGCGGCGAGGGCCAGCGCCTGGAGCGCGGCAGTAGCTGCCTCGTCAGGCTCGCCGGCCGCGGCCAGGGCGCCGGAGTAGTGGGCGGTGAAGAACGCGCGGTCGCGGGGTGCGAACACCCGGGCGGTGAGCTGTTCTCCGAAGATGCTGACGGCCCGTTCGCTCTGGCCGGCTTCGCGGTAGCAGATCGCGCTCTGCACCAGTAGCCGTTCGCGGGTGTAGCCGTCGCCGAGCGGGCCGGTGCAGGTGACGGGCTCGTGCGAGGGGGCGGCCTCATCGAGGGCGGCATGGGCCTGGTCGAGGACGCGCGCCACCTGTTCGGCGCCGGAGCCTGTCAGGGCCAGCGCTCGGGCCTGTTGCTGGAGCGCCTCCGCGCGGGGCCTTGGCGGCAGCGTCCAGGGGCCTTCGGTGGCGGCGCGGGCGAGATCGAGCATCCGGGCCGCCCCGGTGCGCTCGGTGGCCTGGGCCTGGCGGAGCAGGACGTAGGCATGCATCGCCCCGTCGCCGGTGAACGTCGCCCACTCCTTCGCCTGGTGGTGCCAGTAGGCGACAACGTGGGCCGGGGCATGGGTGTCCCGGTGGAGCCAGGCCGCGAGCTCCGCTCCCCGGGCGCCGAGAACCATCAGCTCGCGTCGCATCTCGGGGGCTGCGGTGCGGGCGGCGGAGTCGATCGCGCTGAGAAGACCGAGCGCGGTGGGCAGCGCCTCGTGCGGGCCGGCCTGCCCGTCCCTGCGAGCCGTCTCGTCCAGCGCTGTCCGCAGGTGGTCGAGAAGTTCGCGGCCGCCGTAATGGCGGGCATTGTGGGCGGCGGCGGTGAGATGGCCAAGGTCCGCGAGGTTGAGCACCGGTGCCATGCCCGCCAGGCCCAGGAATGTCCGTCTGTACACGTCGTGCTCCTCCACCTGTCGTCCGCTTTCGCCGGGGTGCCGACCGGTTGGCCGGGCGGGCCGGCGAAAGCCGAGGTTCTCCATCGGGCAGTCGAACATCGCCTCCAGCACGCGCCTGGCGTCCCGGTTGGGCCAGGTCGAGCGGCCTGACTCCCATCGCCGGACCTGGCGCACCGAGATCCGGGCCTGCTCGCGCAGTTCGCGCGCCTTGTCCTCGTAGGCGTCGGCGAAGTCCTGCTGGGTGTGCCAGCCGCGCTTGGTGCGGGCGGCGACGAACCGCCAGTTGGCGGCGGCTTGTTCGGGCATGGGCACCCCCGGGATTTCAGGACCACCACGGTAGCCACCCTGGCCACCGTGAGCGAGGGAGCAGAAGCGGCCCGTCACGGTGTCCGGTGATGTGTCCGGTGATCTGGCCTCGACCCGCGCCGCGCACGGCGGTGAACTGTGGTCACGGGAGCGGCCCGACGGGCCGCATCCCCAACATCCCGCCCTGCAAGGAGGACCGCGCCATGAAGACCACCACCGTCGCGAAGGCCCCGGCCGTCAGGCTCGACCCGAAGAAGGTAGCCGGGCTCCAGGCCAAGGTCGGCCGGTTCGTCGGGACCGGCGCGCTGGCCGCAGCCCCGCACACCTACCACCACTGAAAAGCTCCGGGGCGGTCGGGACGGCTGGGGCCGTCCCGACCGCCCCGGCCCGTCCCCGCTTGGTCGAGAACATGAAGGAGGCAACCCGCGTGGACAACCGCCTGGAGCTGACGTTCCTGGGCCACCAGACCTGGCTGGTCCAGGGCGGCGGCCACCGCGTCCTGATCGACCCCGTCCTCAAGAGCACGTTCGGCCTGCCCGGTCGCGCTGAGTGCCGGGTGTGGCCGCCGCGCGCCGTCGACCACGGTCTGATGCCCCGACCCGACGCCGTGGTGCTCACCCATGAGCACCTGGACCACTTCCACCTGCCCTCCCTGGACCTGCTGGACCGGCAGGTGCCCATCTACACAGGGCCCCTGCTACCCGCTCCGGTCGAGGAGGCGGTCACCAGGCTCGGGTTTACGCTGCACCGGATCGACCACACCACGCCGATCGAGCTGGGCGAACTGCGTGTCACGCTCTATCCGGCCGGGGCGCGGACGCTGTTCTGGGAGGACCGCGTCGTCCAGCCGTGCCTGCGCGTCGGCGACGGCCCGGCCGTGTTCATCGCCGTGGACGCCGACCCTTCCGACCTGTACGTGCAGCAGGTCACCGAGGGGGCCCAGCCCGTGCCCCGCGTCGCGATCATCTCCAACAACTCCCAGATCGTGCCGCCGGGGATGCCCGCCTCCTCGGTCAACCTGCTGCCCGGCATGGACGGCACCCGGCACAAGACCGGCCTGAGCGTGCTCAACCAGCTGCTCCTGGAAGTCCTCGCCCCGCTCGACGGCGTCCAGGACGTGGCGCTGTGCGGCAACGGCTTCCTGCCCCCGGCCTCCCCCCACGGACCGTTCCTGTACTCCGACCACCCAAGGATGGCTGCGGCCGCCAACGACCTGCAGAACCTCTTCCGCGTCCACGGCCCGCGCCCCGGGGACCGGCTGACAGTCCCCGCCACTCCCGCGCAGAAGGTGACGGCCGACCAGGTCGGCTGGGTGCGGATCGACGGCGACTACGAGTACGAGGCACTGATCGCGCACGCCGCGTTCCTCGCCGACCCCGGCACCGTCGAACTGGCCCCCCTCGCCGACGAGCCCGCCGACCAGGACCAGGCCCTCAAGGTCGTGACGGCGGAACTGCCGCGGCTGGGACGCGAACTGCTGGCCACCGCCACCGGCATGCTGGCCTGCAGCATCCACGAATACCTCTCCGGCACGCTCGGCCCCCACCGCGCGGTGCTGCGGCTCAAGGACGGCCCCGGCGGCGAGCTCCTGCAGTTCGCCTGGGACGTCACCACCGCCGACTTCGTCCAGGTCGAGGCGACCGGCCGCGAAGAGGCTATGGCCACCTACCCGTTCGGCGCCGAGATGTTCTTCCAGGACTACCTCGCCCTGCTCCAGGGCCGCCTGCAAGTGTGGGACGTGGCCGGCGGCGCGATGGAGTGCTGGCACATCGGACGCCCGCTGGACAGCCTCGTCTACGCCCTCTTCGGCATCTACGGCGAACACCAGCGCCCCGACCTCGCCACACGCTCCTACGCCACCATGGCCACCGCCATCACCGCCCCGGCGAGCACCCGATGACGTCGTCGGCGCCCGGCACGGCCGCCGAGGCCCTGACAGGACTCGCCCGCATCCGACCGCCCGGCTGGCTGGCCGCCCCCATGCCATCGGACCCGGCCGCCCTGATCGGCCGCGCCCGCCAAGCGCTCGCCGATGACCACCCCGGTGTGACCGGCAGGCTCTGCGTCCTCAGCACCCGCTACACCGCCGCGGTATTCGCGGTGAACCCGGACCCGCCGGAGGCCTCGCTGGTCCTCAAGCTCCACGCCGATCCCACCGCGTACGCCGGGGAGACACTGGCGCACGCGCTGCTCACCGGCACCGCCCCCGTCCCCCGGCTGTACGCGGAGGGCGAGACATCGCTGTCGCTGCTGCTGGAGCACCTGCCCGAGGCCGCCGACTGGACCCGCCCGCAGATGCCCGCGGTGCTGGCCGACCGAGCCGCCGCCGTGCACACCGCCTCGCAGCGACAGACCGCCGAGGCCGCCGGAGCCATGGCCGGCTTCACCCTCGCCACCCTGCAAGGCGCCCCGGCACCGGTCTGGATCGCCGACCCGGTGGCGTACGGCGAGGTCCTGGCCGCTTATGCGGACGCCTACGGTCCCAACCTGGTGCCCCTGGGCCACCTCGACCTCAAGCCCGAGCACCTGCGCCTCCGGTCGGATGGCGAGGTGATGCTGCTCGACGTGGAGAGCGTGCGTCCGGACGTCACCGGACTGATCGACGTGGTCACCCTGCCCGCCGTCCTGCGCCAGGCCGGCCACGAGTTGAGCGCCGGCCGGGTCCTGGGTCTGTATCTCGATGCCACGGCGGCACGCGGCGCCAACTGGACGGCGAGCACGTTGAGGTCCGCCCTGCGCGCGTACGCGGCGGCCACCGGACTGGAGAGCCTGCACGGCCTGGACCGTTAGAACCCAAGCCCCGCTGACCGCCAGCTTCAGCGGGGCACCGGGCCTTCGCCCGTCCTACGGGCCCTTAATGCCGACGATGGTGCCGAACGGGTCACGCACCTGGGCAATCCGTCGGCCCGGCTCGATGGTCAGCGGCCCGCGGTGATGCTCGCAGCCGGCCGCCAGCAGCCGCTCCCGCACCTGGTCGATGTCGTCGACACCCCAATAGACGACCGGGCTGCCGCCTCGGGGATTGCGCTCGTCGTCGGCAGGGTGGAAGCCGACCTCGACCCCGCCGATCTCCACCCAGGCGTAGACCGCCCCGCTGTCGCTGACGTCGAGCTTCACCGGGGTGTCGAGGAGCTGTCCCCACCACCGGGCCGACGCTTCGGGGTCTGCGGCGAAAGTCATCACGGTACGTACAGCATGGAACACACCACACCTCCAGGGGAGAGTCTGCCCCGGCCCGGCCCGCCCGCGACAGTCGCCCGCGATCGAGGCACGCACTGTGCGGCCGCGACGCCTGGGGCGCAGTGGCCTTCCAGCCGCTGCCCGGCAAGCCGAAGAACGTCATCGTAGCCATGGGCGACTCCTACTCCTCCGGGGAAGGCGCATCGGAAGGCGACCGCGACTACTATCCGGAAACCAACTACCGGGGCAAGAACAAGAAGATCGACGAAAACGACCCCTCGCGAGATGGCTGCCATCGGTCCACCTATGCGTGGTCGAGGCAAGCCTCTCTTCCGGGTGCGTCGAAGTCGATCGGTGCTCTCGACGACGGTTCCGACAACAACATGGATTACCACCTCATCGCCTGCTCGGGGGCGCGCACCTATAACGTGCTGCGGAACCCCCTTTCCGGTGAGCTACCACAGATACAGAAGGGCTACCTGAACAACAACACGACCTTGGTTACGATCTCCATCGGAGGTAACGACGCGCGCTTCGCGAGCATCGTCCAGCAATGCCTGGTGGCCGCAGGCGGAAACAGCTGCGAAACAAAATCATTCGATGACCTGGACGCGGCCGTCGAGGGGCGGGATGCGAAATTCCAAGGGCAGCCACTATCCACCGCCGTCCCAGGAGTCATAAAAGAGATCGTGCGCCCGGACATCACTCAGACACTAATGACCATCCACCAGAAAGCTCCATATGTGAAGATCATCCTCATGGGTTATCCGCATCTGATCTCCAACAGCGGGTCTTGCCTCCGCATGGACTTCCCGACCGTCCCTCCCGTCCCTCCGCTGCCTTCTCTAGGTATGTCCGCCCCTTCCGCAGCGTGGCTTAACGGAATCGCCGATGTCCTCACGGCAGCGATGCAGGGCGCGAAGGATGACGCGAAGACGGCTGGAGCGCCGGTGGAGTTTTCCGATCCGACCAATGACTTCGCTGGCAAGGGAATCTGTGGAGACCCAGAACAGGTCCATGGCATCGTGACGGCTCTCACAAAGTCGGACCAGCCCAAATGGGACTTGAAATTCCTCGGTGCGTACGGCTTATCTAACCAGTCGTTCCATCCCAAGATCGGAGGCGCGCGCCTCTACGCGAACTCACTGGAGCGCACTATGACGGGCATGGGCCTGTAGCGCCACTCATCCATACCCGGGGCCGCCCCCGGGTATGGATGAGTACCTGTACGGATAGACATCCCCAACTGAGGTGCCAGAATGGGCACATGGCCATGAAGAAGGTGCTTCCTGCGTTATCCGCCCTGCGTGCCAGCGTGTCACGGCCCCTTGGGGTCCTCCTTGTGTTCGCGCTCTCAGCGTGCTCGTCCCAGGACCGAGCCACGAGCCCACAGGAGGTACGCTCCCTCGCGGGCAGTTCTCAGGCTCTGCAGTCCCGGAAGATCGCCGAGGGCCGGCTCCGGGCCACCGTGAACGAGTACGCTACGCACACCCCACTCACTCTCGGCCTGGTCACGTTGAATGACGTTTGTGCGGGAGGGAAGGCGAAGGAACTGTTCTTTCAGAGCGGCGACGACCAGTACAAGATCCGTTGCGCCCTGCGGATCACCGCGTACTTCGGTGCCGACCCACACCGCATGGGGGACGTGCTGGACGGGATTCTGACAGCCGGAGATCGCTACGCCTCGCAGCACGATGACAGCGCCAGCATTCCGTTTCATCACATCGACGGCCGCAGCGCCTTTGTCGACTATTATCGAGGAACCGGCCCGAACCCCACCGGCCCAAATCTGCCCGAGCCCGCCGGGCTGTTCGGCCGCCTGCAAAGCTTGTCATGGGACTCCGTACGCAGCACCCCGAAGAAGCTGATCGAGGAAGCATCTGCGTGCCTGCAGCACGATCCGCCAACCACCCGATGCTTGCGAGAACCAAGCTCCAAGACAGTATCCGACATCCGTGAACAGTTCGGAATGGTTTTCAAGCTCGAAGTTCCATCCATTACCTATTACACGGTTTGCAAAGATGGGAAAACCGCATCGGCGGGATAACGTGGTGGTCGCGACGGGTGTGGTGAGTCAGCGGCCGGCACGACGCTTCGGGTGATCGGCGCTGCGGTCGGTCAGGGCAGGGACGAGGGCACTGAGTATGGCCAGGGCGGTCAGCGCGAACGCCCACGGGTAGCCGGTTCCGGCGGCGAGCCAGCCGAAGGCGACGGCGCCGACGCCCATGCCGGCGTCGTAGGCGAAGTTCCACATCGCGCTGACGGTGCCGTAGCCGGCGGTGGAGACCTGCGCGTACATCAGCGTGAGCGTGGCGTTCTGGGCTACGCCGAAGCCGATGCCGAACAGACCGACAGCAATGATCACAGCCACGGGATGGCCGGTCAGCGCCATGAGCCCGGTGCCGAGCGCGGACAGCAGCAGACCCGGCAATACGAGCCCGGCGGAGCCGTGCCGGTCACCGTGACGCCCGGCGAGCCAGCGGGCCAGCGTGGCCGCCGCGGGCTGGACGAACAGCGCCGCCGCGACCAGGCCCGTGGCCGACGCAGGGACGGCGAGCGGCAGGAAAGTAACGACGATCCCTGCCGCGAGCGCCGTGACCGCGAAGACGACGGCGGGGCGCAACAGTTCGGCAGTGCGGAGCGCCTCGGTGATGCCGATCGGCCGCCCGGAGGCGCGGATCCGGTCGGGCAGGCCGGGCACTGCGGGAATCGCGGCGAGCGCGGTCACTGCGCCGGCCGTGAAGACGACGGCGTAGCCCGCGTGTGCGGCCAACCACACCCCGATCGGCAGGCCCAGCAGCGAAGGGAGTCCGCTGACGATGCCGACCAGCGCCAACCCTTCGCCGCGCCGTTCGGCCGGGATGAGGGAGGCGGTCAGCGCGCCTCCCGCGACCACCGTGAAGGCGAAGCCGAGTCCGCGCAGGAGGCACATCGCGACGATCCACCCGAGGTTCCGGGAGAGCCCGAGCGCCAGCGCGGGTGCGCCCATCAGGGCCAGGCCGACGGCCAGTACGAGGCGGTAGCCGCAGCGGCGGACCAGGACGGGGGTGGCGAGTTCACCCAGCACCGTCGCCAGCATCAGCGCTCCGGTGGCCAGTCCTGCTGCGCCGCCGCCTCCGCCCCGGTCTCCGGTCGAGGCGTAGCGCGGGACGACGGACAGCAGCAGGTAGAAGCTGGTCGAGGCGCCCAGGATGGACACGAAGCGCAGCAGCAGCGGCCGTGTCAGCAGAGCCGGGCGCGTGGTGGTCGTGGGGGAAGTGGTGTCGAGCGTTTCGGTCACAGCTGGACGCTAAGAGCGCGACCGGATCGCCGGTAAGCTCCACTTCCATGCCGCCGGAGTGGTCCAGTTCCCCGCCCGAGCTGCTGCTGACCATCGACCGGACCAGCGGCCGACCGCTGCACGCCCAACTACAGCACGGGCTGCGGGACGCGATCCGCACCGGCCGCCTGCAGGTCGGCGAACGCCTGCCGTCCTCCCGTGATCTCGCCCGGTCGCTCGGCGTCTCCCGCGGCCTGGTCCAGGAGTGCTACGCCCAGCTCCAGGCCGAGGGCTACTTGACCACCCGTCCCGGGTCCGCCACCCGGGTGGCGACCGGCGCCGCCGTACCGCCCGGCATCCCGCAACCGAGCACCGCCGCGTCACGCCTGGTGGCCGACTTCCGCTGCGGCGTACCGGATCTCGGCTCCTTCCCGGTCCAGGACTGGCTGTGGGCCCTGCGCGAGGCCGCCCGCACCATGCCGGCCGCCCAGTTCGACTACGGCGACCCGCGCGGCGACGCGGCCCTGCGCGAGGTCCTGACCGGGTACCTGCGCCGGGTGCGCGCCGCGGCGACCGACCCGCAACACATCGTCGTCTGCAACGGCTACGCACAGGGCCTCGGCCTGACGCTCCGCTCCCTCGCGGACGCGGGTGCGCACACCGTGGCCTTCGAGACCCCAGGCTCACCCGGCACCGTCACCGCCGCAGCCGCCACCGTGGGCATGCGTGCGATCCCCGTCCCGGTGGACGAGCAGGGCATCGACGTGCGGGCGCTGGCCGCGAGCGCCGCCCGCGCCGTCGTTGTCACCCCCGCCCACCAGTGGCCGACCGGGGTCGCCCTCGCCCCCGAGCGCCGACTGGCCCTCGTCGAGTGGGCCCGCGACCGTGACGCGGTCATCATCGAGGACGACTACGACGCCGAATTCCGCTACGACCGCGAGCCCGTCGGCGCCCTCCAGGGACTGGCCGCGGACCGGGTGATCTCCATCGGCACCGTCAGCAAGTCCCTCGCCCCCGCCCTGCGCATCGGCTGGATCGTCTGCCCGCCTCAACTGGCCGGACCGATCGCCGAGCAAAAGCACCGCAGCGACCGCGGCACGCCCACACTCGACCAACTCGCCCTGAGCAGACTGATCGAGTCCGGCCGCTTCGACCGCCACCTACGCCGCATGCGCGCCACCTACGCCACCCGCCGCACCGTCCTGCTCGCCGCGCTCGCCGAACACGCCCCCGAACTGCCGGTCACCGGCCTCGCCGCCGGCTTCCACGCCGTCGCACACCTGCCCGCTGGCACCGACGAACACCACATCGTCACCGCCGCCCGCGAACGGTCCGTCGGCCTCTACGGCATGAGCGCCCACCGGGCCTCACACGCCACCGCGCCGACGCAACTCGTCCTCGGCTTCGGCAACATCGGCGAACGAGCCATCGCCAAGGGCATCGCGACCATCGGCCACCTGCTGACCGGCCAGCCGTAACCTACCGACCCATGACCACACGCTCCTCGCCTGGCTGGTCGGCCGCGGCCCGGACGAAGACTTCCGGTCGGAGCCACACCTGCCGCCACCACCGCCCTGGCCGCTCCCGCCAAAACCGGGCTGGGGGCGCGCGCGTCCCTGACGAAAGGGACTGACGGCGTGTCGTGGGCGGCGGCTATTCCCGAACGGTCTGCTTGCCGCAGTGGTGCGCGACGGCCTCGGCGAACGCGCGGGCCGGCGGGGAGAGGGCATCCCAGCGGCGTACCGCCCAGCCCGCGGGGAGCGCGGGGATGGGAATCAGTCGCAGGCCGGGGTGTCCGGGGCCGCTCCAGGCGGGCAGGGCCGGGACGACGGCGAGGCTCAGTCCCAGTTCTGCCAGCAGGATTGCGGTGTCCCAGTCGGTGACGCTGGTGTCGAAGACCGGCCGGATCCCGGCTTCGCGAGCCAGGCGCCGAGTTGTAGGCGGGAGGTGGAGTTCTGCGGAAGCCCGACGTGCCGTGCTGGGGGCGTCCCAGCCATCGCCGCGTTCGCGGGGATGGACCCGGGCACCAGGGAGACCACCGTGGCCGCGGCGGTCCGCGCGGCTACCTTGACGGTGACCGGGGCCGCTGAACGGTGGCGGGGCCGCCCGTGCGGGTCCTGGACCTCACATGCGTGCTCGCACCGGTAGAGGCCTCGTCGCGGGCATGCTGTCCACATGCCGGGTGGGCTGGGTGATCGCGATTCCAGGCTGGTGGTCCTGACTCTGGGGATGGCGCGGGAGTCCTGGCGGGGCGGCCCCCTCGCGCGGATTCCGCGGCCCGGCCACAGATGCCTGGACCGGAACGCCGTCAGCGCTGCGTCAGAGTTTCCGTGCGACGCCGGCGTAGCAGGCGGCGTCGGCGTCAGTGAGGGTGCTGTGGGCCTCGTCGGGGTTGGGGCGCCAGCGCAGGATGGGCTGGAGGCCGGGGTCGAGGAGCTGCCAGTCGGTGAAGAAGCGGGCGATCTGGTCTCGGGTGCGGGCCTGGATAGGTGTTCCGGCTTCTTTGTAGATGCCGGTGACGCGGGCGATGGCGGCGGGGTCGAAGTCGGGGGTGGCGTGGCTGATGATCAGGTGGCTGCCGGAGGGCAGGGCGTCTTTGAGTTTCTGGACGATGCCGTAGGGGTCGTGTGGTTCGGTGACGAAGTGCAGCAGGGCGTTGAGGCTGAGGGCGATGGGCTGGTCGAAGTCGAATGCGGATCGCAGGACGGGGTGGTCCAGCAGTGCGGTGGGGTCGGTGATGTCGGCGGGCAGGTAGGTGGTGCTGCCCTGGGGGTGGCTGTGGAGGAGGGCGCGGGCGTGGGTGAGGACGATGGGGTCGTTGTCGGTGTAGACGACGCGGGCGCGGGGGTTCACGCTCTGGGCGACCTCGTGGAGGTTGGGGCTGGTGGGGATGCCGGTTCCGATGTCGAGGAACTGCTCGATGCCGGCTTGCGCGAGGTAGTGGGTGGAGCGGCGCATGAAGGCGCGGTTGCTCCGGGCAGCGATCAGGGTGGCGGGGAACGCGGCGATGGTTTTGGCGGCGGCGTCGCGATCGGCGGGGAAGTTGGTGATGCCGCCGAGGAAGTAGTCGTACATGCGTGCCGAGTGCGGCCGGTCGAGTTGCAGGTCAACTACGTCGGTGCCGTTGCCCATGTCGCCCCCTGGTCTGCCTCTTCGCGGTCGACGCCGTGCTGACGCCACCGTTCGCCACCCCAGCCTCCCCTTGGCATGTCCTGGGGGCAACCACATGACCAGCCACCGCGCACCGCCTTGCGCCGACAACACGGGCACGGGGCGGCCGTATCGGTCAGAAATGGTCCGACTGCGGGGTTTGTTGATCGCGTTGTGGTCATCTGCGTCAGTCTGGCTGGGGCCTTGCACGAAGATGCCTGTTCTCGGGTTGGCTGATGAATGGGAAAGCAGATTTCCCACACCGACGCCGCCTCATCGTGGAGCGGCGCGGTGCCAGCCACCTTAGGAATCCTGTGGACATCGATCTGGACACCGTGGCGGTCTGGGGGACCGCCGCCCGGATCTTCGTACCTGACCTGCGCCGGGCCGGCCAGGGGGTACTCGCCGCCGCCGTGCAGGCCGGGGTGCAGCATCTTCGCCGGCAGAGCGCTTCTGCCTCTTCCCACCCGGACGCCATCGCCCCGGAAAGTGAGGTGTGATGAACCCGTCGGGGCGGGCCGCGGCTTCACGCCGCGGGCGGTTGGCGTTGACCTTCGACGCGTTTCACGCCTACCACCGCAAGCTGTGGATGCGCTATGCGCACACTCAGGTCGGCAGCCGCGCGGGCGCGGAGGTCGTCGTGGACGCCACCTGCGCCCGTCTGAAAAGGACATGGCCTCATGTCCTGATCCAGGAGTCCGTCCCGCGGTACGCCTGGCAGGTCCTGAAGGAGGAAGTCCAGCGCTGGCTCACCGCGCGCTCCCTGGAGCCGCAGGTCGCTGACGCGGCTTTCCTGACCGCCGTTCAGAAGCTTCTGTTGCACGAGATGCGCGACGAACTCCGTGTCATTTCGCAGGAGATCGGCCTCTACAACGCCTCCACCCTGCCCGAGCGTCAGTACGACGTCGTGATGCTGCGCTTCGTCCTCGGCATGGAAGAGCCCGACGTGGCGGAATATCTGGGGATCGACGTCGCCACCGTCCGCTCCCACATCCGGCACGCGCGCCGCGCCCTGGCCAGACAGCTGGACATCCAACTTGAGGAGAAGTAGTGGCCCGCACCGATCACGAACCGGACATCGGAATCGATAGGGCACTCGCCCAGGCCGAGGCCCTGGCCGGCGTGTACCAGGACTATGACGCCGACGCAGCACTCGACCGTGTGAGGGCCCTCGCCGATGCGGGTACCGGGCTTGGCCCGGCCACGCCTGTCGCCTCCCGCTACGCCACCGTGCACGAACAGGCTGCCCACGACCTCGACTTGGCCTCCAGCCTGATCGTGGACACCCCACAAGCACAACGGAGCATCAGCCTGCTGGTGGAGTCCGACCCGATCGAACCAGAAGGAGCCCTCGTCTTCGCCGCTTTGCTCCACCTGTCCGGCTACCGCGACCCCTCCCAGTTCTGGTTCGAGTTCGCCGCCGGCGCCGGAAACCGCACTGCGGCGTTCTGCCTCACTCTCCTGCACCAGCAGCGCTCCGAGCACCGCACCGCAGCCCACTGGCGAACCCAGATTCCCGCCCCAGCGCCGACCGCGCCCCAGCCGGCCCTCGACGCCTCCCCGCTCCCTCCCCTGCTGCCAGACCGGGTGCGACGCGACCTGATCACACGGTGCTGGCAAGGCCGCCGTCCCTGCCTGCCGCCCCGCCTGGAGGCGGTCATCCACGGTCTCTCCACCGAGCCCTTCGATGAAGACTTTGGCGAGATCCCCCGCCCGGATCACACACTGACTCGGTTGCCGCAGTACACCGGCAGCTGACGCACAGCCCAGTACCCACAGCCCATCGGCACTCGCCACCGCTCATACTGATCGACTTCCGGGCCCGGTACCGCGGCCTGTACACGGCGTCGGCCCCGACCAGATACCTCTGGTCGGGGCCGACCTGCGTCTGGAGTCAGTTTCCGGCGAGCAGGTGCACCTGTACCGCGAAGACGTCGCTGCTTCTGTTGTGCCGTCCAAATCCTCTGCGGCAACGGACAGCGCATCAGGAGTCGTGACTGCGGAGGGAACGGGCGTGCTGACGGGTCGGTACCGGGTCGCGGCTGTGTGTTGCCGCCAGTAACGCGGCTCCTCTAAAGGTCAGTTGACGGCCCGTCAAATGTGCTCGTCTGCCCCCTCCGTCGAGGTGCATGCTTGTAGTGCACATCACACTTAAGTGCCCATCCTGGGAAAGTGCAATGGACATGCGTTTACGCCTGGCCGGCTATGTCAATGGTGCGCACGAACCCTGGATTCAACGGTTTAAGTGGTGAAAATCCATTGATTTACCCTGTGTAACTTGATTACGCCTGGTATTCGTATGGGTGGAACGTGTGATTCCGGTGCGGTGTGTGGTGAAGATGAGAAGGCGTGCCGGTCGGGTGCGCTTCCATCGCGCGCGGCGGCCCGGGCCCTGTCCGGGCGCTGGGGCTGCGCGTCTTCCCAGGGGGGTAATACACGTGAGACGTTCGCGTATGGCGGTCGCCGCAGTGGTTTCAGGAGCGGCGCTGTCGCTGCTGGGCAGCGGAGTGGCTGCCGCAGGGACCGGCCCTGCGCAGACGCCGCAGCAGCGCTCGGCGAACGAGGCGGCGGGGGCCGCGGGCACGGAAGCCGGCAATCCGCTGAGCAGCGTCGCGACGGCGGCGGGGGTGTGTGCGGACGCGTCGCAGATCGGGACGACGGAGTACATCTACCAGGGCACCGAGAAGATCGCCTCGGTCAAGCAGTTCTACTCGGCCAAGTGCGACGAGAACTACGGCTATGTGTGGGTCTGGAAGTCGTTCCTGGACAAGAAGATCAATTTCGACCTGACGGTCGGTGTGTGGTCCTACAAGCGCAACGCGCTGGTGGGCCGTAGGGACGTGTTCGGCACGCACTCCCAGGAGTTCTGGGGCAACGCGGCCAAGACGGCGGACGAGTGCACCTCGGGCGACGGGACGATGAGTATCCCCAACGACCCGGAGCCGCTTCACACCCGCACGTCCCAGCGCTGCTGACGCGGCTGCCAGCCGGCGCAATGCCGCGGGCCGCAACGTACGACCTCCTCCGAGCAGGACGGGGCGGCACCCGTGCAAGGGGTGCCGCCCCAGCAGGCCCTGCTCCGCTCCGCTTCATCCAATGCATCGGAGAGACCTTCGTGAATCCTCGCATGCCCGCATTCCGGCGCCGCAGACACTGGCTGCCACTGTCCATCCTGGCCGCGGCCACCGCGACCGCCACCATGGCCACCGCCGTCCCGGCCTCCGCCCAGCCGGTGGCCGCCCCCGCCACCGCCGCGGCGGGCAACCCGGCCCCCTCGCCCCTGGGCAAGACGAAGGCCCCGGCGAGCACGGCGTTCAAGGCGACCGGCCAAGCCGGGCAGCCGGTGGTCGAGTCGGCCACGGCCGACCCCGGCTTCTACGCCATAGGCGTGGGACAGGTGCCGTGGTCGGAGTTCTACTCCGCGCAACTCTCGGACGGTGTCAGCGCACAGGTCAACTACGGCAACGGCAACCTGCTGCTGACCGTCGACGGTTTCGACATCGCCGACGCAGGCCCGGGCCTGGCCTACGGCAACACCTTCAACAGCCTCAACGCTGTCGGCTGGAACGCCACCTCCGGCGCGGACTACCGCATCGAGGAGACGACTGCCGACGGCGTCTCCGTGGAAGGACCGACCGGCACGGTCGCCGTCTTCGCCCGCTCCGGCTCCGCCTTCACCCCGGCCAGAGGCTACAAGCAGGACCTGACCGAGGCATCCGACAAGAAGTCCTTCACGCTCACCAGCCGCCGCACAGGGGAGAAGACCACCTTCTCCCGCTCGGGCACCACCGGCATCGCGCGGGTGTCGAAGGTGGAGGACAAGAACGGCAACGCCACCACCATCGCCTACTCGGGCAACTTCACCTCGAAGATCACCTCCGCCTCGGGCCGGACGCTGACGTTCACCAACGACGGCAACCACATCACCAAGGTCACCGACAACACCGGCCGCTCCATCGGCTACACCTACTCCGGTGATCTGATCAAGACCTTCACCGACACCGACGGCAAGACCACGACCTTCGACTACGACACCTCGAACCGTCTGACCAAGGTCACGACGGCGGAGGGCCGCCAGACGACATTCACCTGGGACAGCGACAAGGTCGCCTCCATCACCCGAGTGGTCACCAACTCCACCGGCGCCGGCAACACCACAGCCTTCCGCTGGATCCTGCCTGCCGACAACAACCCCGACGCCGAAGGCGTGGTGCGCGTCACCGACCCGCGCGGCAAGAACACGATCAAGACGGTCGACGGCTACTGGCGCACCAAGAAGACCGAGGACCCGCTCGGCCACACCCGCTCGAAGTCCTGGGGCCCGGACAACGACATCGCCACCGCCACGGACGCGATGGGCGCGGCCCCCGAGGACGGCAACGTCACCAGCTACACGTACGACAGCGCCTTCAACCCCACCACCGTCACGATCCCGACGGGGGCATCGGCGACGGCAACGTGGGTGAAGAAGGGCAGCGGCTACTTCCCCGAGACCGCCACCACGGCCTCGGCGGAGAAGACGACCAACGGCTATGACACCTCCGGCAACCTGCTGACCTCCACCGATTCCACCACCAGCGGCACCGGCGCCAAGTGGAGTTACGCCTACAACCCCAAGTCGGGGACGATGGACTGCGGCGGCCTGCCCGGCCAGCGCTGCAGCGCCACCGACCCGCGGGACAAGAAGACGTCCTACGAGTACGACTCCAAGGGCAACCTGACCAAGGTCACCCCACCGTCCCCGCTCAAGCCGATCACCTACACCTATGACGACCTCGGCCGCCAGAAGACGATGACCGACGGCCGCGGTGTCACCACCACCTACACCTACGACAACCGCGACCGCATCAAGACCCAGACCGCCGACAGCTCCACGGCCACCTTCACCTACGACGCGGACGGCAACCTGCAGACCCGAGCCACCCCCGGCGGCACGTCGACGTTCACCTACGACGAGCAGAACCGCGAGCGCACCCGTGCCCTGCCCGGCACCCCGGCCACGTCGATCACCTATGACGCCACCGGCAACCTCGCCACCGCCACCGACTCGGCTGGCACCGTGACCTACGGCTACGACGACGCCAACGAACTCACCTCGGTCACCGAACCCGGCGGCGCCAAGACCAGCTTCGCCTACGACAACAACGGTCACCGCACCAAGACCACCTTCCCCGGCGGCACCACCCAGAGCGTCACATCCGACGACTCCAGCCGCCCCACGAAGATCGAGGCCAAGTCCGGCTCCACGACGCTGTCGACGATCACCTACGACTACGCCAACTCCGGCAAGGACACCGACAAGGTCCGCAAGCGCACCACCGACGGCGCCGCCCTGGACTACACCTACGACACCCTGGGCCGCCTGACCAAGGCCGTGGAGACCAAGTCCGGCTCCACGACGGCAGGCTGGTCCTACTGCTACGACCAGGCCGGCAACCGTACCGGCCGCTCCACCGGCACGTCGCTGCCGTCCAGCTGCGACGACGCCGGGCAGAAGGCCCTCTACAACGATGCAGGCGAACTGACTTCGTTCAACGGCAACGACGCCTTCACCTACGACGGCGCGGGCAACGAGACCTCCGCTGCCAGCCCGACTGGCACCCGCACCTCCGAGTCGTGGACGCCGTTCATCCAGCTCGGCGCCTACACCCAGTCCGGCACCACCACGGACCAGACCTACGCGGGCACCGACAACACCCAGCGCCTGAAGGCCGGCTCGACGACGTTCACCAACGCCGCCGTCGGCATCACCGGACAGAGCGTCTCCGGCGCCGCGACCGGTTTCATCCGCGAGCCCTCGGGCACGCTGGTCGCCATGAAGAGCGGGGGCGCCAGCCAGTACTACCTGACCGACGCCCAGAACTCCGTCATCGGCCTGGTCGACGCGTCCGGCAAGCGCACGGCCACCTACTCCTACGGGCCGTACGGGGAGCAGCGCACCAACAGCGGCACCAACCAGCCCTTCCGCTACACCAGCGCCTATCAGGACCCGTCGGGCCTGTACAAGATGGGAGCCCGCTACTACGACCCCAACCTCGGCCGTTTCACCCAGCCTGACCCCAGCGGCAAGGAACAAAATCCCTATCTCTACACCGCCGGCGACCCTATCAACCAGACTGACCCGACCGGGCTCAGCTTCTGGAGCAGCGTACGAAAGATCGGATTCGCGTCCGTGGGCGGAGCGATAGGCGGGGCCGTCACTGGGGCAATTGCCGGATGTGTCGCCGGAGCCGAAATCGGCTGCCTGCCGTCGGCACTGGTAGGGGCATTCGGCGGTGGCGCAGCGGGAGCCGCCACGAAGGGCTACCTCGAGTATCAAGGACAGTGAACAGCATGCGAGATCGCATCAACGGCAACGCCGTGCTTGCCGTTGGCCTCGGCCTATTCGTGTTGACGTTTTTTACTCTGGGTCCAGACCTATCGGACCTCCGGGCCAAAACTGTCGGCTTGATCATTCTCTGGGCCGCAGGTTGCAGCCTTCTCGCTTACCTTGCTGTATGGGCATATTCCGCAACTAAGCGAAAGTAGACCCATCCAGCAAGTCGCGACGCTCCTCAACGCCGTGCTCTTTCCCTGCGGCGCATAGTTCGGGCTCTGGCTACGCAGCCGCCAGGGCCGTCGCCGATCAGGGCATTTGACCGGCAGTCATAGGCCAAGGTCTATGGCTGCCGGTCATACGTCGCCGCGTACGTTCTGCTCGCCGCCACTCCCGCCGCATTCGCCGGCACAGAACCCGGCGGGGGAAAACCGTCTCCGGGAGCGGCTGCGGTTGGTGCCTGTTCCTAAACCGGCTTGCTGAGCGGCCTCGGGCTCTACGCTGGCGGGGTGTCCGAGGACGGCAGGCGGGCCGTGGAGCGGGTGTGCGGAGGCTGTGGTGAACGACTGAGGCCGAGAGCGAGTCCGCCACTATCTACCTCGCCGGACTCCACGTCGCCGCCATCTTCATGGCTCTACGATCTTCGTATGAGCGAATGGGACCTGGTAGGCGAAGAGCTGTCGACCGCCCGACTATCACTGCGGCGTCCGACCGAAGCCGATATCGATGCAATCTTCGCGATCCACAGTGACCCCGCAACCTGCCTGCACAATCCCTCCGACGCCCTTGCCCGGTCTGAAGAGGCCGAGGAGCTCTATCAGCGCTGGAACAACCAATGGCAGAGCTGCGGATACGGGTACTGGGTTGTCCGACGTCACAACTCTGCCCGGCAATTGGGGTTCTGCGGGGTCAAGCCCACGGACCTGAATGGCATGAACGTTCTCAACCTCTTCTACCGTTTCGCCGCCTCGGCATGGGGCCAGGGCTTCGCCAGCGAGGCGGCGACCGCAGTGACCGACTGGGTATCGCGCCACGTTCCCGACCTCCCGCTGATCGCCCGAGTCCGACCAGCTAACGCTGCCTCGCAGCGCGTGGCGGTACGTGCCGGCCTGATGCGGGCAGAACATCTCGACGGCCCCGGATACGACGGCTTCGACTGGATCTACGCAGCGAAATTGCCTGGCTGAGCGTGCTCCGAGTGTGTGGTCCCTCGCCGAAGACCGTTCAATGTTCCGAGCTGAGCCACGAGGTAGGCCGTCATCCGTTCTGCCGCGAGCGGTATCCGGCCAGGCGGGGAAGCGTTAGCTGGCCGCTGCCTGCCGACCCGCTCGCGAAGGCATGCGCTGACGATTCAGTCCGTGGACGCTGCCGCGTCCTGGCCGCCTTCGACGACTGATCTGCGACAGGCTGAAGATCGCTTTGTCGTTCGTTGCGCGCCTGGCGCACGTGCACCGCGACTGACTACCGGTACGGCGACTCCACGCCGCCGTACCGGTCCGCTCTGTGCAACCGCCGGCAGGCCCATCGGGCCGAGGTCAGTCGCCGCTTCCTCTCCTCCAGGCCGACCTGGCTAACCTCGCCGACGACCCGCCAGGTCCAGCAGTTCATGAGCTTGAACAACGGCTGTCCCATGTCCTCGGTCAGGAGGCCTGGAAGGTTGCTGGGCTCGGAGCTTTCACGATGCCGACGCTCTCGAGGAGAAGCTGACCCACCTCGAGCCGCGGGTTGTGGAGCTCAACTCGCGGCTTGGTGAACGCGGCGAGGATCTCGGCAGCCACTCGGGCCACCAACCGCGAGCTGGTGTCTCAGCTCAGCAGCACCTCAGGCCGATGCCGGTGAAGCCGAGAGCGGAAGTCACCGGGTCGTAGGCGAGGCCTGGCTGCGATTGAAGATCCTGTCGAGGTGGTACTGGAGTGCCGCGGTGGCAGACTCCGGCGTGCGCTGTCCGACGAGGATGCTGGTGCCCATGGTCGCCGTCATGGCAAGCAGGCTGATCGCCTCAGTGCGAGCGTCGGCTCCAGCATCGGCTTGGCCCGTCTCCTGTGCCTGTTGGATCAGTTGGGTGAGGGCATTCTCGGCGGCGTCAGGGTTGTCGATGAAGGGCTGGGCGGCGAGGGCCTCGTCTGTCACGGACAGGATCGAGTAGGAGCTGTAGAGAAGGTGGAAGATTCGGCTCTCCTCGTCGGTCGGCAGCGAGGCCAGCAGCAGAGCCTCGACGGCCGCGCGGGGGCCCGGGTCTTGGCCGGCAGCGGCGAGGCGGGCGCCAACGCGTGCGGTGAAGCGGTCGGTCAGGTGTTGGAGGCCGTGGAAGAGCAGCTTTTCCTTGGTCTGGAAGTAGTACTGCACCAGGCGCAGTGAGACGCCCGCCTCGGCGGCGACGTCACGCATGCCGACCGCGTGCAGGCCCTGCCGGCCTGCGACCTGGATGAGTGCTTCAGCGATCTGGGTGCGGCGTTCATCGTGGTCCACGCGCTTGGGCATCCGTGGTGTCTCCGGCCGTGGTGGGTTGGTGGGATCCCTGTTCGCCGTCTGGTCCGGCCCAAGGACTTCTTTTCATGATACCGCCGTATCACCAACATGATACGCTCGTATCATAAAGAGTGGATCTCACGGAGGTAGCCCATGTCCGAGAACACGCCCGGAACGCGCCGCGACATAGGGCGCTACGTCAACGACCAGTTGCGCGACCGCTACTTCGCCGCCTGCGACGTGCTGTACGCGAAGGGCGCACCGATCCGCTTCGAAACCGACGTGGAGACCAGCTTCGGGACGACTCACGTCTACCGGTACGGCCCTGCGGACCCGGCGGCCGAGTCCCGTACGCCGGTCGTCCTGATCCACGGCTCGGGCGGCTGCTCCGCGATGTGGTACCCCAACACGGCCGCGCTCAGCGCCGATCGCCCCGTCTACGCCCTTGACACCCCTGGCGACCCGGGCCGCAGCATCCACCGCGCGCCGATGTGGCAACCCGAGCGGGCCGCCCAGTGGATGGACGAGGCCCTCGACGCCCTCGGCCTCGACAAGGTCCACCTCGTCGGCTCCTCCTACGGCGGCTGGCTCGTCATCAACCAGGCCCACCGCCGACCCGAACGGCTCGCCTCCGTCACCGCCCTCGACCCGGGCGGGCTGGAGAAGGTCGGGCTTCGCTTCTTCGTCTGGATCTTCGCCAGCCTCTTCGCCACCTTCGCTCCCAAGCGGCTGCGCCCGGCCCTGGCCAAGTGGCTGGAGCAGCCGGTCGTATCCGACCCGGATCTGCGCGCCTGGATCCAGGCCGGCGTGAAGGCCTTCCGGATACGCCGTCCCGCTCCACTGCCGCTGTCCGACGCCGAGCTGGGCTCCATCCGGACGCCGTTCTACCTGATCATGGGTAAGCGCAGCCTGCTGGTGCACCCGAAGCGTCAGCTCGAACGCGTTCCTCGGGTGATTCCCGGCGCCCGCGCCGAGATCGTCGCCGCGACCGGACACGGGCCGCAGATCGACCACCCCGACCTCGTCAACGCCCGGATGTTGAGTTTCATGGAGGACATCGACTCCCTTCACCCGGCGACGCCCCGGGACGTCACCGATGCCTAGCCGGTGAGACATCCGGCACCACTCGCGGGGCGTCAAAGGGAGACAGCAAAAACCCTGGACCTCTCGACAATCACTGTGGGCCTTCGCCCAGGTCACGAGCTGTCTGGCATAGCCGGAGTCGGCCCAGACGATGGTGATCTCAGGGTGCATCAGCCGCACCGTCTGCGGGAATGTGGGCTGGGTGGGAGAGTGGGCTCGGGCCGGAGACTTCGGGACGGCCTGGGCAAGGGGCTGACCATACCTTTGAGAACGATCAGTCCCGCTGGGCTTCGCGGGAAGCTGCCTGTCCGTTCCTGCGGGACGTGCGGCGGGTGATGCGCCTGGTCATGAGCGTGATCGCAGCCCAGGTGATCAGTGATTCCGAGTGCTGGATGAGCCGTTCGTAGTCGCGTGCGTGACGGCGGGCGTGCATGATCCAGGCCAGCGAGCGTTCTACGACCCAACGGCGGGGCAGGATGACGAACCCGACAGCGTCCTTGGGACGGCTGACAGTCTTGAGCGTCAGGTCAAGGTGCTTCTTCGCCCAGGTCACGAGCTGTCCGGCATAGCCGGAGTCGGCCCAGACGATGGTGATTTCCGGGTGCATCAGCCGCAGCCGGAACAGGATTTCCTTCGCAGCGTCGCGGTCGGTCATGTCGGCGGGAGTGACCATGCCGAACAGCGGCAGGCCCTTGGTGTCCACGACGATGTGCCGCTTGCGGCCGTTGATCTTCTTCGCGCCGTCGTAGCCGCGGGAGTCCTTTCCGACGGTCTCGGCGGCTTTGACGGACTGGGAGTCGATGACGGTAGCGACCGCGCCGGGGGCCCGGCCCATCTCGCGGCGGATGCGTTTGCGCAGATGGTCGCGGATCTGCCCGATGATGCCGGTCGCCGCCCAGCGGGCCATGAAGTTGTAGCAGGTCCGCCAGGGCGGGAAGTCGCTGGGCAGGGCACGCCACTTGCAGCCGGTGTCGACGACGTATCGGATGGCGTCGACGATCTCCCGGCGGGGGTGCTTCTCCGGGCGTCCCCCTTTGGGGGAGTCGCAGGCCGGGGGCGGCAGCAGGGGCTCGATCAGGGCCCATTCGTCGTCGAACGTGTCGGAGGGGTAGCAGCGGCGCCGCGGCAACTTCTGTTCCCTCCCTTTCAAGGACGGGGCTGGGCCGGCCGCTTCGCGGCCGGCCCAGCCGGTCAGGCGTCGATGTAGTCGGCGATCACGTCGAGCGTGGACTCGACCGAGCTGAGCTGGGTGTTCAGGTGTTTGATCCACCGGCCCTTGGGCTGCAGGGCGGCGTGTGGGGCGACGACGCCGGTGATGAAGCGGCGGATCTCGGTGAGCTTCTCCCGGATGATCGCGACCTCGTATGCCTGGAGCTCGGCCGGGTCCGAACAGAACTTGTAGCCGTCCACCCGGGTCCAGATCAGCGGGGGCCAGCCGCGTTCGGCGATGGTGTCCCGCAGGCAGGCCAGGCCCGCGCGGGCCTGGCTGGGCGACAGCTCACTGGATCTGACCAGCTGGTTGAACGCCAGACCGGCAGGGCGGGCCTCAAAGAGTACGAACCGGACGGTGTCGGCATGTCGCTGGGCTGCGGGCGATCTGCGCTGGGAAGCGCGAGGCATCGCCTACTCACCTTGCAGCAGTCGGGCCAGCTCGCCGTCGACGTCGACCTTGCCGGTGTCCACCGCGGTCTCGATCCAGTCCAGCGTCGCCCTCACTCGTGCGACGTTCTCGTGGATGATCGTGCGTTCGTCGTCGCCGAGCTGGCGGTCGCGCATGCCCGGGACGACCCGCCCGGCCGCCGCGACGAACGCGTGGCAGGCGGTGACCAGGTCCAGGAACTCCACCGACCGGTCGATGTTGCGGATGGCTGGCGCGACGGGGCTGGTCTCCTCGAAGTGCTCGCGGGCCTGCCGGCCGCGCTCGACCTGGGCATGGTTGACCTGGTGGCGGGCGGTGTCGTCGGACATCGCCCGGAACGCGACGTCCGGACGCCGGAGCAGGCCGGTGGTCACCTCGGCCGCGACGTGCTCATCGCGGGTCAGTTCCTCCACGACCTTCACCTTGTCCGCCTTCGCGACCCGGGCGACCACCTCGGGCCGACGCAGGAAGTCCGGGGCGACGGCCGCCGCGACCTTCTCCTCACGGGTCAGTTCCTCCACCACCCGGACCTTGTCCTCCTCCTTGACCTGCGCGACGACCGCCGGACGCCGCAGCAGATCCCCGGTGACCTGGGCGGCCACCTTCTCGTCCTGGGCCAGGGTGTGAATCGCGCTGATTTTCTCCTGCGGAGTGACGGGCTTGACGACCTGACGGCCCGTCCGGCGTTTGGCCTCGTCCGGCGTCCACCGGGCCTTGCCCTCGGGCGGAGTGAGGATGGTCGCCCACCGTTCCTCGTCGTCGACGATGCCCGCCAGGATGTTGTGGACCGTGAAGGACACCCCCTGAGCCCGGCGGTCCTCCGGCCACCTCGACGCCGTCCACCGGGCCGTCTTCACCGTTGAGTACGACAGCCCGATGTCCTCGGACAGACGGAACAGCGAGTCCTTGACCGTGAACAACTCATCGGCCGGCGCCGAGCCGCCGTGTTCGCGCATCGGCTCGATCTCCAGGGCGTAGTCGCCGATCGTGAACTGGATACGACTGGCCGTGTCAACCAGTTTCCGCAGCTCAGCCACGATCTCCGCATAGCGGTTCGCGCTAACGCTGCCGACCTTGCCACTCGTCTCGATCTCTTCCGGCATGGCATCCACCACCCACCGCTGGGCCGGGGCACGGCCCCGCGGCCGTGACAAGACCCGGCCCGCTTCCTGGGCCGAGAGTCAGACCGATTATGTGATGATCACAACGAACGACCGTAATTAACCGGGTTCTGACCGAAGTTGGGATCTGGATGCGTTCGCGATGCGGTCACTGTGCGCGTTCACCGAACGTTTCCTTCCGGGCCCTCCAAGCCCTCGTGACGCACCGCCGTGAGCAGTAGACCGCGTTCGAACGGCGGTCGACCCCGGCCACCCAAGTGGTCCCACACTCGGGGCACTTGGCCTCGCCAGCACCGCTCAGCTCCGCGGCCACCCGCTTGCGCAACCGGCGGTCCCGGCGCCACTGCCTGGAACGACATGCAGCCGCGCAGTACACGGCATCGGACCGTGCTCCCGGCCTCAGCCGTTCACCACAGCCTCCGCACACCCGCTCCACGGCCCGCCTGCCGTCCTCGGACACCCCGCCAGCGTAGAGCCCGAGGCCGCTCAGCAAGCCGGTTTAGGAACAGGCACTGAACTTGTGCTTTAATCAACGATCACATCCCGGCCTGCCCCGGGCCGTTCGGTCCCGTTCCGCCGAAGGGTAGGTTCGCTTCTGACAGCGATGGCTGGTCGAAGTAGCAGCGTGAAGAGGGCTGGTGTGATGCACGAGATGGACATCCAGGTCGGGACTGACGTGCGGATTACCGGGGGACCGTTCACAGACTTCACGAGCCCTGTCGTGGCTATTGACCATGTTCGGGGCCGTGTCGAGTTGACGGTGGACATCTTCGGGGCGCGACCAGGATCGACATCTCCTTGTCGGATGTCGTGAGGGTTGTCTGATTGTCCCTTACGGTCTGATCCGGTCGCGTTCGCTGATGGTTTCGGGGCGGCGGACGGTTTTGCCCACGTCGTAGTGGGTGGCAGGCCGCTGGTTCTTCGAGCCGAGCGGCCTGCCGGGACCCGGCCGTGATGGTTTCGGCGCACGGGCCGGACAGGGCAAGGCAGGGCGGAGGTTTCTGAACCCCCGGCGGACCCGGGCGGGGGTGAGCCTGTTCGGTTTCATCGGTCGCTCCCAAGGCCGGCGGATGTCCTCGGCGAGTGGCCGGGCGAGACGGAGCTGGGTGTGCGCGACGATGATCAGCCACGTCCAGCGGTCTGCCGCTTCCGGGGTGCGGAGCTTCGGGCGGGTCCAGCCGAGTGTCTGCTTGATCATGCGGAACATGTGCTCCAGGTCGAACCTCCGAAGGAACGCCTGCCAGCGCAGATCGATGTCGGCGCCGGTCATGGCGGTGGCGGAGGACCACAGCCAGAGCGGCAGCGGGTCTCCGCCACCAGGCAGCCGGTCGACCTGAAGGCGGATCAATGTCCCCTCGATAATGGGGAGTTCGCCGTCGTGGTCGATCCAGGCGGAGCGGGTGGTGAGCCGGGGATGGATGCGGTCCCACGCCATCGCGCGTGCGGTGCCGTAGCGGTCGGTGACCTGGACGGTCGCCGCGTTCGGCTCGCCCCAAGTCTCGGGCTTGGCGAAGCGGAACTCCTTGCCGTGCTTCGGCGGCCGCCCGCCCCGGGGATACGCCTCGGCGTACTCAAACTGCGTGGGCGTCGGTCGGCGCATGACACGGTCCGAGCGCATCCGCCCCAGCACCTCAACCGGCAGGTTCCTCAGCAGGTAGGCAATGCGCGGCGCATCGTAGCCGGCGTCGAAGACGACCAGGATGTCCGGATCGCCCTCGCGCCACCGCCCGCCGGCGACCAGGTCCCCGACGACCCGGCGGACCTGGCGGGCGGTGACCTCGGCGACGTCGTCCTCTGGGCCGAGCCGCACCGCGTCCAGCAGCTGGCACCACGAGGTGCGGCCCGATTCGAGAGCGGCGACGAACGAGTACGGCCAGCCCGGGATCATCAGGTGCTGGTCCCGGCCGCGGCCGAAGGTGTGGCAGAACAGCCTGTCCGGGCTGCACTCGGCGTCCGGCCGCAGCCAGTTGCTCACATCCACGGCCAGGACGAGCCGGTCGTCGGCGGCCTTCGGCTGGGGTAACGCGGCCAGCGTTCGCCGCAGCCGAACCGCATCGAGACGGCCACGGTTGAGCGCGTCGTACAGCGCGCCGTGCCCGCGGCGGTGCTCGGCCAGCAGCGTCAGGTCCACCGGCGCGGTCACCGGCCCGTCCGCGCACAGCAGCGCGTCCGCGAGCTCGAATAGTTCGTCACGTCGCGCGGCCAGACACTCGAAGAAGTCCTCCCGGAAGTGTGACGCTTCAGCGAACGCCTTCCGCTGGGCATCGTGGTGCAGCAGACTCATTCCCCCACGGCCTTCGTGTTGAGCATGCGTGTCCTTGGTCGGAGCACATGATCAGACGAAGGCCGTGTCCACGTCCGGCGAACTCCCGGATGAGCGATTCCGTTCGAGGCATCGTTCGAGGTCAGACCATAAAGGACAAGCTGAACCAAGTCGCCCCCACACTCAAGGACAACGACGACCGGATATCTGCAGCCCAGATAGCCAGTGTCGGCGGGCGACATGTGCAGGATGCCGCAGACCGGGCCCTGAACGGCCCCCTGGACGAACTGCGGGCGTTCTTGAAGGACGGCTGGAAGGCCCCCTTCCAGGATGACCAGCGGGTTCGTGTCGCCCAGATCTTGAACGCGGGCGGACGGCATGTCAAGGAGGCTGGCAACACCGCCTTGAACGGCACCGCCGAGGACATCCAGGAGTTCCTGGACAAGTACCAGTACTCCGCGCGCGACGACGACGAGCGCATACAGCTCGCCCAGATCCTCAGCACCGGCGGTCCCAACGTCCGGACGGCCGCAGACATCGCCATGAACGGCACCGCGGACGATATCCGCGAGTTCCTCAGAGTCGGCCAGTACACCGCACGCGCGATGGACCAAGAACACGCCACGGTGGCCCAGCTGGCCGCACAGGCCCAGGAGGCCGGCCGCCAGGCAGCCGTGGAGACCGAGGCATCCAAGGATGCCTCCGACCGCGCGGTCAAGGCCTCCAAGCTGGCCAAGGAGGCCGCCCAGAGGGCAGCGGCCCAGACGGCTGCCGCGAAGAACGACGCGGACATGGCAGCGGCGCGGGCCAAGGAGGCCGCGACCGCGGCCAAGCAGGCCGCCGCCTCCGCCGCCCAGACGGCCATCGATGCGGCGCGTGCCGCCAACAACTCCGCCCGGGTCGCGGCGAGCGCCGCATCCCAGGCCGCATCCGCGGCCGCCGGCGCCGCCCAGGCCGCATCCCGCGCCCAGAACGCCGCCGCCGACGCTGCCCTCGACAAGACCAAGGCCGCATCCGCCCGCGCCGCGGCCGAGGGGGCGAGCACCGCGGCCAAGGGGGCGCACCTGGCTGCCGACGCTGCCGACCAGGCATGGAAGGCGGCCGACGCTGCCGGGGACGCGGCTGTCGCGGCCCTGAGCGCCGGCGGCAACGCGGACGACGCAGCCGCTGCAGCCGAGGAAGCCAGCGGCTATGTGCCCCAGGCCGATGCGGCAAACGCCGAGGCCAAGGCCGCCGCCGCGGCCGCGCGTCGCCATGCCAAGGAAGCCAACCGGGCGGCCCATGCCGCTGAGGCGCTGGCCCGCAAGGCCGCCACCGCCGCAAAGGGCGCCCGCGACGCGGCCAACTCGGCTGCCACTCATGCCGAGCAGGCCGCCGCGGAAGCCGACAGGGCAGCCGAACACGCGGGTGAGTCGGCCACTGCTGCCGACGAGTCGTTCCTGCATGCCACCGCCGCGCAGAAGGCAGCCGATGCTGCCAGCGAAGCGGTGGCCCAGGCCCGCTCTACCCACGACCTGGCAGCCGAAGTCGCAGCCGAGGGCCTGACCACACGCACCAACGAGGGCATCGCACAAGCCCAGGACCTCGCGGCCCAGGAGGAGCTGAGCAAGGCTCAGAACGCCAAGGCGGCACAGCAGGCCAAGGACCTGCAGACCCGGGCCGAACGCCTGGCCACCGATGCCACTCAGCCCGGCGTCGACCCCAAGGCCGTGGTGGCCAACGGCCGCCAGGTCGCGCTGCTGACGTTGAAGGGCCGCGGGCAGTGGAGCGTCGCTGCCGCCGAAGCCGCCCTCGCCAGCCCGGACATGGCCGTGGTTGAGTACGTCCGTGGGGGCTGGAAGCAGGCCGGACAGGAAGACGAACGCGACCGCGTCGAGGAACTGGCCGGGGAAAGCCAGCTGGAGAAGGTTCGCACGGCCGCGGAGAACACGCTCAAGGGCGATGCCGCTGCGATTACTGCGTTCCTGACGACCGGCCAGTACAAGGTGGCCGAGGACGACTTCCGCCTGGAAGTCGCCCGGATCATCAACGCGGGCGGCCCCAAGGTCAAGGCAGCCGGCGATGCGGCCCTCAACTCCGGGAACATCGACAGGTACCGCGAGTTCATCACCACCGGCCAGTACGCCGCCCAGCGCGACGACGACCGCATCAGCGCGGCCCAACTCGTCAATAGTGGCGGCCCCGAAACCAAAGCCGCGGCCCGGATCGCGATGGAAGGCCCCGCCCTTCCGCTGCGCACCTTCATCCAGTCCGGCCAGTACAAGACCCAGCGCCAAGACCTCCTCGCAGCCACCCACAACGCGCAGGTCCAGCAGCTGATCGCCGACTCCGCCGGCATCGCCGCCACTGCCCAGCAAAACGCCAAGGAAGCCCTCAAGGCCGCCGCCACCGCTAAGCAGGTCGCAGCCGACGCCGCTACCTACGCCCAACAAGCCGAAACATCCAAGAACGAAGCAAAGAACTACGCCGATCAGGCAGCCAAATCAGCCAAGGAAGCCGAAACCTCTGCAGCCAACGCCGCCGCCTCCGCCAAAACCGCCCGTCAGGCTGCCAACGACGCACAGAATGCAGCCAGCGAGGCGGCCACGTCGGCCGACCAGGCACAACTTTCGGCAGCATCGGCGCATTTCTCGGCAAGTACGGCATGGGCCGCTGCTGATGAGGCCCGTGCCTCTGCCACCTCCGCTGGTCAGGATGCTGAAACCGCCGGCAAGGCAGCCACGGACGCCTACAACACGGCCGTCACCAAAATGCGGGCCGAAGAAGAAGCCCGCCGCAAGGCAGCCGCGTCCCCCGGAGCCCGTGCCCGCGAAACGTACCGGTGTGGGTTCCCCGGCTGCCAAGAGGCACAGGACAATCCCGCCCGCTGGTGCCAGCACCACGAAGTCGCCTGCGAAATCCTCGCCAGCGGACCGGCCTTCGAAAAGGCCATGCTCCAGCTGAACGGCTACGTCAACTACGTCGTCCACCTCAGCTCACTCGTGCGCTGCGTAGACGACTACGATCTCTGGGCCTGCGGTGATTCGACGGAAAGCCTGACCTTCAAGTCCAAGCTAAAGATGTTGGCTGGCATCTTGAGCAAACTGGACGGCGCGGAGAAAACGCCACGCATAGTTTGCACCCACTGCTTCCTCGCTGGCACCAAAGTGCTGATGGCCGACCGCACCACAAAGAAAATCGAAGATATCCGCGAGAGTGATGAGGTACTAGCAACCGACCCAGTCACGGGAAGAAGTGGCCCGCGCAGGGTCACTGACTTGATCATCACTGAAGACGATAAGAACTTCAACGAACTCACGCTCGCAACCCGCAACGGTTCTGAGAAGATCACCGCCACTTACGAGCACCCGTTCTGGAGCCCTTCAGCGCACACCTGGCTCAAGGCGAGCGAACTCACCCCCGGCACTACGCTGCTGAGCAGCGACCAAAGCACCGTAAGCGTCCAAGCCAACCGTGCCTTTAGCCAGCACGCGCGCACCTACAACCTCACCGTCGATGACCTGCACACGTACTATGTGCTGGCTGGCGGCACACCGGTCCTGGTTCACAACTCGACCTGTCGGCGAATGGGCATGGACCTCGCTGCGGCAGAGAGCGCCAACGAATTGATCGAAAGCCTAAAGAAGATCGGAAAGCTCCCTTCTCAATACATCACCAAAGCTCAAGCCAAACAAGCTGGTTGGGAGGAGGGCAAGGCCCTCGGCAACAGTGTCAGGGACGGTCAAATAGGTGGAGACATTTGGCAGAACAGCAGGGGCCAGCTGCCCGCCAAGTCCGGCCGCACTTACTACGAAGCAGACCTGGGCATCAACCCGATGATGAAGCGTTCCAAGCAACCAGGCTGGCGTCTTGTCTGGTCGGACGACGGGCTGGCCTACGTCACATCCGACCACTACGTGTCGTTCTATCAGCTACCGAACTGGAAGTAGAAACATGAAAGTCATCCTCCACGGAGAAGCAATCCGAACCGAACAGGACCTGCATCGAGAACTGGCCGGCCCATTGGATTTCGGGCCGTACTACGGAAACAACCTAGACGCCCTCTGGGACCGCCTCACAACCGACGTGGAGCGCCCAGTGGAACTGATCTGGAAAGAATCCGACGCAAGCAAGCAGACCATGGGTGATCAGCTTTTCACCCAGATTAAAGGACTGCTCATCCGGGTCATGGAGCAAGATGCCGAATTCGGAGGCAAGGATCGATTCGTAGTGCGCTTCGAATGAGCCGCTAGCGAAATTAGCGCGGCGCCCAGCTGTATTGCTTCGGGCGCCGCGTTTGCGCAGGTGTGGGGAAACTGCTGGGTGCTTGATCCAGGACGCTCGGGCTCACCAGTTCGGGCCGCAGTTTCTCAGACATTCAGCTCGTCAAGAGTAGTTCAACTGGCTACACGGCCAGGGTCCGACTGACTGATTCAGCATCAGTTCGCTATCAGTTCGCTGGCCGCACCGGAAGCACTCCGGTGCGGCCGCTGCATTCGCGGGAGCGGACCGCGAGCCATTTCTGGGCGATCTTGGTGATTTATTCGACACCTCCGCATGTTCAGCACGCGCTTCCCCGGCCAGCTCACCACCGAGCAACTCGTCGACCGCTACGAGCTGGCCTGCCGCCCCGTCCGCGACCTGCTGGTCGACTATCTGGCAGAGCGTCAGCCCGGCGTCGACTACAACACATTGACTGGCCTGGCGACCGCGCTGGCCCTGTGGTTCTGGAAGGACCTGGAGAAACACCATCCCGGCATCGACTCGCTCCTGCTCGCGCCGGACGCCGCCGCAGCCTGGAAGCGACGCCTGCAGACGCTGGGGCCCGTGGGCGGTTCCCTGCCCGGTCCGCGCCGACGACGTGCAGCACCGCAAGATGAAGTCGCGGCAGAAGGACCGCATGGACCAGCGCACCCGCGAGCGACTTCCTGTCCTCCCGGCCCTGCTCGAAGCAGTTGTCCGGAACCGCAAAGCCGCGGCGGCTCGTCTGACTGCCGCCGAGCACATCCGCCCTGGCGAGCTGTTCACCGCCGGCGGACAGACGCTGCGGCGCGCGATCCTCAAGCGGCATTCGCCTCACCTTTGGGCAGAGGACCCCGCAACCGGCCGGCGCCGGAACCTGGCGAGGGAGGAGAGCAACTCCTTCTGGGGCTGGGCCGCGGTCGAGGTCCTGCGGATGACCGGCATCCGGATCGAGGAACTGAGCGAGATCTCGCACCACAGCCGGCTCTGGCAAGATTTTCGTAGGTGGAGATCATCTCGAGGACGGGATCGGGCAGCGCCTGTAGCGGGCAGCCTTTGACTGTGCCCTGTCGAATTGGCAAGTCTGCTACCCCAGTTGTCCGACGTGCTCGTGGTCTCGGTCGAGGTCTCTGATTCTGTGGTGGCGGTCCATGCCCGTACGAGATCCGGTGTTCCGGCGGGGTGTACGGGATGCGGGCAGCTCAGCGCGTGGTGCCACAGCCGCTATGCACGCCGCCTTTCCGACGTCACGCTCGCGGGCAGGCCTCTCCTCATCGACCTGTCCGTCCGCCGTCTGTACTGCGAGAGCGCGACGTGCCCGAAGGTGACCTTCGCGGAGCAAGTGCCAGGGCTGACCATGCGCTATCAGCGGCGGACACCACGACTACAAGGCCTGGTCGAGGATGTCGGAGTCATGCTGGCCGGCCGCGGCGGCTCCAGAATGCTTCGGATCCTGAACATCAAGCTCTCGAGGGCCGCCGTCCTGTCCCAGCTGATGCGCGTGCCATTGCCTGCGCTGGTTGCGCCCCGGGTGCTGGGAGTGGACGACTTCGCTCTCTACGGCAACACCTACGGAACTATCCTCGTCGACGCCACCACCCGGCTCCCACTCACGCTTTGGGAAGGACGCGACGCGGAACGGCTCGGCCGCTGGCTCCGCGAACACCCAGGCGTCGAGGTCGCATGCCGCGACGGTTCCCGCACCTACCGGCAGGGCATCACCGCCGGCGCCCCGGACGCCGTGCAGGTCAGCGACCGTTTTCACCTTTGGCAGGGCCTCTCCCGCCGGGTGCAGGACATCGCCTCGGCCCACCGCGGCTGCTTGCCCACAGCACTGCCTCCGATCAGCGACACCGCTCCCGCGCCGGTCGAGGAAACCGTCGAGAACACCACCGAGGACACGCGAGCCGAGCGTCACGCTCGAAGGCTTTTCGAAGCCGTTCAGGCTTTGACCCGTGCTGGTCGGAGCCACAGCTCCGTGGCCCGAGAGCTCGGCCTGAACCGCCGTACCGTCAGCAAGTACGTCCGAGCCCGCACCTGGCAGGAGGTCGTGCGGCGCCCTCCGCGCAAGTTCTCCACCCTGGATGCCTACCTCGACTACCTGCAGCAACGCTGGGACGAGGGACAGCACAGCGCGAAGATCCTGCACGAAGAACTGCAGATCAAGGGCTACCTCGGCCACTACCAGCGCGTGAAAATGGCCGTCGCACCGCTCAGGCGGGGCCTGCCCATCGACGAGCCCCGCGAGCGGCCGCCCTCACCACGCGAAGCCGCCCGATGGATCACAAACCACCCCCACCGGCGTAGCCCGCACATCAACGACCGCCTGCCCCGCCTCCTCGACCACTGTCCTGAACTCAGGACCGCCCACGACTTGGTCCGCCGGTTCGCCGCCATGCTCGACAACCGCGACGCGACATCCCTGCCTGAGTGGCTGGATGACCTCGCGAACAGCGGACTCGCACCGCTGATCGGCCTGGCCAGAGCCCTGCGTGAAGACCGAGCTGCCGTCACCCAGGGCATCACCACCCCCCTACAACTCCGGGGTCAACGAAGGCCGCATCACCGACGTCAAGCTGCAGAAACGGATCATGGCGGGACGCGCCAGCGTCCGTCTCCTCAGACACCGCGTCGTCCTGATCGCCCACCTCCGGCGCCGCTACGCAGACCGGCCGACCACCTCACCAAGATGATCTCCACCTACGAAAATCTTGCCAGAGCCGATCTGGTACACCATCCGGTACGAGTATCTGGTTCACCATCTGGTACACCCCGTTCCCGACAGACGGCACAAACAACCAGGTCAGAGCCATTGCGGAGCATGGTCGGGGGTCAGGCATCCCCTTCTGCCCGACTCCCTGCGCCCAATTGATCAAGAAAAGGAGGGTGGGGGCTTGGTCTGCGGGCGCGGCGGGGATGGGGCGCCGTGGCGCAGAGCTCGCGCGGTCATCGGGGTGCCCGCGCCCCCGGCGAGGCCGCGCCGGCTCGCCGGGGGCGGGGCGGCTTCCGGGGTCCCGCTGTGCTGGGATTCCCGGGAGCCGGTGCACGCACCTGTTGGGGCGAGGTGCGTGGTGATCAACGACCGGCAGTGCGCGAGCGTGTGTGCGCCGTGGGGTGAGGAAATACCTGGGGCGAACGTTCCGTCACCGGCAGAGTTGCCAGCCATCCGCCCCGGTTGGACCACCCTACCGGCGTCGGGCCTGGTGCTGTACGGGCCGTTCCTGGGGTGTGCGGGTGTTGGTCGTTGACTCTCCTCACGGCCACGGCCACGGCCACGGTTAGAGGCACTGGGTACCTGACTCCGAGGCGTTGCGGTGCCCGCACCCGGCGCACGCTGGTGCTCCTGTCCTCGGGCGCTCGTACCGCGTCCAGTCGGCGCCTGGATCGTTGGGCTGGGCATGGTCTGGGGAGTTGACGGATTGCGGGCGGCGGGCACGGGCAGGCACCGGCGGCCGCCGGGGGAGCCGGCGCCCCGGATCTGCTTCTGCGGGTCGTGCGTTGAGCTGGTGTCCTGCCCGCCCCCGTCCGGACCGGCCCGGCATGCGCGGTCGTCGCCGACGTGGCTGCCGGCTGCGCAGCCCATCGTGGACAGCGACGACCGGGACGCGCCCGGCGGTATCGTGCTGGCCTTCCGGCGGCGCGGTCCCCGCCAGAGGCGCTGGGTCCGCACGCCGGCCGTGCTGCATGCGCCCGGCCACCACGGTCTTCTGCGCTGCTCTGCGTCCAGGTGACGATCAGTCGGGCCGCTGCCGAGAACCGCTCGCGAGGAGCTTCGCCGCCGGGTATCAGTCGGCCGGGTTGGTGGTGAGGTACTGCTGCTCAGCGTGCCGTACGCGCTGCTGTTCCCGGGTGCGGCGCCGGTGTTGGAGGAGGCCGTGCAGCGTGCCGATGACGACGAAGGCGGCGATGGTCAGGACCGCGAGCCAGGCGACCATGTCCGCCTCTGCCCAGGTGCCGTCGGCAGCAGGTTCGGAGTGTGCCTCGATGTACCGGGTGGTGATGACCACCGCGGCGGCGGTGAAGGGGATTCCGGCGGCGCTCCACAAGCCGGACAGGACCCACGGGCTCCACAGCCTCCGCTCGACGGGCAGCCCGAGCCCGCTCCGCATCGCCCGCGCCTGGGCGTTGCTGCGGCGTGCCGCCACCCATCCAGCCACCAGGGAGCCGGCGGAGCCCAGAACCAGCAGCCCGGCGAGATCCATGAGGAAGGGCGCGTCGGGCGACACCACCCGGGCCGTTGCCATCACCGGGAAGGCCGTTACGACCAAGGCCCCGGCCAACGTCTTCCACTTCGACGACCACACCCGATCGGCGCCACTGCGCCACTGTTGGACGCACCGGATCACCGCCGCGGCCGCGCCCGCCCAGAACACCGCGCACAGCACCATTGCCCCCATGGGTGGCTCCCTCCCTCAGATCTTTGATGCCAGCCTCAGCGAGCTCCGCTCACGTGTAGCTGTACCTTCGAGGCGTTCAGCGCACGCGCCCGAGGTGGATCACGTTGACGCGGACCTGCCGGTCACTGATCTCGTACATCACGCGGTAGCGGCCGACGTGGATACGCAGCACGTCGGCGCTACCGAACGCGCCCTCGGGCCGCGGGTCGTCGGCAAGGTGGTCGACAGCCGCGAACACCTGCCGCACCCCGCCAGGATCGTCCTTTGCGAACTGCTCCGCCTGAGCGAGAGCCTCGGGCTCCCAGATGACCTCGAAGCTCACACCGCGCCTTCGCCGAACACGCGGCGGTACGCCTCGCCGTGGGAGACGCCGGCGTCCTCGCCACGGGCCTGACGCTCGCGGTAGGCGGCCAGGGCTCGCATCTCCTGCAGTTCGAGGGCATCGGCAGGACTGACCAGTATGGCGATGGTCTGACCGTGATCGGTGATGGCGACCGGCTCGCGAGTGACGCTGACCTCACGCGCGATGGCGCCCAAGCGGGCACGGGCTTCCACGATCGAGTACGTCGTCCCTGTCATGCACACCAGCTTACGGAAGTGTGCACATCGTGGCCCTGATGTTCGCAGACTCCTGCCGACCGTGGCCCTGTTCCTCCAGGTCTTCGTCGAGTTGGAGTGGACCTCGCCGCAGCGGGAAGACCAGAGCGGCGTACTGCCCAACGCTGCCCAGCCGCTGAGGTAACTCCGTGCAGCCGCACTGGCAGGACCGTGTCCGGCGGGGGCCAAGAGCGCGTTCTCGGCCAAAGCGGAGGGGGAATCGGGCAGGAAGGTCAGCTCCGCAACCGCCGCCCACCGGTCCGTCCCATGATCTGACCTGGGCGAAGCAGCCCCAGGACGGTGAGGAGCACGGTATGGGCGTGAGCGTCAGCTACCTGTCCAGGACGGAGGTCCAGCAGCTGCTGGGCATCAACTCCTTCGGGCTGTGGCGTCTGGTTCGGAAGTACGACGACTTCCCGCAGCAGACCGAGCCGCCGCACGACCCGTTCGCCGGGTTCGGCGACAGGAAGGAGCCCGAGGAGGTCTGGGACGGCTTCCAGCTCTACCGGTGGGCGGCCCACACCCCGGAGTTCGCCCACCGCGGCGCCGTGCTGCTGCGCCCGCTCCCCGAGGACCTGCCGCCCGGCCGGTGGGCCGGATACAAGGACACGGTGCGCGGCCCCGCGCTGGACTGGAACACCGCCCTGGGGACGGTCCGGCTCGTGCACTGCGACGACCGCAGGGTCGCCACCGACGTCGCCACCGACATCGCCGGCCGCGGAAACCCGGACCGCGTCGCCGTCGTCTGCGCCCTGTACGGGGACATGAGTTTCCGCGGGCCCGCCCTGGTCGCGGCCGACACCGCGCATCCGGGTATCGAGTACGAGGCCGACTGGGGCGACGTCGCGGCCCTCGCGGGGCAGGACCTGCCCTGGTGGCCCGACCTGCTGCGCCTGCCGCACCTGATCCGGGCCTGGAAGCCCGGCGCCCGAGCGGTCGTCGTGGAGGTGCCGGCCAACGACAGGGAGAAGACCCTGCGCCGCGTCGTGGGTAACGACGCCTTCGACGTCACCTCGCACCTGGCCGCGACGGACATGGCCAACGACATCCGCAACGACAGGGTCGCCGCCGCCCTCCACGACAATGAGATCTTCGGCAAGGAGGGCTACGGCGAGCGGCGCAACCCCGTAACCATCGCGGCCGAACCCGACACCAGCCACCACCCCCTGCGCTGCGACGGCGACCGCCAGGTCCTTGAGGCCGGCTGGCACCAGCTCGCCCTCAGCACCCACCCCGACGCCGTCGCTGCGATCGAGGTTGCCGTCAGCCGCCGGCCGGACCTGCTCCCCTTCGGCGCGCTCACCGAGGTGCCGGTGCGCCCCGGCGCCATCAGCGAGCGGTGGGCCCGCCGGCTCACCCTGTGCGACCCGACCGCCGCCCACGTCGTCCTCGCCCAGGGCAAGAAGGCGGACGCGTTTTTCCTCGACCCGCTCACCGACATGCCCGTCCTGCGGACCGCAGGCCACGACGGCAAACAGGTCTGGCGTTTCTACGCCCCCTTGTCCCTCCCGGCCGGCGCCGCCGAACTCGCCTCGGTCGTCCTCCACCACACCGTGTGGGTCACCACCAGCGACGGCCACCTGCACCCCGCCCCCTGCACACCGTCTGAGCACCTGTGGTGGGGCAACGGCTACGGCGACCGCCCCAGCGAGGCCGCCACCGTCATCAACCTGCTCCTGGACGACCTCGGTGGCACCCCCAACCTGCGCGAGCACTGGAACGCCCCCAAGGGCCTGACCGCGCTGCTCAACGAGGACCACAAGCAGGGCACCGAACTCACCCGCAGCACCCTGCTGCACGCACGGATGACGCCACCACGCACCCGGTGAGCCGGTGGGCGCCGATGGGGGGCGGGCCTGGGAGCTCCCGGCCGCCGGCACGACGCTGCGGGAGCGGTAGGAGGCCATTGCCCCCAAACTCACCGGTCATGTCCTTACCGTGGCGTACGACGCGGACTGCGGCCGGCTCACCGTGTGCCCAGAGTCGTCGCCATGGGCAACGAAGGCCCGCTTGGAGCAGACCCGCGTCATCGCCTTGATCCGTGGGGGCAGAATCGATTGCTCGATGCCCTGCCACTGGAAGTACTGCAACCGCAGGTCTCGCCCCCTTGTCTTCCTCCATATGACAGCGAACCGACAGCCGCGACCGACCTCGGACGACCGGGAGCTGCGGCTATGGAGGGCGGGCCGAGCCCTGATCGTCACCTTCGTCGCCGCGGTCCTGGTGGCCGGAGGCATCTTTTACGGCCTGGTGCGCCTGCTGGACTTCCAAGAAATCGACACCACCAAGAAGCTCGACGCCAAGACCCTCTTCGATCTTGTGAAACTCTCCTTCGGCGTGGTCGCCGGGGCCGGTGCGCTCGTTGCCCTGGTCGTTGCCTACCGTCGCCAGCGTGTCGACGAAGCCGGCGCCCGCCGGGAAGCCATCCGGCTCCACACCGAGCGCTTTTCCCGGGCCGTCGAACAACTCGGCTCCGACTCCCCAGCCGTCCGGCTCGGTGGAGTCCACGCCCTAGCCGGCCTCGCAGACGACGCCCCCGACGACGACCTGCGCCAAACCTGCATTGACGTCCTGTGCGCCTACCTCCGTCTCCCCCACCCCTCCGACCCTGGTGACCTGCCCGATCCGTCGCCCGACGGCACCTCGCCCACAGAAGAACGGCGCGACGCCCACCAGGAAAAGAGGGATTTGCACCGCGCACTGCGAGAGGTCCGGCATACGATCATGCGTCTCATCGGCGACCACTACCGCATCTCCCGGGGAACTCACCGATCCTGGCAGGGCTGCAGTCTCGACCTCACCGGGGTCACCATCGACTGTGACCTGAATTTCAGTGACGCCACGTTCTCCGGCGGCTCGGTGTCCTTCATCGACGCCACATTTGCCGGTGGCAGCAGGGTGTCCTTCGTCGACGCCACGTTCTCAGGCAGCGCGGTGTACTTCTACCGCACCACGTTCTCCGAGGGCACGGTGTCCTTCAGCGGCGCCACGTTCTCCGGCGGCTCGGTGTCCTTCGGCGACGCTGCGTTCTCCGGCGGGAGGGTGCTCTTCGAGCACACCACGTTCTCCGGTAGCAAGGTGTTCTTCAGCGGCGCCGTATTCTCCGGCAGCGCCGTGTCCTTCGATCGTGCAACAGGTTCGGCTCCCAGTGGACTGCTCGCTGCTGTCGGCACCCTTCTTCCTTCAACGGTCGTCCTTCCCCCACCGTGGTTGGCCTCCATTCCATAACGCAGAGGGGGCGTAATCGGTTGCCTTCGCCCCCTGGCCGATCCGCTAGCTGAGGCCGAGTTTAGTGGTGAGCGCGGCCCCGATGGCCGCTGCGGTGAGCGCGAGAGCTGTTGCTGTGCGGCAAGTGGTCATACCGGGGGGAACGACGTGCGGCGTGCACAGTCACCACAGGATCTCAAATACCGCGTGGGCGGCGCACGCCCCGATCGGCGGCTGGCAGTTCAGGCTCGCCCAGGCGGCGCGGCCCAGATGTGGATGGCTGCGAGGTGATTGCTGAGAAACGGCCTAACCGGTGCTGTACACCGGGCGGCAGCTGCCGCTGGTGCGGTGGTGAGCTTCGCAGCAGTTACACGGCGCGGGCGGCGCGGGTGTGGGGTGGTGCGACGAGTTCGATTTCGTAGTGGTCGGTGTTTTCGAGGTAGGTGGCGTACTGCTGGGGGCCGCCGGCGTGGGGGTGGCGGTCGGGGAAGAGGAGGCTCCAGCCGTTGTCCTGGGCCTTGCTGGTGAGGGAGTCGACGCGGTCGGGGGTGTCGACGTGGAAGGCGAGGTGGTTGAGGCCGGGGGCGAGGCGCTGGTGCCGGGGGCTGGATAGGGCGGGGGACTGCTCGAACACGAGGTAGGTCGGGCCGAGTTTCCAGCTGCGGCCGTGTTCCCAGGTCTGGTGGAGGCTGTAGCCGAGGTCTTCCAGGAGCCACTGCCAGTCGTTGACCGCGCGGGTGAGATCGGGGACCCAGATCTCGACGTGATGCAGTGTGCCAGTCGCCGGCGTTCCCGTATCTGTCACGGAGAGTGCACCCCTTGGGTGAGTTGGGGCCGCATCCTATACCGGATAGGGATAGTTTCTTCCAGACTGCACGATCAGACATATGCCGTGTAGTTACGGACAGTTGACGCACGGCGGCCCTCTTTCGGCGCGGTGGGGCGCTATCACGGAGGGAGCGAGCGGGTGCTCCCCGTGGTGGTTAGCGGTCGGGCGGGCGCGTGTGGAGGCGAGGGCGGGAATGGCGGTGTTCGTGGTCTCAGCGGACACGGGATCGGGCTGTCTCACGGTGACTGAGAAGGACGGCCCCTCCACCTACCGGCGCCCGGTGTCTGTGGCGATGGGACGGGGACCTCTGGGAGTTGTGCAGTGCGGCCCGGGCGGGGTGTTGTTCGTGGCGGCCGCGGTCTGCGACGAGGTCCTCGTGGCCGAGGTGCCGGCGGGCTGTGCGACTGGGGGGATCCGGACGGGCTGGGCGCCGCGCAGCCTGGCACCGGTCCCCGGCACTCCCTACCTGCTGGTCGCGAACGCGGGCTCGGACACCATGTCGGTCGTCGATACGGCAGCAGCCCGGGCGGTGGCATCGGTCGGGGTCGGACGTGAACCGGGTGCGATGGCGGTGAGTTCGGACGGTCGCGCCGTGCTGGTCTGCGAGCGTGGATCGGGTGCGGTGACCGCTCTGGATCTCATGCCGCTGTCCCAGGGCCGGCCGGAGCGTGTCGGCGTGCGGTGGCGTACGGTGCTCGGCCCGCATCCGCACATCCAGCCGCGGGCCATTGCCCTGTTCGGCGCGCAGGCGGTGGTGGCCTGCACCCGCCGGGAGAGCCTGCCCGTCCTGAGTACCGGCGACGGAGCTCTGCTCACGAGCGTGGAGTTGAGCGTGCCGGGTTCGGCGCCGGCCGGCATCGCGGTCACCGGTCAGGACGGCTTCGCGCTGGTCGCGTTGGAGCGCTGCGGGCTGCTCGCCGTGGTCGACCTGTTCGACTGGTGCGTCACCCGCTGCATACGCGTCGGCCGCGGGCCCCGCCACCTGGCGATCGATCCGGACGACGGCACGGTCTACTGCGCCCTCGCTGGCGATGGCCGGCTGGCCGTGCTGCATCTGGACGGCGTCGACCTGTCCACCACCGACGGCCAGCCACAGCTCGACACCCTCGCCACCGGGGCGCGCCCGAGCGCCGTATCGGTCGCGCACGTCAACGAGCCCGGCCCGCGCGGGAGCTGACGGCCAGCCACCGAACCCGGACGCCTGCCGCGGCCGCGCCCCGGCGCCCACGGAATGCCCCGCCGCGCGCGGGGCCGCCTACCGCCCGGCCCAGACCGAGCGCCGGTTGCGGTGCTGCCCTGGACGAAATCTGCAACCGCGCTGCGGAAGGCCCTCATGTCTGCCACCTCTGATCTGTCCGCCCGCCGGGGCGGGCCGGCTCCAGGTCCCCGGGCGCTGGCGTCCCTGCTCGGTACGACCCGCGCCCAGGTCCTGCAGCAGATCGCGGACATGGCGCCTGCCACGACGAACGACATCGCGGCCGCCCTCGAGGTGAGTGCCGCAACGGTGTCGCACCACACCGGCGTCCTGAGCCGCTCACAGCTGATCACCACGCGCCGTGACGGTGCCAGCGTCCGCCACACGCTCACCCCCTTGGGCCGCAGTCTCCTGAGAGCCCATGGCTTGCCTGCCACCCCTTCCGCGCCCCCCGGCCCCTGAGGTCGCGCCCAGACGGTGTCGCACCAGCGCCGGGCGTCCGCGCACGCCCTCCACGCTCAGAGCGGCGGTCGCCAACTGGCGGGGAGTGCGGGGCGGGGGAGGGCCCTTGTGACTGCGGCGTGCAATCCAGTGGCCCGGCCTTCGCTGACGGGCCGCCGACGGGAAAAGCGACGAGGAGCGCAGTTCCTGTGCGCGCTCTTTTCGAGCAGGGCCGAAAAGATTGCCAGGCCGCGAATTACGGGAAAGACTGAGGGCTGCCCGCATCAGGAAGTCCCCTTCGATTCCCGCGAATTCTGCTGATTTACTGTGGGGGTTACCACGTCATGCCGGTATTCGAGACAGCCCGCACCGCGTCCGGCGTGCAGGGCCCCGAGGACAGCACGACGACGCGAGCGGTGGTGTCGCAGCTGTTCGCGACGCCGGTGGCCCGCGTGGGCTGTCCGTTCGGGAGCGACGTGAACCCGCCTTTGGCCGCCGCCGTGGACGGCCGGGACGCGGAGCGGGTGAAGGACTTCGGCTACAAGCGGGAGACCGCGGGGGAGTTCACCTCCTGGGGCGGCAGTGAGGCGGCCCGGCTGAGCCGCTGGGTGTGCTCGGTCGCCGCCCGGTTCGTCGAATCCCTCACCGGCATGCCCTTGACCAAGGCGTTCACGCATTCCCTGGCCCGGGAGGGTGAGCAGCTGGCCGGCGAGGCGTCAGTGTCGGTGGGAGTGACACGCAGCTGGGCCTCCCTGTACTGGGAGGGTGATCTGCACGAGCCGCACTTCCACCCCAACACCGCGCTGTCCGCGGTCTACTACGTCGCCGCGCCCGGCGCGTGCGAGATCGATCTGTGCGACCCGCGGCCGGCGGTCGACTACTACGACCCGGGGATCTGCCTGGCCGGGGAGAGCCACCGGGTGCGTCTCGCCTGCACACCGGGAGAGCTAATCGTGTTTCCCGGCTGGCTCAAGCACTCCGTACCCCCCGTCACGGGCGGCGAGACGCGTATCTCCGTCGCCTGGAACCTGAACTATTTCACCGGCTGACCACGCAGTCCTGTCAGCCTGCTCGTTCACCTGCGGACCGGAAAAGCCCTGTCCCATTTCCGGGTCTGCTGTCCTCTCGAAGAAAAGGAAAACCGCCATGCGCAACATTCAGCTCTTCTCGACCGACACCGACGACGGCGTGGTCTCCGTCGTCACCAAGACCGGCCCGGGCGAGCACCGCACCGTCAAGCAGATCCCGGTGGGCAACGCTCCGCGCGGCGGCGTGAAGTTCACCAAGGACGGCCGCGGCTTCGTCTGCAACACCTCCCAGAACACCATCTCGGAGATCGACGCCGTCGCCCTGACCGAGGTCCGCCGGATCGAGGTCGGCCACGGACCGCGCGGCCAGGGCCTGGTCCCGGGCGACAAGTACCTGCTGGTCTCCAACTCCGGCTCCAACACGATCTCGGTCGTCGACCTCGAACTCAACGTCGAGGTCCACCAGATCCCCACCGGCCGCGACCCCCGCCACATGGGCATCAGCAAGGACGGCACCCTCGCCTACGTCTGCATCTGGGGCGGCGGCTACGTCAGCAAGCTCGACATCTCCGCGCTGGCCGACGGCAACCCGCTGGGCGTCAGCGAACTCGCGCAGATCCCCGTCGACCGCGAAGCCCACCCCTACAGCCTGGGCATCGACCCCTCGGGCCGGCGGGTGTTCGTCGCCAACACCCAGGCCGACTACACCACCGTCATCGACACCGACACCGACCAGACCCACCGCGTGGACGTCGCCTCCACCGGCGGGCGCGGCGTCGCCTTCACCCCCGACGGCCGCCACGCGCTCGTCACGGTCGAGAACTCCTCCACCATCGCCGTCATCGACGTCGATACCCTGCAGGTGACCCGCCAGATCCCCACCGGCTCCGGCCCGCGCGGCCTGGTCGTCGACCCCGGCGACCAGACCGTCTACGTCACCAACTTCGCCCGCGCCGGCATGATGGCCGCCCACCCCAACTTCGCCCCCAACAGCCTCACCATGGTCGACCTCACCTCCGCGCCGCTGGACCGCGACGAAGGCACCTTCACCTACGAGGAGATCACCGTCGGCTACGGCCCCTGCTCCGTCGTCATGTTCGACCTCGACACCCTCTCCGAGCCCGAGCGCCTGCGCCGCCTCAACCGCGCCGACACCAGCGCCTGACCCCAGCCGGGGCCAGGGAAGGCGCGGCCGTCGCCCGTTCTTCCCTGGCCCCTTTGGCCGTCGCGGGCCCGGCCAGCCGTCGGGCCCGCGACGGCACCCCAGGACCCTGAATCCCCTGTGTTTTCTCGCCTGAGAGCAGACCGCAATTGGCTGAGGTCACCTTTCACCCGCTCCACCCGTGGGCGCTGCTGCCCGAGAAGCCGAAGGCCGACCGGGCCGGTGCCCGCGCGGAACGCGACGCCTACCAGGACTCGTTCCGCTACCTGCGCATCCCCCGCCTGCCCGCGGACTGCCCGCCCTGGGTCCTGGGCCAGGAACTGGGCTGGTCACTGCGCTCCCCGCTCACCCTCACGATGCGGCCGCTGGAGGACATCGGCCTGGCCGTCCCCGACGCCGAAGACCCCCAGCAGGCCGGGCGGCGCCTCGGGGGCCAGCGCATGTTCCAACGCGGCAAGGACTGGATCGCCACCAAGGACGCGTCCTGGCTGCACCTCGGCGACTACCGCACCCGTTCCGGCAGCTGGGAGGGCATGTTCATCCCGAACGGTCAGGGCACCGTGGAATGGCGCCTGGGCTTCGCCGCCCAGATCCCCGCCGGCACTTTCCTCATGGTCATGCCCCCGCCCAGTCCCAGCACGCCGGGCCCGGGCGTGCCGCTCGGCGTGATCCCCGCCAAGGCCGTCAACGCGATGGCCGAGCGCGGAGGCATGAGCATCGCCGTCCAGCCCGACCGCCCCACCCCGATCCAGCGCGGACAGGAGATCGCCCGGCTCGTACTCCTGCACCCCGACTCCCTGCGCGCCACCGCACACACCCCGCACGACACCGCAGCACAGCCCGCCCCCTCTCCCGCCGACACCGGCGCCCCCCATGCGCCCGAGGCGCCGAACGCACCGAGGCCAGCACCGTGACCCCCTCCATCAGGACCACCGAGACAGCCACCACTGTCACGCAACACCCCAGCACGCTGCGCCTGTTGACCGGCGGCCCCGTCCGCGGACTCCTCACGATCGCCTTCCTGACCCGCACCACCGCGGCGATGCTGCCCATCCTGCTGCTCCTGGCCCTCGCCGACGCCCACGGCTACGCCCGCGCCGCGACCGTCGGCGGCACCTACACCCTCGTCCTGGCTCTGTGCGCCCCCGTGCGCGGACGCCTGCTGGACCGCTGCGGCCCGCGCATGCTGCTGGCCATGGCCTGCGCCACCACCACCCTGCTCGCCCTGGTCGCCGCCAGCATCCACTACACCTGGCCCTGGCCCACCACCCTCCCGCTGGTCATCGCCGCCACCCTCACCAGCCCCCCCGCTCAACGCCGCCCTGCGCAGCTCCTGGCGGCGCCTGACCACCGGGCCGGCCCAGCTGAAAGCCGTCCACAGCGCGGACAGCGTGCTCGAGGAAGCCGGCTTCGTCCTGGCCCCTCTGGCCGCCGGAGCCATCCTCGTCCTGTTCGGCCCCTGCCACGGCTACGAGCTGGCGGCCGCCTGCTTTGTCACCGTCATGTCCCTTTACCTCACCGCCACTCGCCGCCACCACCTCACCCTGACCCGCGCAGCGCCAACAGCCCGCCCACCGCACCCGCGCAGGCGACGCTGGCTCGGGCCGCTCGCCCTGCCCGGCATGCCGGGCATCCTGCTGCCGCTGCTGGTCATGGGCGCCTTGTTCGGCGGCACCGGAATCCTGATCCCCGCCTACACCCTGCACGAACACGCCACCAGCTGGCTCGGTCCCCTCCTCGCCGCGACCAGCACCGGCGGCGTCCTGGGCGGTATCGCCTACGCAGTCCTGCCCTGGCACAGCGACCTGTGGCACAAGTACCGCATCCTCACCCTCGGCTTCACCACCCCCGCGCTCCTGCTGTTCCTCGCCCGGCCCCTGTGGCTCCTGGCCACCCTCCTCCTGATCGCCGGACTGTTCGTCACCCCGCTGTTCATCAACGCCTTCCTGCTGACCGACGCCACCGCCACCGACGAGACGCGCATCGAGGCAAACACCTGGATCGGCGCCACCGCCGACGTCGCCAACGGCATCATGGCCACCATCATCGGAACCCTCGTCCAAGCACAGAAATGGGACACCGCCCTGTTCACCCTCACCGGCTGCGCGGCCACAGGGACCGCCGCCACCCTCATCCAGATGAGCCGGCACTGCATCCGGCCGAGCAGGCCCGGCGTACACCCACGGCAGAACACGCCGGCAGACCACGCTTCTTCAGGCGTGGGCGCCCGGGCTGCACAAGCCCACGGCGGGCCGGCCGCACCGGCCGAGCAGCACCCGTGACACGGAGGCCGATGTGAGCGCTTCGCCGAAGGCCGCCGTCGAGATCTCCCTGGCGCAGACCCGCCCCATCGCGGTAGCCGCGGCCTTCCCGCCGCACTCCAGCGTCGGCGTCCCGTCCGTGCTGCAGCATCTGCACGCGGTGCAGCTCGACAGCATCAGCGTCCTGGCCCGCGCCCACCAGCTCACCCTCGCCACCCGCATCCCCAACGCCACCACCAGAGATGTCGACACGGCCCTCAACACCGCCACCGCGGCCGCGGCGTTCGTGTATCCCGCGCACGCCCTGAGCCTGGTGCCCCTCGCCAACTGGCCGCTGTGGGCGTTCCGGCGCCGCCACACCCGCACCCGGCCCCAATGCCCCGACCCACGCCACCGCGCGGCCATCACCGACCGCATCCGCGCCGACGGCCCGCTGCCTCTGCGCGCCCTGAGCACCGACCAACCCAGCAAAGGGTGAAACTGGGGGAGTGCCAAGACCGCCCTGGAGTTCATGGTCTGGGCCGGCGACCTCGCCTGCACCCGCTACACCTCGGGCCAACGCCTGTTCGACCTGCCCGACCGCTGCATCCCGGCCCCTCTCCTCGATGACCACCTGGACGACGACACCTGCCTGACCCGGCTCCTCGAAAACGCCGCAACAGTCCTCGGCATTGGTACCGTCGCCGACTTCGCCGACTACCTCCGCATCCGAACTGTGACCGCGCGGCGCCTTCTGCCGCACACGGCGCTCACCCCGGTCACCGTCCAGGGCTGGGGCCCCGCCTGGGCCCACCCCCGCGCGCTGGACATGCCGCAGGTCGCACCCCGCGAGCCGGTCTTCCTCAGCCCGTTCGACAACCTCATCTGGCACCGCCCCCGCGTCCAGCGCCTGTTCGGCTTCACCCAGGTCTTCGAGGCGTACAAACCCGCACCCCGCCGCGAACACGGCTACTACGTCTGCCCCCTCCTCGCCGACAGCCGGCTCATCGCCCGCGCCGACCTCTCATCTGACAAATCCATGAAGGATCACTGTATGAGTGATGCGTTGAGCTGCTGATCTAGTGATCGTCGCAGGATCCCGAGCCGTCGTGGCGGATTGAT
>NZ_JBIAGO010000033.1:0-45454 GCF_042869775.1 Streptomyces sp. NPDC006711
GGCGTCGACAAGAACACCACCGTCGTCTTCCCCGCACCCCTGATGAGCACCATCGGCGAACTCGGCTCCTTCCTCGCCCGCGAGACCCAGGCCGCAGGACTGCCGCCGACCCCGCACCCGGTCGAACCGGCCAAGACCGTCCACGCCGCCGGATCGAACAACAAACCCAGTGCGCTCCCCCAGCACGACTGACCCTCCTGTGCTCCACCACTGGCCCCAGCCCCGGCCGGACCGACCACCGCACCCGAGCCGAGGCCAAGGAGCCCGCCGTGACCACCAGTTCCCTGCCCCCCATCGGTCCTGCGACGGACTCCTTGCCCCTGAGCTACGAGACCCCGCGCACCCCGGCCGCCGGACCGCCCCCGGCCGCAGCGACAGCCACCGCGCATGCCCCCCGCTCACACCCCGCGACGGCTTCCCGCCCGGAACGGTCGGACCCAATGACCACGACACTCCGCCCCCGTTCCTCCCTGAACCCGGTACGCCTGCGCCTGGCACCGGCAGGCAGCAACCCTCACCTGATCGACGGCGTCTGGTGGCCCCGCTCGGACGATTTGACCGCCGAACTGCCGCGCCTGATCCGTGCGTTGCCCCGCTCGTGGCCGCAGATAGCCCACGCCACCACGAACGCGGGCATGTGGTCGGCCTTCCCCAGTCGGATCCTCGTCGCCAAGCACGCGATCCAACTGCGCCGGGCCACCAGCCGTCACGCCCCGAACACGATCTGCCTCCTCGCCCCCGGCCGGGGCCGCTGGGACCTGCTGGTCGTCCCGCCCCACACCGACAGAGCCGAGGCCATGCGCCTCCTGGCCACCATCGCCGGCCCAATCGGCCCCGCTGAGAGGCACTGACAGAAGCTGCCGATCATGTGACTTTCGGTTCGGATGGTCGGTGGTCTGGCCCTGGGGAGACGTCAGTCGCGGCCGTGGAACGCGTCGGATGAACTGTGCTCGCTCGTCGAGCCGTCGCTCCCTCAGCCGACGCCGAAGCAGGTCTCACTGACCGGCGGCAACGCGAAGACATCACCCAGCTGACGTCTCTGCCGCAAGAAGATTTCATCCGTCGCCGGTCTCGTCGGACGCCTGATCGCCGTCCGCGGTCTCGTCTGCGCCGCCCGCCCACCGACATTCGCTCTCGCCCCTCGTCGCAAGGCCCTCTATCGCGAGCCTGCAAGGCGCCTTACTCTCGTATCGAGGGATGGTTCGAACGGCTGGACATACGCGCGGCCGACTCCGTCCCCGATCTGGCCCCCAGACCCGGGCATGAACAACTGCGCCGAGACTGGCTGGAGCCATCGCAGACAGCACGGCTCCGGCCCTCGTCCCTGCGGCACGGTTCAGGGCGGGGTCATCCGCGGCCCCGCGTGCCGCAAGGACATGCGTGGAGACCCGAAGAGGGGGAGTCTCGTGTCCTCCACGCCCCCGGATGGGTGCCGCATCCTGCGGCGCCCATCCGGCTCAGATGTCCGGCTGGGCACTCCAGACTTGCACCGAGTTCCGCCGCCGTCTGCCCGTGCGCATCCGGCCCGGTTTCTCGCGCAACGCGGATATCCCGCCCCTACTCGACACAGCTCGAACTGTGCCCCTTCCCGGTCCGACGGGGCGCCGAGCATGGCACGACATTCTGGGGCAGGGCACTGCCTCGGCAGTTGCCCGCGCCGTTGATCGGGTACAGATGCACCGGATCGCCCCCCTCGGCGCGGCGGGGTGTGCGCGGTTTGCTGGGCCTGCGGGCGCGACGGCGCCTCCGGCGCCACCCGCTGGAACAACTCCCACAACTCACCCGGCACCAACCGTTCAACAATTCCCACCATGCCCCACAGACCACCGATTCAGCCAATGAGATGACCACTAAGCCGTCTTGATCTCCGGCTTGTACAGGTCGAGCCAGATCGCGAGGTCCAGGGCGCGCTCCAGGCCCCGGCGCGAGGCCTGGTGGATCTGCGGGGCGCTCACGGCGGCCGCGCGGCGCAGTCCGTCCCGGTCGATGAGGTCGAAGACGGGGTGGGAGGGCCGGGCGAGCAGGTCCTTGGCATGGACCTGGAGCGCGGTGGCGTACTTGGGGTCCTGGGTGGAGGGGTAGGGGCTCTTGACCCGGTCGTACACCGACTGCGGCAGGACGTCCCTGGCCGCCTCGCGCAGCAGGCTCTTCTCGCGGCCGTCGAAGGACTTCACCGACCAGGGCGCGTTGTAGACGTACTCCACGAGCCGGTGGTCGCAGAACGGCACCCGCACTTCGAGCCCGACGGCCATGCTCGCGCGGTCCTTGCGGTCGAGCAGGACGCGCACGAAACGGGTCAGGTGCAGATGGCAGATCTGGCGCATCCGGTACTCGAAGTCGCTCTCGCCGTCCAGGCGTTGGATGGCCGCGACGGCGGTGTCGTAGGAGTCCTTGATGTAGGCGGGGACGTTCAGGGTGGCGGCGAGGTCCGGGCGCAGCAGGCCCGCGTCGTCGCCGAACTGCTCGGCGAACTTGACGAGCCAGGGGAAGGTGTCGGCGGCGCGGGCGTCCTCGTCGAAGAACTGCTTGTAGCCGCCGAAGACCTCGTCGGCGGACTCGCCGGACAGGGCGACCGTGGAGTGCTCGCGGATCGCCTTGAACAGCAGGTACAGCGAGGCGTCCATGTCGCCGAAGCCCATGGGGATGTCCCGGGCGCGGATGACTTTGGCCCGCACCTCGGGGTCGGCGAGCGCCTGGGCGTCCAGGACGATGTCCTGGTGGATGGTGCCCGAGCCCCGGGCCACGTCGTGGACGAAGGGGGTGTCGGGGGTGGCCCGCAGCTCGTCGGCGACGAAGTTCTCGGTCTGGCCGACGAAGTCGACCGCGAAGCTGCGCACCCGCTGGCCCACTTCGCCGAGCTGGCGGGCGGCGATGGCGGTGAGCGAGGAGGAGTCGAGGCCGCCGGAGAGCAGCATGCAGCGTGGCACATCGGCGACGAGCTGGCGCCGGACGATGTCGTCGAGGAGTTCGCGGACGTGGGCGATGCTGGTGTCGCGGTCGTCGTCGTGCGCGCGGGTCTCCAGCGACCAGTAGGTGTGGGTGCGCAGGCCCGTGCGGTCGACGGTGACGACGGTGCCGGGCACGACCTCCCGCATGCCGTCCCACACGGCGTGGCCGGGCGTCTTGACCATGGTGAACAGCTCGCGCAGGCCGTCGAGCGACACGGAGCGGCGGACCAGCGGGTTGGCGAGGATCGCCTTGGGCTCGGAGCCGAAGAGCACGCCGTCGGGGGTCTCGTAGTAGTAGAAGGGCTTGATGCCCATCCGGTCGCGGATCATGACAAGGCGCTGGACCCGCTCGTCCCAGAGGGCGAAGGCGTACATGCCGTTGAGGCGTTCCGCGACGGCCTCGCCCCATTCGAGGTAGCCGTGCAGGACGACCTCGGTGTCGGAGTCGGTGGTGAACCGGTGTCCGCGCGCGGTGAGTTCGGCCCGCAGTTCGGTGAAGTTGTACGCCTCGCCCGAGTAGACGAGGGCGACGGCCTTGTCGCCTGCTTCGACGCTCATGGGCTGACGCCCGCCCGGAAGGTCGATGATCGCGAGCCTGCGGTGGCCGAGGGCGGCCGGTCCCGAGGCCCAGACGCCGCGGTCGTCGGGCCCTCGGCAGTCCATCGTCTCGGTCATCGCGTCCAGGGTGTCCCGCTCGGCGCGTAGGTCACGGTCGAAGGAGATCCAGCCGGTGATGCCACACATGGGGTGCCTCCCGCTTCGCCGCCCGGACCGGAGGGGGGACGTGCCGCCGCCCCAAGCGGATGTATTGAGCAACTACCTGCCTTTCGATCGTGGGACGGCACGGCGGGTCCGTCAACAGGCCTTGTTGCAGGGTGACTTGAAAGCGTCGCTCGCCCGGCCGGGAACACGCGCCCCCGGCCATGGTCCACCAGACACCCCCTAGGGGCTGACCGCGAGGACGATGTACGCGGCGAACAGCGACAGGTGCACGCCGCCCTGCATCAGGGTGGCGCGCCCCGGCACGACGGTCAGGATGCCCACCGCGACGGTCAGCGCGAGCAGCACCATGTGACTCGCGCCGAGGCCGAGCAGGAGCGGCCCGGAGAGCCAGACCGTGGCGAGCGCGACCGCCGGAATGGTGAGTCCGATGCTGGCCATGGCCGAGCCGAGTGCCAGGTTGAGGCTGGTCTGGACGCGGTCGCGGCGGGCCGCGCGGACGGCGGCGATGGTCTCCGGCAGCAGGACGAGCAGCGCGATGACGACGCCCACGACGGAGGCCGGGAGCCCGGCCGCCGCGACCCCGCGCTCGATGGTCGGCGACACCCCCTTGGCCAGGCCCACGACGGCGACCAGCGCCACCCCGAGCAGGGCGACACTGACCCAGGCGGTGCGGGCCGACGGCGCCTCGGCGTGGTCGTCGTCGCGCATCACGTCGCCCTGCTGGGTCACTGGCAGGAAATAGTCGCGGTGGCGCACGGTCTGGGTGGCCACGAAGAGCCCGTACAGGAAGACCGAGGCGATCGCGGCGAAGATCAGCTGGGCCGGCGTGAACTGGGGGCCCGGCTTGCTGGTGGTGAACGTGGGCAGGGCCAGGCTGAGGCCCGCGAGCGTGGTGACCGTCGCGAAGGCGGTGACGGTGCCCTCGGCGTTGAAGACGGCGACCCTGCGGCGCAGGGCGCCGACCAGGAGACACACCCCCACGATGCCGTTGCAGGTGATCATCACGGCGGCGAAGACGGTATCGCGGGCGAGGGAGGCGCTTTTGTCGCCGCCGTCCGACATCAGGGTGACGATCAATGCGACTTCGATGACCGTCACGGCGACCGCGAGCACCAGGGATCCGAACGGTTCGCCCACCCGGTGCGCGACCACTTCGGCGTGGTGCACGGCGGCGAGCACCGCCCCGGCCAGGAAGCACGCGACCAGCGCGACGAGCCAGCCGGGCAGGGAGCGCCCCCAGGTCAGCGCGAGCAGCACGAGGGCGAGCGGCGGCAGCACCGCCGACCAGCGTTCGAGGGGCAGGCGCGCGAGACGGATCATGCCTCGACGTTCCCAGAAGTGGCCGGTGGCCGCCCGTCGGACTACTGCTCCCCGGCCGCCACCGCGAGCGCCAGGTGGCGCCGCGCGTAGGAGCGCCAGGGCCGCCAGGCGTCCTCACCCGGCGCCGCCCCCACGTCCGGGTCGCCCAGCGCCCGGGTCCGGATCAGCGCGACGGTCTCCTCGTTTATGCCGGGCAGCGTCCGCAGCACCCGTGCGGCCTCGTCGCGGTCGGCCCCCGCGTCCAGGCGCAGGGTGGCGTCGGCGAGCGCGGTCGCGAGCGCCGCGAGGTGGGGGTCGGGGTGGGCGGCGAGCGTCCCGGGTTCGGGGAAGAGGTGGGTGAGCGTCCCGTCGGGTACGTCCAGGCGTTTGCCGTACGTCTCCACGAGCGCGGCCGCGCCCCGCGTGCCGGTCAGCGCGCGCACCGCGCACTCGTCGGGGTCGGCGGCGCCCGGTGAGCGCAGGCCCGGGGTGCGCGCGACCAGCGGGGCCAGGCGCGCGTCGGCGCCGAGCCGTTCGTCGACGGCGTACGGGTCGGCGTCCAGGTCGAACAGGCGGCGCAGGCGCTGGACGGCGGTGGTCAGGTCGCGCGGGTCGGTGAGGTGGATCCGCGCGTCCAGCCAGCCCTGGCGGGCGGTGGTGTGGGCGGGGGCGGCCTCGGCGACGGCCACGACGGCGGTGCCGTGCGGCAGCCGCAGGGTGCGGCGGTAGGTCCGCCGGCCCAGGTCGCCGACGACCTCCTCGACGTGCTCGACGGCCTCGGCGGCCAGCAGGTCGAACGTCTCCTTCACCGCGTACGCACCTCGGTACGCGAGCCGCAGCGGAACGCCGGCGGCGGTCGCGACGCCGGGGCCCGTGGCGCGGGCGCCGGCCTCTTCGCGCAGGGCGCTCGGGGTGCGGGCGTAGATCTGGCGGACGGTGTCGTTGAACTGGCGCACGCTGGCGAATCCGGCGGCGAAGGCGATCTCGGTGACGGGGAGCGTGGTGGTCTGGAGCAACACCCGGGCGCTGTGGGCGCGTTGGGCCCTGGCCAGGGCGACCGGGCCGGCGCCCACCTCGGCGGTGAGCTGGCGCTGCACCTGGCGGGTGCTGTAGCCGAGCCGGGTCGCGAGACCCGGCACGCCCTCGCGGTCCACCACGCCGTCCCCGATCATGCGCATCGCGCGGGCCACGACGTCGGCCCGGGCGTTCCACGCGGCGGAGCCGGGCACGGCGTCCGGGCGGCAGCGGCGGCACGCGCGGAAACCGTGGCCCTGGGCGGCGGCGGCGGTGGGGAAGAACCGGACGTTCTTGCGGCGCGGGGTGATCGCGGGGCAGCTCGGGCGGCAGTAGATGCCGGTGGTCGCCACGGCGAAGAAGAACTCGCCGTCGAACCGGGCGTCCCTGCTGCTTACGGCCTCGTACTGGGCTTCTGCGTCCATCACGCTGTCCAGTGTGCGGGGTCCCCTGCGGGGTCGCTAGCGGCTTTCAGACCTCACCCCGTGCCCCTGGGGCTCCGCCCCAGACCCCGTCCGACCTGAACGGCCTCGTCCTCAATCGCCGGACGGGCTGACTATGCCCATGCGGGCCAGCACATGCCCCGCCAGGGGCGCGGGGAACTGCGCGAGAAGCGCCCACGGCCCGCACCCGAACTCCCTGGGGCTCCGCCCCAGACCCCGTTCGCGCCTTAAGGGCGCTCGTCCTCAATTGCCGGACGGGCTGAGAGTGCCGGTGCGGGCCAGCATCGAGTAGTCAGGGGCGCGGGGAACTGCGCGCCCAGCCACCCACAACCCGCACCCGGAAACCCAGGGCCCCGCCCCGCAAACGCCAGGCGGGCTCAGGCCGCCGGTGCGGGCCCGCACCAGATGCTCAGGGGCGCGGGGAACTGCGCGACCAGCCAGACACGGCCCGCACCCGTCAGCGCAACCCGCCCCGCTTGGCCGCGCCATTCGCGCGGCCCTCCGCCCCCTTCGCCTTCCACTCGCGCCGGATCCCCGCCCGCAACCTCGCATCCGTCTTGGCCACGATGCGCCGGTTCTCGCGCAACAGCTTGCGGTAGCTCTCCAGACGCCGCTGCGGCAGCGACCCCTCCTCCACCGCGTCCAGCACCGCGCACCCCGGCTCCGCGAGGTGCGCGCAGTCGTGGAAGCGGCAGTCGGCGGCCAGTTCCTCGATCTCGGAGAAGGCCTGCCCGACCCCGGACTCCGCGTCGTACAGGCCGACCCCCCGAAGCCCCGGGGTGTCGATGAGGACGCCGCCGCCCGGCAGCACGAGGAGGTTGCGCGTGGTCGTGGTGTGGCGGCCCTTGCCGTCCACCTCACGCGCGGCCCGCACCGCCATCACCTCCTCGCCCAGCAGCGCGTTGGCGAGCGTGGACTTGCCCGCGCCGGACTGCCCGAGCAGCACACTGGTGCCGCCCGCGACGAGCGCGCCCAGCATCTCGACGCCCTCACCCGTGGCCGCGCTGACCGCGAGCACCCGCACGCCCGGCGCGGTGGTCTCGACGTCCTGGAGGAGATGGGAGAGCCCGACGGGGTCGGGGACCAGGTCGCACTTGGTCAGCACGACCACCGGCTGCGCGCCCGACTCCCAGGCCAGGGCCAGGAACCGCTCGATGCGGCCGAGGTCGAGCTCCACCGCCAGCGACACCGCGATGATCGCCATGTCGACGTTGGCCGCGAGGATCTGCGCCTCGGACCGGTTGGAGGAGGTGCCGCGCACGAAGGCGGTGCGGCGCGGCAGATACGCCCGTACGAACCGGGGGTCGCCGACCGGCTCGACGGCGGCCCAGTCACCGGTGCAGATGACCCGCATCGGATCGTGCGGGGTGACGAACGCGGTGTCCGCGCGCAGGGTGCCGGACGCGGTCACCACATCGCACTGGCCGCGGTCCACGCGTACGACCCGGCCGGGCACCAGGCCCCGCTCGGCGTACGGGGCGAACTCCGCCGCCCAGGCGTCGTCCCAGCCGTACGCGGCGAGCGGACGCGCGGGGGCGGAGTCGTTCGACGCGGTGAAGTACGAGGGGAGCGACAAAGACGAGAAAGACGAAGAAGACAAGGGGAGACCCTTCGAAGGGCGGCCCCGGCGCCACGCGCGCAGGCGTGGAGGAAGCGGAAGGTCAGCCGGAGGCCACGGGGGTGTGAGAGATCAGCTTCGGAATGCGGGCAGCGCCCTTCGCAACGACAGCCATCGTTCACACCTCCTCGTACAGGTCTCACCACCGGCGACGACATCATGTCGCCCCGCTCGAACAGCCCCGACTTTAGAGCCATCGGCGACCCGGCGCCAGCAATTTGTTCGGGACTGACGCAGCCCCGTCCACACGGACACCCCGCACCGCGCCCTGCCCCGCCCTTGCGGCTCAACTCGCCTTCCACGTACGGGAGTTCGTTGGGCGCTGCCGTGAGGGCCTGACTCCACGACTCGACGCCATCGGCCTGGTAGCGGCCGACATGACCGCATCGCTCGTCGCGGGCCAGGCGCGCCCGGTCGGCGCGGCAGGCGGCGAGCGCGGCCCGCGCGTACGGCCGAGGTCACTCGGGGTCGCGCGGGTGGCGTTCCTCGTGTTTTTCGTGCTTCTTCAGGTGGTGCAGGCGGGACTTCACGTCGTCCGGGGGCAGGAACTTCGACCAGCGTTCGGGGAACTCCGAGGGCATCCCGGGGTCGAACGCGTCCTCCGGGTCGTCGTCCTCCGGGTCGAAGAGCGTGGGCTGGGTGGGCTGGGCGCGGGCCAGCAGCTGGGCGGCCTGCGCGGTGCGCACCCGGTCGCTCGCGGCGCGCGCGGCGGCCGTGGCCACCGAGGGCCACACCCGGTCGATGGCCGCGTTGACGGCCGCGCCGACCAGGACCGCGAAAGCCGAGATGCCGATCCAGAGCAGTACCGCGATGGGCGCGGCGAGCGAGCCGTAGATGGTGGGGCCCTCGACCGTGCTGGTCAGATAGATCCGCAGCAGGAACGAGCCGAGCACCCACATCGCGAGGGCCACCAGCGCGCCCGGCACGTCCTCGATCCACGGCGAGCGGACCGGCACGGACACGTGGAAGAGGGTGGTGAGGAAGGCGATGGACAGCAGGATCATCGTGGGCCAGTACAGGAAGCTGATCACGTCCGTGCCCCACGGGACGAGCTCCACCACCCGGTCGGGTCCCACCACCGCGAGCGGCAGCACGACCGCGCCGATGAGCAGCGCGACGACGTAGAGCAGGAGCGAGAGCAGCCGGGTCTTGACGATGCCCCGGTGTCCGTCGAGTCCGTACATGACGGTGATGGTGTCGATGAAGACGTTCACCGCGCGCGATCCCGACCACAGGGCGATGGCGAAGCCGATGGAGACGATGTCGGGACGCTTGCCCTTGGTGACGTCTTCGAGGAGCGGCTGCGCGAACTCGTGCACGCCCCGTTCGGACAGGACGGTTCCGGCCGCGTTCAGGATGTTCTGCTCGATGCTGGCGACGGTGTGGGTGCTGGTCCAGCCGTCCACGTACCCGAGCAGCGCGATCACACTGAGCAGCAGGGGGGGCAGCGAGAGCAGCGTGAAGAACGCGGCCTCGGCGGCCAGGCCCAGGATGCGGTACTCCACGCAGGAGTTGACGGTGTCCTTGAGGAGCAGCCAGCCCAATTTCCGCTTGGAGACGTTGCGGTAGACGACGCGGGCCCGATGAAGGCGGCCGGAAGTCCGCTCGGGTGTTTCATTTGCTGGCTGCACGTCCTTACCGTATCGGCATGGCAGCCACGACCCACACAGTGACCAACCAGCCTCCGCCCCTGGTGGGGTACGACGTCTTCACCGCCGACCGGGCCCTTGTCGAGGCCGTCGAGCGGCACACCGCGCCGGAGCTCGTGGAGGAGGTGAAGGAGGAGCTTTCGGGGCTCGGGACGTCCGCGGGATCCGCGCAGGCGCAGGAGTGGGGGGTGCTGGCGAACGAGAACCCGCCGAAGCTGCGCACCCACGACCGCTACGGCAACCGGATCGACGAGGTGGAGTTCCACCCCAGCTGGCACCGGCTGCTCGGCAAGGCGGTGACGTCGGGACTCACGGACGCCTGGGGCCGCCCGGCGGGGCATGTGCGGCGCGCGGCGGGGTTCTTGGTGTGGACCCAGGCCGAGGGCGGGCACGGCTGCCCGGTCTCGATGACGCACGCGGCGGTGCCCGCGCTGCGCACCGACCCGGCGCTGGCCGCCGAGTGGGAGCCGAGGCTCACCTCCCATGTGTACGAGGAGGGGCTGCGGCCCGCCGCCGAGAAGGCCGGTGTGCTCTTCGGCATGGGCATGACGGAGAAGCAGGGCGGCAGCGACGTACGCGCCAACACCACCGTCGCGACCGCGCTCGACGCCGACGGCGAGTACGTCCTGACCGGGCACAAGTGGTTCTGTTCGGCGCCGATGAGCGACGGCTTCCTGGTGCTCGCGCAGGCATCCGCCGCCCACAAGGACAGCCTCACCTGCTTCCTGGTGCCCCGCGTCCTGGCGGACGGCAGCCGCAACACGTTCGCCATCCAGCGCCTCAAGGACAAGCTGGGCAACAAGTCGAACGCCTCCAGCGAGGTCGAGTTCGACGGGACGTGGGCGCGCCGGGTCGGCGAGGAGGGGCGCGGGGTGCGCACCATCATCGAGATGGTGGCGGCGACCCGGCTCGACTGTGTGATCGGCTCGGCGGCGATCATGCGCCAGGCGGTGGCGCAGGCGATTCACCACGCCTCCCACCGCAGCGCGTTCGGCGGTCTGCTCGTGGACAAGCCCCTGATGCGCAATGTGCTGGCCGATCTGGCCCTGGAGTCGGAGGCCGCCACCACGCTGGCGCTGCGGCTCGCGGCCGCCTACGACGCGGACACCGAGCAGGAGCGGGCGTTCTTGCGGCTCGCGGTGCCGGCCGCCAAGTACTGGGTCACCAAGCGGTGTACGCCGGTGGCGGGCGAGGCGCTGGAATGCCTGGGCGGCAATGGGTACGTGGAGGAGTCGGGCATGCCCCGGCTGCTGCGCGAGGCCCCGCTGAACTCGATCTGGGAGGGCTCGGGCAACGTGCAGGCGCTCGATGTGCTGCGGGCGCTCCAGCGCGAACCGGCAGCGATCAACGCCTTTCTCCAGGAGGTCGGCACGGCGCGCGGCGCGGACCACCGGCTGGACGGGGCGATCAAGGGCCTGCTGACCGAACTCGCCGATCTGGACGGCATCGAGGGGCGGGCGCGGCGCCTGGTGGAGCGGATGGCGCTGGTGCTCCAGGGCTCGCTCCTGGTGCGCTGGGCGCCGCCGGAGGTCGCGGACGCGTTCTGCGCCTCGCGGCTCGGCGGCGACTGGGGGGCGGCCTTCGGGACGCTGCCGCACTCCCTCGACCTGGCGTCGGTGGTGGAGCGGGCCCGCGCCGGGGCGTGAAAGCGGGCCCCCGGCGCCGACCGGGGGTCCACACTCCCTGACCTGCGTTGGAGGCCGTCACGGCCGCATGATTGCCTGGCCCCATGAGTATCACCGTCACCACCTGGTCCCTGGAGCAGACCTCCGCCGCCGATCTGCGCCCGGCCGCCGAGCCCGCCGGCGACGTCACGGTCGTACGCGCGGAGGTCCCCTCGCCGGAGTTCAGCCGCTTCCTCTATACGGCGGTCGGCGGCGACATCCGGTGGACCGACCGGCTGGGCCTGACGTACGCGCAGTGGGAGCGGCTGCTCGCCGAGCCGGGCACGGAGACGTGGGTGGCCTATGAGCGGGGCACGCCCGCCGGTTACGTCGAGCTCCAGGCGCAGCCCGGCGGCGCGGTGGAGATCGTCTACTTCGGGCTGCTGCCCGCCTTCCGCGGCCGGCGCATCGGCGGCCACCTCCTGACGCAGGGGGTCCGGCGGGCCTGGGACCTGGCCGGGCGCTGGCCGGGGCTGCCCGCCACCGAGCGGGTGTGGCTGCACACGTGCTCGCTCGACGGGGAGCACGCGATGGACAACTATGTGCGGCGCGGCTTCAAGCTCTTCGACACCCGGCAGGAGCAGGCCGACGAGGTGGCCGCTCCGGGCCCCTGGCCGGGGGCGTTCTGACGGTCGCCCCGGCACGTGGGACGGGCCGTCGCCCACGGAACCAGCGCCTCCGGTCCGTGACCCGGAACACACCGTCTCATAATGCGGGACATCTACGTCCACATTCTGGATAGTGGTGGACTGGGTCCAAAGTCCCGTGACACGCTTCCGTCATGTCTGGAACTGGAATTGCCTTGGTGAGTCGGCGGCACGTCGACCTCGGCCGCATGTCCAGCGCCATCTGTCCGGCACGCTGACGCCTCCGGCAGCGCCGCGAATCCTCCTCCCTCTTTCCTGACTGCGCACCGCCGCGCCCACGCGCGGGTGTGCAGGTCAGAGCCGCCCTCCTGCAGTCTTGAAGGACATACGCCATGGCCGTCAGCCCAGAAACCCCTGCCCCCACGCCGCCCCGTCGCAAGACGGGCCGCCACCGTGGTGAAGGCCAGTGGGCCGCCGGGCACTTCACGCCCCTCAACGGCAACGAGCAAGTGAAGAAGGACGACGACGGTCTCAATGTGCGGACACGCATTGAGACGATCTACTCCAAGCGTGGCTTCGACTCCATCGACCCGAGCGACCTGCGCGGCCGGATGCGCTGGTGGGGTCTCTACACCCAGCGCCGCCAGGGCATCGACGGCGGCAAGACGGCCGTCCTGGAGCCGGAGGAGCTGGACGACGAGTACTTCATGCTGCGCGTGCGCATCGACGGCGGGCGCCTGACCACCGAGCAGCTGCGCGTGATCGGCGAGATCTCGCAGGAGTTCGCACGCGGCACCGCCGACCTCACCGACCGGCAGAACATCCAGTACCACTGGATCCGCATCGAGGACGTCCCCGAGATCTGGAACCGGCTCGAAGCCGTCGGCCTGTCCACCACCGAGGCCTGCGGTGACACTCCGCGCACCATCCTCGGCTCGCCGGTCGCCGGCATCGCCGCGGACGAGATCGTCGACGGCACCCCGGCCGTCGAGGAGATCCACCGGCGCTTCGTCGGCAATCCGGCCTTCTCCAACCTGCCCCGCAAGTTCAAGACGGCCATCTCCGGCTCCCCGCAGCTGGACGTCGCGCACGAGATCAACGACGTGGCGTTCGTCGGCGTCGAGCACCCCGAGCACGGCCCCGGCTTCGACGTGTGGGTAGGCGGCGGGCTCTCCACCAACCCCAAGCTCGGCGTGCGGCTCGGCGCGTGGGTTCCGGTGGAGGAGGTGCCCGACGTCTTCGAGGGCGTCATCTCCATCTTCCGTGACTACGGTTACCGCCGGCTGCGCAACCGCGCCCGTCTGAAGTTCCTCGTCGCCGACTGGGGACCGCAGAAGTTCCGCCAGGTCCTCCAGGACGAGTACCTGAAGCGCGACCTGCTGGACGGGCCCGCGCCCGAGCTGCCGAAGGACGTGTGGCGCGACCACCTCGGCGTGCACCGCCAGAACGACGGCCGCTTCTACATCGGCTTCGCCCCGCGCGTGGGACGCGTCGACGGCGCCACCCTGAGCAAGATCGCCGAGCTCGCCGAGACGCACGGCTCAAGGCGGCTGCGTACCACCACCGAGCAGAAGCTGATCGTGCTCGACGTCGAGGAGGACCGCGTCGAGTCGATGGTGTCGGGCCTGGAGTCCCTGGGCCTGAAGGTCAACGCCTCGCCGTTCCGGCGCGGCACCATGGCCTGCACCGGCATCGAGTTCTGCAAGCTCGCCATCGTCGAGACCAAGGCGCGCGGCGCCTCGCTCATCGACGAACTGGAGCGCCGCATCCCGGAGTTCGACGAACCCATCACCATCAACATCAACGGCTGCCCCAACTCCTGCGCCCGCATCCAGGTCGCCGACATCGGCCTCAAGGGCCAGCTGGTCCTGGACGACGCGGGCAACCAGGTCGAGGGCTTCCAGGTGCACCTGGGCGGCGCGCTCGGCCTGGAGGCCGGCTTCGGCCGCAAGGTGCGGGGCCTGAAAGTCACCTCGGCCGAACTGCCCGACTACGTCGAGCGGGTCCTCAGGCGCTTCCAGGCGGAGCGCGCCGAGGGCGAGCGGTTCGCGGCCTGGGCCGGACGCGCCGGCGAGGAGGCCCTGTCATGAGCGAGCGCGCGGCCCCCTACCACTGCCCCTACTGCGGGGACGAGGACCTGCGTCCCCACGAGGCCGGACACGGCGCGTGGGAATGCGCGGCGTGCAACCGGGCCTTCCAGCTGAAGTTCCTCGGGCTCCTGGCCCGCGGCCTGCGGCGCGACACCACGGGAGGGGAAGCGATATGACGGCCACTGGGACCGGCGAAGGCCGCACGGCACACGACCTCAAGGCGCTCGCCGAACAGGCGGGCCGTGATCTCGAAGACGCCTCGCCGCTGGAGATCCTGCGGTGGGCCGCCGACACCTTCGGCAAGCGCTTCTGCGTCACCTCCTCCATGGAGGACGCCGTCGTCGCCCACCTCGCCTCGCGCGCCATGCCCGGCGTGGACGTGGTGTTCCTCGACACCGGCTACCACTTCCCCGAGACCATCGGGACCCGGGACGCGGTGGCCGAGGTGATGGACGTCAACGTCATCACCCTGACCCCGCGTCAGAGCGTCGCCGAGCAGGACGCCGAGTACGGCCCACGGCTCCACGACCGCGACCCCGACCTGTGCTGCGCCCTGCGCAAGGTCAAGCCCCTTGAGCAGGGACTGAGTTCGTACGCCGCGTGGGCCACGGGGCTGCGCCGCGACGAGTCCCCGACCCGGGCGGGCACCCCGGTGGTCGACTGGGACGAGAAGCGGCAGAAGGTCAAGGTGTCGCCCATCGCCCGCTGGACGCAGGACGACGTGGACGCGTACGTCGCGGAGCACGGTGTGATCACCAACCTCCTGCTCATGGACGGCTACCCCTCGATCGGCTGCGCCCCGTGCACCCGCCGGGTCGCCGAGGGCGAGGACGCGCGCGCCGGCCGCTGGGCCGGACGCAACAAGACCGAGTGCGGGCTGCACGGATGACAGTCCAGCACAGGCCCAGAGACGACCAGGAGACTTCGATGAGCGTGACGGAGGCGGGAGCCACCATCTGGCTGACCGGTCTGCCGAGCGCCGGCAAGACGACCATCGCCCTCGAACTCGCGGGCAGGCTGCGCGCGGACGGGCACCGGGTGGAGGTGCTGGACGGCGACGAGATCCGCACGTTCCTTTCCGCGGGGCTCGGCTTCAGCCGTGAGGACCGGCACACCAATGTGCAGCGCATCGGTTTCGTCGCCGAACTCCTCGCCGCCAACGGCGTCAAGGCGCTGGTCCCGGTGATCGCGCCGTACGCCGACAGCCGCGAGGCCGTCCGCAAGCGTCACCAGAGCGAGGGCACCGCCTACCTGGAGGTGCACGTCGCCACTCCGGTCGAGGTGTGCTCCGTACGCGATGTGAAGGGTCTGTACGCCCAGCAGGCGGCGGGCGAGATCAGCGGCCTGACCGGCGTCGACGACCCGTACGAGGCGCCCGAGGCGCCGGATTTGGTGATCGAGTCACATACCCAGACCGTGCAGGAGTCCGCGGCGGCACTTTTCGCGCTGCTCACCGAGAGGGGGCTGGCATGACGTCGGCCGCGACCGTGACCGAGGGTGTGGACAGCCCGTACGCGCTCAGCCATCTGGACGCGCTGGAGTCCGAGGCGGTGCACATCTTCCGGGAGGTGGCCGGTGAGTTCGAGCGGCCGGTGATCCTGTTCTCCGGCGGCAAGGATTCCATCCTCATGCTGCACCTGGCGCTGAAGGCGTTCGCCCCTGCGCCCGTCCCCTTCTGCCTGCTGCACGTCGACACCGGGCACAACTTCCCCGAGGTCCTGGCCTACCGCGACCGCGTGGTGGCCGAGCACGGTCTGCGACTGCACGTCGCCTCGGTGCAGGAGTACATCGACGCGGGCAAGCTGCGCGAGCGCCCCGACGGGGTGCGCAACCCGCTCCAGACGGTGCCGCTGACCGAGGCCATCCAGGAGCACCGCTTCGACGCGGTGTTCGGTGGCGGGCGGCGCGACGAGGAGAAGGCCCGCGCCAAGGAGCGGGTGTTCTCGCTGCGGGACGAGTTCTCGCAGTGGGACCCGCGCCGTCAGCGGCCCGAGCTGTGGCAGCTCTACAACGGCCGGCACGCGCCGGGCGAGCACGTGCGGGTGTTCCCGCTGTCCAACTGGACCGAGCTGGACGTGTGGCAGTACATCGCCCGTGAGGACATCGCCCTGCCGGGCATCTACTTCGCGCACGAGCGTGAGGTGTTCAAGCGGTCGGGCATGTGGCTGACCGCGGGTGAGTGGGGCGGCCCCAAGGAGGGCGAGAGCGTCGAGACCCGCCTGGTGCGTTATCGCACGGTGGGCGACATGTCCTGCACGGGCGCAGTCGACTCCGACGCGACGACGCTGGACGCGGTCATCACCGAGATCGCGGCGTCGAGGCTGACCGAACGGGGCGCCACCCGTGCCGACGACAAACTGTCCGAGGCCGCGATGGAAGACCGCAAGCGCGAGGGGTACTTCTAAAGTGAGCACTACCGCCGAGACCGCCCAGCAGCTGGCCGACCCGTCGGCCACCACCCTGCTGCGCTTCGCCACCGCCGGATCCGTCGACGACGGCAAGTCCACGCTGGTGGGCCGCCTGCTGCACGACTCCAAGTCGGTCCTGAGCGACCAGCTGGAGGCCGTGGAGGCCGCCTCCCTCAAGCGCGGCCAGGAGGCGCCGGACCTGGCGCTGCTGACCGACGGCCTGCGGGCCGAGCGCGAGCAGGGCATCACCATCGACGTGGCCTACCGCTACTTCGCCACCGCGCGGCGCCGGTTCATCCTGGCCGATACGCCCGGACATGTGCAGTACACCCGCAACATGGTGACCGGCGCCTCCACCGCCGACCTCGCCGTGGTCCTGGTGGACGCCCGCAACGGCGTCATCGAGCAGACCCGCAGGCACGCGGCGGTCGCCGCCCTGCTGCGCGTGCCGCACGTGGTCCTGGCCGTCAACAAGATGGACCTGGTGGGCTACGACGAGAAGGTCTTCGCGGCGATCGCCGAGGAATTCACCGCGTACGCGAGCGAGTTGGGCGTACCGGAGATCACAGGCATCCCGATCTCGGCGCTCGTCGGCGACAACGTGGTGGAACCCAGCGCCCACATGGACTGGTACGGCGGCCCCACCGTCCTCGAACACCTGGAGACGGTCCCGGTCAGCCACGACCTGACCTCCTGCCACGCCCGCCTCCCCGTGCAGTACGTGATCCGCCCCCAGACCGCCGAGCTCCCCGACTACCGGGGCTACGCGGGCCAGATCGCCGCCGGTACGTTCCGGGTCGGCGAGCCGGTGACCGTGCTCCCCTCGGGGCGTACGACCAAGGTGGCCGGTATCGACCTGCTCGGCGAGTCCGTCGACGTCGCCTGGACGCCGCAGTCCGTCACGCTCCTGCTCGCCGACGACATCGACATCTCGCGCGGCGACCTGATCGTGCCGAGCGGGGACGCCCCGACGCCCAGCCAGGACGTCGAGGCGACCGTGTGCCACGTGGCCGACCAGCCCCTGACGGTGGGCCAGCGCGTGCTGCTCAAGCACACCACGCGCACCGTCAAGGCGATCGTCAAGGAGATCGAGTCCCGGCTCACCCTGGACGACCTCTCCCAGCACCCGCACCCGGGCCGGCTCGTCGCCAACGACATCGGCCGCGTCAAGGTACGCACCGCCGAACCACTGGCGCTCGACTCCTACGCCGACTCCCGCCGCACCGGATCATTCCTCCTGATCGACCCCGCCGACGGCACGACGCTCACGGCCGGCATGGCGGGTGAGTCGTTCGCGACCCACAAGAGCGTGACGGTCGCGACCGAAGCGGCCGGTGTGCCCGACGAGGACGGCTGGGACTTCTGATGAACCTCGACATCTATGCGACCTTCGCGAAGGAGGGCGGCCGCGTCGGCAGCGGCGCCCTCGGCAGCGGCCAGGGCGGGGTTGCCCGATGTGCGCGATGACGTACGCGCACCGCTCGCGCGCCCAAACGCACCACCCGCACCCACCGCCCCATCGAAGACCCGCCGACTTCCCGGCCGTGTCCCGGAGTTGAGACTCCGCAGGACGCGAGATCCGGGCCCGTGAGAGGACCACCTCCCATGCCTGCCAACTCCGCCCGAAGGCGCCTCGTCGTCGCCGCCGCCCTGCCCCTGCTGTTCGGCGCGCTCGCCGCGTGCGGCTACGGCTCCTCCGCCGACAAGGGCGACGCCGCGAAAGCCGCGCCCGCCGCCGACGCCAAGAAGCTCTCCGCCGACTCCGTCACCATCGGCTACTTCCCGAACCTGACGCACGCCACCGCGCTGGTCGGCGTCCAGGAAGGGCTCTTCCAGAAGGAGCTCGGCGGCACGAAGGTCAAGACGTCCACCTTCAACGCCGGGCCCTCGGAGATCGAGGCGCTGAACGCGGGCTCGATCGACATCGGCTGGATCGGCCCCTCGCCCGCGATCAACGGCTACACCAAGTCCAAGGGGCAGAGCCTGCGCATCATCGGCGGCTCCGCGTCCGGCGGGGTCAAGCTGGTGGTCGACCCCGCCAAGGTCACCTCGCTCGACGCCCTCAAGGGCAAGAACATCGCGACCCCTCAGCTCGGCAACACCCAGGACGTGGCGTTCCTCAACTGGCTGGCCGGCAAGGGCTGGAAGGTCGACCCCCAGAGCGGCAAGGGCGACGTGAACGTGGTCCGCACCGACAACAAGATCACCCCGGACGCCTTCAAGTCCGGTTCGATCGACGGCGCCTGGGTGCCCGAGCCGACCGCGTCCAAGCTGGTCTCCGAGGGCGGCAAGGTGCTCCTGGACGAGTCGGACCTGTGGCCGGACAAGCAGTTCGTGATCACCAACATCATCGTGTCGCAGAAGTTCCTCAAGGCGCACCCCGACGTCGTCGAGGCGGTGCTGCGCGGCTCGGTGAAGACCAACGAGTGGATCGGGACCCACCCCGACCAGGCGAAGGCCTCCGCGAACGCCGCGCTCAAGAATCTCTCCGGCAAGGCGCTTCCGGCGAACATCATCGACCCGGCGTGGACGTCCATCAAGACGCTCGACGACCCCCTGGCGGCGACCCTCCAGGCACAGGCCGACCACGCCGTGAAGGCCGGTCTCCTCAAGGCGCCCGACCTCAAGGGCATCTACGACCTGGCTCCGCTCAACAAGGTCCTCAAGTCCCTGGGCAAGCCCGAGGTCGGCGACGCCGGTCTCGGCGTCAAGTAATCCCCCACCCAGCCGGTTCCACAGGTTTCCCAGGAGGTGACGACCATGGCCACCGCACTCGTCAAGGCCACGGACCGCACGGAGGCATCGCACGAGTACGCCGCCCGGATCGGGCACGTCTCGAAGTCGTTCGGCTCTCCCGCGGGGCCCCAGCTCGTCCTGGACGACATCACTCTCGATGTCGCGCCGGGCGAGTTCGTCACCCTCCTGGGCGCCTCGGGCTGCGGCAAGTCGACGCTGCTCAACCTGGTCGCGGGCCTCGACGCGCCGACCTCGGGCACCATCGAGACGCCGGGCGGGCGCCCCGCCCTGATGTTCCAGGAGCACGCCCTCTTCCCGTGGCTGACCGCGGGCAAGAACATCGAGCTCGCCCTGCGGCTGCGCGGGGTGCCCAAGAACGAGCGGCGCGAGCGGGCCGAGGAACTGCTCGCCCTGGTGCGCCTCCAGGGCGCGCACGGCAAGCGGGTGCACGAGCTGTCCGGCGGAATGCGCCAGCGCGTGGCGATGGCCCGCGCCATCGCGCAGGAGTCCCAACTCCTTTTGATGGACGAGCCGTTCGCGGCGCTGGACGCGATCACCCGCGACGTACTGCACGACGAACTGACCCGCATCTGGCGCACGGCGAACACCAGCGACTCCGTCGCGGGGAACCTGTCGGTGCTGTTCGTGACGCACAACGTGCGCGAGGCGGTCCGGCTCGCGCAGCGCGTGGTGCTGCTGTCCTCGCGGCCCGGCCGGGTCGCCCACGAGTGGACGGTCGACATCGACCAGCCGCGCCGCATCGAGGACGCCGAAGTGGCGGCGCTCTCCGTCGAGATCACTGAACAACTGCGTGGGGAGATCCGCCGCCATGGCCAGCACTGAGACCACCGACGTCAAGGACGCCCCGGACCTCGGCAGCCTCGAAGCGGGGCTCGACGCGCTCGAAACCGTCCAGACCCATCGCGCCCCGGTGCGCGAGGTGCTGGTCAAGAAGGTCCTGCCCCCGCTGACCGCGGTCGCCCTCGTCCTGGTGGTGTGGCAGGTCCTGGTGTCGGCGAAGGTCACCGACGCCTACAAGCTGCCCGCGCCGGGCGCGGTGTGGTCGAGCCTGCGCGACATGTGGCTCCAGGGCACCTTGCTGGACGTCGTGTGGACCAGCGTCTCGCGCGGCCTGCTCGGTTTCCTGCTCGCGCTCGTCATCGGCACGCCGCTCGGCCTGATCGTCGCCCGGGTCACGTTCGTGCGGGCGGCCATCGGCCCGATCCTGTCCGGGCTCCAGTCGCTGCCGTCGGTGGCCTGGGTCCCGCCGGCCGTGCTGTGGCTCGGCCTGAACGACTCGATGATGTACGCGGTGATCCTGCTCGGCGCGGTCCCCTCGATCGCCAACGGGCTCGTTTCCGGCGTGGACCAGGTGCCGACGCTGTATCTGCGGGCGGGCCGCACACTGGGCGCGACCGGGATGCGCGGGGCCTGGCACATCCTGATGCCGGCCGCGCTGCCCGGCTACCTCGCCGGTCTCAAGCAGGGCTGGGCGTTCTCGTGGCGCTCCCTGATGGCCGCCGAGATCATCGCCTCCTCACCCGATCTGGGCCTCGGGCTCGGCCAGTTGCTGGAGAACGGCCGCAACAACTCCGACATGCCGGGCATCTTCCTGGCGATCATCCTGATCCTGATCGTGGGCATCGCCATCGACCTGCTGATCTTCAGTCCGCTGGAGCGCCGCGTGCTGCGCGGCCGCGGTCTGCTCGTGAGGGGCTGAACCACCGTGCGCCGCCCCGTCCTTCTCGTCATCGCCCACGGCAGCCGCGACCCGCGGCACGCCGCGACCGTCGACGCCCTGGTGCGCCAGGTCCGGACGCTGCGGCCCGGGGTGCGCGTGGAGACCGGGTTCCTGGACTTCAATACGCCGTCCGTCCCCCAGGTCCTGCGACGGCTCGCCGACGACGGCATCCGCGATGTGGTGGCCCTCCCCCTCCTGCTGACCCGCGCCTTCCACGCCAAGGCCGATATCCCGGCGGTGCTCGGCCGGGCCCCGGCCCGTCTGAACATCCGCCTCGCGGACGTCCTTGGACCTTCTCCCCTGCTGCTCGCCACCCTTGAGCGGCGGCTCCACGAGGCGGGCCTCGGCCCCGCCGACAGAAGCTCGACCGGGCTCGTCCTGGCCTCGGCGGGCTCCACCGACCCGGAGGCGATCGCAGTGATCGCTGAAATCGCGCGGGAGCTGCGGCACACCGGTTGGTGCGCCGTGCGGCCTGCGTTCGCCTCCGCGGCTCTGCCCCGTACGGAGGACGCCGTACGGGAACTGCGGGCCATGGGCGTCCGGCGGGTGGCCGTCGCCCCGTACGTCATAGCCCCCGGCTTCCTGCCCGACCGGATCGCCCGGGGCGCGGCCGACGCCGACGTCCTGGCCCAAGTCCTCGGCGCGGCGCCGGAGTTGGCGCGTCTGCTGCTGCTCCGCTACGACGAGGCGCGGGCACGGGCCGGGTGGCCCGGTCCCGGGCTCAGTCGAAGCTCAGCGATCCTGTGCGGGCCCGCTTGAGCTCGAAGAAGTCGGGGAACGACGCGAGGGTGCGCACGCTGTCGAAGAGCCGTGCCGCCTGCTCGCCGCGCGGGATCGAGTTGAGCACCGGGCCGAAGTAGACCTTGCCGTCGAGGTGCATGGTCGGGGTGCCGACATAGGCGTCCTCCGCCGGGTCCTTGCCCGCGTTGTGGCTGCGCAGCACCGCTTCGTCGTACGCCGCGTCGTGGGCGGCGTCGGCCAGCGCGGCGGGCAGGCCGAGCTCGGCGAGCGACTGGGCGATCACCTCGTCGAAGTCCTGATTCTTGCCCTCGTGGATCCGGGTGCCGAACGCGGTGTACAGGTCGCGCAGCACGTCCTCGCCGTGCGCCTCGGCGGCCGCGACGGCGACCCGGACGGGGCCGATCGACCGGTCCACCAAGTCCCGGTACCAGTCGGGCAGTTCATTGCCCACATTGTGGAAGTACAGGCTCATCAGCCGGAACCGCAGATCGATGTCGCGCAGGCGCTCGACCTCCAGCATCCAGCGCGAGGTGATCCAGACGAAGGGGCAGGCGGGGTCGAAGTAGAAGTCGATGGTGGTGCGCTGCGCGGGGCTGTTCGTCGTAACCGTCATGCGACGAGCCTAGCCCCGGAGTGGCCCTCGCTCCTGGGCCAATTCGACGGGCGATCACTGGGCCACTTCCACCCGTCCGGGCGCCGCCGCTCGCCACCTCCGCGACGACCCCGCCCCGTCCTCGCCCGTCCCTGCGCCCCCACGGCCCACCTCGCGAAAGGGCTCAGGCTACGGTCCCGCCATGACCGTTGAGACCTTTCCGCTCGGCGGGCGCCGGAGCGTGCGGCGCCTGGGTCTTGGCACCGCACAGCTCACCGGCCCCGGCTACTGGGGCCCGCGCGGCGATCCCTCGGACGCACGGGCCGTGTTGCGGCGGGCCGTGGAGCGCGGCGTCACGCTGATCGACACGGCGGACAACTACGGCCCCGGCCTGGCCGAGGAGCTGATCGCCGAGGCCCTGCGCCCCTACCCGGACGATCTCGTGATCGCGGCCAAGGGCGGTGTCGTGCGCACCAGCGACAGCGCCTGGCACATCGAGGGGCGGCCAGAGCGGCTGCGGGAGATGTGCGAGGCCGGTCTGCGCAGGCCGCGGACGGAGACCATCGGCCTGTACCAGCTGCACCGCCTCGACCCGGAGGTGCCCATGGCCGAACAGCTGGGCGCGCTCGATGAGTTGAGGCAGGCCGGCAAGATCGAGCACATCGGCCTGGACAGCGTCGGCGCCGGCCAGGTCGAGCAGGCGCTGGGGCTGACCACCATCGCCTCGGTGCAGAACCGCTTCAACCTCCTGGACCGGGAATCGCAGGCGGTGCTCGCCCTGTGCGAGGCGCACTCCCTCGCGTTCCTGCCGTGGTTCCCGCTGGCCAACGGCGCCCTGACCGGGGACGCGGCGGCGGCCATCGGCCGGATCGCGGACCGGCACGGCGCGACCCGGGGGCAGATCGCCCTGGCCTGGCTCCTGCACCGCTCCCCCGCCCTGTGCCCCACCCCAGGCACCGGCTCCCTGCGGCATCTGGACGAAAACCTCGACGCCGTGCGTGTCCGCCTCTCCGAGGAGGAGTTGACGGAGCTGGAAGGCCTGGAGACGTCCTGAGCGCGCGGCGCCGGGCGGCGCGGGTCAGGCGGTGGTTTCCGTCATCTTCACCAGCGCCTGGACGGTGTTCCAGTTGCGTGAGGTCGCCTGGACCCCCTTGAGCGGGCCCCGCCGCGACAGGGCGGCCGCGAGCTGCGAGGTGCCCAGGCCCCCGGGCGCGTACAGATAGAGCACCTGGTCGCCGAGGCGGAACTCCTCGGGCAGGTAGGCGGCCGGGTCGATGGCGGCGAAGCGTTCGGCGGTGACGGGCGGGCCCGAGAAGAACGTGGCGTGCAGCTGCTTGCCGGTCAGCTTCTCCGCAGGGAAGGGGCAGGCGTCCAGGACGGAGCGCAGATAGGGCCCGCCGCGCACCATGCAGGCGACCGGGAAGCCGAAGTGCTGCTCGATGGCGGCCTCCAGCTCGGCGGCGAGCGCGTCCTGATCACGCGAGGCACTGGTGAAGACGGCGTTGCCGCTGTTGAGATACGTCTTCACAGCACCGTGGCCCAGATCCTGGAGGATCTTCCGCAGCTCGGCCATGGGAACTTTCTTGGTGCCGCCCACATTGATGCCGCGCAGCAGAGCGGCGTACGTCGTCGTCATGAGCCACACCCTAGGACGGCCTCCGTGCCCCGTGGGGGACGGGCGCGGAGGCCGTCGTTCAGCGCTGCCGGACGACGTCTACCCGACGACCTTCAGCAGCTTGTTCGGGGTGCCCTGGGACGCGTTGGAGATCTTGTCCGGCGTCGCGCCCTTGGTCAGGGCGTCGGACACCTGGGCGGGGGCGGCGTCCTTGTGCCCGGCCAGGTAGACGGCGGCGGCGCCCACCACGTGCGGGGTGGCCATGGACGTGCCGGAGATGGTGTTGGTGGCCGTGTCGCTGGTGTTCCAGTCGGAGGTGATGTCCGAGCCGGGGGCGTAGAGGTCCACGACGGAGCCGAAGTTGGAGAAGCTGGACTGCTGGTCGTCCTTGGTCGAGGAGGCGACGGTGATCGCTTCCTTCACCCGGGAGGGCGAGCTGTTGCCCGCGTCGGCCGACTCGTTGCCCGCCGCCACGCCGAAGGTGACACCCGAGGCGATCGCCTTCTGGACGGCCTCGTCGAGCGCGGGGTCGGCGGTGCCGCCCAGGCTCAGATTGGCGACGGAGGGGCCCTGGTGGTTCTTGGTGACCCAGTCGATGCCGGCGACGACCTGATCGGTGCTGCCGGAGCCGTTGTCGTCCAGCACCCGCACCGCGACGATCTTCGCTTTCTTCGCCACGCCGTGCGCGGTGCCCGCGATGGTGCCCGCGACGTGCGTGCCGTGGCCGTTGCCGTCGTCGGCCTTGTCATTGTTGTCGACGGCGTTGAATCCGTAGGAGGCGCGGCCGCCGAAGTCCTGGTGGGATATGCGGACTCCGGTGTCGATCACGTACGCCGTGACGCCCTGTCCGGCGGCCGCCGGGTAGGTGTACGCGCCGTCGCCCGCCGTGCCGGTCTGATCGATCCGGTCCAGGCCCCAGGACGGCGGGTTCGTCTGGGTCTCGTCGATGTGGAACTTCTTGTTCTGTACGACCTTGCCGACGGCGGGGTCGGCGGCCAGACGCTTGGCCTCGGTCTCGGAGAGCCCGGCGGCGGAGAAGCCGTTGAGCGAGGAGGAGTAGTCGCGCTTGAGCTCGCCGCCGTACTCCTTGGCCAGCTTGCGCTTGGCGTCCGCCGACGCGGACTTGTCGAGCAGGACGATGTAGCTTCCGTCGACCGCGTCCTTGGCGTCCAGTCCGTAGACCGTGCCCTCGGCCGGGGCGGCGCCCGCGAAGGGCGAGTTGAGCGCGGTCACTGCGGCCGCCGTCACGGCCGCCGTGGTCACCACGACGAGCTTGATCCTGCTCGCCCGTTTGTGAGTTGCCATGAAGAGGGGTCTCCTCGTCACTGAGTGTGGGGGGATTCGCCGACCGGAGGGGGACCCTCCGGGGCTGGTTCGAAACCCTGCTCGATGGGCGCGCGCAGATCAAGGACTTCCTCCGGCTGTGACTTACCCAACAAGCTTTCGTAATGCGATACCGCCCGCCAAGGGGGCAACTCGGGCTTTATGGAGGGTCGGTGGACATCCGGCGCGGACCACCAATTTTTCTGGTCCCTCAATTCCCTTTGTGAGCAAGGTGATTACGGGTACGGGCGCCCCCGGCGCCGATAGCGCGCGAGAACCGGCATTTCCGTTCCGGCCCTGCCGCTTTTCGAGTTCATCCGTGCTGTTCGCCGTCGCGGTACTCCTGGAACGCGGGCTGGCGGTAACGCACAGCGGGCCGCGTCACCGTGTTGACGGGGCCGCCCTTTCGTCAGGGCGACCCGCGCCGGTGCGAGACTTGGCCGGCATCCGAACGATCACCGGGAGACGATCATGGACGAGGCACGGGCGCGGGCGCTGCTGGGCGCGGCGGCACTGGAGGGCCCCGGAGCGCTGCCGGGAGCGGCGCACGCCGAACTGCTCGCTCTGGGCGAGAACGCGGTCTTCGCGCTGCCCGGCGCGCATGCCGGGGCGGACGGCCTCGTCGTCAAGGTCGGGCGGGATGCCACGCACCACCCGGAGCTGGTGGAGCGGGCGGAGCGCGAAGTGGCCGTCGCCGCCTGGCTCGCCGAGGCCTCGGTGCCCGCGGTGCGCGCCGCCGAGCCGAAGCCGAGGCTGGTCGAGGGCCACCCGCTCACCGTGTGGCACAAGCTGCCACCCGCCGAACGCCCGGCCGCGCCCGCGGACCTGGCCGCACTGCTGCGCCGCGTCCACGCCTTGGAGGCGCCCGGCTTTTCGCTGCCGCGCCGCGAACTGCTCGGCGGCGTCGAGCGCTGGCTGAGCCTGGCGGGCGACGCGATCGACCCCGACGACGCGGCCTATCTGCGCGCGCGCCGGGACGGTTTCGCGGCCGCCGCCGGGGCGCTCGTCCCGCGTCTGCCGCTCGGCCCCATCCATGGCGACGCCCTCCCCCGCAATGTGCACATCGGGCCCGAGGGGCCGGTCCTGGTCGACCTGGAGACGTTCTCCTTCGACTTCCGCGAGCACGACCTGGTCGTCATGGCCCTGTCCCGCGACCGCTACGGGCTGCCCGCCGAGCAGTACGACGCGTTCGTCGCCGCCTATGGCTGGGACGTCCGCGCCTGGGAGGGCTGCGCGGTCCTGCGCGGCGCGCGCGAGACGGCCAGCTGCGCCTGGGTGGCCCAGCACGCCCCGGCCAACCCGAAGGCCCGCGAGGAATTCCGGCGCCGCGTCACCTCCCTGCGCGAGGAGGACCCCGAGGTGCGCTGGTACCCGTTCTAGGTGACGGGTCTGGATGACGGCCTGGGTGACGGGTCTGGGTGACGGGTCTGGGTGACGGGTCTGGGTGAGGGGGTCAGGGCGACTTGGTCAGCGCGGCGTGGTCGTTGCCGACCAGCACTTGGGCCAGCCGCGCCGCGGCGGACACGACGTCGTGCCAGTGGGGCGACGCCAAGTAGACCTCGTCGGCGGCGTCGGCGCCGACCGCGTCCTGGACCGTGCCATAGGCGGCACCGAGGCGCGCCATCAGTGTCACCTCCTCTTCGGTGCGTAGACTCTGCCCCAGCCAGGCCTCAGGGTGGTGCGCGTCGCAGAAGTCGTCGAACAGGACGTGCACCACGTAGTCGAGGTTTTCGAACTCCCCCGGGTCGAGCCAGACCTCCCGCTGCCACGTCGGGCTCGCGAGCGCCACGACCGCCGGGACGACGTGCAGGCGGTAGTGGGGCAGCGCGATTCCATGATCAATCATGCGCCGAGCCTAGCGAGGGCCGCCGAGGCAGGACCCGTATCAGCGGCCGATCCGCTCGCTGGTGAACGGGACGACCGGCCAGGCGGGTTCGACGTGGGCCGTCGCGTCCGACGTGCGGCGCAGGTAACGCTGGAGCGAGGCGGCCTGCTCCGCCGCCGCGCGGACTTGCAGGGCGTGCAGATCCGCGAGCGGCAGCGATCCTATGGACGCGTACCTCTCCCCCAGGCGGCGGGCCGTCCGGGCCGCGGCCGCCGCGTCCGCCGCCGCGTCGTGCGCCTCATCCAGGGCCACGCCGTAATGGGCGCAGAGCGCCTGAAGGGTGCGCCGGCCCTTGCGGTAGGGGTCCGCGTGCTTGTCGAGCACCAGCGGATCGATGACGGGAGACGGCGTGCCCCTCAGCCGCTCGGTGAGCGGGGCGACGCCGATGCGCCGGCACTCGCGGTCCAGCAGGGACAGGTCGTACCGCGCGTTCATGACCACCAACGCCGTCCCGGCGTCCAGGACTTCGCAGATGGCCCGGGTGATCTCCGTGATCACGGCGGCCTTGGGGGCTCCGTGGGCGCGGGCGTGCTCGGTGGTGATGCCGTGGATCGCTATGGCCTGGGCGGGGATCCGTATGCCCGGGTCCACCAGCCACGTGCGCTCCCGCTCCGTCCTTCCGTCCGCGTCGAGGCCGATGAGCGCCGCGGTGACGATGCGGTCCGTCTCGATGTCGGTGCCCGTGGTCTCCAGATCGAACGCCACCATCGGCGCGCCGGCCCAGCTCATCACAGCACCCCTTGCGCGCGGCGGCCGGACGCGGCCCTCTCGCGCGCCTCACGCCGTCCGGCGCCGGTGGTCCTCCATGCGTGTTTGATCAGCGGTTCAAGGTGCCGGCTCATGGTGCTGCCCCTCCTTCGTGGTGCTTTCCCCCAGTTGACGACCAGCCTCGCACGCGCCACTGACAATCGGCCGCGCGGCCGAAAAGGGCCGGGCCGATCACGAGGACAAGCACCACGCCCATTCAGGACACAGGGCGCGAATCCACCCAGAAGGACTCGAACTCCTCGCGGTAGGTCTCGAAGAGGCCGTGCTCCACGTCCTGGCCCGGCCGCACCACACCCCGCCTGCCACCCCCGCGCAGTACCAGCACCGGCGCCTCCATCCCCCGGGCGCGGCGCAGATACGACTGCACGATCGCGAGGCCGTCCGGCCCGTCCCCGTCCACCAGGTACGCGGTGAACCGGGGCGTCTCGTCGAAGACCTGGATCTCGAAGGCGCCCGGGTCGCGCAGCTGGGCCCGCACCCGCCGCATGTGCAGGATGTTCATCTCCACCGACCGGCTCAACTCGCCCTTCTTCACGCCGAGTTCGCGCTCACGGCGCTTGACCGCGCTGCTCGCCGGATTCAGGAAGAGCAACCGCACACGGCAGCCCGACTCGGCCAGGCGCACCAGACGCCGGCCCGAGTAGTTCTGCACCAGCAGGTTCAGGCCGATGCCTATCGCGTCCAGCCGCCGGGCGCCCCCGAACAGGTCCTCGGCGGGCAGCTGGCGTTGCAGGCGCACCCGGTCGGAGTGGACGGAGACGACGTCGGCGTACCGGTCGCCGACCAGGTCCTCCACGGCGTCGATGGGCAGCCGGTGCGCGGCCGGCGCGCCGCCGGCGCCGCCCAGCACGTCCAGGAGCCGGGCCGACGCGCGCTCCGCCTGGGCCAGCACCGCCTCGTTCAGCGCCCGGTTGCGCGACACGACGTTGCGCGCCACTTCCAGCTCGTCCAGGGCCAGCTCGACATCGCGCCGGTCGTCCACGTACGGCTCGAAACAGGGCCAGTGCTGCACCATCAGCTCCCGCAGCTGCGGAAGCGTCAGGAAGCTGAGCACGTTGTCGTCGGCGGGGTCGAGCAGATAGCCCTTGCGGCGCGAGACCTCGCGCACCGCGACGGCCCGCTGCACCCACTCCTGGCCGGCCGGGCCCGCGGCCGCGACCACCCAGTCGTCGCCGTGGACCGGCTCGTAGATCGGCCGGAGCACGGCCGCCACCACGGCGCGCAGCCGCTGCTCCACCAGGTTCAGCCAGATGTAGGCGCGCCCGGCCCGCTGCGCGCGCGTACGCACCTCGTTCCAGGCCTCGGCGCCCCAGTCCAGCTCGGCCCCGATCTCCATCGGACGGGCCAGGGAGACCGCTCCGGGCGGAATGCCGCCCGACTCCCCCTCATGACCCGTGTCACCAGGGGGCAGCTCAAGACCTCCCGAGCTCACCCGCGCACCGCCTTCCGCCCCCCGGCAAACCCGAGCGGGCCGAACCCGCCCCGCACACCCTTCAACGATCAAGGAAGGGTACTCCGGGAGCGGGAGGCGGTGCAGCCCGATGGCGAGTCGAGTTTGCCAACTCGCCGGGGGGTACGGCCTGTTCTGGTGGGCACTATCAGTCGGGGTGAGCGGATTCACGAGCGCTCGCTCCGCGTCGCCCAACGCCGGGTCACCCATTGGCGCACGCGGACGTCCTGGGTGGCCGTCGTCTTTTCAGGAAGGATCTGGCTTTCAGGGAGGATCTGGCCGAACAGCCCCCCAGTACCCCGAGTGGAAGTGGAAGAGTCTTGCCCATGCAGGTGTGGCCGGGACAGGCTTACCCACTCGGCGCCACGTACGACGGCGCCGGGACGAATTTCGCGGTCTTCTCCGAGGCCGCCCGTCGGATCGAGTTGTGTCTCCTGCACGACGACGGCTCGGAGACAGCCGTCGAACTGCGCGAGTCCGACGCGTTCGTACGCCATGCCTATCTGCCCGGCGTCCTGCCGGGCCAGCGGTACGGCTTTCGGGTGCACGGACCGTACGAACCGCAGGGGGGCCATCGCTGCAACTCGGCGAAGCTGCTGCTCGATCCCTACGCGCGCGCCATAAGCGGGCAGATCGAATGGAACGAGGCGGTCTACGGCTACCACTTCGGGCGCCCCGACAGCCGCAACGACATGGATTCGGCGCCGCACACCATGGCCTCCGTGGTGGTCAACCCCTTCTTCGACTGGGGCGACGACCGGCCGCCCCGCACCGACTACCACCACACCGTCTTCTACGAGGCCCACGTCAAGGGCCTCACCATGCTCCACCCCGAACTCCCGCCGGACCAGCGCGGCACCTACGCCGCGCTCGGGCACCCGGCCATCATCGACCACCTCACCCAACTGGGCGTCACCGCGCTGGAGTTGATGCCGGTGCACCAGTTCGTCAACGACCACCGCCTGGTGGACGCCGGCATGTCCAACTACTGGGGCTACAACACCATCGGCTTCTTCGCCCCGCACAACGCCTACGCCTCCTGGGGCGACCGGGGCCAGCAGGTCCTGGAGTTCAAGCAGGCCGTGCGGGCGCTGCACGAGGCGGGCATCGAGGTCATCCTCGACGTCGTCTACAACCACACGGCCGAGGGCAACCACCTGGGGCCCACGCTCTCCTTCCGGGGCCTGGACAACGCGCAGTACTACAGGCTCGCCGAGGACGCGCGCTATTACGAGGACACCACCGGCACCGGCAACAGTCTCCTGATGAGGTCACCGCACGTCCTGCAACTGATCATGGACTCCCTTCGGTACTGGGTGACCGAGATGCATGTGGACGGCTTCCGCTTCGACCTGGCGGCGACGCTGGCCCGCCAGTTCCACGAGGTGGACCGGCTCTCCTCGTTCTTCGACCTGGTCCAGCAGGACCCGGTGGTCAGCCAGGTCAAGCTGATCGCGGAGCCGTGGGACGTGGGCGAGGGCGGCTACCAGGTGGGCAACTTCCCGCCGTTGTGGACCGAGTGGAACGGCAAGTACCGCGACACCGTACGGGACTTGTGGCGCGGCGAGCCGCGTACGCTCGCCGAGTTCGCGGGCCGCCTGACCGGCTCGTCCGACCTGTACCAGGACGACGGCAGGCGACCGCTGGCATCCATCAACTTCCACACCTGCCACGACGGCTTCACCCTGAACGACCTGGTCTCCTACAACGACAAGCACAACGACGCCAACGGCGAGGGCAACCGGGACGGCGAGAGCCACAACCGGTCCTGGAACTGCGGCGTGGAGGGCCCGAGCGACGATCCGGACGTGACCGAGCTGCGCGCCCGGCAGATGCGGAACTTCGTGGCCACCCTGATGCTGTCGCAGGGCGTGCCGATGATCAGCCACGGCGACGAGTTCGCCCGTGGCCAGGGCGGCAACAACAACGCGTACTGCCAGGACAACGAGCTGTCCTGGGTGCACTGGCCGGATCCGGACGACGACGGCGACGGCCCTGCGGGCACGCTCCTGGAGTTCACCCGCGCGATGGTGGGGCTGCGCAGGGACCATCCGGTCTTCCGGCGCAGGCGCTTCTTCCACGGCCGCCCCGTGCAGGGCACGCACGACGAGCTCTCCGACATCGCCTGGTTCACGCCCGAGGGCCAGGAGATGGCGGACCGGGACTGGCAGTCGGCCAACGCCAAGGCGCTGTCGGTGTTCCTGAACGGCAACGCGATCTCCGAGCCGGGGCCGCGCGGCGAGCGGATCAGCGACGATTCGTTCCTGCTGATGTTCAACGCGAGCGCCGAGGCGCTGAGCTTCGTGGTGCCGGTCAACCACGGCCTCCAGTGGCAGGTCGTGGTGGACACCGCGCTGCCGACAGGGAGGCCGGCGGACGGGGGCCCGAAGATCGAGGCCGGGGGCCGCATCACGCTGATCGGCCGCAGCATGACCGTGCTGCGCCGGCCGGCCTAGGGGGTGTCTTCAGAGCGGCGCCGGGCAGACGGGACTTTGAAGGCACGGCCTAGGGGGTGTCTGGTGGATCAGGGTCGGTCAGGGCGCGGCGTCTGGTGCGGTGCATCGCAAGGCGCCGGAGCGTCTCGATAGCGGAGCTATCGGGGCGATTCGGCAACGCCGCGAGGTGCCGTGCCAGACGCCGCGCCCCCGGCCATGGTCCACCAGACACCCCCTAGCCCCGCCGGGGCTCGTGCACCGGCTGTGGTGGGGCCGGCGCGACTCCGGCGGCGGCGGTACCCATCGGGAACCGCCGCGCGCCAAGGCCGCGTACCAACCAGGAGAGCGCCGCGCACAGCGCCCCCGCCACCACCATGACGGCGAACGCGGCGGCGGCGCCGTGGTCCTGGGCCAGGCGCCCCGACAGGGCGAGCGCGAGGGCCTGGCCGCCCACGACGCCACTCGTCAAGAACGCCATCGACTCCGCGAGCCGGTCCGCCGGCACAAGGCGCTCCGTCAGCGCGAACACGGTGATCAGATGCGGCGCGTAGGCCACACCCAGCACGATCACCGCGGCGTACAGACCACCCAGGGTGGTGACGAACAGGAGCGGCACGGACAGCGCGGTCAGCGCCGTGGTCGCGATCCGCCAGCGCGCCGGCAGCGCGAGGCGGTGGGGCACGGCGACCATGGCGAGCCCGGCGGCGGCGCTCATCACGCCCATGGCCGCGTACACGAGCCCGGTCTGTGAGGGGCGGCCGAGCTCTTCGGTCAGGGCCGTGATGCCGGCCTGCGAGGCGCCGAACATGGCGCCCTGGAGGGCCATGGTGGCACGCAGGGCGTGCACGGCGCCCGGCAGCCGGGTGCGCGCGGCCCTGGTGCGCCGGGCGGCGGACACCTGGCGCGCCGTCGGGTGGAGCGCGAAGGCCGTGCCGCAGACGGCGAGCAGCGCGGCGGCCAGCAGCAGGGCGGCGGCGGGCTGGGCGAGCGCGGCGGCGAGCCCCACGAGGGCGGGCCCGAGCACGAACGACACCTCGTCCAGGGTGCCCTCGAAGGAGAGCGCTCCGGCCACGGTCCGCTCGTCGGCGCCGGAGCGGTGGGCCAGGGCGACGGTCCTGCTGCGGGCGAGCGGGCCGACCTGGGGCACGCTCGCGCCGGCCAGGGCGCCGAGCAGGGCCAGGGGGCCGGTCGCCAGGTGGGCGAGCGCGGCCAGGACGAGGCCGGTCACGGCGGCGGCGTTGGCCAAGGCGGCGGTGAGCACCACGGGGCGCTGTCCGTAGCGGTCGGCGGCGCGTCCGAGCAGGGGGCCTGCCACGGTCTGCCCGGCGGCGAGCGCCCCGCCCGCGAGCCCTGCGGTCGCCAGGCTTCCGCTGGTGTCGGCGACCAGGAGCACACTGCCGAGCTGGCACATGGCGGTCGGCAGCCGCCCGAGGAAGGAGAGGACGGGCAGCACCGGCCCCGTCAGGGCGAGCACCTTGCGGTAGGTCTCAAGCGATCCGGCCATCAGGCGAAGCTAGCGCCGCCGACCGGGGCACACGCAGGGACCGAAGGCACTAAAGGCGCTGAACGGGGTACGTACGATCGCATGACCCTGCCCACTGCGACTTACCGGCTCCAGCTCCAGCCCGCGTTCCCGTTCGCCGCCGCGCAGGCCGCGCTGCCCTACCTCGCGGGCCTCGGCGTCTCCCACCTGCATCTGTCCCCCGTCCTTGAGGCCGTGCCCGGCTCCACGCACGGATACGACGTGACCGACCACTCCACGGTGCGGCGCGAACTCGGCGGCGAAGCGGGCCTGCGCCAACTCGCCGACGCGGCACGCCCATTGGGGATCGGCCTCATTCTCGACATCGTCCCGAACCACATGTCCGCCTCCGTGCGCCACAACCGCCGGCTGTGGGACGTGCTGCGCACCGGCCCCGCCTCGCCGTACGCCCGGTGGTTCGACATCGACTGGGCGGCGGGCGACGGGCGCGTCCTGCTGCCGGTCCTCGGCGGGCCACTGGGCTCGGAACTGGACCGCCTGACGGTGGACGGCGACGTACTGCGCTACGGGGAGGCGAGTTTCCCCCTGCGGGAGGGCACGGCCAAGCTGCCGCTGGCCGACCTGCTCGACGCCCAGTGGTACCGGCTCGCCTGGTGGCGGCTGGCCAGGACCGAGCTCAACTACCGTCGTTTCTTCACCATTTCGGAGCTGATCGGCTTGCGGGTGGAGGACGAGAGCGTCTTCGCGGCGACCCACGCCAAGATCCTTGAGCTGGTCCGGGACGGAGTGGTGGACGGGCTGCGGGTGGACCACCCGGACGGCCTCGCGGACCCTGAGGCGTATCTGCGCCGCCTGCACGAGGCGACGCGGGGGCGCTGGACGGTGATCGAGAAGATCCTCACCGGTGACGAGCGGCTGCCGTCGGGATGGCAGGTCGCGGGGACGACCGGCTACGACGCCCTGCGGCACATCGACGGCCTCTTCACCGACCCGGAGGGCGTCGATCAACTCCATTCGCTGTACCGGCAGTTCACCGGAGTGGAGGACGATCTGGGCGGCCGGTGGACGCCGACGGCGCGGCGCGCCGCGTACCGCGTGCTCACCCACGAACTGGCCGCCGAGACCGAGCACCTGGTGCGGGTGGCCACGCGGATCTGCGCCGCTGGCGGCCCAGCGTTGCGCGATCACGCGCCCTGGGCGCTGCGGCTGGCCCTGCGCGAACTCCTGGTCCGCGTCCCGGTCTACCGGCCCTACCGGACCGGGGCGGAAGTGGTGCTGAGCGAGTCGGCCGCCGAGGAGGCCAAAGCTGCGTTCTCGGTGGCAGAGGAGTCGGCGGCGGTGGACGTGGTGCGGGACCTGGCGCTCGGCGTGCTCGGCGAGGGCCCCGAGCACGAGCACTTCCGCGCCCGCTTCGCGCAGACCTCGTCGGCACTTCACGCCAAGTCCGTCGAGGACAAGGCCTTCTACCGGTACGCGCCCCTGCTGTCGGTCAACGAGGTGGGCGGCGACCCGGCGCGGCCCTCGGTCACCCCGGACGAGTTCCATGCCTTCTGCTCCCATCTGGCCCGCGACTGGCCCGGCTCCGCCACCGTGCTGTCCACGCACGACACCAAGCGCAGCGCGGAGGTGCGGGCCAGGATCGCGGTGCTGTCCGAGCACCCCCGTCGGTGGGCGGCGCTCCTGGAGCGGGTCGCGGGAGCGCCGGCGCCCGACGCGCACCTCGCCTGGATCGCGTGGCAGACATCGGTCGGGCTCGGCGGGGCGCCCGAGACGGAACGGATCGGCGCGGCGCTGCTGAAGTCGGCGCGCGAGGCCGCCCTGCGCACGACCTGGACGGAGCAGGACGCCGCTTACGAGGACGCCGTGAACGCCTTCGTGGAGGCGGGGCCGGGCGGCGAACTCAGCGAATTGGTAAGGGAGTTCACGAAGACGACAGCCGAGGCGGCGCGGGCCAACAGCCTGGGCGCGGCGCTGCTTCATCTGACGATGCCGGGCGTGCCGGACCTCTACCAGGGCACCGAGGCCGAGTACGCGGCGCTGGTGGACCCCGACAACCGGCGCCCGGTGCCCTTCGATCCGGCGGCCCTGGCCGACCCGGGCGACAAGCTCGCGGTGACCCTGGCCGCGCTGCGGCTGCGCCGCGAACTGCCCGGGGCGTTCGGCGCGTCGTCGACCTACGCGGCGCTGCGCGCACGCGGCCCGCGCGCCGAGCACTGTGTGGCGTTCTGCCGCTCGGGCGAGGTGGTGACGGCCGTGACCCGGCTCTCGCTGCGCCTGGCCGACGCGGGCGGCTGGACCGGCACCCGCCTACCCCTGCCCGACGGCACCTGGACGGACGTACTGACCCCGGACCGCCACTTCACCGGCGAGGCCGACCTCGCCGGCCTGTTCGCGCGACGCCCGGTGGCCCTGCTCAGGCGGACGGCGTGAACGACCGGCCCGGGCCCCGGCGAGCCTGACGTCAGCGGACGGCCTCGGCGTCACAGGGCCGGCCGGTGTTCGGGCCGGCCGGTGAGAGTCCGCCCGCCCCGCAGGAGGCCGACGCGCGCAGCAGGTCGGTGAAGGCGGCCGCCGCGCCGGCCAGTTCGACCCGGGAGAACACCGTCAGGGCCCGCTTCCAGGCGGGTTCGACGGTGAGCAGCACGCAGTCCTGGCCGATCCCGCCGCGCACGACGTGGGTGGGCACCGCGACCACGCCGACGCCCGCGGCCGCCATCCGTACCGCCGTCGAGGTGTGCTCGGTGCGCGCGACGGTGCGCGGGGTGAAGCCGGCCCGCCCGCAGACCAGGTCGAGAAAGGGCCGCCCCTCGATGACGGGCTCCATCGCGCACCGCACCCAGGCGTGGTCGGCGAGCTCTTCGAGACGTACCGAAGTGCGGCCTGCCAGGGGGTCGTCGAGGGCGACGACGAGCGCGATCTCCTCCTCGCCGACGGGCACGACGGGCCCCTCCCAGTGGCTCGGCGGGGGGCCCACCGCGAGATCGGCGGCGCCGCGTGCGACGGCCTCCTCCAGCGCGTCGGTGCCGGCGTACTCGTGCAGCAGCAGCTGGACGCCGGGGTGGGCACGCCGCCAACGGGCGAAGGTCTCGGGCAGCACGCCGACGGCCACCGAGTGCACGCAGGCGATGTGCAGTTCGCCGCCCTCGGCGCCGGCCGCCGCACGGGCGGCGTGCTGGGCCTGGACGGCGCTGCGCACCGCGAGCCGCGCGTGCGGCAGGAAGGCGCGGCCCATGGGGGTGAGCCGCACACCGCGCGGCAGCCGCTCAAGGAGCTCACCGCCGACGGACTTCTCCAGCGCCTTGACCTGGTGCGACAGCGCGGGCTGAGTGACGTGCAGCAGTTCCGCCGCGCGCGTGAACGACGTCTCCTCGACGACCGTGACGAAGTACTCCATCTGCCGCAGGCTCACGCCGTGCCCCCTCATGCCGTCGGCCACTCGCGCCGTGCCCGCCCTGCCATAAGCATCGTGCATCGCTCGGACAGAAACTTTGCCTTGGACTCATGGCGGCGCGGGGGCACACGCTTGACCGGTGGCTGAGCCCGGACGGGGCCCAGTTTCTGATTGGGCCCCTGACCGGCCCCTGACGGAGAACCGGACCCCTGTGATGACCGAACCCATGACCGCAGCCCGTGTCGCCGATGTGATCGTGATCGGTGGTGGCACCGGCGGATACTCCACCGCTCTGCGGGCCGCCGCCCTCGGCCTGAAGGTCGTACTCGCCGAGCGCGACAAGGTCGGCGGCACCTGTCTGCACCGGGGTTGCGTCCCCAGCAAGGCGATGCTGCACGCGGCGGAACTCGTCGACGCGATAGCCGAGGCGCGCGAACGCTGGGGGGTGAAGGCGAGCGTGGACTCCATCGACTGGCAGGCGCTCGTGGCGACCCGGGACGACATCGTCATCCGCAACCACAAGGGCGTGGAGGGTCACCTCGCACACGCCGGAGTCGAAGTCCTGCGCGGCAGCGCCCAGTTGACGGGACGCCGGGGCGTGCGCGTCGAGGGGTACGGCGACGTCGTCGCGCGGCGCGGCATCGTGCTCGCCACCGGCTCGCGCCCCCGGATGCTGCCGGGTCTCACGGCGGACGGGCGGCGCGTGGTCACCAGTGACGACGCACTGTTCGCCCCCGGCCTCCCCGAGTCCGTGCTGGTCCTGGGCGGCGGCGCGATCGGGGTCGAGTACGCGTCCTTCCACCGGTCGATGGGGGCCGAGGTGACCTTGGTCGAGGCCGCCGACCGTCTGGTCCCGCTCGAAGACGCCGACGTCAGCCGCCACTTGACCCGGGGCCTGAAGAAGCGCGGCATCGACGTGCGGTGCGGGGCGCGCTTCACGGGCGCGGACCTCCTGGCGGACGGCGTACGCGCGTCGGTGCGCACGGCGTCCGGTGAGATCCGCCGCGTCGAGGCGGACCGGCTCCTGGTCGCGGTGGGCCGCGTACCCGTGACCGACGGGCTCGGCCTCGCCTCGGCCGGACTCGCCGCCGACGAGCGGGGGTTCGTCGTACCGGCCGACTGGTCCCGGCTCGAAACCTCGGTCCCCGGCATCCATGTGGTGGGCGATCTGCTGCCGCCGCCCTCGCTCGGCCTTGCCCACGCCTCCTTCGGGGAGGGCCTGTTGGTCGCCGAGACCCTGGCGGGCGTGGCCTCCGCGCCCGTCGACTACGCGGCGGTGCCCCGGGTCACCTACTCCTCGCCCCAGACCGCGTCGGTGGGCCTGACCGAGGCCGACGCCCGCCACCAGGGACACGACGTCGTGGTCAACACCATGCCTTTGACGGCCGTCGCCAAGGGCATGGTGCACGGCCAGGGCGGCGTGGTGAAAGTGGTCGCCGAGCGCGGGGGGCGGGTCCTGGGCGTCCATCTCGTCGGTCCGAACGTGTCCGAGATGATCGCCGAGAGCCAGCTGATCGTGGGCTGGGACGCCGAGCCCTCGGACGTGGCCCGCCACATCCACCCCCACCCGACGCTCTCGGAGGCCGTCGGCGAGTCCTTCCTCAGCCTGGCCGGGCGGGGTCTGCACCAGCGGTGATCCGCCGGCGCCATCCCGGCGCCACCCGGCGCCGCGCAGCTCAGTGACTGGCGAGACGGAAGGCCACCTGTCCGAAGCTCACCTGGTCCCCGTGGTCCACGGCCACCGCTCCGGTCACCCGGCGCCCGTTGACGCAGGTCCCGTTGGTCGAGCCGAGGTCGCGCAGGTGCCACCCGCCGGCCTGGAAGACGAGTTCCGCGTGCAGCCGCGAGACCGATTCGTGGTTCAGGCGCAGCCCGTTGGCCGGGTCGCGGCCTATCCGCAGCGGGCCGGGGCCCGGCGCGGGGAAGAGCAGTTTGGGCAGCCGCTCCCACTGCCAGGCCCTGCGCAGCGAGAGGGAGAACCCCGACACCCGGCCGACCGCGCCGAACACCGCCTTCGACCACCGGTCCCCGCGCTCCAAGTCGGCGGTGAGGGCGCCCAGTTCGTCCGGGGTGCGGGCGACGAGGGCGATCTCCATGCGCCGCAGGAAGGTGTCGTGCGACAGCTTGCCCTCGGCGGCGCCCTCGCGCAGCACGTCCAGCACCCGGTCGCGTTCGGCGTCGGAGAGCCGCGCGGGCGCCGAAGAGGTCCGGAATTCGAAGGAGGGCGTCACGTCACCGATTGTCCGTCGGCGGGGCGGGACGTGTCCAGCAGCGATCCACCCGGCCTGGCTCCCCCGCAACGCCACCACCAGCACCTCGCCCCGCCCCGCCGCGCGCGGACACCACCACCACCGCGCCCCCGTCCCGCCGCCCGCGCCACCACAACCTCTCCCCCTCTCCCCCTCTGCCCCTCTCCCCGCCCCGCCGCACGCGCACGGACGCGACGATCACGCGGGCGCCGGGCCACGCCAATTCCGTTGCGGGAGCGCCCCCATGCGCTGTTAGGGTGCGCCGACCCCACCACACGATCAAGGGACCTTCTTGACGACCTCCTCGTCGGACATCACCATCCGCCCGCTCGCGTCAGCCGCCGAACTCGGGTTCTTCCAGCAGCTTTCCTACGTCCTCGACCACGAGTTGGCGGACGACCTGGCCACCGGCCGCCGCCTCCCGGGCTGGCTGTGGGTGGCCGTGCGCGACGGCCGCGTACGGGCGCGCGCGGCGTGGTGGACGGCCAGGCGCGGCGACGGACCGCGCTGCCTCGACGTCTTCGACGTGGACGACTCCCTGCCACCGGCCGAGCGCCACGAGATCGGCCTGCGCCTCGTGGAGACGGCGACCGCCGCCGTGGTCGCGGCGGGCGCCCCGCGCCCCGAATACGGCCGCTTCGTGCCCGGGGACTGGCGCGAGGACCCCGCCGCCCGCGAGATCGTCGAAACGCGCCTGAACATCCTGGCCGCGTCCGGCGCGACCCCCCTGGTCGAACGGCTGCGTCTGGAGTGGCGCCCGGGCACCCCGGTTCCGGACCCGTCCGGCCGCCTGACGTTCCGCCCCGCCACCGACCGCGCCGAACTCATCTCCCTGATGGAACGCGTCGCGGCGGGCTCCTTGGACGAGCACACCCGCGAGGACCTGCTCACCATGACCCCGCGCCAGTCCGCGGAGCTCATGTACGAGGAGGAGTTCGAGACGTTCACGACGCCACGCGAGTGGTGGCGGATCGCCGAGCTCAAGGACGGCGGCGACCCCGTCGGGTTCGTGATCCCGGCCCGCAACAACTACCACCCGATCATCGCCTACATCGGGGTGCTGCCGGCCCATCGGGGCCACGGCCACATCGACGACATCCTGGCCGAGGGCACCCGGATCCTCGCCGGACAGGGCGTGCCGCGGATCCGCGCCGCGACGGACCTGCCGAACGTCCCCATGGCGCACGCGTTCGCCCGTGCGGGCTACGTCGTCTTCGAGCGCTCGATCAACATGATCTGGAAGTAGTCCCGAAGTGCGGGCGTGTCCCCCTCGTCTGTCGCACCATGGTCGCAACCGGTTACGACAGGGGGACACGCCAGTGCTGTTCGAAGTGTGGGCACCGCACGCCGACCGCGCCGCCCTGCGCCTGGAGGGCGCCACCCATCCCATGCGCCGCCATCCCGTCCGCGCGGGCTGGTGGCTGGCCGAGGCCGAGGCCCGCCCCGGCGACCGCTACGGGTACGTACTGGACGGCGGGCCCGTCCTTCCCGACCCGCGCTCGCGCCGCCAGCCCGAGGGGCCCGACGGCCCGAGCGCCGTCGTCGCGCACGACACCTTCGCCTGGCAGCACCCCTGGCCGGGCGGCCGCCCGCTCCAGGACGCCGTCCTGTACGAGCTGCACATCGGCACCTTCACCCCCGCCGGCACCCTGGACGCCGCCGCCCAACAGCTGGACCACCTCGTCGAGTTGGGCATCACCCACATCGAGCTGATGCCGGTGTGCCCCTTCCCCGGCCGGCACGGCTGGGGGTACGAGGGCGTCTCCCTGTGGGCGGTGCACGAGCCCTACGGCGGCCCCGAGGCGCTGAAGAGGTTCGTCGACGCGGCACATGGACACGGCCTCGGCGTGGTCCTGGACGTCGTGCACAACCACCTGGGCCCGTCCGGCAACTATCTGCCCGCCTTCGGGCCGTACTTCACGGACACCCATCACACCCCCTGGGGCGCCGCCGTCAATCTGGACGCCCCCGGCTCCGACGAGGTCCGCGCCTACTTCCTGGAGAGCGCGCTTGCCTGGCTGCGCGACTACCACCTCGACGGGCTGCGCCTCGACGCGGTGCACGCCCTGGCCGACACCCGCGCGTACACCTACCTCGAAGAGCTCTCGACCGCCGTCGACGCGCTCGCGGCCGAACTCGGCCGGCCGCTCTTCCTCATCGCCGAGTCCGACACCTGCGATCCGCGCACCACCGCCCCGCGCGAGGAGGGCGGCCTCGGCCTGCGCGCCCAGTGGAACGACGACTTCCACCATGCGCTGCACACCGCGCTCACGGGCGAATCCCAGGGCTACTACGCCGACTTCGCCCGCGCCCCGCTCGCCGCGCTCGCCAAGACGCTGACCCGCGTCTTCTTCCACGACGGTACGTATTCGAGCTTCCGCGGCCGCACCCACGGGCGCCCCGTCGACCGCGCCCACACCCCCGCCCACCGCTTCCTCGGCTACTCCGGGACCCACGACCAGATCGGCAACCGCGCCCAGGGCGACCGCCTCTCCGCGACCCTGACACCGGGCCTGCTGGCCTGCGCGGCGACGCTGACCCTGACGAGCCCGTTCCCTCCGATGATCTTCATGGGCGAGGAGTGGGGCGCCCGCACCCCCTGGCAGTTCTTCACCGACCACACCGACCCCGAGCTCGCCCGCGCGGTACGCGAGGGCCGGCGAAGGGAGTTCACCTCGCACGGCTGGTCGGCCGAGGACATTCCCGACCCGCAGGACCCGGCCACGCGCCTGCGTTCCTGCCTGGACTGGGCGGAGCCGGCGGCCGAGCCCCACGCGCGGCTGCTCGCCTGGTACCGCGAGCTCATCGCCCTGCGCCGCGAGCGTCCCGACCTCACCGACCCCGACCTCGCGTCCGTCAAGGTGGCGTACGACGAGGAGGCGCGCTGGCTCACCTACCGGCGCGGCGACCTGCGCGTCGTGGTCAACCTGTCCAAGGAGCCGGTCAGGATCAAACTCGGGGACGGCTGCCGCGTCCTCGCGGCCTGGGAGCCCGCCGAGGCGCCGGGACCGGACGGCCTGCTGCTGATGCCGCCGGAGTCCAGCGCCGTCCTCGGGCACTGAGCCGCGCGGCGCGAAGCCCTGCGCCGCGGCGGCTCAGCACCCGTACTACTGACGCTGTTCACTCCACGATGGCCATGGCGCGGTCGGTGTTGTTCAAACGCCGGCCGCCGTCACCCGTCACGGTGACGATGTCCTCGATGCGCACCCCGAACCGGCCGGGCAGGTAGATGCCGGGCTCGATGGAGAAGCACATCCCGGGCACCAGCGGGCGCTCCTCGCCCTCGATCATGTACGGCGGCTCGTGGGTGGTCACGCCGATGCCGTGGCCGGTGCGGTGGATGAAGTACTCGCCGAACCCGGCCTCCGTGATCACCGCGCGCGCCGCCCGGTCCACGTCCTGGCAGGTGGCACCGGGCCGCACCGCGGCGAAGCCCGCCTCCTGCGCCTCACGGACCACGTCGTGGACGCGCTGCTCCTCGGCGCTGGGCTCGCCGACATGGACGGTACGAGTGGTGTCCGACCCGTATCCGTGCTTGAGCCCGCCGAAGTCGAGCACCACCATGTCGCCCTGCCCGATCGTGCGCTCACCCGCCTCGTGGTGCGGATTGGCCCCGTTGGGTCCGGAGCCCACCACCGTGAAGTCCACTTGTTCGTGGCCGTACTTGAGCAGCAGTCCGGCCAGATCGGCGGCGACGTCGAGCTCCCTGCGGCCCGCGAACGGTACCTTCACGATCTCCCGGAACGTCTCGTCGGCAGCGTCGCCCGCCGCCTCGAGACGGGCCAGTTCGTGCTCGTCCTTGACCGCGCGCAGCATGGGCAGCGCCTCGGTGAGGGAGACGTAGGAGGTGCCGGGCAACTCCCGCTGGAAACCGAGCAGATGCATCGCCCAGGCGTTGTCGCTGACGCCGAACCTGCCGTGGCTGCCGAGCAGCGGCGCCGTCACGGTGTACGGGTCCTTGCCGTCGGTCCAGTCCCGCAGGCTCAGCGCGGCGGCGCCGGCGGCGTGCGCGGCGTCCGGCGCTTCGAGCTTCGGCACGACCAGGACCGGGTCCTGCCCCGGCGCCAGTACGAGGACGGTCAGCCGCTCGGTGAGAGCGGTCGGCTGGTAGCCGGTGAGATAGACGAGATCGGGACCGGGCGCGACGAGGAGACCCGCCAGGCCGGCGTCGGCGGCGGCCTGGGCGGCGCGGGCCATCCGGGCCCGGTAGTCGTCGGCGGTGAAGGGCGCGGGAACAGGTGCTGTGGACATGCCCTCATCCTGCCCGGGCGCACGTCAGGACGCGAGGGGCCTGGCCCGATCGCGCGCCCCCAGGTCAAGTCTTCCCGGGTGTCCCTGCTCGATACTCCCCCGAGGCCTGCCCCCGTGCCTCAGAGCCCGTCCATCTCCTGATCGACAAGCCGCTCAAGCAGCTCGCCGAATTCGTCGCCCACGACGATGCGCAGCCCATCGCCGTCGCGGTCGCTGAGCTGCGTGAGCACACCGCCCCGCCACCAGTAGACATACGGGCTGATGGACCCCGGGGTGTCCTCGAAACCGGAGGCGGCGAAGGACGCCATCGCGTTGAGGGCCAGGACCATGCCGGAATCGCGGATGACATGGAAGGCCAGCTGATGGCGGAAAGGCATCGCCACCAGGGCGCCCTCCGGCGGGAGTTCCTGTCCGGTCACCTGACGGACCACGGTCTCCAGGGCGAGGACGCGGCTCGCCGTGTAGAAGGAGTCACCCACGACGAGTTCGAAGCGCATCCCGTCGTCGCCCTTGACCCTCTCATGCCCCTCGACGGGCAGCTCCCGCAGATTACGCAGGGCCATTTCCCGCAGGTCAGGCACCTTGCCGAGGGGTTCAAGCGCCTCATCGGTGAGCATCATGACGCTCTCGGGGAGATCGAGGGCAAGGATCTCGTAGAGGCCGGGCGCCACACTGCGCGCGTACCCGAAGCTCTGCGGATCGAGCCCGTCCCCGCTGATCACCCGGGGGTAGAGCTGGGCCCGGATCTGGTCGGGCGGCATGGTGTCGAGCGCGGAGGGCGCGTCCATGGTGCGCAGGACCATACCGACATGTCTGCGGATCAATTCCGGCCAGACGCGCGGCCCGCGGGGTTCGTTGTGGCAGACGGCCGCGAGGTTGCCGAGGCCGAACCGCCGGCCGCCGCTGTCCTTCACCGAGTCCGCGTAGACGGTGACCTCGAGGCCCAGCTCGGCGAACGCCTCCCTGACCAGGGCGCGGAAGCGGGCGCCCTCGTCGGTCGAGAAGAAGCCGAACTCGGAATCCCGTGGAACGTCGCTCGCGTCCCGCCTCGGTCCTCGTCGGAATATCCCCACGTCTGCTGCCTTCCCCTCGCACCGTCCGCATCGTCGCCAGAGCTGCGAGCCTACCCAGTGAGGCCCCGGGTGATGACAAGGTCCGCCCGGGTCCGTCCCGCCGCCACGAGCCGTGCGTTGACCTCGTCGGACTCCTCGACCCACCGCTCGGCGTCCGCCCGCGGTCTGCCGTGTCGCACATGCCGTTCGACCAGCCCGCGCACCCGCTCCCCGTCATCGGCCTTGAGGTACCAGACCTCGTCGATCAGGTCCGCGATCCGCGCCCACGTCCCCTCGTCGTGCAGCAGATAGTTGCCCTCGGTCACGACGAGCGGCACCCGGGGATCGACGGCGATGCTCCCGGCGATCGGCTCCTCCAACGAGCGGTCGAAATCCGGCGCGTAGACGACGGTGCCGGCCTCGGGTGTACGCAGCCGGGCCAGCAGCGCCGCGTATCCGGCGGCGTCGAAGGTGTCGGGCGCGCCTTTGCGCCGCGCGCGCCCGAGGCGACGCAGCTCGGCGCCCGCGAGATGGAAGCCGTCCATGGGCACGAGCACGGCGTCCCCGTTGAGCCGGCCCACCAACTCCCCGGCCAGCGTGGACTTTCCGGCGCCCGGCGGCCCGGCGATGCCGAGGATACGGCGCCGGCCGGGGACGATGAGGCCGCGAGCACGAACGACGAGCCGGTCCAGGTCGAGATCCATGCCCGCATTGTTCCCCGTGGCGGTACGGGTAGTACGTATAACCTGTGTGCATGCCACACATCGCACTGATCACTCTTGTCGTACGCGACTACGACGAGGCCATCGCCTGCTACACCCGCGCCCTTAACTTCGAACTCGTCGAGGACACCGTCCGCGGGGACGGTTCCCGCTGGGTGGTCGTCCGCCCCGCAGGCGCACCAGGCGACACCACCTCGCTGCTGTTGGCCCGCGCCAAGGGCGACCGGCAGTCGTCGAGCGTGGGCGCGCAGACCGGCGGCCGGGTCGGATTCTTCCTCCACACCGAGGACTTCGCCCGCGACCATGCCAGGATGCTGGCCGCCGGGGTCCGTTTCCTGGAGGAGCCGCGCCATGAGCCGTACGGTTCGGTCGCGGTGTTCGAGGACCTGTACGGAAACCGCTGGGACTTGCTCCAGCCGGCTTGAGGGCGCTGCGGTCCCTTCGGGGGCGCGCTGAACCCGGACGGGGACGGCTGCCTGGACCCGCGAACGCGAAAAAGCCCCGCACCGTCGACCGTATTCCTACGATCGGGTGCGGGGCTTTTCCCACAATTTGTTCGGCGGCGTCCTACTCTCCC
>NZ_JBIAGO010000034.1:0-42839 GCF_042869775.1 Streptomyces sp. NPDC006711
TGAGTCTCCGAGTTCGTCGAGGATGAGGACGCGGCCCCGCGCGTCGGGTGCGGCCAGCAAGGCGGCCAGGACGAGATGGATGGAGAACAGCTTCTCCTGGGCGGTGTTGGTGGGCGCATCGTAGGCCAGCAAGGAGCCGCCGGGGTTGCGCTGCCACCGGGGCACGACATGGCAGATCCACTGGCCCTCGGCGCTCTCCGGCGCGCTTACGTTGTAGAGCAGGTCGGCTGCGTACCCATCTTTTTTGTGCAGCAGGTTGAGCTGGTTGCTGATGCGCTCCAGCGAACTGTGCACGCGTTCCTTGATGGACTCCTGGGTTTCTTCGAGGGCCTGGCGTGACTCCTCGACGAGGTCGTGGAGGTAGCTCTGTTCGTCCTCCCGCTCCCGTCTTTTCACCTCCACCTGCTCCCGAGCTCCTGCGTCCCGCTCCTCGTACTCATCCAGCCACGTCTTCAGCGCGGTCAGCGAGCCACGGAAGATGGTGTCGTGCGGATCGTGGGTGTGCGCCTCGTGATGGTGCAGGGCGTCGGCGATCTCCACGGTGGCCACACCGGTGGTTGCCGTGTCTGCGGCGAGCCTCGTCAGCGCCGCCGTCAGCCGGGACCGGCTCTCGCTGCGAAGGTCCGCACAGGTGCGGACCTCGGGCGGGCGCTCGGTGTCCCGCGGTACGACGGCGTAGGAGTTGATGCCGTCGGTCGGCTCCGCGCCGGGCTCATCCTCGGGCAGGCAGCTCCAGTTGAGCTCCTCCAAAGCCTCCTCCTCAGAGCCCGTCCAGATCATCCGTGCCCGGTCGGTGCTTGACCCTCTGCGGAGCTCCTCCAGCTTCTCCTTCCTCCGCGTCGCCTGCGCCCTGTCGTCCTTCAGCTTCCGCAGTTCGCCCTCGAGCTTGTCAGCGCGCTCCTTCGCGGTGAGGAACGCCGTCTGAGCCTCATGCGCTGTCTCGCTTGCCTCTTTGGCCAACGTACGCAGCCCGGGCAGCGCGGCAACGCACTGGGCGTGGGTGTCCTCGAGGTCGCGGATCTTGGGAACGAGCCGCTGTGCGAGCTCTTGGGCCTCGGCCCGTTTGATGTCCCGGCGCAGTTCGGCGATCCGGCGACGGTGCAGGTCGGCTGCGGTCTCCAGCGCAGCGCACTGGGCCCGGGCCTGGTCCCGCCGCCCTTCAAGGTGGGCGCAGATGTCCTTCTGGCCAGCGATCGGCTTCTCGAAGCCTCCGATGATGCGGACCCCCAGCCCAGACAGCCAGGCATGCGGAGGAACCGTCACCTCGGTGGCATCGGCCAGGGCATGCAGGAACGGCACCGCCAGGGGATCGGCGTCCAGGATGCCCTCGGGCAAGCCATCCGGGGCGCCGGAACCTGCCGCTTCCGGTTCGCTCGACGGCCCGCAGATGAGGATGGTCCCGGGCAGAGTGCTCACCGCACGGCTGGCATCCTCCAGGGCATCGGAGGCGACACACACCGCCTCCCTCCACGGCGCCAGGCGGGCCTCCCACTGAGACCGCGCCTCAGGACGGACGCGAGTGGTGGCCATCAGCCCCACCCTCCGGTGGGACGTTGCCCCCTCCAGGGCCCGCAACGCCGCCCCCGCCTGGCCGGTGCGCCCCTCCCGGGCCTCGGCGAGCTCTCCCTCCAGCACCCTGACACGTTCCTCGGCCAGCAGGAGTTCCGCCTTCACCTCGAGCTGACGTGCCTCCTGGCCGCTGACGTGCTGGGCGAGCTCGGTGGGGGAGGGGCCGGCGTAGTCCTCGGCCTGCTGCCGCGCCTGGCGGTGATCCTGCTGCGCCCGCTTCAAGTCGCCTCGAAGCAGTCCCACCTTCTCGTTGGCCTCCTCCACCTCCCGCTGATGCTCGTCGCTGCGCACCTGTGCGGAACGGGCCGATTGCCGGAGCTGGCCGATGTCGCGGGCTTTGGTGAGCTGGCCCTGCACTGCACCATGCCGCGCAGCCAGAGCTGCCAGATCATCCTCGACACGGGCGAGGCTGCTGCCGATCCGGCGCTCGTAGACAACGGCATCAAGGGTGGCGCGTGCCGATCCCAGGCGCCAGAAGCGGTGAGCCCGGCCGGCCTCCACCCGGGCCCGCTGCCGGGTTTCGACAGAGTGAAGGATGATTTCCTCTTCGTGCCAGGACTTCTCGGCGTCGGCCAGTTTGTCGGCCAGGTTCTTCTGCGTCCTAGCCAGATTCTTGCGGGCCTGTACGTCCGTGGCGAGCATGCCGGCCTTGCCGGTGAGATCGAGCAGCGCCTCCCCGATCTGCACGGGCGTGAAGGTGCCCGCATCCAGCTTCAGCAAAGAGGGCCGCGACCGCATACCGCCGCGGCTGATGATGTAGGCCAGCAGACGCGGGGCGCGGCCGTAGAGGACCTCCGCGTAGTCCGTGGCCCCCAGGGCTTTACCACCGAGCGCGCGGAAGAACCCTGGAGCCAGCTCGTGCTGGCTGCGATCGTCTCCGCCGAGTAGAAGGTGCACCCCTTCCTTGTGCCGTACCTCGATGTGCGGTGACTTGGCCGATACCTGCAGCCACACGGTGTGCGCGCTGCCCAGCGGATCCTCGGGTTCGGCGAAGACGCCCACCACATAGCCGATCGAAGCGGCCTCGTTCACCTCTGGCGATGCGCCGGCGGTGACGGGCTCGAACAGCAGCTTGGGTGCGTGCACGGAGCCACCGCCCGTCATGCGCCATTCCGGGTCTCCCAGCAAGAGGGCCAGGGCAGACAGGAAGCTGGTCTTTCCCGACTCATTGGAGTCCTTCGGCCCCCGCCCGGTCACCGCGACGAAGGTGCCGGGGACGATCGCCACCGGGTGGGAGGTCAAACGGGCAATGGAGAACGTCTGGACAGCGATCAGCTGACGGGTACCGATCACTCCCCGCTTGCCACGTGCACTAGGGATCTGCTGACTCACATGCGGTCCGTCTCTGTCGGGATCTCAGATAACTCGCCGTGAGACGCGGGGACTTCGAGGCCACGCCGCCGACGGATGGCGGCGGCCAGCTGCCCGCTGGGCCGACCGACCAGGATCAGGTCCTCCCAGAGCAGGTTGCTGCGGGCCTCGCTCATGCGCTCCAGCGCGGGGCCGGGCAGGTAACGGCCCGTGGTGGTCTCCGCGACCATGCCCGCCGCCCGCAGCCTGCGCAGCGCCGTCCTCATCGCGGCCTTGGAGATCCGCCGGTTGGAGGCGAGCTCCGCCAGGGTGACGGTGTGGGCTTCCCCCGTCCAACGGCTGTGCCGGTGCCGCCCCCGAGCTCTCGGAATCGCCACCGTGTGCAACAGGACCAGGGCCAGCACGGCCCGGTCCACCGCGGCGAGGGTCCCGACCTCCTCGGCCACCAGGGCATCGGCGAGCGGGTCACGAAACGCGGTGACCCAGTTGCCCTCCGCCGTCTGCAGCAGTTGCCGCCCGCACGGCAGCAAGGCCTGATCCACGGCGGCCCGTATCGCCGGATCAGCCAGCATCGGCAGCTCAGCCCGGGGCACCGGCCGACGAGCCGTCTCCAGTGTGGCGATCACTGACCGCACTACATATCCCTCGGACATCTCAAGCGCCGTTTCGGCGTCGGCCCGGACTTCATGCGCCGGCACCGCCGAATCCGGTCCCCCGCTCGCCTGCTCATCCGCCACGGGAGCTGGCAGCAGATGGTGTCCGCGACGCAGGCCCTCCACCACCACAGCAGGAAACGCCGCAACGGCTGCCCCCAGCCGTAGTTCGTCCCCGTCCACGGAGATCAGGCCGGCCTCCGGCAAGGTCCGCTCGAGTGCCCGCTCCACCGCTTCGCGGTCCGCGCCCAGTTGAGAACACAACGCCACAATGGCGGCACGCCTAAACGGCCCGCCCGGAAACGGCGCGCGCTCAGGCCGTGGCCACGCCGCGCGCAGGCACGCCGCCCACACCAGGGTCGGCACCGGCGACAAACCAATCCGAAACGCCGGCGACAGGCCGGCAGCCGGTGCTGTCTCACCGTCCCACCCCAAGACCAGCACATCGGCCAGCCGGCCCACCCCGTGCACGCGGATCACCCGGCGTCCGATCCGGGCGGCCGCTGCCGCGGCGGCAAACACCACGGGACCGGTCGTCTCGGCCGACGTCACTCCGGCGGCCCGCAACCGCCCCAGAAGCAACGCTGCTTGAAACGCTCTGTCCTCATCCGCCGCACGGATGGCGTCCTGTTCAGGAGCCATCCGAACCCCCATCGGACCTCTGAGCCACATTCTGACGCCGAAGATGCAGGGGATGCAGATAGGTGACGGAGGCCTCCGGATCGGCTAGCAAACCGTCCTCCACCACGACCGTATAGGGCTCGCCAGGATCGTCACTCAGCGCCAGCACATCAGTGATGATCGACGCAGCCGCAGGCCATCCCGCTTCGTACAGCGCCTGAGTGAGATCGACTTCCTCGTCTGCCGCCAACAACTCATCGGCCCGCAGCCGACGCCGCTCCCGTAGATGCGCGTGTGCATCCTCGGCCCACTGCAAAGGATCGTCCTCATCCTCGTCGTCGCCCTCGACCACGAGAGGCCGCACGCGTGCCCGCGAGCGCGGGGCGAACCCCTCCACTGTCTCCAGAAGCTGAGCCGGCTCGATCCACACTGCCGGCACGTCGGCGACCAGTGCCGTACCTACCTGCGACAGCAGCCCGACGTCACCCTGGACCGCGGCGTGGTCGTACTCCTTCACGGTCAGCACGTCAAAGTTCAGACTGCCGCCGCCCTGCTCAAGCACTTTGTCCGCGGCGGCCATGACCTGCAGACGGTAGAACTGCTCCGCCTCGATCAGAGCCGAACCAGCTTCCTCCAGCGCCCAGTCACCACTGAACCGGTCCGTGACCAGCTTGTTCAATTCCTTCACCTGGCGCGTGAACCCCTGATGATCATGCTGTCGATGGGACTCCATCAACTCAGCCGTCGTGCCGGTAGCGATCTGCCGCTGCAAATCCAGAGCGAAAACCCGCAGCGCGTTCCGGCACGACACCAGATAGTCCAGAGCCGCCTCGGGGTCGGGATTGCTGCGATCGAACACCGCCCTCGCCCGATCCAACAGCAAGATCAACTCATCAACACCCCCGTGCTCCGCCAGCCGTTCAGCCGCCAGAGCACCCGCCAGCCCTGCAGGCCGCACGACATACCGGTCCTGATGGGACTTCAGAAGATAGGGCTCAAGGAACCCCAGCCGGATCAGGACAGCCAAACGGTGTTCGATCAGCTCCTCCGGCCACCCCGAAGGATTGCCCTTCAATGCCTGCACGACCTCAGCCTTCGACAGCCCGTGCGCCCCGGCATGCTCGGCAAACACTTTCAAGATCGCAAGCGCCACCCGCGCCACCTCCGGATGCTGCGCCACAGCACCAGCATCCTCAGCAACGGGAGCCATGAACGCCCGCCAGTTGGCCAGCTGAACAGCCGCCGCCAGATCCTCCCGATCGCCGTCCCCGAACGCGAGCTGTTCACCCACCGGCCGGCACCGCCTCCAACAGCCCAACCAAGCGAGGCAGCACCTTCCGGTGCAACGGCTCCTGCTCACACGATTCGCCCGAGACCGCGATCTCCGCCGCCAGGGCCCGCAGTTCCACCGGCCCCTCCGCCGCCATCCTCTCCGCCAGCGCGCGCGCTTTCGGATACTGCTCCGGCTCCTGGTCCCGGTAGGGGCCGGCACGCCACATCTCCACTTCCATCCCCACCGGATGCACCTTGCGGTCCAAGCGCCGGGACAGATCATCGATGATGGCAATCCCATCGGCATCCAGGTCTCCCCAGATGGCCATCCGCTCCGGACGCATCCACTCCAGCAAGGCAACCAGCTTGTTGGTGACGTACCCCTTGCCCCAGATGCACAGCCACTGCGACGTGACCTCCGGTATCGCGCACACGCGTTCGAACGTGTCGGAGTTCTCAACCAAGAAGACGCCCCGCCCGCCGTGCTCGACTTCCCCCACCAGCCGCAGAGCGCCAGCAGGCAGAGCGATCCACGGCTTGGCCACCGCAGCGTCGGCAGCCACCGACCCCACCCGCCACCGCAAAGGCCCCCGCACCCGAATATCGACGTCAGCCTCATCGAGCGCCAGGTCAAAGCTCATCCCGACCAGGTTCTCGAAAGCCGCCTGCCGTGGAGGGGTCCACTTCTTCGACCCGCTCAACGCAAGGCCAGCCAACTCCTTGGCGGACAACCGCTCCCCGTCCCGGTACGCCGGCCACCACACAGACGCCGCGCGCACCGCCGCCTCATAGGCAGTCCACGCCTCGGTCGCGACCGCACTGTCCTGCGGCACCCTCAGCGGCGAACCCGCCGGACAGGCCTCCAGCAGCACCTGCTCCCGCTCCAACTCCGGTACCGGCGCCATCAACGCAAGCAGTTCCTTGCGTACCTCATCGGGATCCCGCCATCCGCGCAGCTCCTGCAACAGCTCATCCGCCTGCAATGCCCAGGAATGAGACAGGCGCCATGCCATCGGACCGGCGAGCTCGAGATCGTCATCAACCGCGCAACGCAGAACCACACCTCCGCACCGCACCAGCGCCAGAGCTACATCCCACGCCTTGTCTCCGAAACGGGACTCCACCGTGGCCCAAGAGCGCCGCTGCGCCGAGAGCGCCCACACCAGATGCCGACTATCCAAAGTCTCCGGAGGTTCATAAACCGGCTGCTCCCGCGCAGTCACCAGGTCGACTTCCCGAATGCGCAGCAAGCCCCGGCGATTACGCGGTGCACGGTTCATCCCCTCACGACGTACCGGCACGGACAGAGCATGTGTGCCCTCCGGCACTTCAGCCAGCGATACCCGGATGCGGCCTTCCGCTTCACTGAACAACAGAGCCATAGCGCCCGCCCCGGCACTCACATGCCCTCCCCAGAGACACATCGGATCTTGGACCCAGGCAGATCCACTCTGTCAGGAAGGCATACACAAGGCCTCTTGCGCCCCACAAACAGACAAAGTGAGTTCAATCCAACACCGGCCCAAAGTGGGCACAATGACGTACCGTCACCTGCTATTGGCTCTGCCTCACAGGCGGCCCGCGAGGAGAATCAACGCTGTACCTGTCACGGGCCAGGCACCGTCCGCATGCCGTCCCTCTGATTCCGGCCCTGGGCAGATTTGCATCTGGGAGGGTCGGAGCCAGGTCCGGCTAGCTGCCAGCACCGGGCTGATGTTCGACTGGTCCGACGACGAGGCAGTCCGGAGCACCCTCGATCGGCTCTTGGCGCACATCCGGCAGGACTTCCTCCTCGAACAGACGCCTGCTTCGCTAGTTTGTCATTATTCGCCCAGAGAAGTCGCTGCCCCCGAACCGCGTCACCCCTCACGCGGGAGTAGGCCCCCCCAGCATCTGCTCGATTCCTACCTTGCTGCGTGTCGGGAGCCTGAGCCGGACTGGTCACAGCATCGGGGTCGGGATCCTGGTGGGGGAGGAGTCTCCCTCCCCGCTCCGCGAAGCGGCCAGGGCCCGTTGCGCGCCTACATGAGTCATGCGCGACGGCGGCGCCAGCGTCCGAACCACCCCGTCGTGGGTGGCGCGGCCGAGGTCACCCCCGCTGACGGAGGCTGTAGCCCGGTCTCCACGTACAAGGGGGTCGCGACGATCAGCCGGTGCCGCAGGCGCTCCGGCGGAAAGTTGCACAGTACCCGTGCGTGCCCGCTCAGATAGCCAGCGGTCCGGTGGCTGGAGAGCATGGCGAACGCGGAACGAGCCGCGAACTCCTGGTCATTGATCCCGGTGGAGTCCAGCAGGCTCGGCAGCGACGTATCGTCGCGGGCCTCACGGGCGACCAGATCCGCTGCCAGATCGTGCAGCCAGTCCGAGCCGGACCCCATCCTGCTGGGCGGATGATCACGGTGGTCCCGCACGTGCTGGATCGACCCGCAGAGGAACAGTTGGGTATGGCTGCAGAATTCGTCGTCACGGTGCTGGCAGTGGCCTTCTTCCAGCGACCTCCAGGTGAAAACGCCGTGGTCGCGGAGCCCGAGATCTCTTGCCGCCGCGCCGTAAACGAAGCGTCCGCAGAACTCCAGCCAGGCGCCCGCGCCCAGCTCCTGGCACGTTGCTGGCTCTTGAATGTGCGCCGTGTTCTTCTCCCGAAGATGCCTCAGGACCTTCTCCAGCCGCTTGGCATCTTTCTCGGTGACCGTGGGTTCCACAGCGTTTCCCGGGCCAAGCGCGAGGCGGGCACTGATACCTAGTGCGCCAGCTTCCGCTTCCATGGACCGGCCGACCAGCCCGCTGCGAGGCGGCTCGTAGAAGTCGTCCAGCTTGGCTGCGGACAGATACTGTAGTTCCCGCACGGGCGCCCCACTCTCATGCCGTCCCATCGCTGTAGTGATGCCGGGTCCTTGTACCGGTGGACCGGGCCCAACTCCGGCATCATGCACCCCAAATTCGAGATCGGCATGGAACTGGGAAGCACCCAGGCATCCTCGCTGGTGGACCTGTGTACCCGGCTGCGCCAGGAAGGCTTTTTTGCCCAGGTCACCGTGGGGCCGGGACGCGCACCTGCCTCGCTCGTGCTCGTGGAGACCGCCGACGGGAAACGTCGCTTCGGCGAGCTGCGGTCCTGGCACACCACCAGGGACGGCCGCCGTGAAGCGGACGTGCTGTGCCGCCTCTCGGACGACGCTCCGCGGCTGGCCAGGGTCCGCGTCGATGAGAGCCGCATCCGGCTCCCTCCCGGGGTCGATTACGCCACCGTGCCGGCAGATGGCGCTCGGGCGGGCGGCGACGAAACCGGTTCCACCGGGTAGTGCATGACACGAGACGAACGGCCCGCTGCCTGCCCTGGCTCGTTTCAGGGGTCGAGGTCGGCCCGGGTTCATGGCTGGTTTGCGGCTGGTTGCCAGGGGCCGAGCTGGGCTGTCGCTGCTTTGAGCTCTTTCTCGGTGATGTTCTCGCTGCCGCTGTGGATCGCGATGACGGCGGCGGTGGAGATGACGTAGGTGAGGGCTTTGAAGTAGCCGCCGGTAAACTGGTGCAGTTGGGCGGCGTGCTTACTGAGGGCGTTTTCCTCGAGCCGGTACAGCCTCAAGTCGGCCTCGAAGCTGGCCAGTACGCGCCGGAACATCTCCTGTTCCTCGGCCTTGGGGCCCAGGGGCAGGGGGTGCAGCCAGGTCACGGGCAGCAGCGCGGTGGGGGAGGGCGAGGCGGGATCCGCGGGGCGGCCCGCCTGTTCGAGCCGTACCCGGTTCTCCGCGCTGACCCGGGTCAGGTCCTGGGCCAGGATGCGGGCCTGGTGCAGGAGGTGGCTGGCGCCGGTGCCGCAGAAGATGAGCGAGATGCCCAGCTTGTCGCGCAGGTAGTCGAAGTAGGGCAGCACGTTGGCCAGTTGCTGTGGCGAGGACCGGTCGATGTCGTCGACGAGCAGCAGACGGGTCTGCGCCGTCTCCAGGACGTAGTTGACCGACAGGGTCACGTCCTGGTGCCTGCGCATCTCCAGGACTTCCGTGAGGCTCTTCGGCTCGGGGTTGAGACCCAGGTAGGAGCCGATCTCCCAGATCCAGTTCACCTTCAGCTCCGGGTCCGCGGGGGTGGTGATGTGCACCACCGGGATCGTGTTGGGCTGCCGGCCGTTCGTGGCGACTTCGATCTCCTGCTGGGCGGTGCGTCCGATCGCTCGCAGCAGGCAGGTCTTGCCGGTGCCTGCGGGCCCGTCGATGACATGGTCCATCAGGCCCTCACGGCTCCCGCTGTTGCGGTGGACCGCCTCGACGACCGTCTTCTGCATGTGCGTCATCGCGTCGGTGGGGACCATCCGCAGGTGCCGGTGGTAGGCGATGGCCTGTTCGTCCGTCTTCCTATCCTCGGCGGGACTGTCGCCTGGCGCCAGGACGGGCGGGTTCACCTCCTCGTCGACGAAGTGGGTCCAGCCGGTGAGCTGGAACAGCGGCAGAGGCCGCATCGGGGTGTCCCTGAGCTGCTGGCGCAGGCGGGCTTCACGCTTATCACGCAGTTCGACGGATGCCTTCATCACGCTTCTCCCTCGTCACGGTTCCTGCCTCGACGCCGGCAGACCGGCACCGGGCCGGAGGACGCGTCCGCCCGCACGGGGGCCGGACTGCGGCTGCGTCGTTCACGGCCCCTTCCTCAGGGCGCCTACACATCCCATACGTCGTTCTCGGCCTCGTCATCGTCCGGATCGGAGTCGTCGAGGAGCTCTGCGTCGACGACCTCGTCTACAGATGCCGGTGCTTCGGCCGTGAGGGCCTGCGGCCCGCTGCCGCTGCCGTCGCCGTCGTCGGGGAAGAGCGCTGCGAGCGGATGCGGAGCCAGCCCGCTGCCCGAAGTCGGCCCCACGTCGTCGCTGCCCGCGGGCAGCAACGACGTGGCGGGCGCAGAGGGGGGTGCCGTGGGGGAGATGGGCAGCGCCGGGTAGGGCCGCAGGGTCGACAGGTCGAACTCCTCCAGACCTGCGTACGGGTCCTGGGACGGCTGCTCCGTCTCCAACTCCAGCCCCTGGAAAGGCGGTTCGGCCCCAGTGCGCTTCGGTGGCGGTCTGCGACTGCGACGACGCCGGTCGCGCTGCGCCAGGGACAGGGCGATCGCCTCCTCGTCCTGCTTGCTGCCGCCGGCCGCCAGGTGCTGCTCGGCGTGTTCCTGCCACATGTCCGCGGTCCACGGATCGTGCAGCAGGTGCCGCAGCCGGAAATCGCAGGTCACCCAGGTGTCGGCCGTGTGGTCGTACAGCCACACCCGCTCGGGACGGTAGGGGTTGAAGCGGCATTCCCACTGCTTCTCCCGGCCGGGCAGCTTCGAGTCGCCGCGCAGGACGATCTCCCGGTAGTGGGCGGCGTCCTGCGCGACGGGCTGATAGGTCCGATAGTCGATCATGAATCCGCCCTTGCCGGGGATGACCCACTGCCGCAGCAGGAAGAAGCGGTTCTGGGCGGGGGAGAGCGGCACCGCCCGGTAGCCGCTGCGGGCCACCTGGACCGCATACATCTCGTTGGGCGACAGCACGACGTGGGGACGGAACGGGTCACGCAGCCCCGCGTCGGGGGTCTGCTGGTACTCCAGTGCCACCCACTCCTGGGCCATCTGCTGGAGCTCGGCAATCGTGTACAGCGGCATCCGGTCGATGCCGCGGCCGCGTTTCTTGTGGCTGCGGCCCTGCCAGCCGTGCGTCACGTGCTGACTGAAGCGGTGCGCGAGGGTGACGAAGAAGTGCTCGGGGAGCGGCTTGTCGGTCGGGGTCTTCTTGCGCGCCGGGCGGCGGGCGATGCGCAGCCGGTCGCAGACCTCGGTGAAGTGCTCGCTCACATAGGGGCTGCCCTGATCGTAAATGATCAGCTCGGGGCGGATGACCGGGCGGGCGGCGGCGGCCTCGGTGAACCGCTCGTCCGCCGCCCTAAGCGCCCCGAACGGCAGACTGGAGGCGGCGGCCGCACTCAGCGGGTCCCAGCCGGGCATCACCGGCCAGGGCGCGAGAGCCTGGGCCAGCATCAGGGTCAAGTCGATCGCCCGGGTCGCCTGGCCCGCCTGCCCGCTCTCGGCGTCCCGGGGACGGCTGGGCGTGATCATCAGCGCGCACGCGCTGTGGTTGGCCACATCGATGAGCGTGGTCAGCTCCGTGGCGGTGGGCCGGCCGTCGTCGCCGCGGGCCAGAATCCGCAGCGGCGTGGTGTCTGCCTGGGTCACCTGTCCCGGCCGCAGCACGACTTCGCGCCCGCCATGGGGCAGCGGCGGCGTGGAGGCCAGAGCGGCCCGGGCTCGTGTCGGCTGGCCCAGGGCATCGGCCAGGCCGGACTCCTTCATCCGCAGGTAGAAGGTGGAACGGGAGGGCAGCAGAGCCGCCACGGCAGCCGAGCCGAGTTCCTCGGCGTACCGCGAGTGCAGCAGGTCCTCGACTTCCTCGCGGATCACGTCGATGGTCACGTCCGACGCGTGTGCGCGCCGGGCCACCACCTCCTGCATGGCGGTCAGACACCGCGGGTCGGTGAAGCCCCCCGGGCGTTTGTCCCGCGGCCCGGGCAGCAGGACGACCGGGTTCTCTCCGGCCGCCTTCCACTTGCGCCGCTTGTCGGCGAGGGTGTGGGCGGAGCAGCGGACGCCGTCGGCGGCCAGCCGCGCCGACATCGCGGCGCACCGCTGGGCCAGCGTCGTGCCCGGCCCGAATCCCCGCGCATGCTCGCTTCGGCCCGGCGCCAGACCGGTGTCGATCTCCACCATGCGTGCCTGCCACAGCGCGGCCTCCTCCTCCTGCCCCTCCGGCCGGCCCCACCCGCCGAGAGCCGCCCCACCCGCGGCCGGTGCCGCACCGCCACTGAGGACAGCGAAGTCCTCCGCGCCCACCAGCCACCGGAACGACACCGCCCGGGGCGCCTCGGCGCCGTTCCGAGGCACCAGCGTGACCAGCGGTCCCTGCCACTCCGCCACCTCCCATTCGCGCCTGTGCCAGCGCACCAGCGCCCCGATGGACAGCGACCCCGCAGACCGGCCCTCGTCTGCTCCCGGCATGTGCCCCCTCCTGGTCGTTCAGGCCGTCCAGGCCACGGCGTCGGGCAGCAGCGGATACGCGGCATCGAACAGCAGCCGCCGCTGCCAAAGCATCCGGTAGGCGAGGTCCAGCCCGGTCATCTCGTCCAGCCCGCTGGCCGCCACCCCCGCCCGCAGACCGGACGGCGCCCTGAACGCCTCCAGCAGCGCCCGCCCCAGGCCCTCCTCGTCGCCCACGGCAAACCGGTAACCGGCCAGCCAGCCCAGGTTCCGCGCGCGCAGCCCCGACGGTTCACGCACCTGCCGCACCCGCCACCCGGCCGCCTGCGCCACCTCCTGAAGCACCTCGAGTCTCACCGCGGGCAGGCTCTCCTGTCGGGGCGGCTTCAGCACCAGCACCTCACGCTCGCCCTCGGCCGTGCGCGCCACGAAGTCGGGGCGCCAGCGGCGAAGGCGTCCTCCGGCCCGCCACCGCAGTTCCACCGGGCCGGCGCTGAACGCCGCCCAGGCCGGCTCGAAGTCCAGCTCTATCGCCAGCCGCCACTGCCGCAGGCTGCCGCACACCACGGTCTGCTCCCGGGTCGCCACCGGCCAGTAGGTGATGATGCCCTTGCGGCCCCGGTAGGGCACCGGTTCGCTCACCGGCCCGAACTCCTCCAGTGCCACGCCCCGAAGCCCGGCCGCGCTGCGCAGGCGCACCGGCCCGTAGGGCTCGCGGTACAAAACCACGACACCCTGCCCCGCCTTCGGCACGGCCTCGCCTTCCATCAGGCCGCCGGGACCCTCCGCCGCGTTCACGCTGCCCACCCCTTGCCGTGCCGCCGCAGGGTCCCGCATACCTGTCCGGTCGGCAGCCCCTTTGGGCCCAGTCCCTGACCTACACCGGCCGCCCCACGAAACCCGCCCGCCGTCGACTGCCCCCGCACCGGCACGGGTTGGCAGGAGCCGGACAGCCAAGCTCCCGTCACCTGTTCACCCGCCCCTGCCTCTTTCGGTGATGACTGCTGCCGTAGCCCGGCATGCCCATGCTGCTCCGCTCCGCGCTGCGAGGACTTTCCCGCCTGCCGGATACACCTGAAAGGGTGAACAAGTCGGCGGCAACGAAGGACGCCGGGCGCTGCCCGGTCGCCATCCCGCGCGGCGGCTCGGCTGCTTAACTCGCCTGCCAAGAAGCCGACTTCGGCCCGCTGGACGACTTCTGCCCGATCAGGAGTGCCCGGGCAGCTCCCACCGCACCTCGTCACCGTCGTGATGGAGGCGCCAGGTGGTCACGAGACGGGCGCGGACCAACTGGTCGAGGAGGTCCTCCAACTGCTGAGGCGGCTGCCCGCACTGGCGGGCGAGAGCATCGAGCTCACCCCCGCCCGCCCCAGCGGTGCTGTGGGCGGCCAGTGCCAGTGCGGCCAGCCGTAGAGCGGAGGGCAGGGCGGGCGAGAGGATCAGCGGGGCGGGGCGCAGCGCCCATTGGGCGGCGCGGACGCGCGCGGTGCGTCCGGGATCCTGGTGGAGGACGGGGGCATCGAGCAACTGCGCCTGGATGGGAGAGCATCTGCGTCTGAAGCGGTGCAGCCAGCCGGCGTGTTCCAGCTCCAGCCACAGCTCTGCGCGGCCGTGCAGCCGCATGCCGCGCAGGAAGCCGTGGGGCAGGCGGATCTGCCCCTGGCGGTCAGCACGCAGTGCGCACTGCAGGGCGAGCAGCCGGGCCGCGGGGGAGGAGAAACGCGGCAGTGCTGTGGCGAGGTAGGTGAGCATTTCGCGTACGCGTTGCTGCTCTGCCGGGCCGAATGGCGGTGCGATGCGCGCAGAGCGCGACGTACTGGAGTGCGTCGGGGTGCGGTCGGCGCGGAGCAGGGTGGGCGGTACGACGGCGGTGCGGCTCATCGCCGCCGCGCAGGCGGCGCAGGCATCGGCCAGTCGCCAGGTACGGCCGCCGCGGTCGCAGGTCAGGGCGAGCAGAACGGGCCCCGCACAGCCGCGGTGGCGGGGGTGCCAGCGGCAGCCCAGCGCCCGGCACTGGCAGGTGCGCAGATGCCCGGGCAACGCGTCGGCGCGAGCATGGCGGGCCAGATGAGTGAGGGCGGCCGAGCGGGCGGAGACGGCCTGCAGGACGGGGCTGTGCGTGCAGCGGGGGCAGGCCAGTGCCGGTCCGCCCGTCTGCGGGCGCAGGCGCACGGTCCAGATGCGCTGCACCGTGGCGTGTGTGCTGGCAAGCCGCATCGGCTCGTTGTCCCTCCGCTCTGGTCTGCGCCGGCGTCGCGCGGTGGTCTCCCGGTGCGCACGCGGGAGCCGCCCGCACCGTAGTGCAGATTCCTGCACTCGCGCAGAAGTGGGGGCCCGGTGCGCTCACCTGCACTGATAGTGCAGAAATCCGCACTGACAGGGCAGGTGTCTGCACCGTCGGATGGTGGAGTGACGATCTTGCCCCCCGACCCGGACCGCGACGCCCTGCGTGTGACGCTGGCACGGTTGAGGAATGAGCGCGGGTGGACCTTCGACGAACTCGCCGGCCGCAGCGGCCTGGCCCGGCGCACGCTGATCGACCTCGAACACGGCCGAGCCGCCGGCACCGTCACCACCTGGCATGCCCTCGCGCACGCCTTCGACGTCCCCATCGAGCAGCTGCTCGGCTCACTCTGTGAAGGCCACACCCCGCCCGGATCCAAAGGCGCCTGACTCCGGTCGCGCCAGGCCTGAAGCGCGGCATAAATCACCCGAACCGGCGAGCACGCATAGAACGCACACTCGCAGAACCGCGTCACCGTTCGATACCGCTGGGCCGGCCGGGGGACTGCCGGCCCGCCTGCCCCGCCTCCGGCAGGGGGCGCCTGGCACGGTCCTCGCCATGCGCCCCAACACCGCCCCCACCGGCTGCCACTGAGACGGTAGCCCCCGCACCGCACCGGTGCGCCGTCCGCTGCGGGTGGCCACCACCAGCCCCAGCCGCCTGCTGCGCGCCGGCCAGAGCCGCCGCTGCCACCAATGCGGCAACCGCATCGACCTTTACCCACGTACGGACGGTCGGCCCATCGCCCTGCATCCCGCCGAACTCGCCACTGCCCAGGTCCCCGCCCCCTGCCGCTGGCACCTGAGTTCCGGCATCGCCCACCCGCACGACGACGGCCGTACCTGGTGCCGCATTCCGCACGCCGTGCTCTGCCCGCAGCGCACCCCCATCTGCCGGCTCAGCCGGCCTCTTGAGTCGGCCCGCCGCCAACTCGCCGTACGGACCCGCCGCCTGATCGACACCGGCGCCTTCACGCCCACGGCTTCCCCCACCACAACAGCGCCCACCGGCACCGGCTCCCCCGACCACCCGGTCGTACGCATGCTGCTGTGCCTCTACCTCGCCGACGGCCCCGTGGAGGCCGTCCGCTGCGTAGCCCAGACGAACCACCGCCGCCGCTGCCCCCGCCCCGTCCTCGACCCGGACGGCCCGGCCGGATCCTGGAGCCTGCTGCCTGTCGGCCCCCGGCGCGGCGAGCTTGCTCTGCCCGAACAGACGATGGCCGTCTACGACCTCAGCCGGCTGCCTCACGCCGAACAACGACGCTGGCGCATCCAGCGCTGCTCCGCGCACGCCGTCCCCCACGGCACCGCCGATCTGGCACTGGCTGGATGGCAGGTCTTTGATCCCCTTCTGCACGCCGAGCACGTGCGTACCGATCTGCCCTATCCACCGGCACACGACAGCAGAGAGCGGTGATGATGCCGCACCACGCCCTGGAAGCCGAACTCCGCGAAGCCGTCCGCGTGCTGCCGCTCGCCACCAACCACGACACCACCCGCCTCATGACCCTCGTACGCGCCAAAACCCCCCACCGCGCCGTGCACCGGCTGCGCCAACGCCTCGCCGCACGGCTTCCCGTGGACGTGATCATCACCCACTACCCGGATGCCGCAGGACAGGTCCTGCTCAACCTCGCCTTCCCACCCGCCGTCCATGCTGCGATCTGCCAGGCTGCCCATGAAGCGGGGCAGAGCCCGGAAATCTTCGTGAAGCTGGCCCTGCACCGCGCGCTGGCCCAGCACGCCAGCGACGAGGCCCACCGGCTCGACCGGGCCGTGCAGCAACTGCTCGCCCACACCACGGCCGCACACCTCCTGGCAGCCGTCGGCCACGCCCTGACCCGCACCCCCGGAGCAGCCCCCGCATGAACCCGACCGACGAACAGACGGCAGCGGCCGACGCCTTCCATGCCGGCCAGCACCTCGCCCTGCAGGCCGGCGCCGGCACGGGCAAGACCACCACCCTGGCCCTGCTCGCCCGCACCACTACACGCCGCGGCCGCTACCTCGCCTACAACCGGGCCATCGCCCAGGACGCCCGCACCCGCTTCCCCAACACCGTGCAGTGCAAAACCGCCCACGCCCTGGCCTACGCGGCCGTCGGCCACCGCTACACCCACCGCCTGAACGCACCCCGCCGCCCCGCCTGGCAGACCGGACAGACGCTCGGCATCAACAAAGCCGTCCGCATCGGCGACCGCGAGGTGACGCAACGAGCCCTCTCCAACGCCACCCTGCGCACCGTCGCCCGCTTCTGCCACACCGCCGACGAAGCCATCACCCCCCATCACGTGCCCCGGCTGCGCGGCCTGGACGACACCGACCTCCACACCCAACTCGCCGCCCACATCGTGCCGTTCGCCCACAAGGCGTGGGCCGACCTGCAACACCCCGACGACGGCGCCGTCCGCTTCGACCACGACCACTACCTGAAGATCTGGGCCCTCACCCGGCCGCGCATCTACGCCGACTTCCTGCTGCTGGATGAAGCCCAGGACACCAACCCCGTCGTCGAACAGATCTTCCTCGCCCAGCGCGACCACGCCCAGCTGGTCATGGTCGGCGACTCCGCCCAGGCCATCTACCACTGGCGCGGCGCCAAGGACATCATGACCGGCTTCGACGGCACCCAGCTCGCCCTGTCCCAGTCCTTCCGCTTCGGCCCCGACCTCGCCGCCGAAGCCAACCGCTGGCTGCACCTGGCCGACGCGCCGATCCGCCTCACCGGCACCCCCGCCGTGCCCACCGAACTCGGCCTCGTCACACAGCCGGACGCCGTCCTGTGCCGCACCAACGTGGGCGCCATGGCCCAGGTCATGACCCACATGGCAGCCGGACACCGGGTCGCCCTGGCCGGGGGAGGAGACAGCCTGCACGCCCTGGCCCTCGCGGCCCGCCACCTCAAGGAAGGCCGCCGCACCCACCATCCCGAACTGCTCCTCTTCCCCTGCTGGGGCGACCTGCGGGACTACGCCGCCCACGACCCCGCCGGCCGCGACCTCCAGCCCCTGGTCAACCTCGTCGACACCCACGGCGCCGACGCCATCCTCGCCGCCATCACCCAACTCGCCCCCGAACCGCACGCACACGTCACCGTCTCCACCGCCCACAAGGCCAAGGGACGCGAATGGCCCAGCGTCCTCATCGCCGAGGACTTCGCCCGATCCCCGAACGACACCGCCGACGACCCGGCAGGAAGCACACCGGCGCCCGCCCCCGACCCCGTCGACGACGCCGAAGCCCGCCTCGCCTACGTCGCCGTCACCCGCACCCGCCGACGTCTCGACCTGGGAGGCCTGTCCTGGATCGACGAGCATCCGGAAGGAGTCCTGGCCAGGTCTCGGTCGCTGCAGTGATCACGCCCTGCGGGCTCTGGCGGTCGGTGGTTCGCCTGGAGGAGTGCAGGGCGGAGCGGCGGGCGCGACAACTACAGGCGGGACGCAGGACCGCACCGACCCAGGATGGTTCAGGTGCGGTATCCGCGGTCGAAGTCGGCTTCCCGCCGACGCTCTTCCTCTTCGAGGACGTCGAGGCTGTGCAGGGCGTCGGCGGCGAAAGCGCGGACAGCGGCGGTCGGGTCTGTGCGCAGCGGGGACAATGCCTCCCGGCGGGGCTGAAGTGCATCAGGAAGATCGGTTGTCATACCGGGCAGGACGACACCCGCCAGCAGGGCGTCTTTAGTGGCTGCGTCGACGCCTGCGGACAGAAGCACCGAGATGATCTCTGCCCACAGCGGATCCTGCCATGAGTGCTGGACGGCGGCCGCGGCCTGCCGACGCTGGGCTGGTGCCCCGGACGCCCACTGCCGCAGGATGTCGGCCCAGGCCGAAGTTCCGTTACCGAGCACCGTCAGAACCCCAGCGGCCGTCAGATCGACACGGGCACTGACTCCCGCCGCAGCGCGGGCTTCCCCCATCCTCCGTTGGAAGGCGATGACGAGCCGTTCGCGCGCCGACGGAGGGAGCTTCTCGAGTGACCGCTTCCAAGCGAGCGGGAGGCCGGATCTGCCGTCGACGGCCAGCAGCTGCCCGGATGCGACGGCGGCGAACTCCTCCGGCAGGGAGGAGGCGATCTCGGCGGCACCGTAGGCCGTGTCCTCGTCGAAGTCGACGGTCGCGGCAATCTGATCGGACTCGCTGAACCGACGGCGCAGCCCATCCGCGTACTTCGCGGCGACGGCGGTATCGATGCGAAGGCTGCTTTTGCGCGCCTCCTGGAGCAAGAAACCGATCACCTCGAGCGTGGTGGGAAGAGCCGGGGCAGGGCACTGCTCCGCCAGCAAGGCAAGGACGGCCATGCGTTGGGCGAGCGGCTGATTGCACGCGACCAAATGCCACGTCAGGCTCCCCGCCAAGCGGGCCGCGCCCTCACCCCCTGCCGCCGAGGCAGCCTGCAGGATCAAGTCGAACAGGCGGGGCTCGCGCGCTGGGTGCTCGTGGGCGAAAGACAGCGCCGCAGCGGCCAGACGCGGATCGCCCACCCGTTCCTCCATCCAGGACCACACGGCATCGGGGTGACGCTGTGCGAGTCCCGCCAGCAGAGCATCTTCGCCGGCCATCGGCGCCTGGGCTATCCGCTCGAACGCCGGCTGGGGATCCGGGGCCGCAGCTCCGACCGCCCGAGTGAAGGCAGGAAGCGCGCTGACTGCTACGCCCGTGACATTCGGGCCGGTCTCCTCCAGCAGCCGGAGCGCCTCCGGCAGATCCATCTCGATGCCGAGTTGCTGTGCGGCGCGCTGCTGATCTTCAAGCGCCTCACGCCAGGGAGCGTGGCTGCGCAGTGGCTGCAGCACAAGGAGACGGCCAAGTCGGGTGTCCGCGAGTGCCACGGCTGCCACCCCATCCCCGGCTTCCGCTGCTCCGGCAAGGGAACAAGGCCGGGGGTCAGGTCCCAGCACAGCCTGGGCTGCGCTGCGCCTCACCGCCACAGGAAGCGAGTCCCACCGCGCGGCGATCTGTTCGCCGAACTCTCCCGCCGCGATGTCCAATACGGCGACCGCATGGCTGGCCAGGGGCACGCCGGAGAACGCCATCGGCCGCGCTCCTTCGCCCCGCAACTGACCGGGCAGGGAGACGAGCGTGTGCAGTACGGGCAAGCCTTCACCACTGCGCATTGTGGGTTCGTCCAGCAGCGGGGCGAGCAGCATGAGCGCCTCGCGCAACAGGGTGAGGGTTTCGGGGCGGTCAGGCAGCACAGTGGCGTGCAGGGAGATGGTGCTCGCTGACTCGGGTGTGCCGCCAGTGCTCTCCACAGTCAGGCGCAGCAGCGGCTGGAGGGCTCCCAGAAGCACGCGCGCCAGGCTGAGGGGGCCACGGATGGCGCTCTCCCCAGCGTCCAGCTCCTGCGGAGGGTAGGCAGCCCGGTCCCGGTGCCACCGGGCGATGACCCGCAGGACCTCGCGACGCCGCTCAAACAGTGCGTCAAACTGCTGCGGCAGGGCGTGGGTCGGCGCGGAGCACCACTGCCCGATGGCACGCAGAACCCCCTCGCGCCGGTCAGAGTTTTCCACGTGGAGGGCCGGTTCCATCAACCAGGCCACATCGAGCAGCAGGCTGACCGGACTGGGTACCGCATCGAGCCCGATGCGGTGGGCGAGCTGAGCGAACCGCTCGCCCAAGTGCTGCAGACCGTACCGGTAGTGGGCAACCGGGTCTCCGCCGTCCAGCAAGCGGGGTGCAGGATCCGGCGGCCACCGCTTCACCAACATCTCGTGCAGGTCCGCGAAGATAGTGGGGGCGGCCACGGCCACTTCACCGGCCAGTCCGACCACAGTCGCCCACTCGCCCAGATGCGCCTCGGACGGCAGCAGCGCGCGGACAGCCGCAGCCAGCCGAGCACCCACCACATGGTCTGCCCGGTCGTGTGCTGCCTGGGCCAGGACGTTCAGCTGAGGACCGAGCCGGGACGCACCGAATTCCAGGTGTCGGCCAGCGGACGTGACGGACTGCCCGTCCAGCTCGAGCCCGGCCATTCCCGCCACTGCTTGCAGCACCCGGTCCACGTCCAGCCGGACCCGGGCGTGAGGATCGAGCGCGTCGGCGAGGAGAACCGGGGCAAGCAGGGCAGGGCGCACCGAGTACGGCGAAGAATCGGCCAGCCCGGCATCGGCCAGCTCATCCAGCAGGACGGACAACCGGTGCGGCTCCGGCGGAAGCGTCGACACCGCACCAGCCAGCACGGCGAGATCCTCCCCACTGGTGACCGTGCCCAGCACCGCCAGCGCCACCGCCGCGGCCCGGTGCTCCTGTGCGGGGTCGTCGGCCGGTAGACGCCTCCCGACGGTGACCCGCAGCAGATCGGCCGCGCTCGGCCAGTCGAACCGGTTTGCGGCAAGCCCCGCTTCACAGGCTGCATGAGCGATGAGCGGGTTGCCCTGAGCCATATTGATGACGGTTTCACGGAAGGCCGGATTCGTGATCCCCCGCCCGGTGACAAGCGCGTCGATGCCTCCTCTGTCCAGGGAACGAAGCGGGACGACAGCACCGCCCCAGCGTTCGATGTTCCAGCGCTGCAGCACCCCCAGGTGACGGCCGGGCCGCACCGTCAGGACAAGACGCACGCGGTCGAAACGGCCGTCGTGCAGGAGCGCGGGAAGTCCGCTCAGATCCGGGGCGCGGTCGGCATCGTCAATGAGAACAACCAGGGGAGCATCGACCGGTGCTTCCGTGAACGCGCCGGCCTCCAACGACACACCGGTGGGCGCGACGAGAACCGCAGACACCGACTTCGACGCCTCGATCGCCAGACGGGTTTTTCCGACCCCACCCGCACCCTCCACCACCACGACCCGCGCTGCCGGATTCGTGTCAGCCAATGCCGCTCTGAGCGCCTGCATCTCCGCCTCGCGTCCCACCAAGGGCGCGGTCATCCCGGGCACCGACACGGACAGGGCGTCGATGTACTGCGCCCACGTCGACAGCCTGCGCGGAGCCCGCGGAAGCACACCGAGCTCGAGCTCGGCCACCCACCGCAAGCCGTCTGTTTCCAGTTCGGTGACCAGTTCGGCCAGAGTGACGATTTCCACATCAACGCCGTACTCTGTGCGTGCTTTCTGTCTCCACCTCTCCTTGGTGATCTCGTTGGTCGAGCGGTTCATCACGTAGATCGCTTTGGCCCGCCTGCTGTGCTTGGCGTTCTTCACCAGCTCGGACTTCAGCTTGTCCGTCCACCGTTGCTGCAGACTCGCCCACAGCACGACTTGGTCGTTCTCGCCGAACAAGGGACGGCCGAACGCATCCCGACCCACATCCCCCGTGGAACTGGTGATTCGCAGTTGCGGAAAACGAACCCGCAGCACATGCAACGCCACCCGCTCGAAGACCTGATCGTTCTCGAGCTCCTGCAGGGCGGCTCTCGCAGTCTCGTACACGGGTGACTCCGCAAACGTAAGAGGGCTGTACGCACGGCCACCTCTGCCGCACCGCAACGCCATCATCGCGCCACAACGGCACAGGCGTAACCCGGACGCCAACCTGGGCACCATGCGGACAGCCACCCAGCATCAGCCCGGGTGACGCACCGGAATCCCTGTCACCCACCGCATGCAGAACGGCCGCACCGGCCGCCCGCTGTCCACAGACGGCCCCGGGCAGGCTCTGAGGCCATGAACACCAGTTCGCCGGGCATCGCCCGCACCAACAGGAAGGCGCCGCGCTGCGAGCGCCATGATGCCTTCCTCCATCCGGAGGAGCAGGCCGAGTTGGCCGCGCGGTTCCCGGCCGGCTACCAGGCGCAGATGGCATTCCTCCTGGCCGCCTACACCCGCAACGCGTCCGTGGTCGCCGCGCTCTTGGGCACCCGCGCACGTACGGTGCACCGTCACTGCCGCGGGTGGTCGCTGCCTCCCGGGCCCCGGCTGCGCCGGGCCCTGCGCCGCCGTGTCCTGGACCTCGTGTGCCCGCGGTGTCTGTCCGACCGCGCGGTCGAAGAGGCACGTCAGGCGAGGCGGGACGCCCGGCGCGCGGCCCGCCGGATTCCGCGTGAACAAGACGGTCCGTATCGCTGACCTGCAGGCCTGAGGAGAGACCCGTAGCAAGGGCCCGCGCGAGCAGGGTGATGAAGCTTCTGTGCATCATTGAAAGCAATTCGCTGATATTCATGCGTAATTTGCATCGACTCGGATACAATGAGGGCGTGGGATTGACCTTGGAAGAGTCGTTGCGGCTGACGGTGGCCGCGTTGATGCAGGTGACGGGTGACTCGCAGCGGTCGGTCGCGGCAGTGCTGGGGCTGACGCAGACGCAGGTGTCGCGCCGGCAGTCGGGTGCCGTTTCGTGGAGCCTGCGCGACGTGGATGTCCTGGCCGAGCACTACGGCATCGGCGCCCTGGACCTGCTTGCGGGTCCGACCAGAGCATGCGAGGCGCTGCCCGCCGACCGGCACCGTTCCGTCCGGGCCGAGACGAAGGGGGCGAGCCGGTGAGTGACTTCGACGCGATCGACTCGCTCCTCGACGCCGTCGGCCCGCAGGCCGAACTCCCGCCCTGCCAGGTACGCCGCGAGCTGCGGGAGCGAGCCCGGCTGTCCAAGGCGCAGGTAGCCCGTGCGCTCGGGGTGAGCCCGTCCACCCTCAGTGGATGGGAGAACGGCCGGGACCCGGCCGGTGAGGTCCGCACCAAGTACGCGTATCTGCTGGACGGGCTGAACGCCAAGCTCACCACCGAGACCGAAACCACCACGGCGGAGCCGGTTGAGGAGCCGTCCGCGGCATCAGGCACTGCTGCGGCGGCCGTCGCCTCTACGCCGTCGACGGAACCCGGCCAGGACGAGGACGAGGTGGAGTCGCTCGCCGTGCCCGAGCCGTGTGTGCTGTGCGGGCGTCCGGCCCAGCAGCGTGTGGCGGGGTTCGCTCAGCATCTGGACCCCTCCGGCTGCCAGGCAGCCCCTGCACAAACCCCGAAGCCCTCGCCCACCGCGCCATCTGCCCGGGCCCAAGTGCCGCGTACGGCCCGCCCGCCCCGTCCGGCCGGCGGTAAAGACACGGTCCCGCGCGGGTGGGAGTTCCAGGAGCCATCCGGGCCGGCCGGCTTGATCCACGAAGCGGTGCACGCCGTGCTCGCCGAGCACCAGGGCGATGTTGAGGCCGCGAGCGCCGTACTGCTGAAGCGGGCGATCCCGGACGCGATGCGCCTGCTGGACGAGACCCGTAAGGGCGCCCGCTACGACGTGATCGCCCACCCCTGGATCCCCGACATCCTCAAGAAGCAGTCCTCCAGGGGCGCCGACCAGATCTGGGAGGCCCGCCCCAAGTGGACGCGGACCGAACTGCCGCCCGGGAAGCACGAGGTCACCGCGCTCGACATCAACGGTGCCTACCTCTCGGCCCTCAAGACCCACCTCCCGCTCGGCCAGCTGGAACACTCCACGGGCTTCGCACACGACCGGCGCCGCGCCGGAGTCCACCTGATCACCCCGCCCGCCTGGGAGCACGACGCGGTGCTGCCCAACCCGATCGGCCAGCGCGACGAACCAGGACCCCTGTGGGTCACCGAACCGACCCTGCGCCTGCTGCTGCGCCTGTCCGGCCCGAAGCACCGCCTGTGCGAGCCGCCCGAGATCCACGAGTCCTACACCTCGGGCGCCACCGAGAACCTCCTGGAGAAGTTCCGGATCGCCCTCAAGGACGCCCGCGACACCGCGATCGCTGACGGCGACGGGCTGACGCTGGAGTACGTGAAGGCGATGTACTCCAAGTTCGTCTCCACGATGGGGGAGTCGAACTACAACCGGGAGCTCTACCGCCCGGACTGGATGCACATCATCCGCTCCCAGGCCTTCGCCAACCTCTGGATGAAGGCACTCAAGGCCTACGACGCGGGACTGCCCGTCGTGCGGGCGATGGGCACCGACGAGCTCCACGTCATCGGAGACTGGCGCCGTGTCTTCCCTGAAGGCCGCGGTGTTACCGAGGTCAAGGTCAAAGACACGTACACCGCCGGAACCGATGCCGAAGCCAGCACGGGGGAGATGCAGTAGATGCCGGAGAAGAACATCGACTTCGGGAAGTTCGGCGCGAGCGGGATCAAGGGCAGCGAAGCCGTCGCTCGCCAGCTCGACTGGCTCGCCGCTCACATCGCCACCCCGGTGACCGCCAGGCGTGGCCTGATGGCACGCCTGTACTACCTGACGACGTCGGACAGGGCCTGGCAGGCGGCCAAGGACGCCGGACTGACCGTGAGCGACCGGACGCTGAAGGCATGGATGCAGGGCACCCGCCGTCCCTCGAAGGCCAACCTGGAACGCATCGACACCGCCTACCGGGCGGTGCGGCGCCGCAACGTCGCCCGCCACCTCACCGCCCGCCTCAACCGCAAGGGCCGCGGCACTCGCGTGGAGATCCACCCCCTCGACCAGTCCGGCGTGCCGCGCCCGCTCCAGCGGGTCGTGGCACACCGGACGATGAACGTGCGCCGCTGGGACAAGATCGTCGCGTCCTGGGCGGCCAGCGACCACCAGGGCCTGGACGACGCCTGGACCGCCGATGTCCTGCCCGACCTGGGCTCCCAGTGGGGCCAGTACGAGTACGTCAAAAACATCGGCTTCGCCGCGTAGCAGCCTGCGCCCGGCAAAAGGGGTCTCCAGCACCCGCCGCCCTGACGTCCGGCGGTGCTCACCGGCGCGGGGTGGAGCAACTCGGTAGCTCGCCGGGCTCATAGCCCAGAGGTCTTCTCCGAACTACCGCTCGAAGCAGCGAGAAGCGCTGCTTGCGGCCGCCTCTGGATCTACCCTTGGTTCCAGGACCGGCCGAGGCAACCTCGGCGCTCGCCGCTTCTGGAGGGCTATGCCAACGGCAACACCCATTCCGCTATCGCCCGACGTCATCGAATACGTACGGGGTGTCTTTTTCGACGTGAACGAACGCGTAACGGCGAGGCTCGACCGCATGCCGACCGTGCATGAGGAGACCCTCGACTTCGCATTCGTAGACGCAGTCGCCGAAGCGCAGGGCCCTCATCTGTTGCCATCCGGTACCCTCGTCGATATTGATGTTCACTTTGTTGGCGGTGGCCGACATTGGGATCGGTGGGAAGTTGCCGATATCGGCTTCATCGTCACTTTCCGACTCGATAACACTCTCCTACGTACCAAGGTGGTGCTACTGCAGAGCAAGCGCCTCTATCCCAGGGAATCTGAATTTATCGAGGATGAAGGGATCACTCGCCCTGGCGGTTTCGGATCGCTGATGCGCCCTTCGCTCCCCGCCTCTCTGGGGTCACGTACGTTTCGGTTTGACGAGGCTTGCCGATACAAAGCCCTTCGGGTGGGCGACACCCAGTGGCAAGCGATTTCGCACTATGAAAAAGAGTACAATCTCCCCGTTCGTTATCTGCTGTATCACCCTCACTCGATACCGACGCAAGCATCCATCCCGGTAGCTATCCCGCTGGAGCGTCCGATTGCTCCACCAGATGTGGGGGCGCGCGTACTCTCAGGAGAGGCCCTTCGGCTACTTACTCGTGAATTTTCACGGAATTATGCCCCTTCTTATGGGGAGCTGCGAGATGGGCACGGACAAGTGGGCTATCGTCTTCCCGAATTCGTGGTTGACAGAGTGCTATCTTGTCTCGATGGCTACGTAGTCGACGACGCAACGGAAAATGAGGGACTGCGACGCGTCTTCAGTCAGCGAGGTGCCCCCATTGCTGCGGCGGTGCGCATGGACATCAACCTGCCCGGATAATCTCAGAACCATACGGTTCTGAGCCCCCGCTCGGATGTGGCCTACATGTCGGCGGCTGCCATGCCCAACTGCCAGGTCAGGCACGAGCGTTGGCTCACCGGACCGGTCTGGGACGCGATTCGGCCGTGCCCCACCCCAAGCACCAGCCCGCTTCCGCCCGCCGGACCGGACGGCGCGGGCAGCCCCCTATGGTGGCGCCCCAGCCACATCAGCAGCGCCTGACGCCCTTCAGTCACGTCCACTCCCCACCCGGCCATCAACTGCTCCACGCCCGCAAGCCATCGGGACCGGTCCGCCGCGTCCCGCCGCCCCGCCCGTTCGAAGTCCACCATGGCGTGCGCAAGTTCCGCGGCCTCCGGGTAGATCACCAGCGGGGCCGCCCGCATCTCCCGCGCGTCCAGCCCAGTCGTCCAGGCCCGCCGCACCCAGCACACGGTGTCCGGCATTCGCGTCCACCAGTACACCGCCACCTGGAAGGCATCGGCGAACAACTCCTCGCCGGCCGGCCCCCACCGTTCGGCCAGCTGCTGCCGCACCTGGTGCGCCGTCACCGTCTCGGGCAGCTCGGCCAGCTGCACGAAGTCCGGACCGCGGCCGCGGGAGTCGTCCGACCAGTAACCGTGTCGCACGCAGACCTGCCAGCTGTCCGGCGACACCAGCCACACCGTCTCACCGACACCCAGGGCATCAGCGCACAGCGGGCAGTACCGCACGAGGTGCCCCGCCACAGGCTCCCAGCGCCACCTCCACTGCGCCGCCTCTTCGCCTGGCAGCAGGTGCTCCGCGCCCAGGCTGGGCAGATCCTGCTGCAGAAGACCAGCCGCACGGTCAGCAAGGACAGCCAGATAGCGCAGCCCCGCCTCGTTCACATACATTTCGGTGGACTGCGGGTACTTCTCCACCCGCTCGGGATACGCGGATGCCTCGCCCTGCCCGACGCGGTCGAGGAAAGCAGCCAGGCTCAGGCCGTTGGCGTGCGCGAGCCGGTTCACGAACGACCCCGTCGACTCACCCGCCACCGGCCCCACACGCAGCGGCAGCGGCCAGCGAGGCCCGTACAGACCGGGAACGTCCAGCACCGCTGCCCTTCCGCCGAAGCCGTCACCAAGAATCACCGTGACCGGCCCGCCAGCAGGCGGTCAAGAACACCGACACTCGTTCAGGTGAACCACGGCGAACGCCCAGCCACGGCCTCGCACACTCCTTCCACCCTGTGAACCAGGCGCCTGTGCACACCGTCACCCGGGGGAGGACCATGGCCACGACGACACGCATCCGCCCGGACACGACCGCCCCCGCCCCCGCGACCGCCTCGCGCCTGAAGACCCGCCTGCGCGGAGGCCAGCAAATCGCCGTCGACACCTCCGCGAGCAGCTTCATCGAGGGCTACCGCCGTGTCAGCGTCTACATGGCCACCGGCACCGGAAAGACCCTGGTGGCCCTGCACGTCGTCCAGGAAACCGCACCCGAAGGCGCCTCCCTGGTGGCAGTCCCCTCCCTGCGACTCCTTGAGCAGACCGCCGCGAAATGGCACAGCGAAGGACGTCCCGGCCGCTACCTCGGTGTCTGTTCCTCAAGCCACCCGGCAGACCCGTACCTGGCTGGCGTCCTCACCATGGTCAACACCGCCGACGACCTGGCCTGGCAGGCAGCCGACACCCCAGGACCGCTCAACGTGTTCTGCACCTACGACTCCCTGGACAAGGTCGTCGAAGCCCACCGCGACTTCCACCTGCCCCGCTGGGACGTCGTGGTCGCCGACGAAGCCCACCGCACCGCCGGTGACTACGACAAGCCCTGGGCCCGCATCCACCACGACGACAAGCTGCCCGCCCGCCACCGTCTCTACATGACCGCGACGCCCCGTGTCTTCGACGAGAAGAAAGCCCGCGAAAAGGGCATCAACGCGGACACCGTCATCGCCTCCATGGACGACGTGAGCATCTACGGGCCCGTCGTCTACCGCATCTCCCTGAGAGAGGCGATCGACGAGGGGCTCCTCGCCGACTACCGCATCGCCGGCGTCGTGATCAGAGACGAAGACCTGCGGGGCCTCCTCAACCGGCTCCCCGCACACACCTGGACCGGCGAAGCCTTGCGCGCCGCAGCCGCCCAAGTCGCCCTGCTGGTCGCCCAGCACCGCTACGACCTGCGCCGCACGCTGACCTTCCACCCCTGCATCGCCGCCGCGGACGTCTTCGCCGAAACACTCCACGAGACCGCGGCCCTCATGCCCCCGGCCTACCACACGCCCATGCAGGTCGGCACCGTCAGCTCCAGGCAGACCCCCTTCGAACGCCACAAGAACTACACCGACTTCGCCTCCGCGCCCCTCAACACCCCCGCCTCACAGCAGCCGCCCCGCCGGGCCGTCCTCACCAACTGCCGCTGCTGCGCCGAAGGCGTCGACATCCCCGCCATCGACTCCCTGCTCTTCGCCCACCCCAAGACCAGCAGCATCGACATCATCCAGTCCATCGGACGCGCACTGCGCCAGACCCCAGGCGACAACAAGATCTCCACCATCGTCATCCCCATCTACATGGCACCTGGCGAAACCCTCGAGGAAGCCGTCAAGAAAACCGCCTTCCACCTGATCTACCGGGTCCTCATCGACCTCGACGTCTACGACGAGCACACCTTCCACCTCGTCGACCACTTCCGGTACCCGGGCGACCCCACCGCCATCCCCCAGATCGCCCCGCGCCCGGAACGTGCCGACGAGATCATCCCGATCCTCGACCTGAACGATGTCATGGCCCCCAACCGCGTATGGGAGGCCGCCTTCGAGGTCGCCACAGACTTCTACCTCCAAAACGGCCACCTCGACGTCCCCAGCCGCTGCCTCCACGACGGCCGCTTCTACCTCGGCTGGTGGATCGGCGCACAGCGCTCCATGTGCAAGAACGGCCTGCTCCTGCCCGAACGCATCGCAGCACTGGACACCCTCGGCATGATCTGGGAGCACCCCCCGCACAGCATCGAGCGCAAACTCCTCATCGCCCGCGACTACGTCGCCCGCCACGGACACCTCGCACCCCGGTGGGCCGAACACCACCAAGGCATGCACCTGGGCCGCTGGCTCGCCGACAGCCGAAAGGAAGCCAACAGCCGCCGCCTGCCCCACTGCTACCAGCGGGCCCTGAACGAGATCTACCCCTGGTGGAACGCCAAAGGCAGACCCGAATGGAAACGCACCTACGCCCGCGCCCACGCGGCCGCACGCGACAACACCCTGGTCTTCCCCGGACCGCACCAACTCACCGGCGCCGCCCCTGTGCTGACCCAATGGCTGGCCGAGCAGATCGACAACCTCGACAAGCTCGAGGACTACCAGCGCCACCTCATGGGCGACCTCCCCATCGAGCACCCCCTGGCCCTCCTGCTGCGCCGCCCGCGCGGCGCTTCCCAACGGGCCTTCGCCCGAGGATTGAAGGCCGCCTACGCCTACCGCTGCCGCCACCATCACCTGGACGTTCCCTACAACTACACCTGCGAAGACGGCTTCGCCTTGGGAAGGTGGCTCGCGGAGAAACGGCGATTTCCGCAGGCCCTCTCGCGAGAACAACTGGACGCCCTGGAAGCCCTCGACATGCGCTGGATCTCACGCCACCGGCACCGCACACCCTGAACCGCCGACCAACCGGCAGACCACGGGACCACGGCGCTCCGCCCCCGCATGAACAGCTGCATCGGATCCTCCCGGCAGCGCCCGCCGCCCGTCCAACAGACCCGCAACCCGAGCCCGGCTGACATCACCAGACGTACCGCAGCCCAAACCACGAAAGAACCGAACGACCTCAACCAGGAGTACGGCATCATGACGACGCCGCCCCACTCGCCCGGCCGGCTGCCTGCCTTCAACATCGGCCTCACCCACGTCACACTCCCCACCTCACAGGTACAGGTCAACCGCCTGACAGAACTCATCAACGAAGTCACTCTGGGCACCGACGTGATCGTGATCGTGGTGAGCCCCGCCACCCACCTGGCCGACACCGACGTCGATCCAAGCCGCTTCATCTGGCCGACCTGGCAGGGAGACACCATCCCCGAGGCCCACCAGAAGTGGAAGGCCGTCTTTGCTACCCAGGACCGCACCTTCAGGGGCATCTACTACGAGGGCCCCACCCTTGAAGAGACGCAGACCTTCCGCGTCCCAGCCACCGTTCTGTCCGACGCGATGTGGAAGATGACCCAGAACGAGCAGCCCTGCGCGATCCTGTGCACCGGCCTCACCGGAGACCCCTCTGCAGCCGAAATCACGACCGCCCTAAAAGAAGGAAGGCTCCAAGCAGTCCTGGTAGAAGCCCTGTTCGCCTAACCCCAGACCAGCCCCACGACATCCCCTAACGTTGCACGGACACGACCCGCAACCACCGACCCGGCCCACTCCTCCCGCAACACCACTCAGCGAAGGACACCCGACACGATGGATCCCGCCGGCCACCGCTCCATCGCGCACTGAGGATCTTGTTTCATGCCCTCCGAGGAGCCCATCGCCGAGATCACCGCCGTCACCGCCTCCCGCACCCGCCCCGCCCGGCACGCACTACGCCCGGACCAGCAGCGGGCCGTCGACAGCGCGGCACGTCACCTCGCGCGCGCACACAGCCGCGGGCACATGGTGTCGGCCTGCGGCACAGGAAAAACACTCACCGCGCTACGGACCGCCGAGGCCCTCGACGCCCGACACCTGCTGATCGCCGTGCCGAGCCTAGACCTCATCTCGCAGTGGGCCCAGGCAGCCCGCAACGACGGACGCCCAGAGCCGATGATGGCCGTCTCGTCCCTGGCTGCGGCCAAGCACCCGGTCCTGGCCGGAGCAGGCGTCCACAGCACCAACTCCCCGGAGTTCCTGGCGACCTGGCTGGCCCGGCACGAGCACGCCACCGTCCTCGTCACCCTCGACTCCCTCCCGAAGATCGAGCAAACCCTGCACACCCGCGCTCCCGTCCCTATTTTCGACCTCGTGATCGTCGACGAAGCACACCGCACCGCGGGAAGCTGGGACAAGGATTGGACCGTCCTGCACGACCACACCCGCATCCGAGCCGACCGCCGCCTCTACCTGACCGCCACCCCCTACGAATGGGACCCACCGCGCCTGACGGAAGCACCCACCACCCGCCCTCAGCCCAAGCGCACCGCAGTCACCGCCCCCGCCTGGGACGCCCCCGCTCTCGTGGCCTCCATGGCCGACACCAAAACCTTCGGCCCACGCCTGCACACCTACTCGCACGCCGACGCCATCGACGACGGCGTCCTCGCCGACTACCAACTGGTCGTCCCCACCATCACCGACACCCACCTGCGCACCGTCCTCGCCACCCCCGACGTCCACTCCGGCTTCGGACCGGCCGCCCGCCGTACCACCGCACTGCACTTGGCGGTCCTCAAGGCGATGACCGAACACGACCTCCATCACGTGATCGTGTACTTCCAGCAGGTCGCCGACGCCACCGACTTCGCCCGCCAGTTCCCCCACACACTGCGCACCCTCACCGACGACCAGCGCCCCCCGTGGGCGGACGACCTGGTCGTCCAGTCGATCAACGGCACCCACAGCCCCGGCCAGCGCCACGACATCCTCACGGACTTCGCCGGCGCAGACCGCGCCGTCCTGACCAACGCCCAGGTCCTGGGGGAGGGCGTCGACCTGCCCGCCGTCGACGCCGTCGTCTTCGCCGACCGCACCGCCAGCGTCCGCCGCATCGTCCAGGCCCTCGGCCGCGCCCTGCGTAAACCCCCCACCCAGGCCACGAAGACCGCCAGCCTCGTCGTCCCCGCCTACATCCCCCGCGGCGCCGACCCCACCGACCTCCTGGGCACCCCCTACGAAGCTCTCTGGCTCGTCACCGCAGCCCTACGCCACCACGACCAGACCATCGCCGCCCGCGCTCCCCGCACCACCACCAAACGCCGCCTCGAACACAGCACCCGCACACTCCTGGCCCGCCGCTTCCGTTTCGACTTCACCCTTGACCCCGACAGCATCGCCCGGGCCATGGACCTGATCGCCTGGCCCGCCGACGCCGCTGCTCTCTCCGCCCCCCGCCGGGCGGGCCTGGCGGCCGCGACCCGCTTCCATGCCGAACACCGCCACCTGCGCGTGCCCGCCGACTATGAGGACGCCTACGGATACCGGCTCGGCGCCTTCGTCACCGGCCAGCGCACCGCCCGCAGGCAGGGTCTCCTCACCGACGACTGGGTCGCCGAACTCGATGCGCTCGACATGATCTGGGACGACCACGAAGCCGCCTGGCAGGGCAACCTCACCACCGTCACCGCCTTCCACGCCGAGCACGGCCACCTCGCCATCCCCGAACACCTGCCCGGAGGCCGCTTCCTCGTCGTCCAGCGCGCCCTCGCCCGCGAGAACCGCCTTGACCCGGGCCGCCTCGCTCGGCTCGCCGCCCTCGACCCCGACTGGACCCTCCCGCACGGCCCCGACTGGCACCGCAAATACCACCTCCTGCGACGCCACATCGAAGCCGGCTACAGCCCAGGCACGCTGCACCGCGGCACAGTGATCGACGACGTGAAGATGGGAAGCTGGCTGCACCGCCAGCTCTCCATCTGGGACCGCCTCGCCCCCGCCCAACGCGACCTCCTCACCCGCCTGCAGCTGACCCCCGCCACCCCCCTGCCGCCCGTGAAGCGGGCGAGCCCGCCCGCGGCGAAGCGGATCCGCCGTTCCTTCGAACAGAACGCGCAGCTCCTGCGGCTCTTCGTCGAGCACTGGAACCGCCCGCCCGGCGCACGGGAATGGATCGACGTCGACGAAGAACGCATCATGATCGGACCGTGGCTGTGCAAAGCCCGCACACGACGCAACACCCACCAACTCACTCAGGAACAGGACGACTTGATGGCGCAGATCCTCCAGGCGGACTGGACCGCCCCCACAACCGAGTAACAGCGCCCGGCCCGAAGCCGACGACTACCCCGTTCGAGCACGAGCTTCCCGTGCAAGGCATGGAAGGAAGGCCGGGCTGAGGGGCAGCGCACAGGAACAGAACCACAAGCCGACACCTGCGGTCACTGACAGGCTCCGCGACCGCACGACGGACCGCCCGCCCGGCTCGTGACGGTCAACACGTCGAGACCCGCATGACGCCGAGCGAACGCGAGCCTCTGACCGCCGGCGAGGGCACAACGTCTTCGCCGACCGCACCCGGCGCCACCTGCCCGTTGCGGCACACCGCCCTACATACCCCACCTACGCCGACGGCGGAGCGGTGATCTGCATGTTCCTTCTGCCGAGCTGCCATCGGCCGGGCGCTGCCTGGTGGAAGGCGGGGAAGCGGTGCAACAGCCGCCGCAGCCCCTCCATCTGCCGACGGTGCGGTTCCTGCACCGAAGCCGGGAGCGCGGCGAGGATGTCGGTGCGTGTCATCGGCTCAGGCGAACGGGCGAGCAGACGCGCGACCCGCGACAACAGGTCATCCCCACCAGTGCCACGCCGCGCCTGGGCCCATTCACGCCCGTGCACCTCGTGCTGGACGAACGGCTCGCCCAGGATCTTGAAGGCCTCCGCTCCGAACCGGACGAGCTTTGTGCGGGTATCGCTGGAGAACCGGCTGCGGTTGCGGTACGCGTAGACGCCGGCGGCGGTGACCGCCGCTGCGGCGGCCACCGGGTGGGCCCGTGCGATCCGGACCGCTCCGGCCAGGCCGTATCCGGCTGCCACGATGGTGGCGGTGCTGCCCTCCATGCCCGCCTCCGCTCTGCCGATCCTCCCCAGCACACCTCGTACCGCTTCCCAGTTCGGGACGGCGACACCCTGGCGGATCAGGTCACGGTCAGATGCAAAGAGGACGACGGGGGCGAGTACGCCGGCAAGCTGGAGGATGCCGACGTCACTCAGGTCCTCGTGGGCGAGCTTGTCGGCGGCCGGCGTCATGGGCAGCCCGTTCACGCAGACGACGTGCAGCACAGGCACGTACTGCTGCCACCACAGCCGCTCTGCCCGGACGAGATCGAAGCTGCCGCCCTCACGCTTGCGGTCGGCCAGCACCCGGGGCACCTCCGCCCACACGTAGTGCGGGATGAACCCGCGCAGCGTCCCGTGCTGCATTCCGGCGAGGATCGAGGACGGCTGCCCCCGCTTCAGCGCCGCGGTGATGTCCTGGGTGAGCACCGAGGTGTCGAAGACTCCGGGCCGGAAGCCGCCGGGCAACGGCAGGGGATAGGCACTGCTATACATGACGGGAGCGTAGGCCCTTCACAGGGCCCTGGCTCACAGGTTTTCCGCGATGGCAGCACCCAACCGGGGCGCGATGTCAGTGGGGCAGGCCATCATCGGAGAATGCCCCAGAAGAAGCCCCTCCCGCCGACCTACCAAGACCGCCTCCTTGAGCAGCTCGGCGCGCTGGAGCGGGATTCTACGGTTACGGCGGGCTGAAGCTGATCCGCCGCTCGGACCTGCGGCAGATGGGCGAGGCCGTCGACGTGCTGGCCACGCTGCCGGCCGATGCGAGTTCACCGCCGACACCGCCCGGATCAACCAGTCCCCGTATCACGCCTGGAAGGCGGGTTTCCGCGAGTGCGCGATGCTCTCGCGCGGCAGCGGGTGCGGAATGGACGACGCCGAAGCGGCCGAGCGGATCGCCGTCTGGACCGGTGGCGAGGGTGAGTTCGCCCAGTTCGCCGCTTGGAGATACGCGGAGAATGTCGTAACTAGGAGGATTCCCCGGCTTTGGGGGAGGGGGGAATGCTTGATCGTTGATCTTGTGAAGTGGTTCGTGTTCTGCCTTCCGGGGTGAGCGTGTGCTGTTGGTGGGGCGGCGGCTGTCGCGTCCCAGCGCGGAGGGAACCTTGTGATCACGCGGTGGCAGGGGGGAAGCGGATAGGGGCTCTGGCGCGCGTGCAGCCACTGCACGCCCCCGGGAGCGAGGCAAGGTGGACGAAGTCGGCGTTGTCAGTGGTGCCTGGGACAGTGGGGGTATGCCCAGCGATGCGGAGCGAGTCTTCGAAGACGCGGTGAGGACCGGCCGCGAGAACGCCCATACCGTGGAAATGGCCCGGCGTCACTGTCTGAACATGACGTTCACCGAGTTCGGTGGCCGGGGGTGGGCTGAGGGAACCACCGGGTTGCCGATCAACATGCGGCAGGTGGGCTGTCTGGTGGCTCATGGCGGTGCCAGCGGGAATCTGGCCTGGATCGCCGGAGAGTTCTATGCGGAGCACTGCGTGGGGTGTGTTCATCGCCGTCCCACGGGGGATGTGCCGAATCTTGCCACGATGATGGAGGAGCAGAAGGAAGCCGCAGCCAGGGCCGAGGAGGCCGAGCGTGCTGAAACGGCACGCCGGCGCCACGAGTGGGAGCAGCGTGTCGAGCACCGCCGTGGTGCGCAGACGTCCTCGGATACGGCGATGGCGAGTGCTCTCGACGATATCGGGGTCCTGGACCGGGAGCCTGGTGTCGAGCGGGACGGCGAGGCATTCGATGGTGCGCTGCGGCGGTTGACCGCGCTGGCGGAGCGGGCACCGGAGACCTTCAGCGTCGCGGTGATCGAGCTGGCCCTGGTGCTGGTGGCCGAGGTGCGCCTCTCGGCGTTGCTGACGCCGCTGCGTCATGTGGCCCGCGTCCGTGGCGAGTACGCCGCGGACGTCTTGGAGGCGGCTCTGAATGCCTTGAGGCGCGGCCCTGTTGAGGAGGCCGGCCGCTGTGTGACCGACCTGCTGACCCCCAACGACGCCGGTCGGCTCGACGAGGCAGTGATCCGGTCCCTGGTGTATCTGGCCGAGCCGCGGACCCGGCGTTTCGGGGTCTACGAAGGCGGAACCGGAGACGCGAGTGCTCTGCGCGCGGCGGCGGGAGCGGCCCCCAGGGCCGTGGCCGCGGTGCTCGCCGGCATGCTGCCCGCTCCCCGGCCGCCCGAGTCGCTTGTGCTGCCTGCCGGAGTGGGGCCGACACCCCGGACGCCAAGCGAGGCCGAGACCGATCGGCGCGCTGCCGCGGCCGCCGTGAGGGCTCTGGCGTTCACACACGCGGACGTGGCGGGCCAGCTGGTGCCGCCCATGCTGCTGAACCTGGGCGTCGACGACGGCCATCACGACGACCCCGCGCCGGTGGGCACCATCCAGCAGGCCCTGGCCGCACTGCTCGTCTTGGAGGTGGGCGATGTCCCTGCCCACCTCGAGCGGGCCGGCCGAGCCGCCGCGGACACCGTGCGCAGGCGCCTGTTCGGGGCCCTGGAACAAGCAGGCCGCCTCATCGACCCCGAGGACAGGTTCCGGACCGCCAGCGATCCCCAGCCCGATGAGAGCCGGCAGCGGGCCGTCTTCGAATACCTGCTCTCCACCTGCCTGACCCGTATCGGAGGCGACTGGGGCGACGACGTACGCGTCCCGGCCGCAATCCTGACCGAACAGCTGGCCCAAACCCACCCCGCCTGGGCCCAGCCGCACCTCACCGCTCTGCTGGGCACGGCCCTGACCGCCATCGACACCCTGGAGTCGGCGGACACCGCCCCCGCCCCGCTCCTGGCCACCCCCGAAACAGCTTCGCCGGAGCTGCGGTTCCTCGACCGGATGACCTACCGCCAGTCGCTCGCCTCCAGCATTGGCAGACTCCTCGACGCTCTCGAACACATCGCCGCCCTCGACGCGACGGCCGTGAGCAGCGCAGTCATCGACACCATCGCCGACGAACGCGACAGCCAGCGCCAGCAGGTCATCGTGGCCCAACTGCTGCCGCTGCTGGGAAAACTCGGCCGACGCCACGGCGACCACCCCGGCCTCCTGCGGCTGCTCCTCCCCCTGCTGTACACCTACGTCGTCGACTCCGACGTCGCCTCCCGGTCGGCCGCGCTGAGCGCCTGGGCGCAGATCGGCGCAGCCCACCGTCTGCCCTCCAGCCTGTCCGACCTCCTGCCGGCCCTGCTCGCCGATCCCTACCTCGGTGTCATCGACGGTGTTCTAGATACCGCCATGAGGCTGGAATGGAGCCCCCAGGACACCGCCGCGCTGCTGGCCTACGCCCTGTTTGTCTGCGAACACGTCGACGCCGACCGATTCCCGGACACCGTCAAGAAAGCCATGGCCGCCGCCTCCAGGCTCTCCCGGAGCAGCGAAACCCTCAGGGCCCGCACGGAACAGACGATTCTCGGGCGCGCCGCCGACCTGGACCGCTACCACCTGCGCGACGCCCTGAGCCGTGACTGGCTGCCCCAGACCGTCACCACCGTGGCCATGGCAACACTGCGCCTGCGCCAGGTACGCGACCCGGCGATCAACGACCGTTTCAACGCTCACGACAACCGGGAACTGTGCGCGCTGCTGGAGTGCGGGCCGGGCCTGGCCGGCCTGCCGGTTGCGGACCTGCGCGCGGCCGCCCTGGAACTCGGGCCGCACGGTGTGCCCGGCGCGGCCGAATACGCCGAAGTCGCCTGGCGGGCAGCCCGCCCCTCTGACGCCGCAGCCGTGATGAATACTGTCCTCGACCGGCTCCCGGACCAGCCCGCTTTCGCCGTCCACCGGGCGATGGCTTCGCTGGTCGCCGCTGCGGCCGCGTTCGACGCAGCCGCAGCGGCCCGGGGCGACACGGGTGCGGCCGCGCTTGCGCTGACGCACGCCGCTCAAGCCATCACAGGGGAGGGCCGCGCCCATGCTCTGGCGGAACAGGCCCGCATCCGTGTCACAGTCCGCAGCCTTCTCGCGGGCCGTGAACTGGTGCCGGTCGGCGGCCCGGACCAGTACGACGCAGACCAGCGCCGCAGCCGTTGCGGCGACGACCCGGCCGCGCTGCGCGCCCGCGCAACCCGGCTGCACACCGCGGCCAAGACGCTCACCGACCAGGCTCAGGAGGTGACGGCCACCGCTGCCTACGTGCGGTGCTTCGCCAAGCTCTGTGAGGTGGCCGCCTTCCTGATCAAGCTCGACGCGGCCGAACTCGACGCCGACACGACCGAGATGACCGCACTTGCCACCGCGGCCCGGCGGCGCGCAGCCGCCCTCACCGCAGAGCTTCAAGAGCGGTTCACGGACACTGACCCGCTGGCCGGAGAGCTGACGGCCGCCCTGGAACGGGTGCAGGCTCTCACCGGCGCCGACGGTGTCGCGGACCTCCTCGCCGACTGGGCCGCTCTGCCCCTGCCGCTGGTGATCGCCCACGGCCCGCGCCGCACACGCCGCGCCTCCCGCGCCACGGCCGCAGACAACGCCCAACCTGCCGGGCCCGCGGAGGACGAATCGACCGTCGCCGTCGCCCTGGCCAGCGTCGACGGACGCCTTATCACCGGCCCGCAGGTCCTGCGCCCCTCGACGGTCTATGAACTCCGCCTGGACGTACGCACCGGCCCCTGGCCGGAGTGGGCCGAGACTCTCGAGGCCGAACTCCTCAGCCATCTCACCCCCAGCGAGGCGGAAACGCCCTCCTACTTCTGGCCGCGCCCACCGCGCCCGGACGACCCGGTGACATTGAGCGCCACCGGCACGCTCATCCTCCGCTTCGGCCTCCCCGCCGGCAGCCCGGCCCCACCGTTCTCGGTCAATCTGCGCTGGCGCGGCAGCCGGGACGGCAAACCGGTCACCCAGAACCTCGACGTCGCCGGACACCGCCAGATCCGCTGCCGACCCTTCGACGCCTCACGCGACTTCCTGACCAACTTCCCCGTCTTCGACGAACGGCTGCTCGCCCTCTACGAACGTCTCCACCACGCTGGCTATGACGAAGACCAGCTCCAGGCCTTCTGCCGCCTGTTCACCGCCATCTGCCGCACCGGGCTCACCATGACGTGGAACAAGCAGTACAAACGCGGCAGCCACGTGACCGAACGCAAATTCCACGACGACCTCTACAAGGAACTGCTGGCAGAGCCGGAACTCGGCGGCCGCCTGGAGCGCGGCAGCCCCCTCGCGCTCGGCTACCTCGATGTCCGCCACGACGGCATCACCGCCGAACTGAAGGTGGAACGCAAAACCCCGGTCACCGAGCAGAGCGCCCCCAAGTACATGGGGCAGCCCACCCAGTACGCAGCCGCCGACGGCGCACGCCTGTCGATCCTGTGCATCCTGGACATGAGCCGCAAGACATCCCCCGTCGGCGTCCCGGAGAACTACCTCTTCACCCTCCAGCCGGCGCTCCACGGCCTGACCAACCCCGAGGCGCCGTCCCTCGTCGCGGCCATCGTCGTCAACGGCAACCTGCCGACCCCCAGCACCTGGTCGCGCCGCAGAACACCCACACAGCCCGACTCCTCGCCCTGAATACGCCCGGCACTGCCTTAGGAAAGTCGGGCGATCAGAAGGCCATCAGGGCGGCGGGTTTTACTGACGCTAGCGGCCTTCCTCTTCGGCCGGCGGGTCCACTGATGACTGCGCGGCCGCCGCCCAGTCCTCAGGGTGCGAGACCGGCAGCAGCCGAAACTGCTGTGCATGCGTGCTGTCGTACGGGGTGGCGGCCGCCTTCATCCGGGTGTGGTCGTTGATGAGCAGCATCTCGATCACGCGTGCGGCCGTTTGCAGGTCGTCCGCAGAGCGAGAAGGGAGCCGGGGCGAAGCGGTTTCTGCTCGTGGAGCAGACGCATACTCCCCACAGCTCCCCGGGGCCAGAACCTGAGGATGAGAGATCCGGCGATCTGCAAGCCTTTAGGCTTCCTTCCGCAGACGAGAACATGCCGGGCTGGGGGGAACGTGGCAAAGACCGCGCAGCTGTCGTCGTTGAGCGAGCAGCTGGTTGGCATCGGTTTCGAGCGACTTGGCCAGAGGACGCCGACCGTGCTGAGCAGTTCTGTATTCGCGGGGGAGTTGCCCTTCGGCGCGCCGAAGGGCTGGAAGAGCGTGCGCGAGCCGTCATGGGAACAACTGGCCACGCGCTCCGAAGAGATCCTTGCCGAGGGGCCGCTGCTTCTGGTGCCGACGTGGGAGCGCGAGGCGACACCGGACAAGCGCCGTCCAGCGCGTCCCTCCGACTACTTTGCCGAGGTTCTGGCCGCGTGCGTTCCGCCGTCATCTGACGCCGTGATGGCAGTGCTGCTGCCGGCGCAGGCGTGGGAGTCCGATCAGCCCTGGTACGCCGAGATGCGAACGAAGGTGGCCGAGCGCTGGGACACCCAGCTCGTCGTCTACAGCCCGGGCGCGCTGACCCAGCTTCACTGGAGCGCGACATCGGTCCTCGTCTTCCTGCGGGCCCGGGCACAGACCAGACCGGTGCTCAAGGTCTTCCAGGTCCCGCGCCGCTCCGATGACGCAGACGTCGTCAAGGACTTCGAGCGACTGCTGGCCCGTCAGGGCGGCAGGACAGAACACGGCTACGTGCTACGGGAACCGCCCGGCCCGCACCAGGGCCTGTACTTTGACCGCTTTGACCCACACGTTCTTCAACGCCGCGAGGACCTGGCCGGCTTCGGCGCGGTCAACGCGCTCGGTGATCTCTTCACTTTCCACCGCACCGCTTTCAGCGAGGCGGCCCTGAAGAGACACAACCAGCTGACGTCACCGAAGGACCCCAGCGCTGTACGCATGGTCAAGCCGCGTGACATCGGCCGAGACGGCACCATCGCCCCGCCGTCGGAGGAGACCCTGTGGGCGAGCATTCCCCCAGAACTGCAACTCGCCGCCGGGGACCTCGTGATCCGCCGCATGGTCGCCCCGGTCACGGTCCCCCCGTACGGCTTCTTCACCGCCGAAGTCACCGACGAACACCTCCCTGCCGCCGCATCCGACCACGTGGTGGTCCTACGGCCCATCAAGCCGCTCTCCAGGCCGCAGACCCGCCTGATCACCATGTTCCTGCGCACCCCGCTCGCTCTGACGCTGGCCGGGCCACGACTGGCCATCACCAGCATGGAAACGCTGTTCAAGCTGCCTGTTCCGCAGCCCGATGAGGCGCTGACCAAAGCCCTTGACGAACTGACGTCCGCCAAGCAGCAGTTCAAACGGTGGGAGCAAGAAGCCGACTCCGTGATCGAGTCCGTCTTCCTGGAAAAGACCGCGGCCCTGGCACGCGTCCGCGTCATCGACTCCGGCCGCGCCCTGCGGCTACGCGTCGAAGCAGCCTCACTGCTCGACGACCTCGGCCACAGCGTCCGCACCCGCTTCCCCTACCCGATCGCCTACCGCTGGCGCGAGACCGAAGCCCGGATCAGCGCCGGTGACGACCACGCCGCCTACGCCGCGATCCTGGACACCGCCGAGGAACTCCTCTGCTACGTCGCCCAACTCGTCCTCGCCCTCACCCACGCCCGGCAGATCACGCTCGGGGCGGTGACGGCGATCCGGGACAAGCTCGCCGGCGGACGCAGCGGCCCGGGTTTCGGCGACTGGGCCAACGTACTCAACGAAGCCGCGACCAGCCGGCAGCTCAACAACCTCCCCGAAGCCCACCCCCTCAACGACATCCGGACCCTGCTGGCGCACCAGGACGCCGAGAAAGCCCGCCAAGCCCTCAGCGAGCGCCGCAACAACCAGGCCCACCTGCGGCGCGTCGACCCGATCGACCTGCCCCACGCCATCGACGTCGCGTTCGCCGACCTGACCCTCCTGGTCGAACGGGCCAGATTCCTCGCTGACCTGGCCCTGCTGGAAATCACCAATGTCCGTTGGGACGCTTTTGCCCGCACGGCGCACGTGGAATACCGGGAACTGGCCGGAGACCACCCCGTCGTCCCCACCCGCACCACGACCTACCCCAGCAACGACCTGGAGACGAACAGCCTCTACCTCCGCGACACCGACGGCGCACTGCACCTGCTGCGCCCGTTCCTGATCGGCCGAGACTGCCCAACCTGCCGCACCTGGTCCACTTTCCACGCCGACCGCGCCCCCAAGGACGCCGTGATCTTCAAGAGCCTCGAACACGGCCACACGCTCAACGACACGTCTCCCGACACCCGCCGCCTGCTGGGGCAGATCGGCCTGACGTGAAGTGCTGTGCATCACGAACGCCCTAGTGAGAATGCCCCAAGGCGGACAGCAGGCCAGCGAGCTCGTCCCGACGCTCGGTCAAGTGCCGCTGCAGAGCGGCAAGCTGAGTCACCGTGGACAGTTGCCGTACTTGTCCGACAGGCGCAACCAGCCCGGCCCCTCAGAGCATCAACGGATCGTTTGTCCGGAGACTGGCGTACCCATCGTGATCGCTTCGCGGCATCGAGAGCAGGATGACGAGTTCTCATAAACTCGAATAGTTTTTTGCTTCCTAATGAAGCCATCCGAGGACCCGTCACCTCTTTCAAGCGCCGGGATCCCCCTGACACGTAGCCAGCCAGAAGGTGTCCCGCGGAGCGGGGCATCTTCTCTGATATACCGTCACAGTCCCATGAGCTGAAGAGAATCAACGAGACAAGGTGCGAGAGGAACACCGATCGCGGAGCGATCGGGTTCCTCTCGCACCGACCTATCACCGCGCTCCACGGAGTGGAGTGCCCGGCCCACGGAGTGGGCCGGGCAGCTGCGGAGCAGCTGCCTCCCGCTGCGTAGCAGCGGCGCGTCGTGTCTGCGGAGCAGACCGCGCGC
>NZ_JBIAGO010000035.1:0-35505 GCF_042869775.1 Streptomyces sp. NPDC006711
TGGTGACCCGGCTCACCAGTCGCATCCGCACCGCACTGGACGCCGAGCTCTCCATCCGCGCCGTCTTCGAAGCACCAACCGTCGCCGCACTCGCCTCCCGACTGACGGTGGGCTCGGCGCGGCCGGCGCTGGTGGCGACGGCGCGCCCCGATGCGCTGCCGTTGTCGTTCGCACAGCGGCGGTTGTGGTTCGCCTTCCAGGTGGAGGGTCCCAGTCCGACGTACAACATTCCGATCGCTCTGCGTCTGTCCGGCGAGCTGGACCATGTCGCTCTGGAGGCGGCGTTGGCCGATGTGGTGGGGCGGCATGAGGTGCTGCGTACGCGGTTCGTGGAGGAATCGGGTGAGCCGTTCCAGGTGGTGCTGGACGGTGAACAGGCGCACCCTGTGGTCGAGTTGGTGGAGGTGGGGGAGCCGGGCCGGTTGGAGTCGGCGTTGGCGGAGGCGGCGGCGTTCGGGTTCGATCTGGCCGGTGGGGTGCCGCTGCGGTTCACTCTCTTCCGGGTGTCCGAGCGTGAGCACGTCCTGTTGATTCTGCTGCACCACATCGCTGGTGACGGCTGGTCGATGGGTCCGCTGTCGCGGGATCTGTCCGCTGCTTATACGGCTCGTGTGGGTGGGCTGGCGCCTGCTTGGGAAGCGTTGCCGGTGCAGTACGCCGACTATGCGCTGTGGCAGCGTGACGTGCTGGGTGAGGAGGACGACCCGGACAGTCTGATCGCTCAGCAGCTGGCTTTCTGGCAGAAGGAGCTCAGTGGTGCTCCGGAGTTGTTGGAGCTTCCGTTGGGCCGGCCTCGGCCGGCGGTTGCCAGTTATCGCGGTGCTACCGAGAACTTCGTACTGGACGCCGAACTCCATGCGCGGATCGTGGAGTTGGCGCGTGCGTGTGATGCCACGGTGTTCATGGTGTTGCAGGCCGGGCTTGCGGCGCTGTTGTCGCGGCTGGGTGCGGGTACGGATATTCCGATCGGCACCGCGGTGGCGGGGCGTTCGGATGAGGCGTTGGATGATCTGGTCGGGTTCTTCATCAACACTCTGGTGTTGCGTACGGACGTGTCGGGTGACCCGACCTTCCGTGAGTTGCTGACTCGGGTGCGGGAGGCCGACCTGGACGCCTACGCCCACCAGGACATTCCCTTCGAGCGAGTCGTCCACGCGGCGGGGGTGACTCATACCCTCTCGCACACCCCCTTCTTCCAGGTCTCCCTCAACCTTGAAAAGAGCGCGGGGGACGCTCCGGTCATGCCGGGGCTGCGAGTGGAGTCCCAGCCGGTGGGACTGGACGCCGCCAAGTCCGAGTTGGTCTTCGGTCTCACCGAGCGGTACTCGGCAGCCGGTGAACCGGCCGGCTTCGCCGGGCAACTCACCTACGCCACGGACTTGTTCGAGGCCGCGAGTGCCGAGGCGCTGGCCCAGCGGCTGGTCCGGATGGTGCGGGCCGTCGTGGCCGAGCCCGATCAGGCGGTGGGCAGTGCGGAGATTTTCGGTGACGAGGAACGGCGGGAACTGCTCGACGGCCGCAATGCCACGGAGCAGCAGGTTCCGGCGTTGACGATGCCGGAGCTGTTCGAGGCCCATGTCGCCCGTGCCCCGGAGGCGGAGGCTGTGGTCTTTGAGGGCGCGGTTCTCTCCTACCGCGAACTGGACCGACGGGCCAACCGGTTGGCCCGCCTCCTCATCTCCCAGGGCGTGGGGCCGGAGCGGCTGGTGGCCCTGGCCGTGCCCCGCTCGACCGAGCTGGTCGTCGCCGCCATCGCCGTCCACAAGGCGGGCGGGGCGTACCTGCCGATCGATCCGGACTACCCGGCCGACCGCATCGGTTACATGCTCACCGACGCCGCCCCGGCCTGCGTCCTCACCACGTCAGGTGTGGAGCTGCCCGCCACCGCGTGCCCGAGGGTGCTGCTGGACGACCACGACGCCACCCGGGGCCTCGCGGACGGGCCGATCAGCGACGAGGAACGGCTCGCTCCGCTGGATCTGCGCCACCCCGCGTACGTCATCTACACTTCGGGATCCACCGGCCGTCCCAAGGGCGTGATCGTCACCCACAGCGGTATCGCCTCGCTCTCCGCGGCACAGGGCGCGCACCTCGACGTGACGGACCGGTCGCGGGTTCTGCAGTTCGCCGCGCTCAGCTTCGACGCCGCCGCCTGGGAGCTGATCATGGCTCTCACCCATGGCGCCGCCCTCGTCCTCGCACCGTCGGCACGTCTTGCCGCGGACGGGGAGCTGACCGCCTTGCTCTCCGAGCAGCGCGTCACTCACGCCACTCTTCCCCCGGCCGTGCTCGGTGTGCTGCCTCCCGGCTCGCTCCCGCGGGACATGACGCTGATCGTGGCGGGCGAGGCCTGCCCGCCCGAACAGGTCGGCCGCTGGTCGGCGGGCCGACGCCTGGTCAATGCCTACGGTCCGACCGAGGCCACCGTCTGCTCGACCGTCAGCCGGCCCCTGACCGGCGCCGTTGTGCCGCCGATGGGCACCCCCATCACCAACGCCAAGGTCTACCTCCTGGACGAGCGACTGCGCCCGGTGCCGCCAGGCGTGGCGGGCGAGCTCTACAGCACGGGCCCTGGTCTGGCCCGCGGGTACCTGGGCCGCCCGGAGCTGACCGCCGAGCGCTTCGTGGCCAACCCCTACGGTCCGCCCGGCAGCCGCCTCTACCGCACCGGCGACCTCGGCCGGTACACCTCGCACGGCACCCTCGAATACCTCGGCCGCACCGACAACCAGGTCAAGGTCCGCGGCTTCCGCATCGAGCTCGGCGAGATCGAAACGGCGCTCGCAGACCTCCCCGGCGTCACCGGAGCGCTGGCGATGGTCCGGCAGGATGGGCCGCGGGAACGGCAGTTGGTCGGGTATGTCACGGCGGCCGGGTCCGCGGTCAACCCTGCCGACCTCCGCACGCGCCTTGCCGAGGGGCTGCCCGACTACATGGTTCCGGCCGCCGTCGTGGTCCTCGACCGCTGGCCGATGACTCCCAACGGCAAGATCGACCGCAAGGCGCTTCCCGCTCCCGTCTTCACCGGGTCCACCGCCGGCGGACGCGCCCCCCGCACCCCCCGGGAAGAGACCCTGGCCGGGATCTACGCCGGCGTCCTCGGCCTCGACACCGTCACCATCGACGACAACTTCTTCGAACTCGGTGGTGACAGCATCAGCTCGATGCGGGTGGTGTCCCAGGCCCGCGAGAACGGGCTTTCGCTGACGGTGCAGCAGATCTTCCTGCACCGGACGGTGGCGGAGCTGGCCGACGTGGCCGCCGAGCTGCCCGGTTCCGGCTGGGCCACCGCGGACGACGGCGTGGGGGCCTTCCCGCTGACGCCGATCATGCACTGGCTGCACGAGCTGGACGGCCCGGTGTCGGGCTTCAACCAGTCGGTGACGGTGCGGGTTCCGGCCGGGGCGGCCCCGGACCGGCTGACTGCCGCGGTGCAGAGCTGGCTGGACCACCACGACATGCTGCGCCTGCGGATGACGACCGCCGAGGACGGGTCCTGGCAGCCGGTCGTAGCGGAGCGCGGGGCGGTGGCCGCCACCGCGGTGCTGCACCGGGTGGACATCGCCGCCCTGCCGTCGCGGGAGCGGGACGCGGTCATGGCCGACGAGGGGGAGCGGGCACGGCTGCGACTCTCCCCGGAGAACGGCTCGGTGATCCAACTGGTCTGGTACGACGCCGGGCCCGAGGTGTTGGGGCTGTTGCACATCGTGGCGCACCACCTGGCCGTGGACGGGGTGTCCTGGCACATCCTGGTGCCGGATCTGCGGGTGGCCTGGGAGGCGGCGTCCGCCGGGCGTGATCCGAAGTTCACGCCGGTGGCCACCTCCTTCAGGTCGTGGGCACAGCGGCTCGCCGAGGCGGCGCAGGAGCCCGCGTGGGAGGCCGGGCTGGACGTATGGACGCGGGCCGCCGCCGACGCGCCGGACAGCGCGTCGGGCGGTGAAGCTCCTTTGGGCGCAAGGGAGTTGGACCGCCGCCGGGACACCGCCGCGACGGTGCGCACCCTGGAGCTGAGTCTTCCTCCCGAGCGCACGCAGCCGCTGCTGACGTCCGTCCCCGCGGCGTTCCACGCCAACGTGGGCGAAGTGCTGCTGAGCGCGTTCGCCCTGGCGGTGCGCGAGTGGCGACGACGCCGAGGCGAGGCTGCCGACGGCGTGCTCGTCGACCTGGAGGGACACGGCCGCGAGGACATCCTGCCGGGAGCCGAACTGTCCGGTACAGCGGGCTGGTTCACCAGCCTCTACCCGGTACGGCTGACACCGGCCGCCGCGGACTGGGCCGAGGTGCGGGCCGGCGGGCCGGCGGTCGGGCAGTCCCTCAAGCTGATCAAGGAGCAGCTGCGGGCGCTTCCCGGCAACGGCGTGGGCTACGGCATGCTGCGTTACCTCAACCCGCGCCTGGGCCCCGTACTGTCCGTGCTTCCGGCTCCGCAGCTGGCATTCAACTATCTCGGGCGGTTCGAGGTGACGGACACGGCGGCCGGTGGGGGCCGGCCGTGGACGATGGCCGGCGGCCTGCCCTCGCCCGTACCGCAGGACAGCGGGATGCCGCTGGCGCACCCTCTCGCGGTCAACGCACTCACCCAGGACCTGGCCGATGGCCCCCGGCTGAGCGTCACGTGGTCCTGGGCGGGCGGGATCCTGCCCGAGGAGGACGTCCGGGAACTGGCCGATCTGTGGTTCACCGCCCTGGACGCCCTGACCGCCCACGCCCAGGAGGCCGGCACCGGTGGCCACAGCCCTTCCGACCTTGCCCTCGGTCTCTCTCAGGCGGAGATCGACGAACTCGAAGCAGAACTGAGGATGCTCTGATGAACCGGGCCGCGCTCGAAGACGTTCTGCCGCTGACCCCGCTCCAGGAGGGGATGTTCTTCCACTCCCTCTACGACGATGACGCGGTCGACGTCTACAACACCCAGATGGTCCTCGATCTGGAGGGACCGCTGCGGGCAAAGACCCTCAGGACGGCCGTCGAGGTGCTCATCCGCCGCCACCCCAACCTGCGCGCGGGATTTCGGCAGCGGCAGAACGGCCAGGCGATGCAGGTGATCCACCGCGACGTGCCGCTGCCGTGGGAGGAGGTCGACCTCTCGGCGGGCGACGTCGCGGACACCCAGGCGCGCCAGGAAAAGCTCCTCGCCGCAGACCGGACACGGCGCTTCTCGCTCGACCGGCCGCCACTGATGCGCTTCACCCTCATACGGCTGGGCGCCGATCGGCACCGGCTGGTGATGACCAGCCACCACATGCTGCTGGACGGCTGGTCGGTCCCCGTGCTGGTCCGGGAGCTGTTCACGCTGTACGAGGGCGGGGGTGACGACTCGGCGCTGTCCCGGCCGGTGCCGCACCGCAGCTACTTCGGCTGGCTGGCGCAGCAGGACGACGCGCGGTCGGAGACGGCCTGGCGGGAAGCCCTGGACGGACTGGCAGGGCCGACGCTGGCGTTCTCCGCCGACCCGTCGCGGGTGCCGGGCATGCCCGCGCGCGTGAAGACCTCGCTGCCCGCCGATTTCGCCGCCGATCTGGACGCGCTGGTGCGCGACCGCGGTCTGACGGCCAACCACCTCGTCCAGATGGCGTGGTCCTTGGTGCTGGCCCGGCTCACCGGCCGGGACGACATGGTCTTCGGCACGCTGGTCTCCGGCCGCCCGCCGGAGATCCCCGGCATCACCACGATGATCGGGATGTTCATCAACGCCATCCCGGTGCGGGTGCGGCTGGATCGCACCGAGTCGGTGCTCAAGAACCTCGACCGGCTGCGCAGGGAACAGGCGGCGCTGCTGCCGCACCACCACCTGGGGCTGGGCCGGCTACAGCGGATGGCCGGACACGGCGACCTCTTCGACACCTTCGTGGTGTTCGAGAACTACCCGGACGACGACGCGGCCCGCCCGTCCTACGCCGGCGTCCGGGTGGAGGTGGCCGGCGGTCACGACGCCGCGCACTACCCGCTGCGCGTCGTCGCGGGGCTGGCCGGGCGACGGTTGCGGATCGACCTGGAGTACCAGCCGGACCTGCTGGACGAGGACGAGGCGGAGGCGGTGCTGACCGCGCTCACCCAGGTGCTGAAGGCGGTCGTGGCCGCTCCGGACCGCAGCGCCGGGGACGTGGAGTTCGCTCTGCCGTCGGCGTTCCGCCGGGACACCGCGCCGGCCGGGGACGGCGCCGGGGCCCACGCCCAGGGCGACGGCCCGGCCCACCGGGGTCCGAGGGCCCCGCAGACGCCGACCGAGGACATCCTCTGCGGGCTGTTCGAGAAGGTGCTGGGGCGGCCCTGCCGCTCGGTGGACGAGAGCTTCTTCGACCTGGGCGGTCAGTCGCTCACCGCGATCCGACTGCTGAGCCAGGTCCGTGCCGCCTTCGGGGCCGAGCTGCCGGTGCGTGCGGTCTTCGAGGCGCCGACGGTGGCCGGCCTCGCCGCGCGGCTGGCACACGCGGACACGGCCCGGCCGCCGCTGGCGGCGGTGGAACGCCCCGAGCGGGTGCCGATGTCCTACGCCCAGCGCGGCCTGTGGTTCGCCTTCCGGCTCAACGGGCCCAGTGCGACGTACAACAACCCGCTGCCGCTGCGGCTCTCCGGAGACCTGGACCGCGCCGCGCTGGCTGCCGCGCTCACGGACGTCGTGGAGCGGCACGAGGTGCTGCGCACCCGCTTCGCCGAGTTCGCCGGCCAGCCGTGCCAGATCGTCCTGGACGTCCAAGAGGCGGACGTACGGCTGGAGTTCGTCGAGCTCGCGGGCGAGCAGGACCTGCCGGGGGCACTGGCAGGGGCGACGGGTCACGCCTTCGACCTGACCACCGAGGTTCCTCTGCGGGCCACGCTCTTCCAGGTGTCCGAGCGTGAGCACGTGCTCTGCCTGCTCACCCATCACATCGTCAGCGACGGCTGGTCGATGGCTCCGTTGGCCCGCGACCTGTCCGCCGCGTACCGGTCCCGCACGGCGGGCCGGGCCCCGCAGTGGCAGCCGCTGCCCGTGCAGTACGCGGACTACGCGCTGTGGCAGCAGGAGCTGCTGGGCGCCGAGTCGTCCCCCGGCAGTGTCGCGGCACGCCAAGTGGAGTACTGGACCAATGAGTTGGCGGGAGTGACGGAGCTGCTTCAGCTGCCTCTGGACCGCCCGCGGCCGGCGGTGGCCGATCAGCGCGGGGCCGGTGTGCGCTTCGCTCTGGACGCCGCGCTGCACGCGCGGATCGCCGAGCTGGCCAAGCAGTCCGACGTCACGGTGTTCATGGTCGTCCAGGCGGCGCTGGCCGCACTGCTCTCGCGCCTGGGCGCGGGCAGCGACATCCCGATCGGCGCCGTGCTGGCGGGGCGCACCGACGAGGCGCTGGACCACCTCATCGGGTTCTTCGTCAACACCCTGGTGCTGCGTACGGATGTGTCGGGGGACCCGACCTTCCGCGAACTGCTCGCCCGGGTGCGGGAGACGGACCTCGGCGCCTACGCCAACCAGGACCTGCCGTTCGAGCGGATCGTGGAAGCCGTCAACCCCGGCCGCTCCCTCTCGCACGCCCCGCTCACCCAGGTCACCCTGGTCTTCCAGAACAACGAGCGCGGTTCGATGGACCTGCCCGGGCTGCGGGTCTCCGCCGAGGGTGAGGCGGTCGGCAACGCGCGGGTGGACCTGGCCTTCAACATGGGCGAGAGCCACACCGAGGAAGGCGCCCCGGCCGGCATCGACGGACTGGTGGAGTACGCCGCCGAACTGTTCGAGCCGGACACCGTGCGGCGGCTGACCGAGCGGCTGACCAGGCTGCTGGAGAGCGCGACCGCCGACCCCGGCACCGCGGTCTCCGTACTGGAGATCCTTTCGGCGCAAGAGCGCCGGACGCTGCTTCAGAGCGGGTCCGACGCGGATGCCGTGGGGCGGGCGGCCACCTTCCCCGAGCTGTTCGAGGCACAGGTGCGGCGTACTCCGCAGCGGCCCGCGGTGGCGTGCGCGGACACCACCGTGACGTATGCCGAGCTCAACGAGCGGGCCAACCGCCTGGCCCGGCAGCTGGTCGCCCGGGGCGTCGGGCCCGAGATGTACGTGGCAGTGGCGCTGCCCCGCTCGGCGCTGATGCTGGAGGGCATGCTCGCCGTCATGAAGGCCGGTGCGGGGTACCTGCCGCTCGACCCGGCCTACCCGGCCGAGCGGCTGTCCGCGATGCTGGCGGACAGCGCGCCGGTGCTGCTGCTGACCACCGAGGAACTGGCGGACCGGCTGCCACGCGCCGATGGCCTCGACACGCTGCTGGTCGACGGGGCGGCCACCGCCGCCGAGCGGGCCGCGCTGCCCGGGACGGACCTGAGCGACACCGACCGCACCACCCCGCTGCGGGTCGTCAACCCGGCCTATGTCGTCTTCACGTCGGGCTCCACCGGCCGCCCCAAGGGCGTCCTGGTCAGCCACGCCGGAATCGGCGCGCTGGCCGCCAACCAGTCGGCCCACTACGGGGTGGTACCCGAGAGCCGGGTGCTGCAATGTGCCTCGCCCAGTTTCGACGTGTCGATCGCGGAGTTCTGCCTGGCCCTGCTGTCCGGCGCGTGCCTGGTCGTACCCGCGCATACCCCGGTCGGGCCCGAGCTCGCCGCGTTCCTCGCCGAGCAGCGCGTCAGCCACCTGCTGATCGCCCCCTCGGCGCTCGCGGAGGTACCGCGGGCCGAGCTGCCCGACTTCCGCACGATGATCACCGGCGGAGAACCGCTCTCCCCGGAACTGGCCGAGTTCTGGGGCCGGGACCGGCTGTTGATCAACGCGTACGGGCCCACCGAGGCCACCTGCGACGTGAGCTTCACCCGGCGCCTGGTTCCCGACGCGGCCGCCGCTTCGGTCATCGGCCGGCCGATCGAAGGCAACAGGATGTACGTCCTGGACACGGCGCTGCAACCGGTACCGCCCGGCACCGAGGGCGAGTTGTACATTTCCGGCGGCGGTCTGGCGCGCGGCTACCTGGCCAATCCCGGCATGACCGCGGAGCGCTTCGTCGCCGACCCGTACGGCGGCCCTGGCGCCCGGATGTACCGCACCGGTGACCTGGCGGTGTGGAACGCCGACGGGCAGTTGCAGTTCCGGGGCCGCGCGGACACCCAGGTCAAGGTCCGCGGCTTCCGCGTGGAGCTGGGCGAGGTGGAGGCCGCGGTCGCGGACTGCGCGGGGGTGGAGCGGGCCGTGGTGATGGTCCGCGAGGACCGGCCGGGCGATCAGCGCCTGGTGGCGTACGTGAAACCCCTCGCCCAGCAGGCCGAGTTGACGCCGCGCGCGCTGCGCTCCGAGGTCGCCGAACGGCTGCCCGCCTACATGGTGCCGAGCGGCTTCGTCCTGGTGGACCGATGGCCGCTGACGCCCAACGGCAAGCTGGACCACCGGGCGCTTCCGGCACCCGTGCAGGTTGCCGCGGGTGAGTACCGGGCGCCGGGTTCACCGCAGGAGGACCTGGTCTGCCGCCTGTTCGCCGAGACGCTCGGCGTGGAGCGGGTTGGCGTGGACGACGGCTTCTTCGAGCTCGGCGGCCACTCCCTGCTCGCCACCCGGCTGGTCCACCGCATCGGACAGGCGCTCGGCCGCCCGCTGGAGCTGCGGGACATCTTCGCCGCGCCGACCCCGGCCCGGCTGTGCGAGCACCTGGACGGGGACAGGAGCAGAGCCTTCGACGTGATCCTGCCGCTGCGCACCTCCGGCAGCTCGGCCCCGCTGTTCTGCGTACACCCCATCGCGGGTCTCAGCTGGCGCTACTCGACGCTGCTGAGTGCGCTCAGCCCCGATCACCCGGTCTACGGGGTCCAGGCCAGGGGTCTGGACGGGGTGGAGCCACTGCCCACGTCCATGACCGAACTGGCCGTGGACTACGCCCGGCAGATCCGTGCGGTGCAGCCCGATGGGCCGTACCACATCCTGGGCTGGTCGCTGGGCGGGATCATGGCGCAGGCCGTGGCCACCGCGCTGGAGGCGGACGGGCAGGAGATCGGGCTGCTGGCGGTGCTGGACACCTCCCCGCCCGAACCCGGCGGCCCGGGGACCGGGACACACGACGAAATTCTCGCGCAAATGTACGAGGGATACGCCAAGATCTACGGCCTTCCGCAGGACGCGCCCGCTGAGCCGACGCCGGACCAGATGCGCGCCCAGATTGTCGATTGGTACGGGGAGGGCAGCAGCGAGCTGCGTCACCTGAGCCGCGAGCACCGGGCCGCCGCGCTGGAGGTGAGCGTCAACAACGCCTGGCTGGCGACGGAGCGGCGGCCGCAAGTGCTGCGCTCGGACCTGCTGCTGGTACTGGCCACCCGTAAGCGCCTGGAGGCCGTGGTGCCCGAGGCGTGGGGGGAATTCGTGGCAGGCCGCACCGAGATCGTCGAGGTGGACTGCGAACACGCCCACATGATGGATCCAGGTCCGGCGGAGCAGATCGCGCGGCTTGTCGAGCTGCGCATGGGACGGGTTCGGGAGACCGGCGCGCGCCCGGCAGTGGCGGCCCCGACGCACTGAACCGCCCAAGCTGGCAGGGGTGTTGAAGGTGTGGGAGGGGGCGGGGGCAGTCCCCTCCCCTTCAGCGCGGTGCGGACGCGGTGCCGGTTCCGGCGCGGTACGGCGGCTCTATCATGATTTGTGTGACGAATTACCCGGACGGTGCAGAGTGGCCAACGAGTCCGCAGAGGCCGGCGAGTTCGTCGCGTCCGCGAAAGCGCGGAGTGAAACAGCGATGGGTCTCCCCTGTACAGGCCTTGTGCGGGGAGCTCTTCAATTTCTCGCCGCGCCCGCTGCCGACCTTCCCCCGGTCGCGGAACCGGGTGCTTCGTCAACTCCCGCTCCTTCTCACGGGGGTGTTCACGCTCTACCTCGTCGGGCCGGGAACGGCCGTGGTCGCCGAACGGCTTCAGACACACTGGGCCCTTGCGGCGCTGCTCGCGTGCGTCCAGGCGGCGGCTGTGCCTCTGGCCCTGGTCCGGCCGGTGGCCGCCTGGTGGCTGTCACTCGCGGCCATGGTGCCGTTCCCCCTGCTGCTGGCGGTGCGAGACGCCGCGCCCGCCGGCCTGACACCCTGGCCATGGACCGAGATGGGGTTCTTGGCGCATCTGACTGTCACGCTGCTCGTCGCCTGGCGGGTCAGTGCCCGGCTGTCCGTCGCGCAGTGGCTGGTGACGCTGCTCGTCGGCACGGCACTCGGGGCCGCGCTGAGCCCCGAGGGAGCGGGGAAGGGCCTGTTGGCCTTCGGAATGCTGTCGGGGGGCGGGCTGGTACTGCTGGCCGCCGTGCGCGGACGCAAGGAAGCGCAGCGGCAGTTGCGACGGCAGGAGGAACTTACCGAAATCGAGCGGTTCCGCAGGACCCTGCTGGAGGAACGGGCACGCATCGCGCGTGAACTGCACGATGTCGTCGCCCACCACATGTCCGTCGTCGCCGTACAGGCGGAAGCCGCCCCGTTTCTCGTCGAGGATCCGCCGGAGGCGATGCGCGAGAGCCTGGGCAGCATTCGTCGGAACGCGCTGGCGGCCCTGACTGAGATGCGCCACATTCTGGGCATGATGCGGTCCGACGATGCCGGTGCGAGCAGCAAGGACGGCAGATACGCGCCGCAGCCGACCCTGGCGAATCTCGATGAACTCGTCGGCAATGTCCAGGCGGTCGGTCTGACCGTGAAGACGGAGATATCGGGTACTCCACGAGTCCTGCCCCACCATGTCGAACTCTCGGCTTTTCGCATTACTCAGGAAGCACTGAGCAATGTGGTGCGCCATGCACCGGGTGCGAAGGTCCACATCGAGTTGACCTACGGCGAGCGGGATCTCGTGGTGCGGGTGGTCAACACCCCGGCCACCGTCCCCGCGCAGCGCCTGAGCGGCAGCGGGCACGGTGTCCTCGGTATGCGGGAGCGGGCCTCCATGCTCGGCGGCACGCTGCACGTGGGAGTCATGGAGGACGGCCGGTTCGAGGTACGGGCGCTGCTGCCCACCGGTGCGAGCGAGGACTCATGACCAGGACGCTGATGCCGGCTCACACCCCGATAGCCCTGGGGTTTCGAACCGATACCTAGCCAATAATCTGCTGCCCTAGCGTCGCTACCGACCATGGCACAGGTGCTGTCGGACGCCCGGTCGGGGCGTTCGCGATGGAAGGTTAGGGCGAGTGAAGGTTCGGCAAGACGAGCGGCAGAGCCAGCCCGCACAGCGGTACACGACTGCCGGATCGTCGACGGACCGGGAGTACTGGCAGCGAGTGCTCTCCGAGGGCGGGTACACGCCTGTCCCGAGGTGGTCCGGCGAGCAGCGCGAACCGGGCATCGTCGAGGAACTTCGCACGCCCGTACCGGCCGTGGCCGCTCAGGCGCTGCGACGGCCGGCGGACGACCTCGCCACCACCCCGGACACCGTGCTTCTGGCGGTCTGCGCACGGGTGCTGGCGGCCCTGACCTCCGACTCCGCCGTCGTGGTAGGTCGTCTGAGCGCCGACGGCTCCGTGGCGCAGCCGCTGCCCTGCCCGGTGCCGGTGGCCGACGGCCCGTGGCGGGAGTTGCTGAACACCGCGGCCCGGGCCACCGCTGAGGTGACCGGCCGGCCGGAAGCGGCGCTTGCGGAACTGCGCGCCGAGACCGGCCGCACCGAAGCCCTCTTCGACACGGTCGTGGTCGCGGGCCGCGCCCCGCGCGCGGGCGACCTGGCCCCCGAGACCGTTCTCGCTGTCGGGGTGGACACCTCGGGTGCGCAGCCGCACCTGGTCCTCGCGCACCGCCCCTACGCGCTCGACGCCGACCAGGCCGGGCGGATCTCCGGATATCTGCTGGCCGCTCTGGAGGAACTGGCCCGTAACCCCGAGGCCGGCCACCACGAGTGGAGTCCGCTCCCGGCGGCGGAGACCCGGTTCCAGGTGGACGGGCTGGCCGGTCCGCACCGCGACCTGCCCGACCGCCGGGTCCACCAGCTCTTCGAGGAGCAGGTCCGCCTGCGTCCGCAAGACATCGCCGTCGAACAGGGCGCGAGCTCCTGGACCTACCGCGAGCTGAACGCCCGCGCCAACCGCATCGCCCACGCGCTGCGCTCCGACGGCCTGCGTGACGAGGACGTCGTCGCCGTCGTCAGCGAGCGCGACCTGGAGTGGCTTGCGGCCGTGCTCGGCGTCCTGAAGGCGGGCGGCGTCTACCTGCCGGTGGAGCCGCACTTCCCCGCCGACCGGATCGCCGGCATGCTCACCCGCAGCCAGTGCCGCCATGTACTCGTCGAACGCGACGCCTGTGCCGACTTGCCCGAGGCCCTGCGTGCCGCCTCCGACGTCCGCGCGCACCACCTTGACGACGTCCTCGCCGCCGGCCACCCCGACACCGACCCCGACCTGCCCGTCGCGGCCTCCCAGGCCGCCTACATCTACTTCACCTCCGGATCCACAGGCAGGCCCAAGGGCGCCGTGTGCGAGCACGCCGGCTTTCTCAACCACCTCCTCGCCAAGATCGAGGATCTTGGGGTCCGCGAGGGCGGCGTGGTGGCGCAGACCGCCCCGCAGTGCTTTGACATCTCGCTGTGGCAGCTGGTCGCCGCGCTCACCGTCGGCGGCCGCACCCGCATCATCGAGCAGAGCGCCGTCCTGGACGTGGGGCGCTTCGTCGAGACGCTGGAGAACGCCCGCGTCGAGGTCGTCCAGGTCGTCCCCTCCTATCTGGAGGTGGTGTTGACGGAACTGGAGCGCCACCCCCGCGAGTTGCCCCATCTGCGCTGTGTCTCCGCGACCGGCGAGGCCCTCAAGAAGGACCTGGTGGCGCGCTGGTTCGCCACCTTCCCCGAGGTCGCGCTGGTCAACGCCTACGGCCTCACCGAGACCTGTGACGACACCAACCACGAGGTCATGCGCACCGTGCCGGCGTCGGCGTCGGTGCCGCTGGGCCGGCCGATCGCCAACGTACGGATCTACGTGGTCGACGAACTGCTGCGGCTGGTGCCGCTCGGCTCTCCCGGCGAGATCGTCTTCTCCGGCATCTGTGTGGGCCGTGGCTATGTCAACGACGAGGAGCGCACCCGCGCCGCGTTCGTCCCCGACCCGCACCACCCCGGCGCCCGGATGTACCGCTCCGGCGACTTCGGCCGCTGGCTGCCGGACGGGCGGCTGGAGTTCCTGGGCCGCCGCGACACCCAGGTGAAGATCAACGGCTTCCGCATCGAGATCGGCGAGGTGGAGAACCAGCTGCTGCGGGTCTCCGGGGTGCGCGACAGTGCCGTCGTCATCGCGGGCGAGGGCGAGACCAAGCAACTGGTGGCCTTCTACTCCGCCGCCCAGGAACGTTCCGCGCAGACCGTCGGCAAGGAACTGGGTACCGCTCTGCCGGAGTACATGGTTCCCGCACGCATCCACTACCTCCCCGCCCTGCCGCTCACCGCCAACGGCAAGATCGACCGCAAGGCGCTGACCCGTATGGTCGGCGAACTCAGCACCAACGAGGGCGAGTTCCAGGCGCCCCGTACGGATCGCGAGCGCAGCCTCGCCGGGCTGTGGGCGAACGCCCTGAAGCTTCCTGCCGAAGACATCGGCCGGAACACCCACTTCTTCGAAGCCGGTGGCACCTCGCTGGGCATGTTGCAGATGGCGGTGGCCCTGGACCGCACGGTGTCCCCCGCGGAGCTGATGAGCCGGCCGGTCCTCGCCGACCTCGCCGCCCTTCTGGACGAGCGGGCCGCCGGGGAGGGCGGAGCGGCCTGAGACCAGGCGCCCGTTCCTCTCCCCTCGCCCGGCCCCGGTGGCCGGCCCCCCCACCTCAGGCGACCGTACGGCCCACCCTTTGTCCGTATGCCGCCAGACCTTCAAGAAAGGCAATCCGATGACGGCCACGACCGACGGCGCCATGACCGCCGCGGCACCGCCCGGCGCTTACGAACCGGTCCTCGAAGCAGGGCGCACTCCCATGCTGGAGGTCCCCGGCGCGGACTTCGACCTGCTGCCGGGCCAGGTGGTGCGCGACTTGGTGGCCCGGCACGGCGCGCTGCTCGTGCGCGGCCTCGGCCTGAGCGCTCCCCACGACCTGGCGCGGGCAGCGCGCTGGCTCGGTGTGACCCCGGTGGCCGAACGCGAGGGTTTCACCAGCCGCACCGAGCACGGCGAAGGCGTCTACTCCTCGTCCATGTGGCCGGCCGACGAACCGATGTGCATGCACCACGAGTTGAGCTATGCCGCCGAGGTGCCCTCCGTCGCCCTCTTCGGCTGCCTGACCGCACCCGCCTCCGGCGGCGCCACCGCGGTCGCCGACGCCCGGACGCTGCTGAGCTCCCTGCCCGCCGACCTCGTCGAACGTTTCGCACACCAGGGCTGGCTGCTGGACCGCGACTACCGCGAGGTGGGCGTCACCTGGTCGGAAGCCTTCGGTACGCAGGACCGCGCCGAGGTGGCCGCGTACTGCGCCGAGCACGCCATCGAGCACGAATGGCTCGCGGACGGCGCGCTGCGCACCCGCCAGCGGCGGGCCGCGGTGGTCGCCCACCCCGTCACCGGCGAGCGGCTGTGGTTCAACCAGATCGCGTTCCTCAACGGACTGACCCTGGAGCCCGCGGTCCGGGAGTACCTGACTTCCTTCTACGGTCCGGACGCGCTGCCCTTCAACACCCGTTTCGGGGACGGCGAGGCCATCAGCGAAGAGGTCATAGAAACGCTCAACACCGCCTACACGGCCGCTACTTCGCGCCGTCCCTGGCAGGCCGGAGACCTGCTGGTCGTCGACAACCTGCGGACGGCGCACAGCCGCGAGGCATACCAGGGGGACCGCGAGGTCGTGGCGCTCTTCGGCGACCCGGTGCGCCTCGCCGACCACGTGCGCACCGATGTGCCGGCCCACCCCGCAGCAGCCTGACCCCGCCCCCGCACTTCCCTACGGAGCTCTTCATGTCCCAGCAGCACGCGGCGCCCTCCTTTGCGGTCATACCCGGAGCGCAGGTCAGCCAGGTTCTCGACGGCCGCGGCAAGGAGGTGGTGGACCTGATCGAGGCCGCCTACCGCCTCCACGGCGAGGGCGACACGGTCAACCCTCCCTCGTACTTCCTGCGCTTTCCCGACAAGCCCTCCTCACGCATCATCGCGCTGCCCGCCTCCATCGGCGGCGAGGTCGCCACCGACGGAATCAAGTGGATCTCCAGCTTCCCGGAGAACGTGGACGCCGGCATCCCCCGGGCTTCCGCCGTCCTCATCCTCAACGACCACGAGACCGGTTACCCGTTCGCCTGCCTGGAGAGCTCCATCATCAGCGCGGTGCGCACCGCCGCCTCGGCTGCGCTGGCCGCCGACCGGCTCAGCGCCGGCCGCTGCCGCCCGCTCCGGGTCGGCTTCTTCGGCGTCGGGCTCATCGCCCGCTTCATCCACACCCTGTTGCGCGAAACCGGCTGGACCTTCGAAGCGACGGGCGTGCACGATCTGTCCTCCGAGCACGCCGTCGGCTTCACCAAGTACCTCGCCCAGTCCGGCGAGACCGGAAACGTCACCATCCACGAAACCCCCGAGGACCTGATCCGGTCCTCGGACCTGATCGTCTTCGCCACCATCGCCGGGGCCCCGCACGTCACCGACCCGGGCCTGTTCGCCCACAACCCGCTGGTGCTGCACGTCTCGCTGCGCGACCTGGCGCCCGAGGTCCTGCTGACGGGCACCAACATCGTCGACGACGTCGAGCACTGCCTGAAGGCCAACACATCCCTCCACCTGGCCGAACAGCAGGAGGGCAACCGGGACTTCGTGCACGGCACGCTCCACGACGTGCTGACCGGGGATCTGAGCCCGGCGGCTGACCGCCCGGTGTTCTTCTCGCCCTTCGGTCTCGGCGTCCTCGACCTCGCGGTCGGCAAGCACGTCTACGACGTCGTTCGCGACTCGGGACAGCTGAATGTGGTCGACGACTTCTTCCACGAGATGCGCCGTTACGGGTGACGCCGCCCCCAAATAAAACGCCGTTCAAGGCAGGGAGGTTCTGTGCCGATCATTTCGTCTCCCCAAGAGTTCAATGTGGAAGACCTGTACGTCGACCTCGACGCGGTGCTCGGCATTCCCGTGCACCTGAAGTGTGAAGGGTTCAACTTCACCGGCTCCGTCAAGCAGAAGGCCGCCGTCGCCATGGTGGAGGCCGCGGAAGAGGCAGGGGAGCTCACCCCCGGGTCGATCCTGGTGGAGTCCTCCTCCGGGAATCTGGGCGTCGCGCTGAGCATGATCGCGGCCAGCAAGGGATACGGCTTCGTCTGCGTGACCGACTCGCGGTGCAACCTCGCCTCCAAGCGTCTGATGGAGGCGTTCGGCGCCGTGGTGCACACCATCACCGAACCGGCGCGCGAGGGCGGGTTCCTGGCCGCACGCATCGCCCACGTCCGAGCGCTGTGTGAAGAGAACGAGCGGCACGTCTGGCTCAACCAGTACGTCAACCAGGCCAACTGGAAGGCGCACCACCGCCAGACCGCGCCCGCCGTCGCCCGGGCCCACCCCGGCCTGGACGTCCTGTTCGTCGGCGCGGGTACCACCGGAACGCTGATGGGCTGCGCCCGCTGGTTCAAGGAACACCGGCCGGGCGTACGGATCGTGGCCGTGGACAGCGTCGGCTCGGTTGCCTTCGGGCACCCCCCGGAACCCCGCATGATCCCGGGACTGGGCACTGGAGTGCGCCCGCAGCTGCTGGACGAATCCTTCATCGACGACGTGGTGATGGTGCCCGAGCCCGACACCATCCGCATGTGCCACCGGCTCGCCGCCCGCGGCTTCCTGTTCGGCGGCTCCACCGGAACGGTCGTCAGCGGCGCCGCCCGGTGGCTGGCCGACCATACGGGTGGCGAGCGGATCGAGGCCGTGGCACTCGCCCCCGACCTGGGCGAGCGCTACCTCGACACCGTCTACCACGCCAACTGGGCGCAGGGCATCTACGGCCCCGACGTACTCGACGCCACGCCCGTCCCACAGACCTCGCTGTCCTAGCCGGACCACTCCGCGACAGCCACACATCCAACCAACCACGAGAGAGGCACACGACACATGAGCACCAACCCGTTCGAGGACAACGACGCCCGCTACCTCGCCCTGGTCAACGACGAGGGCCAGTACTCCCTGTGGCCCGTCTTCGCCGAGGTGCCGGCCGGCTGGCGTCCCGCCCGCGAGGAGGGCGGCCGCGAGGAGATCCTCGCCTTCATCACCGAGCAGTGGACCGACATGCGCCCGCTGAGCCTCGTACGCGCCATGGAGAACGCCGGCTGACAGCGCGGCAACGCCGCCGGCCCCCGGGCCGCACCTGTCAGGGATCCCGTACACATACATGAACCACCAGAAGGTGAAGTCTTGATGACTGTGGTAATGGAGACCGGCGCACAGGCGGCGGTCGTGACACTGGCGGGCGACGACGCCGCGCGAACCGAGACGGTTGCCCGGCGGCTGACCAGGGCCGCCGACGGCAAGGTGGACAGCCACGAGTGGGTTGACGCGGCCCGCAGGGAGCGGCACGAGCTGCCCTCCGGGCTGCGCACCCCCCTCGGCGAGTTCCGCAGGGACTCCGGGGCCAGCGGTGTCCTGCTGATCCGGGGCCTGCCCGTGGACGGCACGGCGCTGCCCGACACCCCCTCCACCGCCGACTCGGTGCAGCGGGAGGCCAGCGTGTCCGCGGCGGTCCTGACGATGATCGCCTGCAGCCTCGGAGACCCCGTCGCGTTCCGCCCGGAGAAGACCGGCGCGCTGGTCCAGGACGTGGTTCCGGTCCGGGGCAAGGAGGAGTTCCAGGGCAACGCCGGTTCCGTCCTGCTGACCTTCCACAACGAGAACGCCTTCCACCCGCACCGTCCCGACTACGTGATGCTGCTGTGCCTGCGGGCCGACCACGACAAGGTCGCCGGGCTGCGCACCGCGAGCATCCGCGCGGCGCTGCCGCTGCTGAGCGAGGAGACCCAGGAGGTCCTGCGCAGCCCGGAGTTCCGTACCGATCCGCCGCCTTCCTTCGGTGGCTCGGGCGGCGGCGACACCGAGGCGCGGCCCATCCTGACCGGTGCGCCCGAGGACCCCGACCTGCGCGTCGACTTCGCCGCCACCCAGCCGCTCACCGGCCGGGCGATCCAGGCGATGGCCGAGCTCCAGGACGCCTTCGACAAGACCTCTCTGAGCACCGTGCTCAGCCCCGGCGATCTGGCGATCGTCGACAACCGCATCACCACGCACGGCCGTTCGGCCTTCGTCCCGCGCTACGACGGCAAGGACCGCTGGCTGCAACGCACCTTCGTCCTCAACGACCTGCGCCGCTCCCGCCGCCTGCGGATGCAGGATGGCTATGTCCTCGACTGAGCAGCCGAACAGCACCACTGCGGAAAGCACGAGGACCTGATGACTCCTGCCATCCTCATCGAGGGCCTGGCCAAGAGCTACGGCGGCAACCCGGTGGTCAAGGACGTGAGTCTTGAGGTGCCCACGGGGCACGTGCTCGGACTGCTCGGCCCCAACGGCGCGGGCAAGACCACCACGGTCAAAATGGTCTCCACCCTGATCAGACCGGACAGCGGGCGGGCCCTGGTGTGCGGCTACGACGTGGTGCGCCAGGCCGGCGAGGTCCGTGCGCTGATCGGGCTCACCGGCCAGTACGCCTCCGTCGACGAGGACATCTCCGGCTGGGAGAACCTTTACGTCATAGCCCGGCTGTTCAACTTTCCTCGCCGCAAGGCCAGGGCGCGGGCGGACGAGATGCTGGAACGCTTCCAGCTCACCGACGTCGGCGCCCGGCCCGTCGGTCGCTACTCCGGCGGCATGCGCCGCCGCCTGGACCTGGCCGCCAGCCTGATCGGCAGCCCCAGTGTGCTGTGCCTCGACGAGCCGACCACAGGACTCGACCCGCACAGCCGCAACGCCATGTGGGCCGAGGTCCGGCGGCTGGCCGACCTGGGCACCACGGTGCTGCTCACGACCCAGTACATGGAGGAGGCCGAGGCGCTGGCCGACTCCCTGGTCGTCATCGACCGCGGGCAGGTCATCGCCCGGGGAAAGACGGCGGAGTTGCGCGCGCGCCTGGGCGGCCAGGTGCTGCGCATCCGGCCCGAGAGGCCGGTGGACTCGGCTGAGCTGCGCCGGGTCCTGGAGAGCCGGGGGTACACCGTCGCCCCGGCAGACGAGGAGACCGGGCACATCCAGCTGCCCCTGTCGGGTGACGGGGCCCAACTGAGCGACGTGGTGAGGGCAGTGGGACAGAGCGACATTCCGCTCGCCGGGCTGGACGTACGCATTCCCAGCCTGGACGAGGTGTTCCTGACGCTGACCGGGGCCGGCGCGGCCTCGCAGGCGCATTCCGAAGTGCTGCCCGCGAGGAGTGCGGTGTGAGTTCACCAACCATGGCGAGGGTTGCGGGGCGGATCTCCCCGGGGCGGGGGGTGCGCCCCCTGGTTCGCCACTCGCTGGCGCTCACCCGGCGCAACCTGCGCAAAGCGATGGCCAGCCCGGGCCAGATCATCGACGCCACGCTGATGCCGGTGACGCTGTCGCTGGTCTTCATCTACACCTTCGGCGGAGCGGTCTCCGGGGACAGCGCGGAGTACCGGCAGTACCTGATGCCCGGCATCATGGCGCTCACCATCACCACCACCTGCCGCACCTCGGGCATCGCCCTGAACATGGACTTCACCACCGGGGTGATGGACCGCTACCGGTCCATGCCGGTGGCCCGCTCGGCGGTGCTCATCGGTCGGATCCTGGCCGACACATGCCGGATCCTGGCCGGCCTGCTGGTGGTCCTGGCCTTCGGGTTCCTGATCGGTTTCCGGGTGCATACCTCCGTCGCCGCCACCGCGGCCGCGATCGGCATCCTGCTGCTGTACGGGGCCGCGCTCTGTCTGGTGCAGGCGTTCATCGGCCTGGCCGCGCGAGGGATGGAAACCGTGCAGAGCGTCAGCACTCTGGCGATGGTGCCGCTTCAGTTCGGCAGTTCCATCTTCGTGCCGCCGGACACCATGCCGTCCTGGCTGCGGCTTGTCGTCGAGAACAACCCGATGACCGCGGTCGTGGATGCCTCTCGGTCGCTGATGATCGGAGGGCCGGTCGCCCACTCGGCGTTGATGGCGGTGCTGTGGAGCTTCGCGTTCATCGCGGTGTTCGCGCCGCTGAGCGTGTGGAAGTACCGTACGCGCGGCTAGAACCGGCACAGGGCGGCAGCCGGCGGTCGCAGTGTGGAGGGTGGGGTAAACCGAACCCCCGACCTCCGTGCAGGCACGATTGATCGAGGCCCCGCGGGTGGGATCCTTGAGGGCATGGACTTCACATCGCAGCCCGTCACCCGCAATCTCCGCCCCGTCGGCCCGGTGGGCGTGATCCTGCGCGAGCCCTTCCGTGCGGAGACCTGGCTCCGGCTGGCCTACCTCCTCCTCGCGCTCCCCGTCGGCCTCATCTCCGTCCCGCTCGCCCTGGTCGGTGGGCCGGCGGGCCGCATTCAGCGCGGGCTGGCCCGGCGGCTGCTGGGCGTGCGGGTCGACGAGCCGGAGCGCACCGGGCCGCTGGCGTTCGTGCACGCGGTGGTCAGTACCCCGCTGAACTTCGTCGCCGCCGTGTTCTCCGGGTTCTTCCTGTTCGCCGTAGCGATCAACGTCGGTTATCCGCTGCGGCCGGAGAACGACACCTCGGATTCCTGGGGCGGCCCCACGATGGCCGGGGCCTGGGCGGTGCATGCCGCGGGCGGCGTGCTCTTCCTCCTCGTCGCGCCCTGGGTCATGAAGGGTTTCGCCGTGCTCCAGACCCGGCTGGTCAGGGGCTTCCTCGGCGCGGACCGCACCGGCTTCCTGCGGACGACCCGGCTGCCCCTGACGGTCGCCGCGGTATGCGGCCTGCTGGCGGTCCTGCTGGCGCTCCCGATGATCCACCAGGCCTAGGACCCCCTGCGGACCCCGTGCGCCAAGCTCGAAGGTCGGCGCCGCACACACAAGCGGGATCACCAACAGACCGGGTAGGTCATCCAAAAGCCTCTGGAACAGCGGTAGTTGAGCGCTGTGAGCAAGGTCGGCCCCCTCGACACCTTCCCCGGGGCTCTCGACACGTGGTCCAGCTCGAACTCCTCCGCACCTGGACGCTCTCGTGATCCGTCACGTCTGAATAACCTTCCGGGCTTTCATCCCCTTATTGAGTCTCTATTCGCAACCGCCTCAAGTAAGAGGGAATTGGCTGAGGCGGTCGGTAACGAAACGATATGCAGGACGGATATTTTTCATCGGAGATGGGAATGTGCGGCCGCGCGGAACTGGCGGTCGACGTTTCGAAAATAACCGAGGGGAATCGATGCCGTCCAGCAGTCTCGACCGTGCCATGTTCGGAATGTTCTCGACGCATGCTCTGCATTTGGCCGACAAGCACGGCGTCTTCACTCAGCTGATGGCCCAGGGACCGGCCACCCCAGCGGCCGTCGCCGCCGCTCGCCGGATCGACGAGGAGACCCTGGAGCGGCTGCTGGTGGTCCTGGCGTCGGTGTCGGTCCTCGAACGCGGTACCGACGGCACGTACCGCGTCGCGGACGGGCTGAGCCCGTTCTTCGACACGGAGAGCCCCCGCTACATCGGCGGATTCGTACGGCACCTGGTGACCAATACGACCGGTCGGCTGGAGCAGCTTGACGACTACCTGACGCGCGGCAAGGCGGTCGTGGACGCGGACCTCCCGGCGCCCTTCGACGTGATCTACCACGACGAGGAAGCCACCCGGGAATTCCTCGAAGCCATGTGGAACCTGAGCTTCGGGGTGTCCGAGGAACTGGCCGGGCTCGCCGGACTCGACGGCGTCCGGGATCTCGTGGACGTGGGCGGCGCCAGCGGTGCGTTCGCGGTGGCGGCCCTGGCCCGGTACCCGGAGCTGAACGTCACGGTCTTCGACCTCCCGGCGGTCGGCCCCTTCCTGGAGAACACCCGGCGCGAGCAGGGACTGCATGACCGCCTCGGGTTCGCCCCCGGTGACTTCTTCCGGGACCCGCTGCCGGCGGCGGAGTGCCACTCCTTCGGCTACATCCTCTCCGACTGGGACGACAAGACCTGCGTCGATCTGCTGCGCAAGGCGTACGACGCGTGCACGAGCGGCGGCCGCGTCCTGTTGATGGAGCGTCTTTTCGACGAGGACGGCGGCCCGTTGGCGACGGCGGCGATGAACCTGTCGATGCACGTGGAGACTCAGGGACGGCACCGCACGGCGGCTGAGTATCAGGGCCTCCTGCGGGAAGCCGGCTTCGGTGAGTGCACGACACACCGCTCCACCTGGGACAAGCACCTCATCGTGGGGAGGAAGGCGTGACCGGGGCCCTGGCGCTGGCCGCTGAACGGCTTCTGACGCCCCACCAGCGCGAGATCGCACAGCTCCAGCGAACGCGCGGCCGGGCCTGCCTGGAACCCGCGGAGGCGGATGCCCTCGCGGCGCTGCACGACACCCTGCCCCCGAACCCGAGCGGTGTCGACGAGGTCACCGGGCTGCTCACCCGCCCGGTCAGCCGCGAGCTGGAGATACCGGAGTACTACCGCTACTCCTGCATGCACTCCTACGGCTGGTTCCTCGACCGCTTTCCCGACGACCCGGTCGCCGGGGCGCTGCTGGCTCTGCACACCACTCTGACCGACCTGGTCGAGGTGGAGCGCGCGGCATGGGAGGCGGGCATCCAGCCGGAGTGCGGCGACGAGCGGATCAAATGCCTGGACGAGGCGATCGCGGTCGTCTGCGGCACAGTGGTCAACCAGGTCCTGCGGGTACGCGTCGGGGACCTGGTCGACCAGGCGGCCGTCGACCCGGTGCTGGCCCGTCGTACCGTGCTGCTCGCCGAGAGCACCAGGTTCCCGCGCTCCGACCGGCACGAGGAGTACGTCTTCCTGCGCGCGGTCCAGTGCTGCGAGATGCTTTTCTTCCTCGTGCGGCGGCTCGCGGTGGAAACGGCTGCCACCAAGGACGAGTTCCCCGCACGGGCGGCTGCCCGGCTGGAACTCGCCGGTGTGTGCGCCGGTCTGCTCAACGACGTCTTCCGCGTTCTGCGCACGCTCACCCCGGAAGGCTTCATGACCTTCCGCGACTTCACCGGTGCGGCCAGCGCCGTCCAGTCGCTGAACTATCACGCCATGGAGATATCGATCTACGGGTACGACCCGCGCAAGGCCGAGGTGTTCGGGGCCGTGGACCATCTCGGGGTGCTCAACAGCACGGAAGTCCGCTCCCACCAGCCGTTGAAGGCTGCCCTCGCGGGCACTGCCGACCAGCGCCTGGAGGAGGGCTGGAACGAGCTCGACAGGACGCTGTCCAAGTGGCGCGGCGGGCACTACCGGTTCGCGAGGACCTATCTGCCCTCGGACACGCCTGCCTCCGGCGGCACCGACGGAGCTGCCTATGTGAAGCGGTTCGTCAAGAAGGACGCGTGCGTGGCCGGCGCCGACCCGTTCGGCGGACTGCCGCTCCTCTCCGGTTTCCTCTACCGCTGAGGAGCCGGTTCGACGGGTGTGTCCAAGGGTGTCGTTGTCGAACACCGGGGCCGCTCAGCGTGTTCCACGGTCGTCGTCGCACCCGGGCACTCCGTCGCCGGCCCCGCACGGATCCTGGACCTGCTGGAGTCCGGGCGGGCCTCGCCCGGGTGCTGCTCGCGCATCCGGCGCCCGCCCCCCTCCATCCGCCCCGCTCGCGGCCCCGGACCCGGCGTCCCTGCCGACCCGTCGAAGCGTGCCTGGCCTGGATCCACCGCTCTGGCCTGATCCGACGCCATGAAACCCCGCGGTGACCGGCCTCGTAGCCTGGCGCCCCACCGGCGCGATCGCGGACACCGCCCCCGGTCGGTGCCACCGGGCAGATCACCGGCGGCGCGCTTCCGAACGGGCGGCGCTTGCCGTGCGGGGGTGCAGATCAGCCAAAGTCGCCCCCCGCGACGACAGTCGTACTTGCGCACATGCCGACGGGCCACCGGCGACATCTCCCTCGCGGTCAAACCTTGGTCAACTCGCGCCATGTAGGCCGAAGCGCGGGCCGGCAACGCACCCACGCCGCTGTGACCAGCATCGACGCCACCGTTCGACCAGCGGGCAACGCTGGGCGGTCTCGTTCCTGACAACTCGTCCGGACTGCGAAAATCGTCCCTCGTCGAAGGCGAGGCGTCCCGATGCGGGTGACACCGCCCCGCGAGGAGCTTCAAGGAACCGTAAAAGCGTATCGGATTGAGACAGAAGCGCCGCGCTACGGTCCGTCGGGCCATGATCACGGTGCGTGAAGAGGGGAGATCCAAGTCCGCAGGCTCCCGCGCGGCCGGAGAGCGCTTGCCCCCATTTCCCTGTTTGGGCGTATGGAGGGGGCATGGTTTTGGCCATTCGGGCCGATCTTGATGGGCGCTTTTGATCTACAGTGAATCGCCGTATGTTTCGGTGTTGTTCGGCGACGGGGGAAAGTCGTGGAGGGCGAGCGTGCGAACTCGGACAAAGTTGCATATACGTTGCTTGGGCCGCTTTCGGCCAGAGTTGGTGATGAACCTGTAGTCATTGGTGGGCCCCGGCAGCGCATCATTATTGCCGCGTTGGTCCTTGCCTGGGGACGGGTCGTCTCTGTCGACGCGTTGATCGACGCGGTCTGGGGATATGACCCACCCGCCTCTGCGCGTACCCAGGTGGCCATCTGCATAGGAGCTTTGCGCAAAACATTCAGGGCCGCCGGTCGGCAGGCCCCGACGATTGTGACCGCGCACCCCGGCTACCGCCTGCTCACCGAGAACAGCTCGGTCGACGTCCGCGAGTTCGAGAAGCTGGTGGTCGAGGGCGGCGACAGCGCCCGCAGGAACTGCCTGGAAGAGGCAAGTCGGTCCTACAAACGCGCCCTGGACCTGTGGGGCGGACGCCCGTTGACCGGTGTCGGTGGGCAGCTCGCCGAGGACGCGGCGACGCGGCTGGAGGCAAAGCGGCTGGCGGCGTACGAGGTGTGGACCGGGATCGAACTCGAACTGGGCCGTCACCAAGAACTCATCCCGGTGCTGTCCGCCGCGGTGAACGACTATCCCCAACACGAGCGCTTCCGCCACAACTTGATGCTGGCTCAGGTCAGGTCCGGATGGCGTGTCGAGGCGGCAGAGGGCTTCCGCGCCTGGCGGCACGAGCTCGTGGAGGAGCTGGGGCTGGAGCCGAGCCTGTCGATCCAGCAGCTGCACCACGCGATCCTGCGGGACGAGCCGGGACCGGACCGTCCCGAGGAAGCCGGACATCCGGTGGTGGCACCTCCCGTGCGGACCGTACCGGCAGAGATTCCGCCGGACGTGCCTGCCTTCGTCGGCCGGGAGTCGGAGCTGCGGCAACTTGATGCTCTGCTGGTCGACGACCACATCGGGGCGGCGCCGCGCACCGGCTTCGTCACCGGCATGGCCGGCGTCGGCAAGACCAGCCTCGTGGTGCACTGGGCGCATCGCGTCGCCGACCACTTCCCCGACGGCCAGCTGTACGTGGACGCTTCCACGCACGACCAGGACCAGGGCCCGGCCACTGTCCATTCGCTGCTCGGGCGCCTGTTGCGGGCCCTGGGCGTTCCCGGCGAGCGGATCCCCGAGGACCCGGGGGAGCGGACCGCGCTCCACCGGAGCCTGCTCACCGAACGCCGGATCCTGATCCTGCTGGACAATGTCACCTCCCTGGACCAGGCCCAGTTGCTACTGACGGGCAACGGCCGAAGCTGCGTCGTGGTGATCGGCAGGGAACAGCAGGAGCACATGGCGGCGGTCCACGGCATGGTCCACATCGCCCTCGGCCTCATGCCTGCGGGGGAGGCGTCCGCGCTGGTCCGCCGGATCGCGGCCAAGGGGCGCAGCGCGGCGGACCTCAGGGCCGTCGACGCCCTGTGCGCCCTGTGTGAGGGGCTGCCGCTGGCGCTCCGGATCGCCGCCACCCGCCTGGCCGTCAAGCCGCACTGGTCCGTTCGCCGCTTGGTCGACCTCCTGGCGGAGGAGCCACGGCGGCTTGACGAGCTCACTGCGGGCGGCCTGGAGGTGCGGTCCGCCTTCGACGCCAGTTACCGGGCCATGCCCGCGAACCTCGCGCGCATGTTCCGGAGACTGTCCCTGTTGGACGTCCCGGACTTCTCCGCCAGGGTCGGCGGCGCACTGCTCGAGGTGTCAACCGGCGAGGCCGAAAGGCTCATCGAGCAGTTGGTCGACCTGAACCTGCTCACCGTGGTCGGCGTCGACGCCGCGGGCGCCGTCCGCTACCGCTTCCACAGCCTGCTGAAGCTGTACGCGGGGGAGCGGGTGCTCGCGGAGGAGGAGACGGGCGAGCGGCGGGCGGCTCGCGAGCGGGCCTGGCGCGGCTGGCTCAGCGTCGCCGACGAGACGCACCGTCAGGAGTACGGCGGCGACTTCGCCGGGGCGCGCGGCAACATCCCGCGCGGCTCCGCCGGGCCGGGCCCCGACGGCTCCGTGCTGCAGGCCAGACGGGCCGGTTCCGACACCGAGCGTTCCGCGGTCGGCGCCGTGGTCCGGCAGCTCAGCGGTCTTGGGGCGGATGAGCTCGCCTGGGAGCTGGAGATGTCCACCGCGGTGCTCTTCGAGTCGCGCACTGTCTATGACGACTGGCAAGCGGTCACCGAGAGCTCGCTGATGGCCATGCGGCGAGCCGGGAGCCTCGGCGGCGAGTCGGCCATGACCTTCGAGCTGCTTTCGGTGGAGATGCGCCGGCTTCGCTGCGACCGCGTCAAGGACCTGCTCGGGGCCACGTTCCGGATCTGCGACAACATCGGCGAGTCGTACGGCCAGGCGCTGACCCAGCCCGCGGTGGCCGCGCTCAACCGCATCGGGAGGGAACTCGTCGCCGCGATGGGGCGTGCCGAACGGGCGCGTGCGGTCTTCCAGAAGGTGGGGGACAGCTATCGCCGGCTGGTCGAACAGGTCCAGGGCAAGGGCACCGTCCGTGGCGAGGCGTACGCCTTGCTCGGCATGGGGGAGACCTGCATCGCCGTCGGACTGGCCGAGAACGCTTCCCCCTGGCTGCTCCAGTCCCTGGCAACCGCGGAACAGACCGGCGATCTCGCCCTGTTCGCCGGCAACAATCTCCTGCTGGGCAGGTGCTGCCGCATGCTGGACCGGGCGCTCGGAGCCGGCCACTACCTCACCGTGGCCCGTCGGGCCTTCCAGCAGATCGGGATGGCCTGGGGCGAGAAGGAGGTGGCCAAGGAGCTGGCGCTGCTGACCCCGGGAGCGGCACGGGCGGCCAGCGCCTGAACGACTGGCCGCGCGAGATGCCACCGCGACGGCCCGGCACATGCCGGGCCGTCGCGGTGGCGCGGAGCGGGGAACCGCCGGAGGTAACGCCACAGGGGCGGGCGACGCGTACGAGCCGTGGATGCCGATGGCGCCGACCAACCTTCCTTCGAGGATGGCCCGTTGCGGGAGCCGCAGCGGACCATCCGAGAATGGCAGCCCGCGACGGCGGCTGACAAGGCGGGCCGGGCGGCCGGGGGGAGAAATCATCAGCGAGTGGGACCGCTTCTCCAACTTGCGGGGGAGCACCCCTACTTGAGAGCTAATCACGAGGAGCACTCCTGAGCGTGATCCGGAAAGCAGGACAGGTCCCTAATCTCAATTCCAGTTCACCGGAACGTCGTTCCTGCCGGGAGTGAGAGGACCAGTCATGCGAGGTACACGGCTCAGACGCGGTCTTATGATGGCCGCATTCGCGTGCTCCCTCGTGGTCTCGGTCTCCGCTGCGGCCCATTCGCTCACACCGGGCACCGTGCGCGCGCCGGAGCTGCCCGAGGCCGGGGCCGCCACCCTGGACACGCGGTACGCGGAGAACCGCCAGTACATCCTCGACTCCGCGCAGGCGGCCGAGCGGCTGCACGACACCGGCAGAGCGGCAGTGCTGAGGAAGTTCGCCCAACCAGGGCGGCAGTTCCTCTCCTTCAGCCCGGTCGGCGACGGACAGGCCGTCGAGGTGCTTGGCGACCTTGCCCGTGCCGACCGCATCTCCGTCGTGGTGCCGGGTTCGGACACCACGGTCGACACCTTCGACAGGTTCGGCACCACCTACGCCGCACTCAACGGCGGGGCCCGCGCGCTGTACGCCGAGGAACGACGGCTCGCTCCCAAGGAACGGGTCGCCGTGGTGGCCTGGTACGGCTACGACGCCCCGCGCACCATGAGCCGGGACGTCGCCACCACCGGCCGGGCCGAGGAGGGCGGCCGCGAACTGCGGACGTTCCTGAAGGACCTGCAGCGGGTGAACCCCGAGGCCCCCGTCGCGCTGCTCTGCCACTCCTACGGCACCGTGGTGTGCGGCAAGGCGCTGAAGGGCATGGACGCCGACGACCCGTCGGCCCCTGCGGACGCCGTGGTCTTCGGAAGCCCGGGAATGGGCGTGGACTCCCGTGCCGAGCTGCACACCGAGGTTCCGCTGTGGGCGGGCCGCGGTGCGACGGACTGGATCGCCAGGATCCCGAACACCAGCATCGACGTGCTCGGCGAACAGGTCGGATTCGGCGCCGACCCCACGTCCCCGGCGTTCGGCGCCCGGCACTTCCCGGCCGGCCCGGGAGAACACAGCGACTACCTGCGGCCCGGCGGCATCGCCCTGGAGAACATCTCCCGCATCGCGCTCGGCCGTGGATCGGAAGTGTCCGCATGACCGACCTCCGTCTCCCACCCCATCCTTCTCCCACCCGCTCCTCGGCGGTCCGCCTCACCGCGGCCCGCCCGACCCAAGACTCCGGTCGGGGACGGGCGGCACACCCCCGTCCGCCCGTCCCCGACCGGCCACTGCGCTTCCAGCGGGTCCACGAGGCCGTCCTGCGCATCGACGCGGCGACCCCGGCGGACCGGGACCGCGCGGTCGATGTGCTCCGGGCGCTGGCCATCGCCGGCGTCGTACTGGGCCACTGGCTGGTCAGCGCTGTCGTCCTGCGGGCCGGCGGCCACCTCATGGGCGACAGCCCACTGGCCCACATGCCCGCACTCGCGCCGCTGACCTGGCTGTTCCAGACGCTCGCGCTGTTCTTCTTCGTCGGCGGCCGTGTCACCGTCCGCAGCTATGTTTCGGCGCGCGCCGCCGGGACCTCGTACCGCACGTGGCTCGGCCGGCGGCTGGCCCGGCTGGTGCGTCCCGTCGTCCCGCTGGCGGTCACCTGGGCCATGGCATGGGCGGGGCTGGTCGCCACGGGGACCGCGCACGAGACGATCCACACCTTGGTGTGGCTGGTCTTCTCGCCGCTCTGGTTCCTCGCGGTGTACGCGGCCCTGACGGCCTGTACGCCGCTCGTGGTGCGGCACGGGGTGCGTACGGCCGTCGTCGCGGGGCTGCTGGTGGCCGCCCTCGACGGGGCGCGCGCCCTCTTCGGGGACGACGGCGCGGCCGGTACGGTCCGGCTGCTGAACATTCCCGCGGCCTGGCTGATCCCTTACGCACTGGGTGCGGCCTGGTCCGCCGGGTGCTTCGCGCGTCGCCGGACGGCGGCCGCCCTGCTTCTCGGCGGCACCTGCGCCACGGCCGCGCTCATCCTGTGGTGCGGCTACCCCGCGAGCATGGTCGGCGTGCCGGGTCCCCTGATCTCCAACCTCAGTCCCCCGACGGTCGCGGCCGTCGCCTTCGGTCTCGCCCAGTGCGGTGGGGCGTTGCTCCTCTGCGGGCCCCTGCGACGCCTCGTGGGGCAGCAGTCCAGCACCGGAGCGTCGCGGGTTCCGGACCGCGGCAACCGTCGCGCCCGTCCTGCCCACTTCCTGTGGGCCGGGGTGGTGCTGCTGAGCATGTCGGCCCTCACGGTGTTCCTCTGGCACCAGACGGCGATGCTGACGACCACTCTCGTACCGCTCGGCCTCGGCGTGTTCCTGCCCGGTCTGCACACCAGCCCGGACGGACCGGCATGGGTGCTGCTGCGCCTGGCTTGGATTCCGCTCTTCGGGGCGGTACTTCTCGCCTTCAGGACCCTCTTCCAAAGCTATGAGAGGCCTGGCAGAAACGCGGGCCAAGGAACGATATCGACCTAATATCGGGGCCCTTTAGAGTTATCTGGATTCATTTCCCCTCACGTCGAAGGAAATTCCATGGCCGTGCTTGACGTCGAACGCCTCAGCCGCCTTTATGTGAAGTACGAGAGCGACCTGGCGAAGGTCAGGAATGACCAGCGCGACTACCTCGCCGCCCGCGGCAAGGAAATGAAGCCGCAACTCGACGACTACGAGGCGGAAATCACCTACCTGCTGCTCCGTGAGTACAGGCCCGAGGTGGTCGTCGAGATAGGCACATTCTACGGGTGGTCCACCCGCTGGATCCTGAGTGCCCTGCGCGACAACGGCACGGGACACCTGCACTCCTTCGACATCGTCGACAACGTCGTGAAGAACGTCGACAAGAAGCTTTCCCGGGGCCGCTGGACGTTCAACCAGGGCAATGTGCAGGAGAACCTGGCAAAGGTGCCGGCCGACACCGGCTATCTGTTCATCGACGCCGACCACGGTGCGCGTTTCGCCCACTGGTACATCGAAAATCTCTTCCCCGCGGTCCCTGCGAAGACGCCCACCAGCGTGCACGACGTGTTCCACGGGCGCCGGCCCAAGCCGATGAGTGAGGGATCCGTCATCATCAAGTGGCTGAAGAACAACGGAATTGAGTTCTTCACCCCGTCCGCCGCCAAGGATCCCGCGGTCATCGAGCAGTTGGCACAGGTGAAGAAGGAACTGGGTCTCGACACCCCGGTGCGCACCAGCAAGCACAACCCGATGATCTTCTTCGACCTGCCGTAACAAGGGGCTGTTTCCGACACGTGGGGCCCCTCGCGGGGGGAAGCACCCCATGGTGCCAGGACCCGCGGCCACGCGAGCCCGTCGCCCTGACTGGCCTCGTCAGTCACCCACGACGACGAGGCCGCTCTCGTACGCGAACACCGCGGCCTGTGTGCGGTCCCGCAGCCCCAACTTCACCAGCAGCCTGCTCACATGGGATTTCACCGTCTGCTCGGTGATCACGAGTTGGGCGGCGATCTCCGCGTTCGAGAGGCCCTGCGCGATCAGGCAGAGCACCTGGGTCTCCCGCTCCGTCAGGTCCGACACCCGGGCCATGCGCGGCGGCTTGGGCGCGCCGAGCCGGGAGAACTCCTCGATCAGGCGCATGGTGATGGTCGGCGCGAGCAGCGCGCCCCCGCTCGCGACCGTCCGTACGGCGTCGGCGAGTTGACGCGCGGAGGAATCCTTGAGCAGGAATCCACTGGCGCCGGACTGCAGTGCCTCGTAGACGTACTCGTCGAGGTCGAAGGTGGTCAGCACCAGTACCTTCGTGCCACCATCGGCCGCCATGATCTTCCGGGTCGCCGCGAGCCCGTCCAGGACGGGCATTCGGATGTCCATCAGGGCGACCGCCGGGGCGAGTTCGGAGACCATCCGCACGGCTTCCTCGCCGTTGACGGCTTCGCCGACGACGTCGATGTCCTGCTGCGCGTTGAGAACGATCCGGAAGCTCTGGCGGATCAGGGTCTGGTCGTCGGCGATCAATACCTTGATGGTCATGCGCGCTCGTTCCCGTTGTCACCTGTGGCTGGCGTCGCCGCCACTTTGTAGCACCTCTTGAATGATACGGAAGGTGGAGGTCGCCACGTGCGGGACAGCGAGTTCGCTCCGCCGCTCAACGGGGTGACGACAGTCTCGGCGTGATGAGGCGTCCGATCTCGGCGGCGGGGCCGGGCTGCAACAGAGCCTGGTGCACGACGTCCACCTCGTGGACCTCGACCTCGCCGTCGACGAACTCCTCCCACGCCTTCGGCTGCGCCCACGGCCGCCGGCCCCGGGCGGCCACCACCAGCAGCAAGTTCCCGTGGAACACCTGCGGCCGGGCCTCGTTCGTGATCCGCACGTTGTTCACCATGACGTCGACCACGGCCTCCTGCTGCGCGCGATCCAGGGCGGACAGCTCGTCCGTCCCCTGCCCGACCCAGTCGACCACGCGGGCGCGCGCCACACCAGCGCTGGGCGGCTCTTCCCCGGCGTCGGCGGGCAGCCCGTAGATCTCGGCGTACCCGTCATGAATGTCCCGCAGTATCTCCTCCGGGTCGGTGGACGTCCCCGGGCCCGAGGGCGGCCCCGGGTAGGAGTCGAGCAGCGCGAGCAGAGCCACCTCCTCCCCCTCCTCCTGGAGCCTGGTGGCGACCGCCTGCGCCACCAGCCCGCCCAGGGACAGACCCACGAGGTGGTAGGGGCCCACCGCCTGCACTGTCCGCATGTCCCGTACGTAGCCCGAGACCAGCTCCTCCAGGGAGCCGGCGGTCGGCGTCGAGCCGTCCAGCCCCGGCGCCTGCAAGCCGTACAGCGGACAGTCTCTGCCCAGCGCACTGAGCAGCGCGGTGAACCGCCAAGCGTAGCCCGATACCGGATGAACGCAGAAGAGTGGGTGGGTACCGCCCTCCGTGCGGAAGGGGAGCAGTGTGCCCAAGGCGTCTTCGCCGTCCCCTGGTTCCCGCGCCGCGAGACCGGCGGGGGTAGGAGCCGCGAAGACGTCACGCAGTTCCACCCGCCGGCCCAGCACCTCCTGCATCCGGCCCACCAGCCTGGTCGCCAGCAGCGAATGACCGCCCAGTTCGAAGAAGTTGTCGTCGAGCCCCACCCGTTCGACACCGAGCACCTCGGCGAAGAGCGCGCACAGCACGACCCCCTGGGCCGACCGCGGCGCACCTCCTGTGCGGCCACCGGCCCGTACCGGAGCCGGCAGAGCCCGGCGGTCCACCTTGCCGTGGGGAGTCCGCGGCCAATCCGACACCATGACGAAGTCGGACGGCACCATGTAGTTGGGCAGCTGCTCGGTGATCAAGGTGTGCAACGCCGCCGGGTCGGACGCGCGGGGCCCGGACTCGCAGGACACGTACGCCACCAGCCGCTGGTCACCGGGCCGGTCCTCGCGCACCATCACTTCGACGCCCGTCACGCCCGCGCAGCGCCGGATCGCCGATTCGACCTCGCCCGTCTCGATCCGGAAGCCGCGCACCTTGGTCTGCGAATCGCTTCGCCCACGGAACTCCAGCACCCCGTCGGGACGGCGCAGCGCCAGGTCCCCGGTCCGGTACAGCCTGGTTCCCGGGGCGCCGTAGGGGTCGGCCACGAAGCGCGAGGCGGTCGTGGCCGTGTCCTTGAGGTAGCCCCGGGCCACTCCGAGGCCGGACACGTACACCTCGCCCGTGACCCCTGGCGGAGCCGGTCGCAGGTCCCTGTCCAGCACGTGGGCCCAGGCCCCCACGATGGGGCGCCCGATGGTCCTGGTCTCCGCGGTGTCACCGGACCCGATGGTGGCGAAGGTGACGTCGCAGGTGGCTTCGCTCGGACCGTATGCGTTGACAAGCAGGCGGCCGCGGGCCCAGAACTCGGCGAGCTCCCGCGGCAGGGTCTCGCCCCCGGTGATCAGTGCGGTCAGCGCGGGCAGTTCCCGCCTGGGCACCTCGGCGAGCGCCGTGGGCGCGACGAGTGCGTGGGTGATGCGGGATGTCGCGAGGACGTCACCGAGTTCAGCACCCGCCAACAGCCCCTCCGGCACGACCAGGGTCGCTCCCGAGAGCAGCGCGAGGCAGAGCTCCGCGACGGAGACGTCGAAGGTCGAGGAGGCGAGCTGTAGCACCCGGCTGTCGACGGACACATCGAAGTCGGCCTGCTGGTGGGCCGACAGGGCGCCGATACCGGCATGAGTGACCACCACCCCCTTGGGGGTGCCCGTCGATCCCGAGGTGTGGATGACGTACGCGGGGTGGTCCGAGCGCAGCGTCGCCGCCCGGTCCGGGTCGCCGAGGTCGGTGCCGGGCGCCTTAGCGCACTGCGAGCGGACCTTGTCGTCGTCCAGCAGGATCAGCGTGGTCCCCGGCGTACGCGGCAGGCGTGCGACGTCGTCCCGCGTCGTCACCAACAAGGCGGGCGCTACGTTCGCGAGCATGGTGGCCAGCCGCTGCGGGGGGTGGCCGGGGTCGAGCGGCACGTAGACGGCGCCTGCCTTCAGCACGGCCAGCACGGCTTCCACCCACTGTGCCGAACGGGGCAGCGCGACAGCGACGTGCTGCTCCGGGGCGGCGCCGTGGGCGACGAGCACCCGGGCGAGCCGATTGGCGGCGGCGTTGAGCTCCGCGTAGGTCTGCGTCCCGGACGCCGCCTCGACGGCGGGCAGGTGCGGGGTGTTTCGGACCTGCCGTTCGAAGAGCGCGGGGAGCGTCGCCACGGCGGCCTCGCCGGGGCGGTCGGCGTCGGTGCCCAACAGGTCGCGACGCTCCCGCTCGGAGAGGACTTCCACCCGGCTGACGCGGGTGTCCGGCTCGCCGGACACGGCGGTGAGGACACGGGTGAGACGTTCGGCGAACAGCACGGCGGTGGTGCGGTCGAAGAGGGCTGTGTCGTACTCCAAGGTGCCCTGGATGCCATTAGGGGCTCCCGCGCCGGTGAAGCGCTCGTGCAGGCTCAGCCCGAGGTCGGTCCTTGCGACAGCTCCGGCGTACCCCTCCGCGGTGACGCGCAGACCCGGGAGGTCGAAGTGGCCGCCTTCCGTGTTCTGGAGGGTGAGTGCGATTTGGGTGAAGGGGGTGTGGGAGAGGGTGCGGTGGGGGTTGAGGGCTTCGATGACGTGGTCGAGGGGGAGGTCTTGGTG
>NZ_JBIAGO010000036.1:0-29907 GCF_042869775.1 Streptomyces sp. NPDC006711
CCTCTCGGGCTTTCCTCCGGGCGCTTCCCTTCGGTATTTCGTGTTTCCGACTCTATCAGACTCTTTCGTGTCCGATTCCCCGTCGAATTGGGGTTTGTCTTCCCGGCTGTTGGGCCGTTCCGACGTCCCGAACTCTAGCTGATTTTCCCGGCCGATTCCTAATGCGGGTCGTCCGGTCCGACGAGAAGTGAATTCGGCATGCCGAACAACCCCCGTCGAGGGATCATGCTGAGTTGTGGATGGCCGCAGAACCTGCGGCGGACGGCTGCCGCAGAACCGTTCCGGCTCCCTGGCAACCCGAAAAACCTTACGCCGCTGCCCACCTCGCGTCAACTCGGGCGTCAACCCCGCGTCACCGCGGGTTGTAGCGTGCTGCCGTGACCACGATCTTCGACTCCGGCACCGCAGTCGCACACGCCTGGTGGTGGCGTACCGGCGACGACTCCCCTACCTCCGCCGACCTGGCCCTTCTCAGCACGGAGGAGCGCGCCCGGGCCGACCGGATCGTGCATCCGGCCACCAAGGTGGGGTTCGTCGCGGGGCGCGCCGCCAGCCGGCGCATCCTCTCGGAACTCCTCGGCGTACCGCCCACGGACATAACCCTCGGGCGCAGGCCCTGCCCCGGGTGCGGCGACCCGCACCACGGCCCGCCCGCAGTGCTGCGCCCGCAGTCGCCCCTGTGGATCAGCATTTCGCACACCAACGGCTGCGGCATGCTCGCGGTGGCCCACGTTCCGGTGGGGGTGGACGTCGAGGGCGTACGGGATTTCCCGGTCGAGGAGCTGGCCGAGTCCACCCTGACCGAGTCCGAGAGCCGGGTCGTTCTCGGCTCGCCCGAGGGACCGGCCCGCACCAGCGCCTTCCTGCGCGCCTGGACCCGTAAGGAAGCCGTGCTCAAGGCGGTGGGCATAGGGATCACGACCGACCTCCGCACGGTCGAGACGCGGCCGGAGAGTCCAGGGCCGGTCGTCGTGGCCGCCGGAGTGCCGGGCACCCCCTCGTCCTGGGCCGTGGCCGACCTCGCCGTGCCTGACGGCTGGGGCGCCGCCATCTCCGTACCCGCGAGCTCCGACGGCAGTCACCCCGAGATCCAGCTGCGAGAGCACGCTTAAGGGACGTCGCGTCCGGTTCGGCCCTTTCGCGTTGCCGGGGAGGGGTGGCGGTCGGCGGGAGCCGGGGCTCGGGCGGGGGCCGGATAAGGATCCGGCCAATCGTTGCTTTTTCCTGCGCCCGGCCGGGTTTCGGCCTGCGCTTGCAGTGTCGGCCAGGGAAAGGTTTTTGCTGTCCGACACGTTTCGGCCAACATTCGGCAAGGCGGCCTTTCCAAGAGTGCCGGAGGGCAAACTTGGCCGATCTCACGTACCTGTGAGGGAAATCGGGGGAGCACATGGATCCGGTGACAGCTGTCGCGGCCGCGAGTGTCGCGCTCGTGGTCAAGGGAGCCCTTGAGGCCGCCGCCCAAGAGGCCGGGCGGTCCGGTTGGAGTGGCGGGGCCAGACTCATGGCGCGGCTGCGGGCCCGGTTCGGTGGCGACCGCGAGGCGGAACTCGCTCTCGACCGGGTGACGCGGGCGCCGGAGGACGAGGAGTCGCGGCAGGAGCTGGAGCGGATCCTCGCCGCCCACATGCTGCGCGACCCGGCCTTCGAGGCCGATGTCCGGCGGCTGGTCGAAGAGGCGGCCGCCACGATGGGGCGCGGGGGGCCGCAGGTCACCGCGGCTCTGATCAAGAACGCGCACGTCTTCAACGAGAAGGTCGAAGTGCACGGGGACTGGAACGTGTCCTGACCGTGGCGGCGCCGTGCTGTCCAGTGCCCGCTCGGTCCGGGTCGAGTCGGCACCGGTCCAGCCCGGGTCGGGTCTGGTTGCCTGGTCCGGCCGGGGGGCCTGCACCCGGTTCAGTCCCGGTCGGCCCAGCCCGGAGGGGCCCGCACCCAGTCCAGCCCGGCTCGCTCCTGCACCCGGCCCAGCCCGGAGGGGTCCGCACCCGGTCCAGCCCGGGTCGCTCCTGCACCCGGTTGGTCCGGGGCGGGGCCCGAGGGTCGGCGGCTCGGTGATTGCCCGGGCGGTCCCGTCGGGCGCCCTGCTCCTGCCTGGGCGGGCGTGTTGGCGCGCTGAGGGCGGTCGAGGCCGTCTCCTGATCCCCCTGTTCGTCGACCGGCACCCGCCGGTGCCCTTCCCCCTGTCTGTTCTGCTCCGGAAGACCGAGTGCCATGAGCAAGGAATCCCTGACCGAGACGCCGGACACCGGGCCGGAGAGCCCCGACGTCGACGCGACGGCTCCTGAGGCCAAACCCGCGCCGGAAGGTGAGCACCGTACGGACGGGGCCGAGCAGGACGGCCCGGTCAGCGAGTCCGATGCCCTGCGCAACCTGACCGAGAGCACGTCGGACGCCGACGCGGAACGGTCCGACGCGCTGCGGGCCGGCGCGATCGCCGACCTCATCGCGCAACGTCTCAACGACGACGCCTCGGGGACCCGGATCGGCACGCTCGCGCTGTTCAACGAGACGGTCAGCTTCGGCGGCGGGTTCAACACCACGGGTGGCGGACGTCGGGCGGGCGCGCGGGGTCTGCCCACGCTCGCGCTGGATCCGTCCGAGGTCGCCGGACACACCGATCTGTTCGTCCAGCCCTCGGGGTACGGCGACGCGCTCGGCGTCCTGTGCGAGGAACGCCTGCTGGTGCTGACCGGCGCTCCCGGCAGCGGACGCGAGGCCACCGCCGTGAATCTGCTCGGAGAAGCCCTCGCGCTGAGCGGCGGCGGGGCCTGCCACCGGCTCCTCGACCCGGCGGTGCTGCTGGAGTCCGACTGGACGCCGCAGGCGGAGAACACCGGGTACCTGGCGAGCCTGGAGGACGGGCCCGCGGGCGTGACGGGTTTCGCCGAGGCCCTGCGCCGACTGCCGTCCGTGGTGGCCGCGTTGCGGGCCGGCGGCGGCCTGTTGGTGCTCACCGGCGGGCACGACCTGACCCTGCTGCTCCGGGGGCCCGGCGGCGCGGCGATCGCCACCCACGCCCTGCGGCCGGTCGACCCGCTGGCCGTCCTCGAGCGGCGCGTCCTTGGCCACGCCGAGGATCCGGAGTCCCGGACGGCGTTGCGCGCGCTCGTCGAAACGACGGGAGCGGCACGCGCGTTGCGCGAGCAGCCCGCGGCCCGGCACGCCGCACGGCTCGCCTCCGTGATCCGGGCCGGAGGTGACGTGGCGGCCGAGGCGGCGGCGCTGCGCGACCCGAGCGATCAGGTACGGGACTGGTTCGACCGCTACCGCGAGCCGGAGGCCCTGGCCTTCGCGCTGGCCGCCGCCACCCTGGAGGGCAGTGGCTACCTCACCGTCTCGGAGGCGGCGGTCAAGCTGTGCAAGGCCCTCACGCCGCCCGAACCCGCCGCCGTCGACCTGCGGTTCAGGGACCGCGTCGGCTACGAACAGCAGTGGATCCAGCTTGTTCCCGACGGCTCCGGGCCGCCACGGGTACGTTTTCGCAGCGCCCTGCTCGGTCAGGTCATCCTGCGCTACGCGTGGACCAGTCTCGACGGATGGCGCGAAGCCGTCCTCGCCTGGCTGCGCCAGTTGCTGAGCCACAGCGATCTGGAGGTGCGCGCGCGGGCCGCGGTCGCCGCCGGTGTGCTCGCCTCGGCGGATCACCATTACGCCGTCCACCGCTTCCTCACCTCCTGGGCGGGCGCCGCCTCCTGGCCGCTGCGGCAGGCCGCGGCCACCGCTCTCGGGGTGGCCGGAAGCCGCCCCGAGACCTCCGAGGCCGTCTGGGAGCTGCTGGACGGCTGGGCGCGCGGCGGCAGTTCGGCCCAGCAGCGCAGGCTCGCCGGGACGGCGGCGAACGCCGTGGGCGGGATCCTCGGCCGCGAGGCCCCCGAGCGGGCCGTCGCCGTGCTGCGCGCCGCCCTGGACCGGGGCGACGACTGGGGCACCCTGCCGTCGGTCGCCTGGGGCGGCGTCCACCTCATCCACCAGGGACAGGCCGGCGCACTGCTGGATGCCTGTCTGGAGTGGTCCGAGCCGCAGGACCTCTCCCCCATGGTCGTCAAGTCCCTGTCCGCCTTCGTCTTCGCGGCGAGCAGGCCCTACGAGCGGACGGCGGACGGTCCGGCCGGCGCTGTGCCCGGGGTGCCGCTGCTCCTGAGCGGGCTGCCTCGGCACGGCGACCGGCTCGCGGAGCTGTGGGCGCGGGCGCTGGCGCGGCGCCCGCTCCAGGAGACGGCGCTCGATGCCTTGCGCGCGTGGATCGACACCTACTGCGACAAGTGCCCGGGCTCCCTCGACCCCTTGGGGACGCTCCTCCTCGACGTCGCGAGCCGGCCCGGTTCGCACCGCAGACGGCTGCTGTGGTGGCTGGAGAAGTGGGAGGGCGACCGGGAGCGGCCATCGAAGAACGCGGCGGTGCTGCGCCGGCGGCTCGAGCGCGGCGCATGAGCGGACCCCACACACGACGAGCCGGGAGGAGCACGGTGGAGGCACAGACATACGATCCGGTGCTGCACAGCGAGGATCTGCCCAAGTGGCGCCTGACAAGTCCGGTGCGCCCGCCCGACCCCGGCCGCGCCCTGGTCCTGGTGCGGGACAGCGGGCCCTCCCTGACGGTCCGCAGTGGTGAGGAGATCCCTTCCTCCCGCTTCGGCGCGTACAGCGGCATGTACACGATCGACATGGCCGAGCACCGGCTCCTGCTGGACATCCCCCTCCTGAGCCGGGACCCCACGTTCTCCTTCCGCAGCCGGGTCGATCTGGTGTGCCGGGTCGCGGACCCCGCGAAGGTCGTCTCGCGCGGCATCCGGGACATGAGCGGGGCGCTGTACGGCTATCTGCGCAAGACGCTGCGTTCGGTGGCCCGCGAGTACGACATCGCCGAGTTCCACCAGGCCGAGCAGGCCTTGAACGCCGCGCTCGCCGGGTTCACGGGTGACGACGCGATCCGGCTGCGCAACGTCCAGGTGGAACTGCTCGTCGACGAGGACGAAATCGTCGGCAGCGGGCGGGAGTTCCGCGATGTGGAGCGGGAGACCCGGCTCGCCGGCATGCGGCGCAGACGGCATCTCGACATGATCCGCGAGGAGGGCGTCGACGGTCTGATCGCCGAGATCATGGAGCGGGAAGGGCCACGGGCGGCGCTCGCCTGGATCGAGAAGGGCGAGGCCGAGAAGCGCGAGGTGCGGCGCGAGGTCATGCGCATGGTCCTGGAACGCGGTGACGCCGACCGGGAGCCGTTCGAGCAGGCCGAGCTCGAACGTGCCGTCCTGGACGAAGTCCTGCGCGAGGGCGACGGCCTCTTCGAGAAGGCCACCCGCCCCGGGCGGCTGCGCGGCACGCTGGCGCGCGCCCTGGAAGCGGATGCGCCGGCGCCCGAGGAGCGGGCGCCGCTGCGGGGTGAGGTCCTTGGGGAGGAACGCGCTTCGGGGCGGGGCCGCGCGGAGCGGGGGCCCGGGGGCGGCGGGGCGGCGGGTCCGGCCGGGCCGAGGACGCCGCGCGGAGCGGGCCGTACCGGTTTTTCGCCGACTGCTGACGATCCTTCGGCGCCGCCCGAGGACGAGCCCCTGCCGGGGGCCGGGGACGGCCGCGCGCGGGTCGTCGATGAGCACTGGCCCCCTGCTTCCGGTTCCCGCGCGGGCACGGGACGGCGCTCGGGCGGCGAGTCCGCCTCGCCGCGCGCGGCCTCGGACGGCGAGCCGGCGCCGCCCGCCCGCCGGCCCGACGGGGATCCCCCCTCCACCTCGGCGCCCCGGGTCAGCCGTGTGCGCGGCACGGCCAAGCGCGGTAACCCCGGGAAGGACGGGTAGCGGTGATGAGCGAGCACGAGCCGTGGCACACCGTGCCCGCCCTGCGGCACGACCCGCCGCTTCCCCCGGCGCCGCCCGGCCCTCAAGTCCCGCTGGGGAAGCACCGGTTGGCGCCACAGCCGACGCCTTTCGCCGTCGCGGGCGGCGTACTGCCCCCGGCCGCGGAGGACTCCCTGCCGCGCCCGGCGGCGCCGGGGACCTGGGCGGCTCCCGGTGGCGAGGGCGGGGTGCGCGCGTTCACCGTGTGGAGCGAACGGGTGCCGGAGCACGGCGAGGACGCCGAGCCGTTCGTCGCCCACCACTGGGAGAGCCGCCAGGGACTGCTCGCCGTGTTCGACGGGTCGGGCGGCGCGGGCTCCGCGCCCGCCTGGCAGAGCCCCGCCGGCGCCCGGCGCACCGGGGCCTGGGTCGGCGCACGGGTGGCCCGCCTCGCCACGGACTGCTGGTTCCGCGAGCTGACCCTGGACGCCGAGCAGGCCGGCCCCGAGAGCCTGCACGGCTACCTGGAGTGGTTCCTGTCCAAGGCGCCGCAGCGGCGCAGCAAGATCGGCGGCACCATGCGCCGCCAGCTGCCGACCACGGTCGCCGGGGTGCACTACCAGCTGAACGACGACGGATTCGTCGAGCTCCAGGCGCTGTGGGCGGGTGACTCGCGGGCCTACGCCCTGCATCCGCGCGACGGTCTCCAGGTGCTCACCCGCGACCACACGCGCGAGAGCGACGCGCTGGAACTGCTGCGCAGCGACCCGCCGATGACCAACCTGGTGAGCGCGGACCGGACGTTCGTGATCGACTCCCAGAGGCTCGCTCCGTTCGCCCTGCCCCTCGTCCTGGTGGCCGCCACGGACGGCTTCTTCGGTTACGTCCACACACCCGGCGACTTCGAGGCGGTGCTGCTCGAAACCCTGGTGCGGTCCGAGGACGAGCAGGAGTGGGCCGACCTGGTCTGCCGCGAGGTGCGGCGCTACACGGCGGACGACGCCTCGCTCGCCCTGGTGGCCCTCGGGCACCAGAGCTTCGCCGCGCTGCGGGACCTGTACGCGCCCCGGCTCGTGGAGCTGAGGGAGCGCCTGGCGCGCGACCGGCCCCGGGCCCTGGACCGCTCACCGCGCGCCGTCGACGGCGGCGCGCACCCGCCGGAGGACCCCGCGCAGCTGGGCAGCCGCGTCCGCGTCTGGCAGGACCAGAGCTGGCACGCCTATCGCGGCGCCTATGAGACCTATCTGCCGGCGGCATCCGAGGAGCACGCGTGAAACAGGGCGACACGATCGGCGGCTACCGCATCGTCACGGACCCCACCAACGCCAACGGCGGGAAATGCATCTGGGCCTTCGCGGAGAAGGACGGCGCGCCGTACTTCATCAAGCAGTTCCTTGAGCCCAAACGGCCTCGTGACGACGCCCGGGAGTCCCCGAGCCTTCAGATCAGGCGCCGGGTGGCCCAGGAGTTCGAGGAGCGCCATCACACGATCATGAAGCGGCTGCGCCCGGACGCGCGCGGCGGCGGCAACATCGTCCTGGCCAAGGACTTCTTCCACGAGGGCAGTACGTACTACAAGGTCACCGAGCGCATCGACACCTCCAGCCTGGAGAAGCCGCAGGCGCTCGAACCGCGGCAGAAGATGGTGCTGCTCAAGACGCTGGGCAACAGCCTCAAGCAGCTCCACGACATCGACGTCGTGCACGGCGACCTCAAACCGCTGAACGTGCTGGTGCAAAAGCGCGACGGCGCCGCCTTCCACGCGGCGAAGCTGATCGACTTCGACGACTCCTATGTGTCGGGGAGTCCGCCGGAGCCCGAGGACATCTCCGGCGACACCCTCTACGGCTCCCCCGAGTGGCGCCGCTACCTCCAGCGCGACGCGGCGCCCGGTGAACTCACGTGCGCGGTCGACATCTTCGCCCTCGGCCTCATGACCCATCTCTATCTCGTGGGTGAACTGCCGTACTACAACAGCAGGTTCGGGTCTCCCGCCGACGCCGTGAACGGCGGCGACGAGCTGGCCCTCAGCACCCGGCTCTCGGACCAGATGATCGGCCTGCTGCGCCGGATGACGGCCCGCGACGCCGCCGGACGGCCACGGATCTCCGCGTTCCTCGCGGCGCTCTCCGATCCGAAGGTGTGCGCGTTGCAGCACCGCCGCCCCGGAACGTCCAAGCCGGAGCGGACGCCCGCCGAGGCGCCCGGGCCGGCGGCCCCCACGGCCGAAGGGCGCACGAGCCGCATCCGCGCCAACCTCACCCCGAGGACCCCGCCCGCGCCCGCGCCTGCGCCCCCGGTGGACGCGGTGGACGCGGCGGCCCCCGAGCCCGGTCCCGCGCCGTCGCCCGACGTGCCCGCGCCTCGGCTCTCCCGCGTCCGCATCAACCTGGGCGACCGCGCGCGCCGCTCGCCATGACCGCGTCGCGCAGGACCGCCCACCCCTGAAACCCGCACCACAAGGAGACGTATCCCCGTGAACAACCCTGTCGAGCAGTACCAGGGGAATCTTCAGTACGCCGTCGACATCGTGCTCTGCATCGACGCCACCGGCAGCATGTTTCCCGTCCTGGACACCGTGAAGGCGAGCGCGCTCCAGTTCCACGAGCGGCTTGACGGCGTGATGGGCAAGAAGGGCAAGGCCATCAGCCAGTTGCGGCTGAAGGTGATCGTCTTCCGTGACTTCGGTGACGACCCGTCGAACGCCATCGAGCAGACCGGCTTCCTTCATCTGCCGTCCCAGGCACGGGATTTCGAGCAGTTCCTCAGCGGCATCGACGCGACCGGCGGCGGCGACATCCCCGAGTCCGGCCTCGAAGCGCTGGCACTGGCGATCAATTCCCCGTGGGAGACCGGACTCGACCGCAGGCGCCATGTGATCGTGATGTTCACGGACGCCCCCGCCCATCCACTCGGTACGGCCGGTGCGAGCGCCCAGTCGTATCCGGCGGGCATCCCGCGCAGCATCGACGACCTCTTCGAGCAGTGGGGCTACGCCCGCAGCCAGACGTCGGTCATGGAGCAGTCGGCCAAGCGGCTCGTCCTGTTCGCGCCGGACGAGGCGCCCTGGTCCGACCCGATCGCCGAGGAGTGGGACCTGACGCTCCACTTCGCCTCCAAGGCGGGCCAGGGCCTTGAGGAGTTCGAGATGGACGAGATCATCGAGACGATCGCGAACAGCCTGTGAGGCTGGCCCTGCCGGGATTCGTGCTGACGTGCGGCGGCCCCGAGGGACAGTTGGAGTTCGCCTGGGCCGGGGCCGGAGTGTTCGACGTCCGGGTGGCGTGCTGCGTGGCCGCCACCCTGCACGCCGGGGGCCCGGACGGCGGCTGTCAGCTGGTGTTCCGCTTCCGGATGGGACCGGAGCACGGGTCGGCGCCGGTGGTGATACGCGTGGACGTGACTCCCGAGTGGAGCAGGAGCGCCGAGGAGTTCATGAGGGCGGTGTGGGAGGAGTGCGCGATTCCCGACCGGCCCGAGGCCGACAGCCCGGCCGTCGACTTCGAGCGCACTCCGCACGGGGCGGGGTGGCTGCGCAGCCCCGCCGCTCCCGCGTCCGAGGAGCTGTTCCAGCTGGTCATGGCCCATGTGAACGCGGACGACATCTAGCGGACCACATCCCGTCGTCATCTCATCGACGACGGCATCCGACGGAGAGGCAGGACGAGGGTGGCGGCTTCGGCCAACTGGCAGTGCGGGGACTGCGACAACGTGAACGGACCCGGCGACCGGTCCTGCGACGGCTGCGGCACCGCACGCCCGGCCCCCGCGCCCCGCTCCCCCGCCAGGCGCCCGGCTCCGGCGCGCCCGGCCGGGGACTGGAAGTGCTCCAAGTGCGATACGAACAACGTCACTTCGGATCTGTCCTGCATCGGGTGCGGCACCGGCTGGAAGGCGGCCACGAAGAAGGCGGCGCCCCGCAAGTCCCCCGGGGCGGGCGGCGCGGCCACCGGCGCCAAGGCTGCGGGCTCGGGCACCAGGGCGGCGGGCCCGGGCGCCAAGGCGGCGGGCCCGGGAACACCGGCGCCCAAGCGGCCCACGCCGAAGCGGAGCGCCCCTTCGGCGCCCCGCACGCCCCGCGCCTCGGCGCCGCCGCCCACCGCGCCCACACCGCCGCGCGCCCGCCCCGAGGGAGTCTTCTACCCGCCGCCCGGCACCGGTGGGTACACCCCCACCGCGCCCGGGCCGTCCCTCCCCCACCCGCCGCCCGCCCCGGCGCCGCCTCCGTATGCCGCCCCGCGCGCCTCGTACGCGCCGTCCAAGAAGCGGTCCAACGGATGTGTGGGCTGTCTCTCCGCGATCGGGCTCGTCGTCGTCCTCGGCGTCTTCGCCGACGGCTGCAAGAGCCTCTTCCAGGACGGCGCCACGGCGAAGCCATCCGCGAGCGCGAGCGGCAGCCCCTGCCCCTCGCGCGTCGCCGAAGCGCTGCCCAGCGGCGAGGGAGCCGGCCTCGTCGAGGCGTTCCGTACGCGGAACAAGCAGATCACCCTGTGCCGTACGACGGCGGGGGATCTGTACTACTACGGCGAGTTCAGTGACCATCGTGAGCCGGGCATCGCCATGGCGGCCAAGAAGACCGACAGCGGGTACGAAGCGACGAACTCTCCGTACCGCTACGTCATCCACGACGGGGTCGTGACCATCTACGAGTCGGGCAGCAGGATCGGCCAGGAGAAGGTGACTCCCGAGCCGTCGCCGTCCTGAGACCTGCCCGTGCTCAGCCGAGTCCCGCCCGTGCCCAGCTCAACCCTGCCCGTGCTCAGCCCTCGGTCCCCGTCAGCTTCAGCGAGATGCTGTTGATGCAGTAACGCTGGTCCGTCGGGGTCGCGTATCCCTCGCCCTCGAAGACGTGGCCCAGGTGCGAGCCGCAGCGGGCGCAGCGGACCTCGGTGCGGACCATGCCGTGCGAGCGGTCCTCGATGAGTTCGACCGCGTCGCTGTCCTTCGGGTCGAAGAAGCTCGGCCAGCCGCAGTGCGACTCGAACTTCTCGCGGGAGGTGAAGAGTTCGGCGCCGCAGGCGCGGCAGGAGTAGACGCCCTCGGTCTTGGTGTCGGTGTACTCGCCGACGAAGGCGGGCTCCGTGCCGGCCTGGCGCAGCACCTTGTACTCGGCGGGCGTCAGCTCCGCGCGCCACTGCTCGTCGGGCTTCTCGACGTCGTACGCCATGGGATGCTCCTCGCTCGGATCAGTTCGACAGGCGGGCCAGGATGGCCGGGCCGAGGTCCGTCACGTCGCCCGCGCCCATGGTGAGAACGAGATCGCCGGGGGCCGCCATTCCCGCGACGACGTCCGGGACGGTCTCCTTGTCGTGGACGGCGGTGACGGTGGCGCCCGCCGCCTTGGCCGCGTCGATGATGAGCTCGCTGGTGACGCCGGGGACCGGGTCCTCACGGGCCGGGTAGATGTCGAGGACGACGGAGAGGTCGGCGAGCGCCAGGGCCTGGCCCATCTCCTTGCCGAGCTCCTGGGTGCGGGAGTAGAGGTGCGGCTGGAAGACCACCAGGAGACGGGAGTCGGCGGCCGCGCCCCGCATCGCCTCCAGGTCGGCGCTCATCTCGGTGGGGTGGTGCGCGTAGGAGTCGATGACCTGTACGCCCTTGGCCTCGCCCTTGAGCTGGAGGCGGCGCTTGACGCCGGTGTACTTGCCGAGCGCGGAGGCCAGGTTGTGCGCCGGGATGCCGAGGGCGACGCCGGCTGCGAGCGCGGCGACCGCGTTGAGGGCGTAGTGGCGGCCGGGGACGGAGACCGTGAAGGTCAGGAACTTGCCGCCGAGCAGGAGCGTCACCTCGGAGGTCAGGCCGCGCGGGGTGATCTTGTGGACCCGTACGTCCGCGCTCTCGGACTCCCCGTAGGTGACGACGGTGAGCCCGGACTGGTCGCGCACGCGCCGCGTCAGCTCGACCGCGCCCTGCTGGTCGGCGGAGACCACCAGGGTGCCGCCGGGGTTGACCTTGCCGACGAAGGTCTCGAAGGACTCGTAGATCTCGTCCATTGAGGCGTAGTTGGCGTGGTGGTCGAGTTCGACGTTGAGGACGATGGCGACCTCGGGGTCGTACTTCTGGAAGCTGCGGTCGCTCTCGTCGGCCTCGGCCACGAAGATGTCGCCCTCGCCGTGCCGGGCGTTGGTGCCGGGGCCTTCGAGGTCGCCGCCGATCGCGTACGAGGGGTCGAGGCCCAGCTCGCTCAGGGCGACGGCGAGCATCGAGGTGGTGGTGGTCTTGCCGTGGGTGCCGGCCACCGCGATCGCGCGCAGGCCGCCCATGAGCGAGGCCAGCGCGTCCGAGCGGTGCACGACGGGCACGGAGAGCTCGGCGGCGCGGGCCAGCTCGGGGTTGTCGGCGCGGATCGCGCTGGAGACGACGACGCAGGTGGCGTCGGCGGCGAGGTGGCGGGCGGCGTGGCCGGTGTGCACGGTGGCGCCGAGCGCGCGCAGCGCCTCGGCGGTGGCGGACTCCTTCGCGTCGCTGCCCGCGACCCGGGCCCCGCGCTGGGCCAGGATCTTCGCGATGCCCGACATGCCGGCACCGCCGATGCCGATGAAGTGCGGCCGTTCCATGGCGGTGGGAATGGCGGATGCCATGCGGTTCTCTCCCGGGGTGCGACGTACAGAAGGAGCCCCCAGCCTAGTTCCCCCGGGGGCTCCTTCCCGTACCCGGCTCCGTGCGGGGTCTACTCGCTGTGCGCGAACAGCTTGAGCACGGGTACGCCCACCTTGTGGCGGGCCCGCGAGGCCCAGTCGCGGTGGAAGAACTCCTCCACGTAGTGCGGGGCGGTCAGGACGATGACCTCGTCGGCGCGCACCTGGTCGACCACCTCCTTGAGGTGGTCGAGGGGGTGGTTCTCGATCACCTGCCCGACGGCCTCGCTGCCCGCGTCGCGCAGCGACTTCACCGAGTGCTGGAGCGCGAGCTCGGCGGGGCCGTGCGCGGCGGAGCCCTCCGGCTCCTCGTTCTCGTGGACGGCTTCGTCGAGTTCGCCGAGCGCCACGTCGTCGATCGCGCGAAGGAGCCGGTCCTGATCGCCCCTGGGCTGCATGAGCACGACGAAGGACACCGGCTCGTCGCCGTGCAGAGTGGTGACGAATTCCACGTCGACGGAGGTCAGGGGCTTCTCGATCATCAATACGCTCGTGAACACCACAGGCGCCCTTCTGTTCTCTCCATGGCCGCCGCCACCACGACGTGGCGGGTCCGGCCCCTGCGGAAACCATCCTTCCCCGTGCCCGCACGGGGTCTGCGTGAGGTTAGTGTGCCCAGCGAGAGCTAACCGGAACGATAAATTCCGGTGATCGTCAGTTCCGACGGTAACGCGTGAAGAGGAACCCGGCGTCCTCCAGGACCGAGGTGGGCGTGAACCGCTGCGGTACGCCCACGGCGGGGCCTCCCGCGATGCGCTGCGCGTCGCCGGCCGTGAGCATCGGGGACACCGTCAGGCACAGCTCGTCCAGGACGCCCGCCGCCACGAACTGGCCGAGGAGGCGGGGCCCGCCCTCGGTGAGGAGGCGCAGATGGCCCCGGTCGGCCAGGACCCCGACCGCCCGGTCCGGCTCGACGCCCGGCCCGTCGCCCGCGACCAGCACCTCCGCGCCGGCCCGCTCCGCCTCGCGGACCCGGTCGGGGTCGGCGGCCGCGCCGGTCAAGATCAGGGTCGGCACGAGCGGCGAGGTGAACAGCGGCAGGGAGAAGTCGAGGTCGAGACTGGCCGTGACGACGGCGATCGCGGGCGCGGGCCCCTGCCCGGCCGCCTTGCGGCGCTCGGCGAACTCCGACCGCGCCTTCGCCGGCCGGTACCCCTCGAGGCGTACCGTTTCCGCACCCACCACGACGACGTCCGCGAGCGCCCTCAGGGTGCCGAAGATACGCATGTCCGTGTCGGAGGAGAGCGGGTGCGAGCGGCCGTCGTGCTGGCCGGCCCCGTCGAGCGAGGACACCATGTTGGCCCGCAGCCAGGGGCCGTCGGTGTCGGGGTACGCGTACGCCTCGGCCAGTTCGTCGAGCGACCACCGCCCGCTCTCGCCGGGTTCCGCGCCCTCGACGTGCGGTGTCTGGTCGGTCACAGGGAACAGTTGTCGCATGCCGTGCAGTCTGACACGACCCTTACAGTGGGGAACTGTGTCGACCAGCCCCATAACCCAAGCGGCCCCGGTGTCGCTCTGCGCCCGCGCGCCGCACGTTCCCGCCGACCGTCTGGTCGCCGAGATGGTGCCGCCGCCGCGGTTCGATTCGGTCCGTTTCGAGACGTATGTGCCGGATCCGAACCAGCCGAGCCAGACCGAGGCGGTCACCGTCCTGTCCTCCTTCGCTGCGGGGCTCGGCGGGGCGCACGCCTCCGGCGCCAAGCGCCGGTGGTTCGGGAGGAAGCCGGCCGCCGCGACCGGACCGCGCGGGGTGTACCTGGACGGCGGGTACGGCGTCGGCAAGACGCACCTGCTCGCCTCGCTGTGGCACGCCACCCCGGCCGAGCCCGCGCTCAAGGCGTTCGGCACCTTCGTGGAGCTGACGAATCTGGTCGGCGCGCTCGGTTTCCAGCAGACGGTGCGCACGCTCAGCGGGCACCGGCTGCTGTGCATCGACGAGTTCGAGCTCGACGACCCGGGCGACACCGTGCTCGTCTCCTCGCTGCTCAGCAAGCTCGTCGAGCAGGGGGTCGCGCTTGCGGCCACCTCCAACACGCTGCCCGGCAAGCTCGGCGAGGGCCGGTTCGCGGCCGCCGACTTCCTGCGCGAGATCCAGGGCCTGTCCGCGCACTTCCGGCCGCTGCGGATCGACGGCGAGGACTACCGCCACCGGGGCCTGCCCGAGGCTCCCGCCCCGTTCTCCACCGAGCAGGTCACCAAGGCCGCGTACGCCACCGAGGGCGCCGCGCTCGACGACTTCCCGCAGCTGCTCGACCACCTCTCGCGCGTCCACCCCAGCCGGTACGGGGCGCTGACCGACGGGGTGCGCGCGGTGTGCCTGACCGATGTGCGTCCGGTGCCCGACCAGTCGACCGCGCTGCGGCTCGTGGTGCTGGCCGACCGGCTCTACGACCGCGAGGTGCCGGTGCTCGCCTCCGGTGTCCCCTTCGACCAGCTGTTCAGTGACGAGATGCTGAACGGCGGATACCGCAAGAAGTACTTCCGGGCGATCTCCCGCCTGACCGCGCTCGCCCGCGACGCGAAGGGCCTTGTGGGGCAGTAGCTTTGGGGCCGAGGGGGCCCATGTCGCATCCGTCCACCGCCCCCTCGGCCACAGAAGGGAAACATCATGGCGACCACGCGCACGGCGCACACGGTCTGGGAAGGCGAGCTCCTCAAGGGCTCCGGCACCGTCAGCTTCGACTCATCGGGCATCGGCTCGCAGCCGGTCTCCTGGCCGTCCCGCGCCGAGCAGGCCAATGGCAGGACGAGCCCCGAGGAGCTGATCGCGGCGGCCCACTCCAGCTGCTTCTCGATGGCCCTCTCGCACGGTCTGACCGGCGCGGGCACCCCGCCCACCCGTCTTGAGACGAAGGCCGACGTGAGCTTCCAGCCCGGCGAGGGCATCACCGGCATCCACCTCACCGTGCGCGGCGAGGTCCCCGGCCTCGACGAGGACGGCTTCCGGGCGGCCGCCGAGGACGCCAAGAAGAACTGCCCGGTCAGCCAGGCCCTCTCGGGCACCACGATCACGCTGAGCGCCGAACTCGCCTGAGCCACCCCGGCGTGACCGCGCCGCGTTCCCCCCTGTGCGGTACGAGGGGGAACGCGCCGCCCGGATCAGGATGCCTGGCTCGTGCCCGCGAGGCCCGAGATGTCGAGGGACTGGGCGGCTGAGGGGGTCGCGGCCGGCACCGGCTTGTCGAAGCCGTCGAACCGCAGGGTCGCCTCCGGGTTCTTGGCGCCCCGCTGGGCGATGCTGATCCGCACGGGGTAGGGCTTGCCGGTCGCGGCCACGTCGAGCGTGACGGTGCGGCCCTGCTGGGTGCCGGTGACGGGGATGACCTCGGTGCCGTCCACCTTGGCCGGCTTCCCCTTGGCGAGTCCCGTGGCCGGCTGCTGGGTGGCGCCGCTGATGGACTGCCGGAAGGTGTCGAGGTCGCACACGTCGGTGGTCTCGCGCAGGACCGGGTCGTCGGTGGTGCCCTTGAGGTAGCGGTTGCCGACGAGTGAGGCCAGGGCGGCGCCGCGGCCGGGCACCTGGCTCTTCCAGAACGCCGCGTCCGGTTTCAGCCAGACGTCATGGCCCCGCTTCACGATCTGGACCGAGCCGCGCGGGCCGAGGTCCACCGAACCCCGGCAGTTGCCCGCCCGGTCCAGGGTGAGATCGAACGAGGTCGGGGCGTTCGAGGCGGTCGGGGCGCCGCCCTGGGAGCCGCCGAACGCGCCCGTGGCCCGCATGTGCAGCGAGGTGGCGCCGAGCAGGGCGTCGCGCGAGCGCTGGGAAATCTGCTGGGCGGTGAGCGAGCCGGTGTCGTCGGCGCGCGCGGTGGCCGCGCCGGCGAGGGTGGCCACGACGGCGGCCGCGCAGACCGTCGCGCACGCCGCGGTACGGGATCCGGACACATCGCCTCCCTGGGGGCGTGAACGCGCCCCGCCCGCGCGAGGGGGTGTTCGGGCGCGCGTTCCGTTATGGAACGAGCCTAGTCCGCGCGGGTGGATCGAGCGCGTCGTCGCGTGGCTGCGGGGGTTGGGGCAGGGCTCAGGGTCCGGCGCGGGGATGGGGGCCGGGGCGCGCCCGCCCCGGGACCCGGCGCGGGGACTGCCCGCCGTCCCCAGCGTGGGGGGCGAGCCCGGGACCGTACCTGTGCGGCATTGGCCGGAATCTCCGGCATGGCGCGGGCGACGTCAACAAATAGCGCTATACGACCGGATACGTTCCGAATGTGACTATTCCTGTGCGAAAACTGCTCGCGGTTGCCCTGCTCGGCGCGTCGCTCGCGGGGTGCGGGACCGACCCCGCCTCGGTCCCGCCCAGGAGCGCGAATACGGCGCCCCCGGGCGCGGCCGCGCCGGCGGTGGGCGTCCCGACCATGGCCCCCGGCCCCGGCGGCCTCACCCCGGTCTTCGAACGGCGCCCCGAGGGCCCGGGGGGCGAGAAGGTCGTCGCGCTCACCTTCGACGCCGACATGACCGCCGACCAGGGCCCGCGCGCGGCCGCGGGCGAGCACTTCGACAACCCCGCGCTCATCGCCGACCTGCGGCGCCTGAAGGTGCCGGCCACGGTGTTCATGACCGGGCGCTGGGCCCAGGAGTACCCGGCCGAGGCGCGCGCGATCGGGGCGGACCCGAACTTCGAGGTCGGCAACCACTCCTACAGCCACTACGCGTTCAAATCCGACTGCTACGGGCTGCCCGTGGTCGACAAGGGCCGGATGCGCGAGGACGTGGAGAAGGCGACGGCCCAGTTCAAGAAGGCCGGAGTCCGCAATACCGTGCCGTACTTCCGCTTCCCCGGCGGCTGCTACAACGACGAGGTGCTGCGCACGCTGGCCCCGCTGCGGATGACCGCCGTCCAGTGGGACGTGGTGAGCGGGGACGCCTTCGCCAAGGACGCCGACGCGGTGGCCGACCAGGTTCTCGCGGGAGTCAAGCCCGGGTCGCTCGTGGTCATGCACTGCACGCGCAGCGCGGCCCCGGTCACCGACACGGCGCTCCAGCGCATCGTGCCCGAACTGCGCAAGCGCGGCTACCGCTTCGTGAAGGTCTCCGACCTGATCCGGGGCGCCGTCCACCGCTGAGGCGGGCCACCGCCCGGATCGCTCAGCGGCGCCGCGAGCCGAGCGCGCACACCCCGGCCGCCACCGCCCCCGCGAGCACGAGCGCGGCGGTGAACGGCAGCAGCGCCGGGTGCACGGCGCCGGTCCGCGCGCCGGTGACCAGGCCCGACACCGCGTACTTGGCGGGCGACGGCGTGAGGACCAGGGCGAGCAGCGCGGCCGGCGCGGTGACCGCGAGCGACCAGCCCCGCCCGCGCACCACCGGCCGGCTGCCGAGCGCGCCGACCGCGGCGCCGGTCAGCACACAGGCCGCGGCCGCGAGCAGCCCCGCCACGAGCGCGGAACCCAGCGGCACCGCTGTCGCGTGATCCCCCGTGGCGAAATCGCAGACGGCGGCCACGTACGCCGTGCCCGCCAGGCCGAGCAGCGCGGCCGACGCCGTCGCGGAGAGCAGCGAGGCCAGGTGGACGCGGCCGGGGCCGGCGGCAGCGGCGGCCAAGGCCCGGGCGGCCTCGGGTTCCTGGGTGACGCAGACGCGGACGAGCCACGCCGCCACCGGGAGCAGCCCGGCGTCGGCGTACCCCATCGAGTCGAGGACCGGATCGCCGGCCCGGACGCCGACACCGAGGAAGGCCGCGTACAGGACGACGGGGGCGAGCCAGCGCTGGGAGCGCATGAGCAGCGCGCTCTGGTAGCGGACGAGCGGGACCAGCGGGTTCACGTGCGGCGCACTCCTTGGATGTGCCAGGGCGGACGCGCGGCGAGCAGGGCGCGCAGTACGTCGTCGGAGCGGTCGGCCGGCACGCGCAGGGTGCTCGCGCCGTCACCCGACCTCAACTCCTGCGCCGCGTACGGGAGTTGTGGCAGCGGCCCGGTTCCGACGATGTCGATCAGGACGGAGGCCGCCGGAGCGCGGGGGCCGGTGCGGGCCACGGGGACGGGGCGCAGGCTGGCGCCTTCGAGCGCGTACCGCGCGTCCTCGCGGTCCGCGAGCCGCCTCGGGTCGTGGTCGACGAGGACGACCGTCGCGCCCGCCGCCACGCGCTCGCGCACCGCGCGCTCCAGCTCGGCGCGGGCGCCGGTGTCAAGGCCCGTCCACGCCTCGTCCAGGACGAGGAGAGCGGGCTCGGCGAGCAGCGCCTGGGCCACGGCGACCTTCTGGCTCGTGCCCTTGGACAGCTGCGCCAGCGGGGTCGTGGCGTACGGTGCGGCGCCGAACCGTTCGAGCCAGCGGCCGGCCCGTTCCTTCGCCGTGCGGCGGTCGAGGCCGTGGACGCGGCCGAGGTGGGCGAGGTAGCCGGCGGCCGTGAAGGGCAGGGCGCCGGGGAAGCGTTCGGGGACGTAGGCGGTGCGCGGGCGGCCGGTGACGCGGCCCTCGGTCGGTGCGTCGATGCCCGCGACGAGCCTCAACAGGGTTGATTTTCCGGTGCCGTTGGCGCCTTCGATCCGGACCAGGGCGCCCTCGGGCAGATCGAGGTCCACGCCGCGCAGGACCCAGGGGCCGCCGAGGGAGTACCGGCGGCCCACGTCCCGCAGCGCGCGTGTGGTGTTCAGTGCTGCTGCGCCTTCTGCGGCGTCGCCTCGCTCGGCCGGACGATGACGTAGCCCTCGCCCTGGAGCATCAGCTGGACTGCCTCGCCGGAACCGCCGCGCAGCATCGAGCCGATGGACTGCGAACGGTGCAGGGAGGTCTGGAGGTTCGCGGTCCAGCCGACCACCGCGTCGGTGTCGACGTAGACCGGCATCTGCGGGGAGACCGGGATGACCAGCGGGTTGCCCTCACACATCAGGCCGAGGCGGCCCTGGCCGGTGAAGACGCTGTTGAAGAGGCCTCCGCCGGCGATGCCCGAGCCCTTGACCGTCTTGATCTCGTAGCCGAGCGAGGAGTCGAAGCACAGGACGTTGCGGCCGTTGATCGTCAGCGCGTCACCCGGCTCGATGTCGACGATGAAGCAGTTCTGCGCCTCGTGCGCGAACCAGGCCTCGCCCTGGCCGCTGACCGCCATCAGAGGCAGACCCTCGCCGGTCACGGCCCGCTTGAGCATGCCGCCTATGCCCTGGCCGCGCCGCTCGAATTGCAGATTGCCCCGGTAGGCGATCATCGCGCCCTGGCGCGCCAGCATCTCGCCGTTGACGGCGTACTTGATCGATTTGGCGTTCTCCAGGGTCATACCGGCGGCGCTGGCGGGCTGCGCCATGTTCTCCATGGCAAAAAGGTCGCTCTTCATGGGCGCATCCTGTCCCGGAACGATTCATTCCGCCAAGAATCACCGGTTCGGCGGCTGGCAGACTGGTGGCGTGAGCATCCAGAACACCCAGAACACGCCTTCCGAGGGCCCCTTTCAGGACCTGTCCCCGCGCGACGAGGCGCCGCAGTTCGTGCTGCCGCTCGTCGTCCGCATCGAGAAGGCCGAGCCCCCGGCGCGCACCGACGCGCTGGAGACGGCGGCCCGCGCGGTGCTCATGATGCTCGCCGACGAGCGGTCGCTCGGCGAGGGGCCCGACGAGGGCGAGTGGGCACGGGTCATGCGGGATTGGCAGGACGCGCGGATCCGCAAGGTGGTGCGCCGGGCCCGGGGCGCCGAGTGGCGCAAGGCCTCGGCGCTGCCGGGGATCGCGGTGACGGGCAAGGCGGCGGAGGTACGCGTCTTCCCGCCGGTGCCGCTGGACGGCTGGCCCAAGGAGCTGGTCAAACTCCAGGTGTCGGGTACCGACCTGGACGACCCGGCCCCGCCGGATGTGCCCGGTCCGCTCACGCCCGTGCTCTGGCTCAACCCCGAACTCGGCATGTCGGCGGGCAAGGCGATGGCGCAGGCGGGGCACGGGGCGCAGTTGGCGTGGTGGGAGCTCAGCGAGGGCGAGCGGGCGGCCTGGCGTGACGCGGGCTTCGCACTCGCGGTGCGCGTCGCCGATGCGGAGGTCTGGTCCGCGCTGGTCGGCAGCGGGTTGCCGGTGGTCCGGGACGCGGGCTTCACGGAGATCGCGCCGGGTTCCTGCACGGTGGTATCCGACCACCCAGCCCTACGCACCCGCCTCCCCCGCCCCTGACCCCCGGCCCCGGCTGCGCTGACCGCCCGGTAGGGACCGGTGGACTTCTCCGTGCGGGCCGTGCGTGGTTGCTCGCGCAGTTCCCCGCGCCCCTGGCAGGGCTCGTGCTGGCCCACATGGGCGTACCCAGCCCGTCATGGGGGGTCCCAGGGGTCCCGGCTGCCGACCGCAGGTGGCTGGGCGCGCAGTTCCCCGCGCCCCTGAGCATCCTGTGCTGGCCCGCATGGGCATAGTCAGCCCGTCCGGCGTTTGAGGACGAGCGCCCTCTAGGCGCGAACGGGGTCTGGGGCGGAGCCCCAGGGAGCTCGACTGCGGACCGTGGGCGCTCCTCGCGCAGTTCCCCGCGCCCCTGGCAGGGCTCGTGCTGGCCCACATGGGCGTACCCAGCCCGTCATGGGGGTCCCAGGGGTCCCGGCTGCCGACCGCAGGTGGCTGGGCGCGCAGTTCCCCGCGCCCCTGAGCATCCTGTGCTGGCCCACATGGGCATAGTCAGCCCGTCCGGCGTTTGAGGACGAGCGCCCTTTAGGCGCGAACGGGGTCTGGGGCGGAGCCCCAGGGAGCTCGACTGCGGACCGTGGGCGCTCCTCGCGCAGTTCCCCGCGCCCCTGACCACTCGGCCCTGGCCCGCATGGACATACCCAGCCCGTCCGGCGATTGAGGACGAGGCCGTTCAGGCCGAACGGGGTCTGGGGCGGAGCCCCAGGGACCCCGGCTGCGGGCCGTGGGCGCTCCTCGCGCAGTTCCCGCGCCCCTGGCGGGGCTGACGCCGGCCCGCGCTGGCGACCTCGGTCCCTTTGGGTGAACGCCGGGGGCCTCGCGTGCGTATGTCGGGGGGACCCAGCCGACCACCCCGGGAGGCACCTTGTCGCGTGCAACCACCCGCCCCCGTCGCTTCGCCCTGCGCCGCCTCAACGGCACAGGCCTCCTCATCGCGGTACTCGTCACCACCATCGCCGCACTCGCCTTCCCCGTCTGGTCCTACGCCGACCGCTCCGGAACCCCGCAGGCCGACCTCAACTCCGCCTCCACGCCCACCGCCTGGGGCCCGCTGTCCGCGATGGACCGGGACTTCCTGAACAAGGTGCGCCTGGCCGGGCTGTGGGAGGGCCCGGCCGGGCAGCAGGCGCAGCAGCGCGCGCCGAGCACCGCGATCAAGGCGGCCGGCGACCACCTGGTGATGGGCCACGCCGCACTCGACCAGCACGCCCGAGACGTCGCGTCCAAACTCGGCATCGTGCTGCCGACCCAGCCCACCGCCCAGCAGCAGGGCTGGCTGCGGGAGTTGACGGCGGCCTCGGGGCGTGACTACGAGGTCAAGTTCGCCAACCTGATCCGGGCCTCGCACGGCAAGGTGTTCGCCCTGGTCGCCCTCGTCCGGGCCAACACCCGCAACTCGCTCATCCGCGACCTGGCCACCGACGCCAACAACACCGTGCTCGATCACATGACGATGCTGGAGGCGACGGGCCTGGTGGACTTCGACGCGCTGGCCACCTCCCCCTGAGCCGGGCCGGCGCCAACCTCAAATCGAGCTCTGAACGTGCCCGCCCAGGGTTCACCGCCCCGCCCCTGGGCCATGACCTGTCCATGAAGCACTTGGGCATCGGCATCGGCTGGCGGCCCGACATCGCCGAGGCGGTGGAGGGCCTGGCCGGCATCGAGTGGGTCGAGGCGGTCGCGGAGAACATCTGCCCCGGTCACCTTCCCGACTCGCTGGTACGGCTGCGCGAGCGCGGCGTCACCGTCGTGCCGCACGGGGTCTCCCTCGGCCTCGGCGGCGCCGACCGGCCCGACCCTCGGCGCCTGGCCGAGCTCGCGGCCCGGGCCGACGCGCTCGGCGCCCCGCTCGTGACCGAGCACATCGCGTTCGTACGCGCGGGCGGCGAGCTGACCGCGTCGCCGCGCCTGGAGGCGGGCCACCTCCTTCCGGTTCCACGCACCCGGGACGCCCTGCGCGTGCTGTGCGAGAACGTCCGCGTCGCACAGGACTCGCTGCCCGTGCCGCTGGCCCTGGAGAACATAGCCGCGCTCATCGGCTGGCCGGACGAGGAGTTGACGGAGGGTCAGTTCCTGGCCGAGCTCGTCGAACGTACGGGGGTCGGCCTCCTCATCGACGTGGCCAACCTCCACACCAACCACGTCAACCGGGGCGAGGACCCCGTGAAGACCCTGGACGCGCTGCCCCTGGAGGCGATCGCGTACGTGCATGTCGCGGGCGGCGTCGAGCGGGACGGGGTGTGGCACGACACGCACGCCCACCCCGTGACCCGGCCGGTCCTGGACGTCCTGGCCGAACTCGCCGCGCGCGTCGCGCCGCCCGGCGTACTCCTGGAGCGGGACGAGGCGTTCCCGCCCGCCGATGAGCTGGCGGGCGAACTCGGCTCGATCCGGGCCACGTTGAAGGCGGCCACGGCGGCGACCCCAGCCCCGGGCGGGCCGGCCCGGTGGAGCCCTCTGCCGGACCACCCGGACACCCCGGGCACCTCGGGCGCCCCGGGCACCCCGGACCCGTCACAGACCGACCGTGCGCGCGAGCGCGTCGCCCTCGCCGAAACCGCCCTGCTCTCCTCACTCACCGCCGGCACCCCCGCGCCCGCCGGGTTCGACGGACGGCGCCTGCGGGTGCAGGCCCGCGCGCTCGTGGCCAAGCGCGCCGACGTGGTGGCCAAAGTAGCGCCCGAGCTCGCGGAACTCATCGGTGACGACTACCGGGAAGCGTTCTCCTCGTACGCCGCCTCCCGTCCGATGCGGGCCGGGTACCGCCAGGACGCCCTGGACTTCGCCCGGTTCCTGCTGGACACGGCGCCGCCCGCCGATCCGGGCTCGCGCCGGGCACTGGAGCGCTGGTACAAGGACCGGGCCGGGGCGCGACCGCCGGGCCGTACGGCGCGCCTGCTGCGCACGTTGACCCGGGCCGCCTGAAAGCGCCGAGCCGGGATGGGCGCGGGTGCCAACTCCCGTACCCACTCCCCGTAACGAAGCGATAACCGGACGTCCAGATTGTGGACAACCCGTGGCGGCCGGACGGCGACTTCGCATAGAACTCGGCCATGTTCTGGGTCCTCTTCCTTCTGCCGGCGATCGTCGCGGCCGGGTTGTCCTGTGGCCGGCTCTGCCTCGCCGCCGTGGCCGCCGCGCGCCCGCAGCCGCGCCCGGAGCAGGACCAGGGCCTGTCCTGCTACGAGGCGGCGTTCCTGGCGGGCGGTCCCTACCGGGTCGCCGATCTCACCCTCGTCTCCATGCACCGCGCCCGCAGACTGCTGCTCGCGCACACCGGCTGGGCCACCGTCGTCGATCCCGAGGGCCGCGACGACCTGGAGCGCTCCGTGCTGACCGCGATCGGGCCCGGCGGCCAGGAGCGGATCGCGGCCATCCGGTCGGGCACGGCGGCGGCCGACGCGGTGCGCGCGCTCGCCGACCGGCTGGCCGGCGCGGGCCTCGCCGTACCCGACGCCGTGCGGTCGGGGGTCAGCTCCTCGGTGCGGGCGGTGCGCGGCGCGGCGTTGCTCATCGCGGCGCTGGCCCTGGCCGCGCTGCTCACGCCGGGTGAAGGGGACACCGGGCGGGCCGAGATCGCCGCGTGGTTCGCGCTCCCCCTGGTCCTCACGCTGGGCTGTCTGGCCATCGCCCGCCTGGAGGTCCACCCCTACACCCGCTGGGCATCGCCCGACGGCCAGCGGCTGCTCGGCGGTCTCGACCCGGCGGGTGATCCCCTCACCGCGCTCGCCGTGCGCGGCCTGAGGGCGGTGGACGATCCCCAGCTGCGCAGCGCCCTGTCGAGCGGCCGCTTCACGCATCGGAGTCAATGACCGCGTCCGGCGCGGCCCTGCTGCTTTACTTCCACTCGTCCGCAGTATCCCCTTTTGATCTGTATGTACGTCCGTAGTACGGCAGCACGAAAGGGATGTACCGGCGATGAGAGCTGTAGCGCTGTACGGAACCCTGGGTTCCCTCGTCCTTTCCGCCCTCATCGCCGCCCCCGCGGGCAGCGCCGGCCCGGCGACCGCCGAGGCGCGGGGCGTCGAGGCGGCGGCTCAGCGCGCGGCCGCCGCCCCGGTCTCCTTCGGCCGCTGCCCCGAGGCGGAGTCGCTGCCCCCGAGCATCCAGTGCGCCACCGTCGACGTCCCGCTCGACTACGCGCGTCCGACGGGCCCTCAGATCGCCCTGACGGTCAGCAGGTCCAAGGCCACAGGCAAACCCGCCGAGCGCCAGGGCGCGCTCGTCTACAACCCGGGCGGACCCGGCGCGTCCAGCATGTTCTTCCCCATGGTGGCGGGCATGCCCGAGTGGAAGCGGCTCGCCGGCGCGTACGACCTCGTCGGCTACTCCCCGCGCGGCGTGGCCCGTTCGGCGCCCCTGTCCTGCCAGGACCCGGCCGAGTTCGCCAAGGCCCCCACCCAGTCGCCCCCCGACCCCTCCGCGTCGTTCAAGCGGGAACGGATCGCGCAGGCCAAGGCGTACGCCGAGGGCTGTGCGCGCAACGCCAAGGACGCGCTGCGCTTCTACACCAGCATCAACAACGCCCGTGACCTGGACGTGCTGCGGGCCGCGCTCGGCGAGCGGAAACTGACGTTCATGGGCGCCTCGTACGGCACCTACTTCGGGGCGGTGTACGCGACGCTCTTCCCCTCCCACATCCGCCGGATGGTCTTCGACTCTGCGGTCGATCCCGACCCGGACCAGATCTGGTACCGCAGCAACCTCGAACAGTCGCTGGCCTTCGAGCGGCGCTGGGAGGACTTCCGCGTCTGGGTCGCCAAACACGACGACGTCTACCACCTGGGCACGAGCGCCGACGACGTCCTGGAGAGCTACGAGAAGGTGCGGGACCGGGTGACCCGGGAACCGGCGGGCGGCACGGTGGGGCCCGCCCAGTTGCAGGCCTCGTTCCTCAAGGCCGGTTACTACGACGACTACTGGGCGAGCCGGGCCACCGCCCTGTCGCAGTACCTCAAGGGCAATCCGAAGCCGCTGGTCCAACAGGCCTCGCCACGGCCTCAGTCGGCGCGCGATGACGAGAACGGCAACGCCGTCTACACGGCCGTGGAGTGCAACGACGCGGCGTGGCCGAGGGACTTCGCGACCTGGGACCGCGACAACACCGCGCTCGCGAGGGTCGCGCCGTTCGAGACGTGGGACAACGTGTGGATGAACCTGCCGTGCGCCTACTGGCCGGTCCCCCAGCAGCGGCCGGTGGACGTGCGGGCCGCGAAGGGGGCGCTGCCGCCGACGCTGATCCTGGCGGCCGAGCGGGACGCGGCGACGCCGTACCCGGGGGCCCTGGAGCTCCAGCGGCGGCTGCCCGGCTCGGTGCTCATCACGGAGAAGAAGGCCGGCACGCACGGTCTGGCGGGTGGCGCGAACGCCTGCGTGAACGGCTACCTGGAGGACTACTTGCTGAACGGTCGGACGCCGGTGCGGCGCGCTGCGTGCGCGCCGCACCCGGAGCCGAACCCGGTGTCGCTGGACGAGCGGGCGGCCGGCAGGCCGCGGCATGTGCCGTACGCTCTCTGATCTTCCGGGTCAGGGGTGAGAGGGGGTCCGCTCGTGTGGCGCGGGCCCCCTCTCACCTGGTCTTGCTAGGCGAGGCCCGCGACGAGGTCGGCGACGCTCTTGCGGCGTCCCGTGTAGAACGGGACTTCCTCGCGGACGTGCATACGGGCCTCGGAGGCACGCAGGTGACGCATCAGGTCGACGATGCGGTGCAGCTCGTCGGCCTCGAAGGCGAGCAGCCACTCGTAGTCGCCGAGCGAGAACGAGGCGACCGTGTTGGCCCGCACATCGGGGTAGCCACGGGCCATCTTGCCGTGGTCGGCGAGCATGCGGCGGCGGTCCTCGTCCGGCAGCAGGTACCAGTCGTAGGAGCGCACGAACGGGTACACCGAGACGTAGTCGCGGGCGTGCTCGTCGGCGAGGAACGCCGGGATGTGCGCCTTGTTGAACTCCGCGGGCCGGTGCAGCGCCATGTTCGACCACACCGGTTCGAGCGCGCGGCCCAGCTTGGTGCGGCGGAACAGGTTGTAGGCGCCCTGGAGCTCGTCGGAGGTCTCCGCGTGCCACCAGATCATGATGTCGGCGTCCGCGCGCAGACCCGACAGGTCGTAGGTGCCTCGGACGGTGACGTCCTTGGCGGCGAGCTGGTCGAACAGCTCCTGGACCTCGTCGGCGTAGCCGGCGCGGTCTTCGGGCAGGACGTCGCGCAGCTTGAAGACAGACCACAGGGTGTAGCGGATGACCTCGTTGAGGTCCTTCGCCTTCTTCCCCGCGTTGGGAATCTTTTCCGGAGCAGCACTCATGTGGCTATTGTCCCGCGTCCCACTGGGTGTTCCGCGCCGGGGTCGACGTGGCGATGATCTCGTCCGCCGCGCGCCGGGCGCTCGCGACGCACGCGGGAATGCCCACGCCGTCGTAGACGGCGCCGCACACCCGCAGTCCTGGCAGCTCGGCGACGGCCGCGCGGATGCGCGCGACCTTGGCCAGATGGCCCACCGGGTACTGCGGAAGGCCGCCGATCCAGCGGTTGACGGTGGTGGCGACGGGCTTCGCGGCGAGGCCCACGGCGTCGCCGAGGTCACCGAGCGAGACGTCCACGAGGTCGGCGTCGTCCCAGTCCAGGTGGCGTTCGTCGCCGTAGCGTCCGATCGAGGTCCGCAGCACGAACAGGTCCTGGCCGCGCTCCTTGACCCAACTCCACTTGTGCGTGGAGAAGGTGGAGGCCTTGATGGTGCGCCCGTCCACCGGCGGCACGAGGAACCCGGAGCGCTCTTCGAGGCCCGCGAGGTCCGCGCGCCGGAAGGCGAGGGTGACCAGGGCCATCGAGGCGTACTCGACCTCGGCGAGTTCGGCGGCCGCGGCCCGCGACGCGTCGGCGAGCAGGGTCGCGGCGGACCAGGCGGGGATGGAGAGGATCACGCCGTCGGCGTCGATGAGCCCGCTGTCGGTACGGACGCGCCAGCCGTCGGCGGTCCTGGTCAGGCCGAGCACCGGGGTCTCGGTGCGGATCTCGCCGCCCTGGGCGCGTACGGCGTCGGCGACCGCGAGCGGCAGGGTGCCCATGCCGCCGTCCAGGCCCGCGAAGACCGGGCCGCCGCGCTGCTGGGCGGCGGCCTTCGCCTGGATGTCCCGCACGCCGTCGAGGAGCGAGCCGTGGGTGCGGGCCGCCTCGAAGAGCTGGGGCACGGCGGCCCGCATCGAGATCCGGTAGGCGTCGCCCGCGTACACACCACCGAGCAGCGGCTCCACCAGCCGGTCGACGACCTCGCGGCCGACCCGCCGGGCGACGAACTCGCCGACGCCGATGTCCTCGCCGACCTCGGTGGCCGGCAGGTCGCGGTCGCGCGCCACGCGGGCCAGGCCCTCGGCGGACAGGACGTCGTGCAGGGTGTCGGGCCGCGCGGGTACGCCCATGACATGTCCTTTGGGCATCGGCCGCAGGGCACCCCGGGTCCACAGGGCGGCGTTCGCCGCGGCGGGTGCCTGGATCCGGTCGCCGAGCCCGACCGCGCGGGCGAGCTCCAGGCCCTCGGGGCGCCGGGCCAGCATCGACTCGGCCCCCAGGTCGACGGGCGCGCCCTCGATCTCACCGGACAGCAACTTGCCGCCGAGCACCGCGCTGCCTTCGAGCACGGTCACCCGGACGCCGGCGGCGAGCAGCCGGTGGGCGGCGGCGAGGCCGGAGATGCCGCCGCCGACGACGACGACGTGCGGGGTGCGGTCGGGGGCGTTGTCCATGCCTCCACTGTCTCATTCTGGCGCCCACCGGCCGGAACGAGCCCCGGCGCGTGCCCGAGCGTCGATCAACTCACCTGTTTCTGAGGCCAGTTGGGCACGGCCGTCGGCCAACACCCGACCGGCTCCCGAGCGGCCGGGAATGCCTCGCCCCCGCGATACGTATCGTGATCAGGACAAGCGGACCCTCACGAGCGGAGGCAGCACCCATGGCGGCGGAGCGACTGGTGGTCATCGGCGGTGACGCGGCGGGCATGTCCGCGGCCTCGCAGGCCCGCAGGCTGAGGACATCCGACGAACTGGAGATCGTCGCCTTCGAGCGCTCGGGCTTCACGTCGTACTCCGCGTGCGGGATCCCGTACTGGGTGAGGGGCGCGGTGCCGCGCCACGAGGACCTGATCGCCCGCACGCCGAAGGAGCACCGCGAGCGCGGGATCGATCTGCGGATGGGCACGGAGGTGACCGAGCTCGACGTGGACGGGCGCCGGGTCAGGGCCCGCGATCTCGCCTCGGGCGCCGAGGAGTGGACCGCGTACGACAAGCTCGTCATCGCGACCGGCGCGCGTCCGCTCCGGCCGGACCTGCCCGGCATCGACGCTCCCGGCGTGCACGGGGCGCAGACCATCGACGACGGGCGGGCGCTCCTGGAGAGCCTGGCGGCGGCGGGCGGGGAGCGGCGCGCGGTGGTGGTGGGCGGCGGCTACATCGGCGTGGAGATGGCCGAGGCGCTGCTCGGGCGCGGTTTCGAGGTCACGCTCGTGACGCGCGGGGAGCAGCCCATGAACTCGCTCGACCCGGACCTGGGGCGTCTGGTGACCGAGGCGATGGAGCGCTCCGGGATCCGGGTGGTGACGGGCGCCGAGGTCACCGAGGTGCTGACCCATGAGTCGGGCCGGGTGCGCGCGGTGGCGACGGCGTCGGCCACCTACCCGGCGGACGTGGTGGTGCTCGGCCTGGGTGTCGCTCCGCGTACGGAACTCGCGCGCGCGGCCGGTCTGCCGCTCGGCCCTTCGGGCGCCCTGCGCACCGACGCCGCGATGCGGGTGCGCGGGCACGAGAACATCTGGGCGGGCGGCGACTGCGTGGAAGTGCTCGACCTGGTCTCGGGCCGCCACCGTCACATCGCGCTCGGCACGCACGCCAACAAGCAGGGCCAGGTCATCGGCTCCAACGTGGGCGGCGGCTACGGCACGTTCCCGGGCGTGGTGGGCACGGCCGTCACCAAGGTCTGCGACACGGAGATCGCCCGCACCGGGCTCACCGAGGCCCAGGCCCGCGAGGAGGGACTGCGGTTCGTCACGGCGAGCATCGAGTCCACCAATGTCGCGGGCTACTACCCGGGCGCGACCTTGATGACGGTGAAGATGCTGGCCGAGCTGCGCACCGGACGGCTGCTCGGCACGCAGATCGTGGGCGGCGCCGGGGCGGCGAAGCGGATCGACATCGCGGCCGTCGCCCTGACCGCCCGCATGACGGTGGAGCAGATGACCGCGCTCGACCTCGGGTACGCCCCGCCGTTCTCCTCGGTGTGGGACCCGGTCCTGGTGGCGGCGCGCAAGGCGGTGTCGGCCGTGCGCGCCACCGGGTAGCGCCTAGGGGGTGTCTGGTGGACCATGGCCGGGGGCGCGGCGTCTGGCACGGCACCTCGCGGCGTTGCCGAATCGCCCCGATAGCTCCGCTATC
>NZ_JBIAGO010000037.1:0-20001 GCF_042869775.1 Streptomyces sp. NPDC006711
TAGCTCCGCTATCGAGACGCTCCGGCGCCTTGCGATGCACCGCACCAGACGCCGCGCCCTGACCGACCCTGATCCACCAGACACCCCCTAGCCCACTGGCCCCGGCCCCCCGCGAGGGGCCCGGGGCGGGCCGGGGTGGGTCAGCGCGCGTCGGCCTTCAGCAGGTCGGCGCACTTCTCGCCGATCGCCATCGTGGTGATGCACGGGTTGACGGTGACGAGGTCCGGCATGACCGAGCCGTCGCACACCCGCAAGCCCTCGATGCCCTTGACCCGAAGGCGCGCGTCGACCGGCGCCATCGCGTCGTCGTCGGCGCCCATCTTCACCGTGCAAGCGGGGTGGTAGACGGTGTTGTGGGTCTTGCGGATGTAGTCGAGGAGTTCGTCGTCGGTGCGGACGTCGGGGCCCGGGGCGAGCTCGGCGCCCGCCCAGCCGCTCAGGGCGGGCTGGGCCGCGATCCGGCGGGCCAGCTTCAGGCCGTACGTCATGACGCGCTCGTCGTGCTCGTGCGTGAAGTAGCGCGGGTCGACCATGGGCTTGTCGCGGTAGTCGCGGGTGCGCAGGCGCACCGTGCCGCGCGACTTGGCCTGCGTCACGTTGGGGGTGAGGCAGAACGCGTTCTCGGTGGTCGGGTAGCCGTAACGGGCGGTGTTCATGTCGAACGGCACCTGGCCGTAGTGGAACATCAAGTCCGGTCGTTCCAGGCCCGGTTCGGTGTCGGCGAAGATGCCGATCTCCCACCACTGGGTGGAGGCCGTCGTCATGGGCTGCTTGGCCTCCCACATGATGACGCCCTCGGGGTGGTCCTGAAGGTTCTCCCCCACGCCGGGCGCGTCCACCAGGACGTCCACGCCCACCTCGCGCAGATGGGCCGCCGGTCCGATGCCGGACAGCATGAGCAGCTTGGGGGTGTCGATCGAGCCGCAGGACACGATGACCTCGCGGCGGGCGGTGACCGTGCGGGTGTGGATGAGGTCGGGGTCCAGGTACTCGGCGCCCGTGCAGCGGCGGTCCGCGTCGATGAGGAGCTTCTTGGCGCGGACCCCGGTGCGTACGACGAGGTTGGGCCGCTTGTCCATCACGGGGTGGAGGTAGGCCACCGAGGAGGACTGACGGATGTTGTTCTCGTCGGAGTTGATCTGGAACCAGTTGGCGCCCCGCACCACGGTCTTGCCGTCGTTGAACCGCGTAGTGGGGATGCCCTGTTGGGCACATGCCTCAAGGAGTGCGGCGCCGCACGGGTCCGAGGACTTGACGTCGCGTATCTTCACCGGCCCGCTGCGCCCGTGGTGGTCGCCGGGGGCGTCGTTGGTCTCCAGGCGCTGGTAGAGCGGGAAGATGTCGGCCGCTCCCCAGCCCGAACAGCCCGCCGCCTCCCAGGCGTTGAGGTCTTCGGCCGGGGCCCAGAAGGCGATGCAGGAGTTGTGCGATGAGCAACCGCCGAGGACCTTGGCGCGGGCGTGGCGCATGAAGCTGTTGCCGTGGGTCTGCGGTTCGACGGGGTAGTCCCAGTCGTAGCCGGATTCGAGCAGGCCCATCCAGCGGTCCAGCTTCAGGACGTTGTCGTCACCGACGTCCGAGGGGCCGGCCTCAAGGACGCACACCGTCACCGAGGGGTCCTCGCTGAGCCGGGCCGCGACCACGTTGCCCGCCGTGCCGCCGCCGACCACGACGTAGTCGAACTCCTCGGTGGGGGTGGGGGATTCAGTGCGCTGTGTGGGCTGTGTCGGCATGGGGCTGCGACTCACTTTCGTTTTCCGATGCGGCGTGGCTCGCGAGGACGCCGGTCTTGTGGCGCTGGACGAACCAGTAGTAGGCGAAGCCGCCGAGCAGGACGGCTCCGACGAAGAGGAAGGCGCCCCAGCGCAGGTACCAGTGGTAGGGCGCGGTGGCGTTGTAGACCTCGGCGCGGGGCCAGGCCAGGTTGAGGGTCATCGCGCCGCCCCACAGCACGCCGAGGATGTTCACCGGCAGGCCCCAGCGGCCGAGCGAGAACTTGCCGTCGCCGGCCGGGGTCCACTTGCCGCGCAGGCGGGCGATCAGCATCGGCAGGGTGACCAGGAGGTAGGCCACGTAGATCATGATGATGCCGATGCTGGTGACGACCGAGAAGATCTGCGGCTGACGGATGTTCACGAGCAGGATCACCAGGGCCAGTACGCCGATCACGACAGCGGGCAGCACGGGCGTCTGGAAGCGCGGGCTGACCTTGGCCATCAGGGACGCGGCGGGCAGGTTGTTGTCCCGCGACATCGCGAAGGCGAGGCGGATGGCGGCGGTGTGCACGGCGAGCGCGCAGACGGTGACCGCGATCAGGACGCACCAGAGCATGAGCTTTCCGCCGGTGTCGCCGAGCACGTCGAGCACCACGTACTGGAGGCCGTCGCTGGTGATGCCCTTGCCGTCGAGGCTGCTGACGCTCATCAGGGCGAGGATCAGGATCAGGCCCCCCAGCACGAACGAGGCGAGCAGGGCGCGCAGGATGGCACGGGGCGCGTTGCGGGAGGGGTCGACGGACTCCTCGCCGAGTGAGGCGGCCGTGTCGAAGCCGTACATCACATAGGCGGAGGCAAGCGCCGCGGTGAGGAAGGCCCCCATGTAGCCGAAGCTGCCACTGCCGCCGTGGCCGTGGGTGTCGAGGACGACGGAGGGGCCGCGTACGACGTGGACGGCGAACAGGACGATCAGGACGACGGTGGCGACGAGTTCGAGGAAGACACCGGCGGTGTTGATGCGGGCCATCAGCTTGACGCCGAAGGCGTTCACCAGGGTGGTGAAGAGGATCAGGACGGCGGCGAGGATGACGGCGTTGGTGGCCACGTCATAGGTGCCGGTGCCGTCGCCGACGATCTGGAAGACCTTGGAGATCTGCGGCAGGGTCGCCTGGTAGGCGAGCGCGACCGCCGCGATGGAGACGATGGAGGCGATCAGCATCATCCAGCCGGCCAGCCAGCCGACGTGCGGGCCGCCGAGCTTCTTGGCCCAGTTGTAGACCGAGCCGGCCACCGGGTACTTGGCGGCGAGTTCCGCGAAGCACAGGGCGACCATCAGCTGGCCGACGAAGACCAGGGGCCAGGACCACCAGTAGGCGGGGCCGCCGAAGCCGAAGCCGAAGTAGAACAGCTGGAAGGTGCCGGTGAGGATCGAGATGTAGCTGATGCCGGCGGCGAAGGTGTGGAAGTTGCCGAGCGTGCGTTTGAGTTCGGGTCTGTAACCGAACTCCCGGAGATCGTCGTCATCCTTCGTCATGCTCATGACCAGGCTCCAAGTAGGCAGGGATGCAGGAGGGGCACGGATGCGGTGGCCGGCCGTCCGCGTGGACGGCCGGCCGGGTTCAGCGGCTCAGCTCTCGAACCACCCCTGGGGCGCGGGGGCCGTGTTGCGCCAGATGTGCTTGGTCTCCTGGTACTCGGCCAGGCCCGCGGGACCGAGTTCGCGTCCCGTCCCGGACTGCTTGTAACCGCCCCATTCGGCCTGGGGGACGTAGGGGTGGAAGTCGTTGATCCATACGGTGCCGAGCCGCAGCCCCGCCGCGACGCGGTGCGCCTTCGCCTCGTCGGTGCTCCACACCGCGCCGGCCAGGCCGTAGACCGTGTCGTTGGCCAGGCGCACGGCCTCGTCCTCGGACGTGAAGCGCTCGACGGTCAGGACCGGCCCGAAGGACTCGTCGCGTACGACGCTCATGTCGCTGCGGCACTCGTCCAAAATGGTCGGCGGGTAGTAGTAACCAGCCTCCAGATCAGGGGAGTTGGGGCGCTCGCCGCCGCAGCGCAGCACGGCGCCCTCGGCGATGCCGGCGGCGACGTACGCCTCGACCTTGTCGCGGTGGGGGGCGGAGATCAGCGGTCCCGTCTCGGCCCGTTCGTCGAAGGGGCCCCCGAGGCGGATGCGGCCCGCGCGGCGCACGAGTTCGTCCACGAAGCGGTCGTGCAGCGCGTCCTCGACCAGGAGCCGGGTGCCGGCCGAGCAGACCTGACCGGAGTGCAGGAACACCGCGGTGAGCGCGTTGTCCACGGCGGCGTCGAAGCTCGCCTCGCTCGCCGCGACGTCGGCGAAGACGACGTTGGGGTTCTTGCCGCCGAGTTCGAGCGCGGTCTTCTTCACGGTGGGCGCCGCGGCCGCCATGATGCGACGGCCGGTCACCAGGCCGCCGGTGAAGGAGACGAGGTCCACGTCGGGGTGCTCGGCCAGCGGCGCGCCGGCTTCGGCGCCCGCGCCGAGCACCAGGTTGGCCACGCCCGCCGGGAGGCCCGCCTCGGCCAGGAGCTTCATGAGGTGGATGGCCGTGTGCGGGGTCAGCTCGCTGGGCTTGAGGACGAAGGTGTTGCCGGCGCCGATCGCCGGGGCCACCTTCCAGGCGGTCTGGAGCAGCGGGTAGTTCCACGGCGTGATGAGCCCGCAGACCCCGACCGGCTCCCGCACGACGCGGCTGTCGACGACCGGGTTGCCGGTGTCGACGACACGGCCCGCGCCCTCGGAGGTGACGAGCGTGGCGAAGTAGCGGAAGCACCCCGCGATGTCGTCCATGTCGTAACGGGACTCGACGACGCGCTTGCCGGTGTCGAGGGATTCGGCGCGTGCCAGGATCTCCTTGTCGCGCACCAGCAGGTCGGCCACGCGCAGGAGCAGCGCACCGCGCTCGGCCGGGGCCGTCCTCGGCCACGGTCCGTGGTCGAAGGCGGCTCGGGCCGCGGCGATGGCGTGCTCGGTGTCCTTGGGGCCGGCCTCGTCGACCGTGGCGACCAGGGCGTTGTCGGCCGGACACCGGATCTCACGGGTCCGCCCGTCGACGGCGGCTCTCCACTGGCCGTCGATGTAGAGCTCGGGCATGGTTCGGATCCTCCGATGCGGTGCTGGGACAGGGCCACCTGCGCCCCTGCCCGGCCGTGCGGGGAACATGCCGAAAAAATCACCGGACGTGACGGGCGTCACTTTCCGTGTTCTTCGCAGGTCAGAGGCGCAGGCTTGATTACTTACGGTTACGCGACCCCCGTGCGCCCCCTCCCGCGAGGCGGATGGCGCACGGAATGTGAGACCGGTCCGCCGCTTCCCGGCCGCTTGGGCATACTGCGCGTCGGCAATTGATCACGTCCAGCCTCCAGGGGAGCAGCCATGGTTGACCGGAGCACCAGCGCGAGGGCCGTCTTCCGGACGGTCGCCGAAGTCGGCCCGGACGCGCTCGACCGGCTGCGGGCCGCCGAGGCCGCGCTCCAGGAGACGATCGCCCCCGCGGGCGGCGACTTCGACTTCGCCGCCGTGCGCGCGGCCGCCCGAGCCCTGCCCGACAGCACCCTCGTCAAAATCATCCCGGGCTTCGGCCTCCAGGAGACCGCGCCGGTCCAGGTCATGGTGCTCACGCTGAAGCAGGCCGTGCGTCAGGCCCTGGTCGAGCCGTTCGCCAACCCCGCCTTCTGGGAGCGTACGGACGCCGCGCTCGCCCAGGTCTTCCTCGGCCTGGGCGAACAGGAGGGAGCACCCCACCTCGGCTTCCGGGAGAGCGCCGAGGGCACCCGCTACTTCCGCGATCTGCTCTTCGCGCTTGAGGACGAGGAGACCGCGGGCGACCTCTGCCTCGTGGCGTTCCACGTGGAGGTGACCGTGGCCGCCGACCGGGCGACGCTCCTGTCGCTGAGCGCCGAGGACACGGCCGCGGTCACCCTGCGTGTCGACGCGGTCAGCGTCCGGCAGAAGCCCGGCCCCCTCGCCTGACACGGCTCTCACACGGGCAGGGCCCAGGTCTGGTTGGCCTGCCGCGCCCCGCACGCCCAGGTGTCCAGTTTGGTGCCCGGAGCCGTGCCTCCTCCGTACACATCGAGGCAGAGCCCCGATCCCGCGTTGACCAGCGCGCCGTCCGGGTCGGCCGTCCAGCGCTGGGCCGCGCCGCCCGCGCAGTCCGACACAATGGCCGCGCCGCCCGCGCCGCCGCTCGCCGTCAGGCACTTGCCGAGGGCCCGCACGGTCGAGTCGTGGGCCAGGGTCCAGCGCTGGTCGGCGCCGCCCGAGCAGGTGGAGAGGATCACCGGGGTGCCGTTGGCGGTGCCGCCTGTCGCCACGGCCGCGCAGTTGGCGCCGTTGCCGGTGAGCTGCCCGGTGGGTACGGCGGCGCAGCCGCTGCCCGGGGTGAGCCGCCAGATCGCGGTGCCGTGCGCGGGAATGGTCGCGCTCAGCGCGGACGAGGTGGTCGAACGGGCGCCGCTCCACAGGTCCTTGGCGCTCACCCGGCAGCCGGGCAGGCCGACCGAGGCGAGGGGGGTGGACACGGTCCGCGCCGACGAGGAGCGGTTGAGCACGGCCACGGCCCGGTCGCCGCCCGCGAGCGGGCGCGCCAGCACGTCGGTCGTGCCGTCGGTGGACACCATTCCCGCCTGCCGCCCGAGGCTGTCCTGGTCGATGGCGATGAGGGCCCTGTTGCCGAGGGCCGAGAGCCCGGCCGGGGTGAGGGAGGCCACGTCGGAGGAGAGGATCAGCGGGGCGGCCATCATCGCCCAGAGCGCCACCTGGCTGCGCGATTCGTCGGCGCTCAGACCGGGATCGCCGGCGAGCAGGAAGTCGGGGTCGTTCCAGTTGCCCGGCCCGGCGTAGCGGCCGATCCAGCGGTTGTAGCCGTAGTTGTGCAGCACGCTCGCCCAGCGGCTGGTGCCGGGATGGGCGGAATTGTAGACGGCGATGTCGGTGCCCTCGCGCCAGAGCTGGCCGTCCTTGCCGACCCAGGAGAGCACGGAGAACCAGTCGGGGCTGCCCCATTCGCCGTTCGGCTGGAAGTAGGCGGGCGCCGATTCGGAGAAGACGATGTCACGCCCGGAGTCCGCGATGGCGGCGGCCTCGCTGTCGTACGCCTGGCGGTAGGCCTCCTCCTTGGTCTGGCCCGGAGCCACGTACATGTTGCAGCCGTCGAGCTTGAGGTAGTCCACGCCCCAGGAGGCGAAGGTGGCGGTGTCCTCGGCGAAGTGGTCGCCGCCGCCTCCCTGGGGGCGGCCGCTGCCGGGGTAGCCCTCGCAGGTGGCGGAGCCGGCGTCCTCGTAGATGCCGAACTTCAGGCCGCGCGAGTGCAGGTAGGAGCCGAGCCAGGCCATGCCGTGCGGGAAGCGTTCCGGGTCGGCGACGAGGTCGCCCGCGGCGTCGCGGCTCTTGGCCATCCAGCAGTCGTCCACCGTCACGGTGGTGTAGCCCTTGGCGGCGAGGCCCGAGGAGACCAGGGCGTCGGCGTTGCGCACGACGGTCGCTTCGCTGATGTCGCACATGTAATGGGCCCAGTTGTTCCAGCCCATGGGCGGGGCGGCGGCCAGGGGTGCGCCACGGGGCGCGGAGGGCGCCGGCGCCGTCGAGGCGTACGCCCCGGCCGCGCTCAGCGGGACGGCGAGGGCCGCGGCGAGCAGGGCCGCGATTCTCCTGCGGCGGGTGGGAAGTGACGGCACGACAGATTCCTTCCTGGCCCGGCCGGCGGAGCCCGGGCGCCATGCGTGAGGAGGGCAGGGGAAGGTGCCGATCCCGCCGGCACGAGCCTGCCGGAGGGCACCCGCCAGTGCAGTACTGACGCTCGTTGTTGTCAATGGCTCCCATCGAGCGAGCGGAAACAAGCATCCGCCGCGCCCCGGGCCGAGCCCGGCATTGCCGAGGCGTGTCCGCGCACGGGCCGGCCGGCCGGGGTGGCCCGCACCGTGCGGCCCCGTGCAGGCCGGACGCGGGGCGGCGCCAACTCGCCCACCCAGACGCCGAGTTGGGGTGTGAGCCTGGCGCCGCGAGGTGCCGCGATTCCCGCTTCGCGGACGACCGGCCCGGGCCGCGCGCGATTGGCGCATTCCAGTTCGCCGGGTGCGGCGGCGCGCGCGGACGACGCCGGGGACCCGGTCGGGTGGGACCTCGCGGCGTGGGCGGGCGAAGCGCCGAGGGGGGACGGTCCGTGCTTCGGCCACGCACCGGATCGAGGGTCCCGCCGCCCGGCGGCGGTGCGCTGTGACAGCCGCCACGCGGGCGGACGGGCTGCCCTGGGGCGCCGCGCCCGATCGAAAGTCCCGCCCCCCGGCGGCGATGCGCCGTGACACCCGCCACGCGGGCGGACGCGCTCCCCTTCGGCGCCGCGCCCGATCGAGGGTCCCGCCGCCCGGCGGCGATGCGCCCGTGAGACTCGCCACACGCGAGGACGGGCCGCCCTTCGGCGCCGCGCCCAATCGAGGGTCCCCGCCGCCCGGCGGCGGTGCGCTGTGACACCTCCCACGCGGGGGGCGCGCTGCCCTCCGGCGCCGCGCCCAATCGAGGGTCCCCGCCGCCCAGCGGCGGTGCGCCGTGACACCCGCCACGCGCGAGGACGGGCTGCCCTGGGGCGCCGCGCCCGATCGAGGGTCCCGCCGTCCAGCGGCGATGCGCCCGTGAGACCCGCCACGCGGGAGGACGCGCTGCCCTTCGGCGCCGCGCCCGATCGAGGGTCCCGCCGTCCGGCGGCTATGCGCCGTGACACCTCCCACGCCGGAGGATGGGCTGCCTTCCGCAGCGGATCAGGGTTCCCCCGCCCGGCGGCGGTGCGCTGTGACAGTTGCCACGGCCGCGCGAGCCGCAGGGTGCCCGCTGTCCGGGTAGGAGATCCCTCAGGAACCGGGCCACCGGGCCGTCCTCGTCGGATCGAACACTTGCACAAGATTTGTATGACGAATCCGGAACCCTTTGGCCCTCCGTGCCCATCAGCCCTGATGGAACGAACAGGCAATGCCCTTGGGCCACAGAACCACCCGGAGCGATCGCAATGACCCACCCCCGCCAAGGGGCCTATCAGTCTCGGGGCCACCGCCGGGCCCGTCGCGCCAAGCGCTGGATACTCGGCGTGGTCGCCGTCACCGCGCTCGGTCTGATCGCGTGGCCCGTCCTGAACTATTTCGACGTGTTCTCCGACAAGGGGGACGCGATCAGTTTTGGTCAGGACGGCGGGGCCGGTGGTGACAAGCCGGGTGGCGGTGGAGGCAAGGCCAACTCCAAGGTGCTCATGCCGACCGGGCCCGAGGCCAAGTTCACGGTGGCCGGCACGGTGCCCGAGAACGGCACCAAGATCGCCGTGACGACCCTGGAGGGCAAGAAGTCCGGCTTCACGGGCAAGGTGTGGGTCTGGGTCCCGCCGGAGTACAAGGACCCGAAGTACGCCAACAGCGGCTTCCCCGTGATGGTCGCGCTGCCCGGCGGCGCCGGCTACCCGACCAACTACTGGATGGGTACGGACCTCAAGCTGGAGGCCAGCGTCTCCCAGTGGTCCAAGGAGGGCAAGAGCCTGCCCTTCATCCTCGCGATGCCGGTCCTCAATCCGCACCCGGACACCGGCGGCCTGTACTGGGACGCCAGTGACATCCCGGGCCAGCCGAAGATGGGCACCTGGCTCACCGAGGACGTCCCCGACCTCATCAAGGCCAATTTCCGCACCGTCAACTCCCGCGACGGCTGGGCCTTCATGGGCTCCTCCACCGGCGGCTTCGCGGGCCTCAAGAGCGTGCTGCAAAAGCCCGGCCAGTTCAAGGCGGTCATCGCCTCGGGCCCCGACATCGTGCCCGACTCCCGCCTGTGGGCCGGGCACGACAAGGAGAAGGCGGACAACAATCCCAACCTCCTCGCCCAGAAGCTGATCGCCGCCAAGAGTCCCGACGTCTACCTCGCCTTCCAGGTCGGCACCGTGGGCTCCGACGCGCAGGCCAAGCCGAAGATCGAGGAGTTCATCGCCAAGTACACCAAGGGCCCGGTGAAGACCAAGCTCAGCGTCATACAGGGCGGCGGGCACAACGCCAAGACGTATGTGCCGAACATGGCCGACGGCGGTCTCATCCAGTGGATCAGTGAGCACATGCAGGGCCCCGTCCCCTCCTCCTGAGCCCCCGGCCCGCCGCGCCACCGACCGACCCGGGGGCCGCGCAGGACCGGGGGCCGCGCCCGCCGGATCGCCCCGCCACGGGAAACATCGCCGGACACTCCCCGGGGCCCTCGTCGATCGGGGGCCCCGGGGAACTACCGTTCGTTGGGCAGTCGTGGATCGGAGCCGTCCGGGGATTCGACCACCAAGGACCGGAGGAGCAGCGTGGGGAATTCAGCGGTCGGCGCCGGCGGGAGTACGGGGACCGACGGCGAGGAGCCGGACGAGCCGGGCACCCCCCGGCGGCGTGCCAAGCAGCGCTCCTTCTGGAAGGAACTGCCGATCCTCATCGGCGTCGCGCTCGTGCTCGCGCTCCTCATCAAGACGTTCCTTGTGCAGGCGTTCTCCATTCCCTCGGAGTCGATGCAGAACACGCTCCAGCCCGGCGACCGGGTGCTGGTCGACAAACTGACTCCCTGGTTCGGATCGGAACCCGCGCGCGGCGAGGTCGTCGTCTTCCACGATCCCGACAACTGGCTTCAGGACGAGCCGACTTCGCCCCAGAACGTGGTCCAAAAAGCCCTGTCGTTCATCGGCATCCTGCCGTCGGCCGACGAACACGATCTGATCAAGCGGGTCATCGGGGTAGCCGGGGACACGGTGGAGTGCAAGGGCACCGGACCCCTCACGGTCAACGGGAAGCCGCTCGTCGAACCGTACGTCTATGCCGGGAACACGCCGTGCAGCGCCGACCAGGGGGGCGGCCAGTTCAAGGTGACCGTGCCCAAGGGCAAGATGTGGGTGATGGGCGACCACCGGCAGAACTCGGCGGACTCCCGCTATCACCAGCAGGACAAGAACCACGGGCTCGTCCCGGTCGACAAGGCCGTGGGCCGCGCCTTCGTGATCGGCTGGCCCGTCACCCGCTGGGCGACGCTGCCGGTTCCCGACACCTTCGACCAGGCCGGCATCAACACGGCCGCGGCCCTCGCACCGGGCGCGCTCTCCGTCGCCGGGGCGGCCCCGCTGGTGCTGTGGCGCCGCCGGCACGCCCTGACCGCGACGCCCGCCGCCGCGAACGGTGACGTCTGACGCCCGCCGACGTCCGATGCCCGGGTGACGTCCGATGCCCGGGTGACGTCTGACGCCAGCCCGCGTGATGCCGGCCCGCGTGACGCCGACCCGCGTCACGCCGGTCGCGCCCCTCCGAGCCGCACCCGATGACAAGGGCGGTGGGGGGCGTCGGCGGCGGCCCCTCAGGGCGCCGGGGCCCGTGGCGGCGGCGTGACCCGCTGGGGTACGGGGCCGCGCGAGTGGCCCTGTTTCTCCGCTGTCGCCGGCGGTGACGGGAGCAGGGCGCCGGGCCCCCGGGGCGTAGACGGCGAGGACGGCGAGCGGTCCACTGACGGCGGCTCCGGGGACGGGGCGCTGCTGGGCGGCGGTGACGGCTTGGGGCTGGGCGCCACCGAGGGCCCGCGCGTGGGCGGGGGCTCGACCGGGCCCGGCGAATGCGCGGGCAACGGGCGCCGCTCCTCGGGGCCGGGGGTGAACACGGCATGGCCCACAGCCACGGCGGCGGCCGTGGCGAGCCCCGCGAGCGGCAGCGCGAGACGGCGCGGCCACAGCCGGGCCGGCCGCGTACGGCGCGACTGCCGGCCCGGCGGCCGCGCGGGACGCAGATCGGCGCCGGTGATGTTCTCCGCGCGGGCGGCGAGCGCGGCGCGCAGCCGCCGCTCGACCGGGCGCCCCGCGTGCTCGGGTTCGCTCCAGCGGCCGCTCATGTCCGTGCCTCCAGGATCTTCTCCAGCGCGTCGATGCCCCGGCTCGCGAGGGACTTCACCGAGCCCCTGCTGATGCCGAGGGTGGCCGCGATCTCCGCCTCCGTGAGATCGCTCCAGTACCGCAGGACGAGCACTTCGCGCCGCCGAGCCGTCAACTGGCCGAGCGCGGCGGTCACTTCGCGGTGCTCCTCGTCGAGAACCACGCGTTCCTCGGCGGAAGGCGCGTGCGGTTCGTGGGGAGGGGTGTAGCCGCGCGCGGTGCGACGGCGGCGCAGCAAGGAGCGCGAGGCGTTGACGACGGCGGTCCGCAGATAGGCGAGGGCGTTGTCGATCTCCTCGATCCGCTCGCCGTGACGTCGGTAGAGCGCGGTGAACGCGTCCTGCACGACGTCCTCGGCGCTCGCCAGGTCGTCCACCAGCAGGATGGCGAGACGCACCATCGCGAGGCGGTGCCCGTGGTAGAGCTCACTGATGGTCGGCCGGCCCGCGTCGGGGGCGTCGTCCGTGACGAATCCACCCGGGCCGTGGCCCACCCCGCGTGGCGTGAACGGCCGCGCGCGCGGGTCGGTACGGCTGCGGCGCAGCAGCCCGCGCCACCGGGGTGGGGACAGGCGCGGGAAGAGGGGGGCCGGGCGCGGTGCGGCGGTGTACTCCATCACGTTCCTCGGGTGCGCGGGCAGTGCCCCGCCCCGCTCGCGCGGGGACGGGGCCGTGGCGTGCCTCAGTTCGCGTGCCGCCGCCGGACGGCGTAGACGGTGCCGAGACCCACGAGGATCAGCGCACCGGCGCCGACGCCCATCACCGTCGTGGCCGTGGACGAACCAGTATGGGCCAGCTCCTTCTGATCGGCGGGCGCGGGAGCGGCCGCCGGCGCGCTCGGCGCCGCGCTCGGCTCGGCGCCGCCACCGGCCGGCGCCGCCGTGGGCTCGACACCCTGGGGCTGCTTGGGCTGCGGCGCGACGGACGGCTCGACGCCCTGAGGCCGCTTGGGCTGCGGCGCGGTGGGCGGCTCGGTGGCCGCAGGGCTCGGCCGCGCGGCGGCCACCTTGCTCTCACCCGCCCGCTTGACCGGCGACGACGCGTCGGCGTCACGGTGCTGGGCCACCGGGGCCGGCGCGACGCTCCTCGCCTCGACACCGGGTCCTTCGGCGTGGGCGGGCCCGGCGAGCGCGGGGGCGGCGAGGGCGAGGAGCAGGCCGGTCGCGGCCGCGGCGCCGGCCAGGCGGCGCGGGCGGCGGGGGTCGGTCTTGGCGGGACTGTGCTGGGGGACGGTCACGTTGTGGTTCTCCACGGTGTCGAGGGGGCGGCGCCACATGCGCCTTCACCCCTGACGACGCGCGGCGGACACGGGGGTTGCCGCCGTACTCGAAAAACTTTCGCCCCGCTCGCCGGCCGCCCGAAGGACCCGGGTACGCGTACGGCTCCGGCCGGCGCGACGCGGCGCGCGGGCCGGAGCCATGGCGAGGGGGTTTCAGCAGGCGCCCTCGTCCTGCCAGACCCCCCACTCCCCCGTGGTCCCGGGCTCCTCGTCGCGCGTCCACCACTTGGCCTTGTACGTGTGGCCGTTGTGGGAGACCTCGTTGCCCTGGGTGTAGATGGCACCCGGGGCCCAGGCCGCCGCCACGCAGGTGCCGCCACCGCCGGGCGACGAGGGCGGCGGGGAGGAAGGCGAGGACGGCGACGGCGAAGACGGCGAGGTGGGCGGGGTGGCGCCCGCGAACCTCACCGCGTACTTGGCGAAGTCCCAGGCCGCCTGCGGAACGCTGCTGCACGTCCCGGACGTCCTGCCGTTGTTGTCGGGCGGGGTGCACTGCCGGTCCCGGTTGAGGGACCAGAAGGTGAAGCGGGCCATGTTGTGGCTGGTCGCGTAGTCGAGCACGCTCTGGAAGTCGGCCTGCGAGAAGAACTCGCCGGAGTCGCTGCGCCCGTTCATCCCGGAGAAGCCCTCATGGGCGTACGCGGTCGCCGCGTCCCAGCCGAACGTCGACTGGAGTATGGAGTTGAAGCCGGTCAGCGCGCTGGTCTGGGCGGAGGCGCCGCTGAACCCGCCGTCGAACGGCATGATCGAGAAGTTGTCGGGCACGAAGCCCTGCGACTTGGCCTCGTTCAGCATCTGCTTGCCGAACCAGCCGGTGCCGTCGGCGGTGCCGGCGGTGGTCACCGACACGTAGAGACCGGGGTTGTTCTGCTGGAGGATCTTGGCGGCGCCGATCTCGTGGGAGATGGCGGCGGTGTTCTCGTACTCGGGCTCTTCGAGGTCGAAGTCGATCGCCTTCAGGCCGTACTTGGTGATGACCTGCTGGTAGGCGGCGGCGGTGGCGGCCGCGTCCGAGCAGTTCTGGCCGAGCTTGGTGCCGCCGTAGCCACCGGCCGATACCGACACGTCGCCGCCCTTGGCGCGGATCGCGGAGATGACGCCGGCGACGGCGGTGTCGGAGGAGACGGGGGCCGTGCCGCCCCAGGTGGGGCTGCAACCGCCTCCGTCAGGTGCCAGGACGAAGGCCAGCTGGAAGGCCTTGAGGCCGGTGGCGTCCATGATGGCGGGCGCGTCGGGCGGGTCGTTGTCAAGGGGCATCAGATAGGGGGCGGCGGCGTACCAGCGGGCGCCGAGCCCGGCCGCGTCCACCGTCGCGCCCGACGCCTGGCCCGCGACGAAGGAGGCGAGACCGGCCGCCGCCAGCGCGGCGCTCGCGGCGCCGCAGAGGAGCGCACGAAGAGGCTTCATACGAGGTCTCCTGGAGGTGTGGGAGGGACCCCAGAATTGGCCGGTGGCCGGAACACGTCAACGACTTGGACTAGACCATTGCTATTCCTTGAACGAACGGAGCCGGCCGCGTGAACGCGCGGGACCGGGACGGCGGCAGCGGGGCACGGAATCAGCCACGCCCACGGATGGCGGCGTGTAGGCCGGACGGCACAAGCCGACCTGCGTGATGTCCGTTCTGTTCTTACGGTGGCTGAATGGTCATCAGGTCCGGATTCCGTTCCATGGCAGCGCTCACTGCCACTGCCGCCATCGGTCTGTGCTGCCTGGCTCCGACGCAGGACAGCTCCGCCTCCGCGCCCCTGCCGGTACCGGCGGGCGAGCACGTGCGTCCGCGTGCCGGCGCCCCCGCCCTTCCGGCCGGGCTGTCCGCGCTCTCGTTCGTGGTCGCCGACGCCCGCACCGGCAAGATCCTCGCGGCCCGCGACGCGCACCGCAGGCTGCCGCCCGCCAGCACGCTCAAGACCCTGTTCGCGGTCACCGCGCTCCCCCACCTGCGCGCGGACGACCGGCATACGGTCTCCGAGCAGGACCTGGCCGGCATCGGCCCGGGCAGCAGCCTGGTGGGTGTCGAGGCCGGGCACACCTACCAGGTCTCCGATCTGTGGCGCGGCGTGTTTTTGAGCTCGGGCAACGACGCCGTGCACGTGCTCGCCTCGCTCAACGGCGGCTGGGAGCAGACGGCGGCGCAGATGCAGGCCGAGGCCCGCAGGCTCGGCGCCCTGGACACCGAGGTCGTCTCGCCCGACGGGTACGACACCCCGGGGCAGGTCTCCTCGGCCTTCGACCTCGCCGTGTTCGGCCGTGCGGGTCTGGCCCGCACGGACTTCGCCGAGTACTGCTCGACCCCCTCGGCGCAGTTCCCCGGCGGGGGCGGTTCGTACGGAATCATGAACACCAACCGCCTGCTCTCGGGCAGCGACGGGGTGGCCCGCTACCCGGGAATCATCGGCATCAAGAACGGCTTCACCAGCAACGCGGGCAACACTCTGATCGCGGCGGCGAGGCAGGGTGAGCGCACCCTCCTGGTGACCGTCATGAACCCGCAGTCCGGCGGCGGGTTCGAGGTGTACGAGGAGGCCAGGACCCTGCTGGACTGGGGGTTCGGGGCGTGGGACCACGTCGACGCGGTGGGATCGCTCGAACCCGTACGTCCCACCAGGGCGGCCCACCGGCCGCAGGAGACGCGCACCGCCCAGGCGGTGGCCGTCGAACCGGCCGGGGTCACGAGCGAGCAGGAGTCGTCCTGGCCGGTGGCGGGATCCGTGGCCGGCGGCCTGGCCGTGACCGCCACGCTCGTGGTCCTGGCCCGCCGACGCTCGGAGCGCACCCGCGCGGGACGCCCCAAGCGGTGAGCCGCGCTCTGACCACCCTCAATTCAGCCTAAGATTCCCAGAATAAAGTCATCCACTGCCTTGAAATCGACGCAACCTTCGCCAATACGTCTTTCTTTTGGCCGACCTTGCCCGAGTCGCCGACCTGGGCGCCTGCCCGGCGCCCTGCATGGATGCGGCTCCGTTGCGTGACTTCAGGTGACCGAATGTGGTTGGCGCGGTACGCGGGACCCCGCACCTCGGTACAGACTCCTGTTCGTTCTTCGGAAACCAACCCCAGGAGTGTTCGAAATGCGGAAGATCGCAGCAGTCAGTGCCGTCGCCGTCGCTCTGCTGGCCAATGGACTGGCCGGCACCGGCCTCGGCTCCGCGGCCGCGGCACCGGCCGCCGCCCAGCAGCCGATGAGCCTGTACGCGCCGTCCGCCCTCGTGCTCACGATCGAGCCCGGCACCGGCGACCAGGCGAGCGCGGTCCAGCGCGCGGTCACCCTCACCTGCGCCCCGACCCCCTCCGGCACCCACCCCACGCCCGCCGAGGCGTGCGCCGAACTCAAGCGCGCCAACGGCGACTTCGCCGCTCTCGCCGCGCCGGGCGCCCCCCACCTGTGTACGCAGCTGTGGAACCCGGTCACCGTGCGGGCCGACGGTGTGTGGAACGGCCGGCGCGTCAGCCATGTGCACACGTACGGCAACTCGTGCATGAAGGACGCCGGTTCGGAGGCCGTCTTCAACTTCTAACCTGCTCCACTCGACCGGGCCGGACCCCGGGGGGTGACAACCGCGTTCCCTCTCGTGTTACTTGACATGTCTTCGCCTATTCACCCGGCGATGCCACTGTCCTGATGGAATGCCACCCTCACCTAGGAGGACCCGTGTCGGACCCCCGGCCCAGACGTTTCGCACCCCGGCTGCGGACAGCCCTGTTCAGCGCGCTCGGTGCCTGCCTCGCCCTCGCCACGGCGGGTGCGGGCTCCGGCGCCAGTGCGGCGGGAACGCAGTCGCTGCCGCTGTCCGGGGCCACCGTCTCCGGCCTGCACAACACCTACGATCCGGCCGCGTTCCCCTATCTGGCACAGGCCCTCGACACCGGTACCTCGATGATCGAGCTCGATGTGTGGGACGACTTCGTCACCAAGGAGTGGAAGGTCAGCCACTCCAACCCGCTGGGCAACAGCAACAATTGCGTGAACGCCACCACCCCCGCCCAGCTCTACTCCGGCGGCGCCAACAAGGACCTGGAGAGCTGCCTCGACGACGTACGGGTCTGGCTGGGGGCACACCCCGGGCATCCGCCGCTCGTCATCAAGCTGGAGATGAAGGCGGGCTTCCAGTCCACCTTCGGCCTCGGCCCCGCCCAGCTCGACCAGACCATCAGCGCCCATCTGGGCTCCGCCGTCTTCCGCCCGGCGGATCTGCTCGCCAAGCCCGGCGGCGGGCAGTACGCCACCCTCGACGAGGCCGCGGCCGCCGGCAACTGGCCCACCCGCGACCAGCTCGCGGGCAAGGTGATGCTCGAAGTGATCCCGGGCACGGTCGAGGAGGGCAACCCCACCGACCGGCTGTGGACGGACGTCGAGTACGCGCGCCACTTGCGCGACCTGGCGGCGGCGGGCCGCGTGGGGCAGGCGCAGGTCTTCCCCTCGGTCCACAACGCCCAGGCGGGCGACCCCCGTTCACGCTACGCGGAGACCTCGATCCGGCCGTGGTTCGTCGTCTTCGACGGTGACGCGTCGGCCTATCTGAGCGGCGGCATCGACACCGCCTGGTACGACGCCCACCACTACTTCGTCATCATGACCGACGCGCAGAACGTGGCGCCGGCCCTGGACGACAAGAACCCCTCCCCCGAGGACGCGCGCGCCCGGGTGGCCAAGCTCGCCGCCGCCCACGCCAGCGTCGCCTCCAACGACTGGACCGCCCTCCCCCAGGTCCAGTCGCTGGCCCTGCCGCGCGGGGTGGGCTGACCTGTAGCACCCTGAGGCGTTCACCGGCATCCCTGCCGGTGAACGCCTCTTTTTTTCACCCGGGGTTCAGGCCACTGGCCAAAGCCCGGCGCGCGTTTCCGGTCGCCTTCCGCCCGTGAGGGCAGCCACACCCCGCCCGCCAGAACCATAAGATTTACACGGCGTTGGCATATTCCAGAGGAAATCTCCACATCGGGGCCCTTGATGACGCGGTGTCGACAAGATCCCCGTTGTTGAACATCGCACTTCGAATCGGGACATGTCCGCATTGCGCCCAACCCCTTGATCGCCGCTTCCCCGGCCGTGGCCGCAGCCGATAGGCATGGAGCCGTACGGGCCCGCCGGCCGGCACGGCCGTGGCCGGACCGGTCACGGCTTCCTGGGCGATCGCGCCCGGCCACCGGCAGGGCCCGGCACCGACCGCCCGCCAACTCACCGTGAATCAAAGGGGATTGCGATGTCACAGCCCTCCGCCGCGTGTCGGCCCACCCGCCGCCACGCCATCGGCGTCACCACGGGCGCCCTCGCCGGCCTGGCCCTCGCGGGCACCGCGCACGCCGTCGTCACGGACGACCGCCAGCACGCCGGCCCCGCCGAGGACCTGCCCGAGGCCTTCGACGAGGTCTTCCAGGGGCGGCGCATCCAAGGCGTGCCCGGCGCCGGGCAGGCGCACCACGGCGGCGGCTACGCGGTACGCATAGACGGCCGGGACCTGCATGTGATGCGCAACGCCGACGGCACCTGGATCAGCGTCGTGAACCACTACCAGACCTCCCCGACTCCGCGCGCGCTCGCCCGCGCCGCCGTGGTGGAGCTCCAGGGTGCCGACCTCGTTCCGCTCGGCTGATCCGCGTCCCGCAACGTCCCGTCCGCACCACAGCCCCACCAGGAGCTCAGCCATGGCCGTTCGCAAGAACCAGGCGGACCTCACCGCCGCGGAGAAGCGCCGCCTCGTCGACGCGCTGCTTCAGCTCAAGCGCGACGGAAGGTACGACGCCTTCGTCCGCACCCACAACTCCTTCATCATGAGCGACACCGACACCGGCGACCGGGTCGGCCACCGCTCGCCGTCGTTCCTGCCCTGGCACCGCAGATTCCTCATCGAGTTCGAGCAGGCGCTCCAGAGCGTGGACGCCTCCGTCACCCTGCCGTACTGGGACTGGACGGTCGACCGCACCCCGGCCTCCTCGCTGTGGGCGGCCGACTTCCTCGGCGGCACCGGGCGCAGCAGGGACGGGCAGGTGATGGACGGGCCGTTCGCGCACGGCACGGGCAACTGGACCATCAACGTCCGGGTGGACGGCCGTGCTTATCTGCGCCGGGCGCTCGGCGCGTCCGTCGCCCAGCTGCCGACCCGGGCCGAGGTCGAGGGTGTGCTCGCCATGACGACGTACGACATGGCGCCGTGGAACAGCGCGTCGGACGGTTTCCGCAACCATCTGGAGGGCTGGCGCGGGGTCAATCCGCACAACCGCGTCCATGTCTGGGTGGGCGGCCAGATGGCGACCGGCGCCTCGCCCAACGACCCGGTGTTCTGGCTGCACCACGCCTTCGTGGACCGGCTCTGGGCGCGGTGGCAGACCCTGCATCCCGGCTCGCCCTATCTGCCGGCGGCGGGCACCGCCCATGTGGTGGACCTGCACGACACGATGCGGCCCTGGAACGACGTGAGCCCGGCGGACCTGCTCGACCACACGCGGTACTACACCTATGACGGCGCTGCCGGCGCTGACGGCGCTGACGGCGCTGACGGCACGGACACCGCCGCCTAGGCTCTGCCCGTCAGGCCGGGCGGCGGCCCCAGGCCGAGATCATCGGCGACGTCGCCAGGTCCAGGCGGCCGGCGGCGACGCTCGCCAGATGGCGCTCGATGTCCTCGTCGTCGGCGAGGTCGCGGGCGACGAGCTGGTCCCTGACCTGGCGTACGGTCGCGGCTTCGAGGACGGCGCCGGCCGGTGAGGTGACCGGGAAATAGGCGTCGGCCTCGACTTCCTCAAGGCCCAACTCCCTCAGCAGGCGCGGAAGTTTACGCCCGTAGGAGAGGTCGGCGCCGCGTTCGGCGAGCAGGGCGCGAAAGCCTCGGCGCAGCCGGTTGGCTCGTTCTTGTTCGGGGCCGTACTCGTCGAGGCAGAGCAGGGGCTGGAGCGCGGGGTCGGCGTCCTCGATCAGCAGGACGCCGCCGGGGCGCAGCGCCCCGGCCATGGTGGCGAGGGCGCGGGAGCGGTCGGTGACGTGGACCAGGACTAGGGGGTGTCTGGTGGATCAGGGTCGGTCAGGGCGCGGCGTCTGGTGCGGTGCATCGCAAGGCGCCGGAGCGTCTCGATAGCGGAGCTAT
>NZ_JBIAGO010000038.1:0-15092 GCF_042869775.1 Streptomyces sp. NPDC006711
GGCATGAGCCGCAGCAATCTCACCGATGGAGTGACCCGCCACCACATCCGGCCGCACACCCAACGACTCCGCCAGCCGGAACAACGCCGTCTCGATCGCGAACAGCGCGGGCTGCGCGTACGCCGTCTGGTCGAGCAGCGCCGCTTCCGCCGACCCCTCCGCCGCGAACAGCACATCCTTCAACGGGCGGTCGAGCTGGAGGTCGAGGTGGCCGCACGCCTCGTCGAGAGCGGCGGCGAATACCGGGAAGACGGCGGCGAGTTCGCGGCCCATGCCGATGCGCTGGGCGCCCTGCCCGGTGAACAGGAACGCAAGCCGGCCGGCAAGCGCGCGTCCCCGTACGATTCCCGGCCCGTCCTCGCGTCCGTCGGCCAACGCCCGTAGCCCCGCGACCAGTTCGTCGAGGTCCGCGCCCGAGACCACCGCGCGGTGGTCCAGCTGGGCCCGCGTAGTCGCCAGGGCCATCCTCACATCCACCGGGTCCGGAGCGTCGGCGCCCGTAAGGACGTCGAGCAGGCCCGAGGCCTGCGCGCTGAGCGCGTCGGGCGTGCGGCCGCTGATGATCAGGGGCAGCGCGGGGCCCGTGGTGTCCTGGCGCGCCGGGAACTCGTCCTCCTGCGGCGCCTCCTCAATGATCACGTGCGCGTTCGTGCCGCTGATGCCGAACGCGGAGATGCCGGCGCGGCGCGGTCTTCCGTCCTCGGTCTCCCACGGCATGGCATCGGTCAGCAGCTCGACCTCGCCCGCCGACCAGTCGACGTGGCGGCTCGGCGCGTCCACGTGCAGCGTCTTGGGCAGTACGCCGTGCCGCATCGCTAGGACCATCTTGATGACACTGGCCGCGCCGCCCGCGGCCTGCGTGTGACCCAGGTTGGACTTGGCCGAGCCCAGCCGCAACGGCCGCTCCGGTGAACGCTCCTGGCCATAGGTGGCCAGGATCGCCTGGGCCTCGATCGGGTCGCCGAGCTTGGTGCCCGTACCGTGCGCGTCGACCGCGTCCACGTCGGCGGGGCGCAGTCCGGCGTTGGCCAGGGCCTGGAGGATGAGCCGCTGCTGGGAGGGGCCGTTGGGGGCGGTGAGGCCGTTGCTGGCGCCGTCCTGGTTGACCGCGCTGCCGCGCAGGACCGCGAGCACCGGGTGGCCGTTGCGCCGTGCGTCCGAAAGCCGCTCGACCACGAACACGCCGACGCCCTCGGCGAAGCCGGTGCCGTCCGCCGCGTCCGCGAACGCCTTGCAGCGCCCGTCGGCGGCGAGCCCCCGCTGGCGGCTGAACGCCGTGAACATGCCGGGGCTGCCCATCACCGCGACGCCGCCGACCAGGGCCAGCGAGCACTCGCCGTTGCGCAGGGACTGGGCCGCCAGATGCAGGGAGACCAGCGAGCCGGAGCACGCCGTGTCCACCGTCACGGCGGGACCTTCGAGACCCAGGGTGTAGGAGACGCGGCCGGAGGCGACGCTGGGCGCGTTGCCGGTCATCAGATAGCCGTCAAGGCCCAGGGGCGCCTCATGGACGCGGGTGCCGTACTCGTGCACCTCGGCGCCGAAGAACACGCCGGTCCGACTGCCGCGCAGCGAGGCCGGGTTGATCCCGGCGCGCTCCAGCGCCTCCCAGGAGGTCTCCAGGATCAGACGCTGCTGGGGGTCCATCGCCAGCGCCTCACGCGGGCTGATCTTGAAGAAGTCGGCGTCGAACTCGGCCGCGCCCTCCAGGAACCCGCCCTTGTCGACGTAGGACTTGCCGGGGCTCTCCGGGTCCGGGTCGAACATGCCGGGGACGTCCCAGCCCCGGTCGGTGGGGAAGTCGGAGAGCACTTCGCGGCCCTCGGCCATCAACGCCCAGAACTCTTCGGGTGAGTTGACGCCGCCGGGGTAGTGGCAGCCGATGCCGATGATCGCGACGGGATCGTCGTCGTCCCCCGAGGTCTGCCGGACGGCCGCCGCGACGGGCTCGGGCGCCAGGCCCAGCGCCCTGGTGCGGACGAAGCGGCTCAGTTCCACGGGTGTGGGGTAGTCGTACACCGCCGTGATGGGCAGTTCGAGGCCGGTGGCCCCGGACAGCCTGCGGTGCAGGTCGACCGCCGCGAGTGAGTCGAAACCGAGCTCCAGGAACGGGCGCGCGGTGTCCACCACGTCCTTGGTGTCCGGGCGGGCCCGGCGCAGCGCGGCCACGGTCTGCTCATGCACGATGTCAAGGACGGCGCGTTCCTGCTCGGCCGCCGTCAGGCCGGTGAGCCGCGCCACCAGCAAGGACTGTGGCGCCTCGACATCGCTCCTCGGCCTGCCACCGGACTCGGAAAGAACGTTCTCAGACTCGGTCATGTCGGTGCACTCCAAAAAGAATTCCGCGGGCGAGGAAGAACAAGAGAGGGCCAAGGGAGACGGGCGGACCTGCGAGCGGTCAGGACAGCGGCCGGCTCCCGTACAGGAACGGCTGGTCATAGCTGCGCTGCACGTGCGAAAGCGCCTGGATCAGGTCGGACGAGGTGACGGGACGGGAACGGCGGCCGCCCACGAGGTGGGCGATGGGAAGCGACCCGGTGTCGGCCCAGCGCAGCCAGCCGTCGCCGTCGATGTAACTGCGGCTGCGACCGGCGTTGTCCGGGTGGAGGCAGTAGGGAATGTCGAGGTAGCCGCACTTGAACGCGAGCAGCAGGGCCTGGCCGAGGTCCGGGTGGCTGTTGAGTACCGCGTCGACGAGCGAGCGCGCTTCGGCGTACGTCTGCGAATCGCGGGCGTCCACACGCGGCGCCGGGTGCGCCGTGGACCCCGCGATCCGGCCGGGCGCCGTGCGCCGGGCCGCCCGCGCCACCCGGTCGGCGTGCTCCAGCGCGGCGACGTTCTCCTCGATGGTGGGGATGCGGCGGGATTCGGCGACGGTCTTGACGATCAGACGCTCCGAGCCGGTCGTGACGGCGAGTTCGGCGGCCTCCCCGAGCAGCCGGTAGCAGCCCTCGGGGGTCGTGGGGTACACGCCCATGTAGGCGTAGATGACCACGTGCCAGTCGGCGTCGGGCAGCAGCTCGGCGCACAGCCTGCGCAGCGCGCGCACCGCCTCGACGTCCTGGGCGCCGCTGGTCTGCTGGGCGTAGCTCACCGACACGTCGCCGATCCCGAGCCGGTGGAAGAACAGCGCCTCCAGGACGCTCACCGCGACCAGCATGCTCGGCGGGCACAGCTGGCCCAGCATGCAGCCGCCGAACGTCTCGATGTGGGGGCTCGCGCCCCATTCGACGAGCCGCGCGAACAGGGCGGTGCTGCGTTCCCAGTTGCGCATCGACTCGTCCAGCGGGGTACGCCCGTACGGCAGGCAGTAGGAGACGGGGCCGCCCTCGGTGGCGCTGAGCCCGGCCCGCATCAGGGCGGCGAAAATGTCGAAGGGGACGGCGGAGCCGTGCCGGACCTGCACGGGAAAGTCGTCGCCGTGCAGGCCCCGCAGCACCGCCCGGGTGGTCTCGACGTCGTAGCTGACGATGGGGAAGCCGTTGAGGCCGATGCCCTCGCTCAGCGCGGTGTCGATCGCCGCGAGGTCCCCGATACGGGTGTAACTGTCCAGGGTGAGCGTCCCGACCGTGGTGGCGTCGGCGCTCCGGGTGGCCAGCAGGCCCTCGCGCATGGCTCCGGGATCACCGAAGCCCATGCGGGGCTGCACGACGAGCCGTCCGGCCCGGTGCGCGCGGCGTACGAACGCGCCGAAGTCGCCGACCGGAGCTTCCGGTGCGGCGGTGGTGGGCGCGGCCGGTGCGGACACGTGCACGAGCCGGCCGCCCGCCGGGGCGCCGGCGCCCGCGCGGCCGGCCGCCAAAGCCTCGGCCGCCAAAGCCTCGGGCGCCAAAGCTTCGGGCGCGCCCGGGCCGGGCGCCGAGCCGGGCACGGGCCCATCGGCCATCCCGTGCCCCGGCGTCCCGGTGAGGCCGTCGCTCACGACAGCGCCCTCTGCGGTATGCCTTGGACGAAGTGCTTGAAGGAGGCGATTTCGCGGGCGTCGTCCTCGAAGACGCTGTTGAAGCCCGCGGCGACCAGTTCCGCCGCGTGGCCTCCGCCCTCGCCGCCCGTGATGCCGAGCTTGCCGCCGATCACTGCCGGCAGGTCCGCGAGCGCGCTTTCGCCGCGCACCTTCTTGATGACGCGCAGTCCGTCCTGGTGGCCGTGGCCGTTGACGCTGCTCAGAACGAGCATCGCGGGCGCGCGCTCCAGGCACTCCCGTACCAGCAGATCGTCGGGGACGCACGGGCCGAGATTCACCACGTCGTACCCCAGCTCCTCGATCAGGAGCTGGAGGAACACCAGGTTCCAGGTGTGCGAGTCGGAGGCCACCCCGCTGACCAGGACCGTTGGGCGGGGCCCTGTCGTGTCCAGGGCGACCGGGCGCGCGCCGTCCGCGTCGGCATGCTCCGTCAGCTCCCGCGCGGGTCCCGTCATGCCTGCCCTCCACCGGCCGTCGCCGAGCCGGCGCGCGGGGTTTCGGCGCTCAGCGGGGTCCTGCTGTGCTCGATGCGGGACGCGCAGACCACCTCGCCGCCGCGCACCAGCACCTCGGCGGGCGCGGGCCGGCCGAGGAACATCAAAAGGCTCGCGGTCGGGCCGTACGCCCCGGCGTTGGGGATGGTCAGGATGTCGCCGACGCGCAGGCCCGGCAGATCCACCTGCCGGCCGAGCACATCGCCCGGCGTGCACAGCGGCCCCACCAGACTGGCGCGAAGCCCCGTTCCTTCCGCGATCTGCGCCGCCTGCTCGGGCCCCTCGGGCTGGACGGCGACCGGCAGCAGGCGGCCGAGGCCCGACATCCCGCCGAAGGTGTTGATGCCGGCGTCCAGGATGACGAACGTACGGCCCCGGCTCTCCTTGATGTTGACCACCCGGGTCAGGAGGACCCCGCTGTCGCCCACCAGATAGCGGCCGGACTCGCACGCGAAGTGCGGGGAGCCCTGGCGCCAGTGCGGAAACAGCTCGTCCAGCGTGGTCTCAAGGCGCTCGCGCAGCTTCTCGTACACCGGGCGCTCACCGGGCACGGCGTACGGCGCGGCGAACCCGCCGCCGATGTCGATGAAACGCAGCGGCAGGCCGTGTTCCCGCTCAAGATCGGCCGCGACCGACAGGGTGTGCCGGAACTCGCCGACCAGGCTGTCCTCGTCCTTGGCGTTGCTGAGCGGGAAGAAGTGCGCCCCCGCGATCCGCGTGGAGGGCACCGCGCGCAGCCGGGGCAGCACCTCACCAAGGGTCTCGGCGTCGATGCCGAACTGCGAGGGCGTGCCGGTCATGCGGATGCTGGTGGTGGCGCTGGCCGACGCGCTGTTGATACGCAGCAGACAGTCGGCCACCACGCCGTGGAGGGCGGCGGCGGCGCCCACGTGCTCCAGGTCGCTCAGGGACTCCACGGAGAACAGCCGCACCCCCGCGCCGATGGCGTCGACCAGCTCACCGTCGGTCTTGCCCGGGCCTGTGTACAGGATCTGCGCGGGGTCGAACCCGGCCTCCACGGCGGCCGCCAGCTCGCCCAGCGAACTGATCTCCGCCCGGCACACCCGGCCGTCGCCTGCGCCCAGGGCGCGCAGCACCTCCGGGTGCGGGTTGGCCTTGACCGCGCTGAACAGGGTGAACGGCTCGGGCAGTGCGTCGAGCAGGTCCTTGCGCGCCGCGGTGACCCGGTCCAGGTCGTACACGTACAGCGGAGTGCCGTACCGCTCGGCCAGTTCGGTGTAGCGCGTCACTGGTCGCTCCCGTCGAGCAGCTCGGCGAGCTGCTTCTTCTCGTTCTTGCCGTGCAGGGTGAGGGGGAAGTCGCTGAGCACCCGACAAGTCGCGGGGACCTTCTGCTGTTCGAGCCGGCGCGACAGTTCGCGCAGGATCGCGTGCGGCGCCAGATCGGACTCGACGAACAGCGCCAGGTCGTGCCGCTCCGACGGCGGCAGCACCGCGGCCTGGCGCACGCCGGGGATGTCCATGGCGGCGGCCTCGATCTCGATGCTGCTCATCCGGATGCCCTTGCGCTTGAACATGTCGTCGCGCCGGCCCTGGAAGTACAGATAGCCGTCCTCGTCCAGGAAGCCGTAGTCACCCGTGTGCAGGCGCAGCTCACCGGTCGCCTCGTGGCGGCGGAAGGTACGGGCGCTCACCTCGGGGTTGCGCCAGTAGCCGGGCATCACGTGCGGGCCCGCCACGACGATCTCACCGGACTCACCGGTGGGCACGGGCTCGCCGTCCTCACCGAGGATGAGGACCCGCGTGCCGGGCAGCGGCAGACCGACGGAGTCGGGCCGCTCGCGGTCCTGGCCGGGCGGCATGATGGAGACGCGCTTGCACTCGGTCTGGCCGAACTGCCGCACCACACGCACCCCGGGGAAGGCCGCGCGCAGCGTCTCGATGGTCGGCTGGGGCAGCGCGGCGCCGGTGTTGGTGAACATCCGCACCCGGGGCGCGGGGTTGTCGGACCGCTGCGCCAGGGTGGCGATCATGGTGGCGAGCGAGGGCACGATCGGGACGACGGTCGCGCCGCAGTCCCGGATGGCGCTCAGCAGCCGCAGATCCGACTCGCCGTCGGCCAGCACGATCTCGCTGCGCCCCACCGCGCACATCAACACCTTGTACAGGCCGTAGTCCCAGGACATCGGGAAGCGGCAGAAGACCACGTCGTCCGCGCGGTAGCCCAGGACCTCCACCATGGAGCGGGTGGCGAACGTCATCTGCGCGTGCGGGCAGATGACCGCCTTGGGGGCGGCCGTGCTGCCCGAGGTGTAGACGAGGACCGCGGGCTGGTCGGGAGCCACGTCGACCAGGGCCTGCGGGCGCGGGCCGCGGTCGGCGGTCTTCTCCACCTCGCTCCACACGCCGCCGAACGCGTGCACGGGGGCGGTGGTCACGTCCCGCAGCGTCTCGTACTGCGACTCGGTGCTGATGACCAGCGCGGGCTCGGCGTTCTCCAGTACCGAACGCAGGTGGAAGGCCTTCATGTTCGGGTTGAGCGGCACGAAGACGACTCCGCGCCGGGACGCGCCGTAGAACAGCGCGACCAGCTCCCGGTTGGTGGGCAGTTGTACGACCAGCCGGTCGCCGGGGCCGATGTCCCGTGCCTCGAGCCAGTCGGCGAAGGCGCGGCTGTACTCGTCGAGGCGGGCATAACTCCACTGGCCCTCGGCGTCGCTGACCGCCGCCGACGAGGGCGTGGACGCCACGGCCTCGTCCAGCAGGGTGTGGACAAGACTGCCATGACTGTGGCCGGGCACGGTGTCCCCGTGTGCCGCGCCGGAAGAGCTGTCCAACGCTGTTCTCCTGTCAGGTCGTCGGCGTGCTGGTGGTGCGGGCCGGGTGGGCCGGCGCGTCATGCGTACGGGTCCCAGGGGCGGGCGCCGTCGCCAGCCGTTCCTCGGCGCGGGCCCGCAGCGCCCCGCGGTCGGTCTTGCGGTTGGAGTTGAGGGGGAATTCGTCGAGCCGCCAGTAGTGCCTGGGCGTCATGCCCTGCGGCAGGACCTCCCGCAGCTGCCGGGCGAAGGTGGCGGCCGGCACGTCGCGGCCGGTGTAGAAGACGGCCAGTTCGGTGCCCGAGGGGCCGGCCACGTCCAGGGTCACGGCTTCAGTGACGCCTTCGCAGCCGCGCAGCGCGTGGTCGATCTCGGGGAGCTCCACGCGCCAGCCGGCGATCTGCACCTGGGAGTCGAGCCGCCCCAGGTACGCCAGTTCACCGTCCGGGCCGACGCCGTCGCCGATGCGCCGCACCCGGTCGCCGGTGCGGTACCAGGTGCGGCCCTCGTGTTCGAGGAAGCGCCCGGCGTCGTCGGCGCGGTCCAGGTAGCCGCGCGTCATCTGCGGCCCGGACACGCACAACTCGCCCTCGGTGGCGGCGACTTCACCGTTCGAGCCGAGCAGCAGATGATCGTGGCCGCCGTTGACCCGGCCGATCGGCACCACGCCGTTGACCGCGATCCTCGCCGAACGCTCCGGCTCCCAGCGGTGTGCGGCGATCGTGATGGTCAGCTCGGTCGGGCCGTACAGGTTCTCCAGCGTCGAGTGCGGCGCGGCCGCCTGCCAGTCGGCGGCGTCCTGGCAGGTCAGCGCCTCACCGGCGAAGAAGCTCCAGCGAAGTCCGGGCAGCGCGCCGGGAGCCAGACCGCCGAGCCTGCGCACCAGCGGAATCGCGCTCGGCGTGGAGAACCACACCGTCATCCGGTTCTCCGCCAGGAACGCGGGCATCGCGCGGTACGCACCGGGCGGCGCCCACAGCGCGGTCGCACCCGCGCCCCAGGCACAGAACAGGTCGAACATCGCACAGTCGAAGTTGAGGTCGAAGGTCTGCGAGAAGACGTCGTGCGGTGTGAAGTCGTAGCGCTCGTCCTGGAGCCCGAAGTAGTGCGCGGCGCTCCCGTGGCTGATGGGCACGCCCTTGGGGCGGCCCGTGGAACCGGAAGTGAACAGCACATACGCCGCGTCGGCCGCACGGACCGCCCGCGGCGCGCTGAGGGCGCCGGCCGCATCCGGCACGATCCGTTCGACACCGGGGTGCGTGCCAAAGCCCGACGCCGGCGCCAGCACGGGCAGCGTCCCCTCCGGCCCCGCCGCCTCGAAGGGCAGCTCGCCGTCCGGGCCGGGCGCCATCAGCTCCGGCAGTTGCGCCCACCCCGCGCCGTCGGCGATGACGGCCCCCACCTGTGCGGCCCGCACCATGCGCCGGGTGCGCGCCGTGGGGAAGCCGGGTTGCAGCGGCACGACGGTGGCACCCGCGTACAGCGCGGCGAGGATGCCGACGTACGCGTCGATGCCCTTGGCCGCGAGCACCGCCACGGTGCCGGGCGGTTTGCGCGCCGCGCGCAGCAGCGCGCCCGCCCACACCAGCGCCCGCTCGTGTGCCTGCTCATAGGTGATCGAGCCGTCCCCGACCCGGACCGCGTCATTGCGCGGCGCCAGGTCGAGCCCGCGCAGAAAACGCCCGTGCAGCGCCGCTTCGACGGCTGCGTCCACTGCTCCTCCTTCGATGCTCACCGCTGCGGGTCCCGGACGCCGCGGACTCAGGCGGCCTGCTCCTGGACGAGGCCGGACAGGACCTTCCACAGCACGCCGGGGGTCTGGAACGTCTCCTGGCCCAGGGCGTCGTCCTGGAAGCGCACGTCGTACGTCTGCTCAAGGGCCGCCAGCAGCTCGACGATGCCGAGCGAGTCGAGACCCAGGTCACGCAGGTTGGTGTCCTCGGCGAGCGCTTCGTCGGCGCCGAGGAACGGCAGGAACCCGCGCAGCAGGTCCTCGAACGTCTGGTCCCACATGGTGAATCGCCTTTCGTAGCAGGTGAGTTGAGAAGAAGTGCGGGGGAGGGGCCGGCGGGCGTCAGGTGCGGGCGGGCCTGGGAAGCAGGGCGGTCCGCGGCGTGACCGGCACGACCTCGAAGTTGGCCGTGGTGCGCCGCACCCGGCCGAAGAGACTGTCCTGACCGGCCACGCACACGGTGGTGACACCGGCGCCGAGCAGCGCGTCCACGACCGCGGGCCAGCGCATCGGGCGCACACAGCTGTCCAGGAGCATGGTGCGCACCCCCTCGCCGGTGGTGATCAGCGCGCCGTCCTGGTCCGCGACGACGGGGAGCCGGGGGTCGGCGAACTCCAGCGGGCCGAAGACCTCCTCCTCGGCGCGCTCGCGCAGCCCCGCGAACGCCGAGCAGTGCATGGGCGGCCGCATCGAGTACAGCGACATGCCGCCGAGCGACCGCAGCCGGGGCTTGAGCCAGTCCAGGTTGTGCTCGCGCAGGGTGAGCATGTGGAAGTCGTCGTCGATGTAGCAGGAGATCTCATATGTCTCGCCGCGCTCGTCCAGCTCGGCCAGTACCTCGCGCAGCTTGTCCTCGGGCACCCGGACGAAGGAGTGGGTGACCAGATCCTTGAACTCCGCGCTGAAGTAGTCCTCCAGCAGACGCGCGAACCCGGCGGTTGCACGGACGGCGTCGGCGAAGTCCAGGGCGCCACTGAACGCGGCGGCCGGCTTCTCACCGAAACTCGGCCCCGTGCACAGATCGGCCTCGACCCCCAACGTGTGCCCGGCCCACTCCGCCAGGGCCAGCGAGTTGACCATGAAGGCGACCTGGGCGTACTCGCTGTAGTCGCCCTCGGTCGTGCGGTAGCGCTCAAGCAGCGAGTACCCCAGCACCCGGTCGGCGGTGGCGATGAGCTTGCGGGCGAAGGGGTTGATGACCATGAACTTGCCGACATCCGCGAAGGGAGTGGGCCCCATGCCGGGGAAGATCATCGCGGTGCCGGTACGGGAAGCGGCGGTCATGTGCACGGTCCCTTCGAGACGTACAGCCGTGAAGACATGAAGACATACGGGCGGGCGTGGGCAGGGATGGTGCGGCGGGAGGGACGGACCGGCGCCGGTACCCGCGCGGGTCCGCGCGGGTACCGGCAGGACCGGTCCTACTCCTCGGGAGCGAGCAGCGCGCCGGTGGCGGACTCGCGTACCGTGATCGCGGACACCGGGCAGGTCTCCGCCGCGTCGAGCGCCGCCTCGTCCGGATCGGTCGTCGCCGTCCGGGGGAAGGACTTGCCCGACCTCAACTCGAAGTGGTCCGGCGCGTAGTTGGCGCACACCGAGGCGCCGATGCAGGCCGTCTGGTCGACGGCGATGGTCCAGCTGGTCACCACGTCACTCGCAGCTGCTTGGGACCGCGCACCAGCATGCCCTGCTTCCACACGACGCTGGTGTCCTCGGACTCGGCGAAGTCGAGTGAGGGGAAGCGCGCGATGAGCGTGCTCAGCACCGTCTGGAGTTCCATCCGGGCCAGCTGGGCGCCGAGACAGTGGTGCGGACCGTGACCGAAGCCGATGTGCGGGTTGTTCTCGCGGGTCACATCCAGCCGGTCGGGGTCCGTGAAGTACTCGGGGTCGCGGTTGGCCGAGGCAACCGAACCGAGCACCGGCTCACCCGCCTTCACCGTGATGTCGCCGAACTGTATGTCCTCCAGGGCGTACCGGGCGAACATCGCGGAGTAGTTGAGCGGGATCCAGCGCACCAGCTCCTCGACCGCCCTCGGCACCAACTCCGGGTTCGCGCACAGCAGTTCCCACTGGTCGCGGTGGCTGAGCAGAGCGTAGAGGAAGTTGGGGATCTGCGAGGCGGTGGTCTCGGTCCCGGTGATGAGCAGGCCACCGGTCACATGCATGACCAGCTCCTCCTCGCTCAGCCGGTCGCCGTCCTCGTCGCGCGTCTTGACCAGCGCGCCGAGCAGGTCCTCGGTGGGATTGCGCCGGCGCTCGGCGACCAGTTCACCGATGTAGGCGAACAGCTCCTTGGCGTTGCGCTCCATCTCCTCCCACGGCAGCGCGGTGGTGGAGACCATCGCCTCCGACCAGACGCGCAGCTTGGGCCGGTCCGCCTCGGGCACGCCCAGCATCTCGGAGATGACCGTCACCGGTACGGGGATGGCGAAGTTCTCCACCATCTCGAAGGGCCCGCCGCGCGCCACCATCGTGTCCGCGAGACCGTCCACGATCCGCTGGGTGTCCGCGCGCATCATCTCCACACGACGACCCGTGAACGCCTTGGCGACCAGCTTGCGCAGCCGGGCGTGGTCCGGCGCGTCCATGCCGACCAGGCCGTCGTCCAGGTGCTCACCGGGGTGGGTGCGCGGCTGGTCACGCGTCCTCGCCATCGCCCGGCTGAAGCGGGGATCGGCCAGGACGGTGCGTACGTCCTGGTAGCGCGTGGCCAGCCAGGCGGGCTCGCCGATCGGGAACTGCACACGGCTCAGCGGTTCCTCCGCACGCAGCTTGGCGTACATCGGGTCGAGTGTGAGCCGGTCCGGTTCGCTGAACGGATATGCGCGAACCTCCTGAACAGTGGTCACCCGCGCGCCCCTTCCTGCAAGTCATTGAGTTCTTGGATGGTGCCGAGCTTTTTGAGCTCGTCGAGAAAACCGACCAGAACCGAGGTGAATCGCTCGGGTTCTTCGATGTGCGGCATGTGGCTCGAATCCTCGAAGATTTCCCAGCGGACGTTCGGAATGCGGTCGAAATAAGGTTGTACGGTGGCCGGCGTCGCCTCGTCGTAACGCCCGCTGATCAACAACGTCGGCACCTCGATGCGGGGCAGCAGATCCTCCACCGACCAGTCGCGGAGAGAGCCGATGACGTGGAATTCATTGGGCCCGTTCATCGCGTGATAAACGGTCGGATCGTCATTGATCTCCATGAAGGTGGCCAGATACTCCTTGGGCCACGGCAGCACACGGCAGACATGCCGGTCGTAGAAGACCCGCATCGCCGCGAAGTACTCGTCGGTGTCCGTGGTGCCCGCCGCCTCGTGGCGCAGCAGCGTCGCCTGCACCTCGGGCGGCAGCTGCTCCCTGAGCACCTTCATCTCCTGGAGCCACAGGGGCATCGACGCCGGCGAATTGGCGATGACGAGGCCGCGCAGCCCGGCCGGCCGGTCGGCGGCGTGGGCCGCCGACAGCATCCCGCCCCAGGACTGGCCGAACAGCACATAGTTGTCGGCCACCCCGAGATGCCGGAGCAGGTTGTCGAGCTCGTCCCGGAAGAGCTGGACGGTCCAGAAGTCCACCGGGCTGTCCGGCAGCCGCGTGGAGCCGCCGTTGCCCAGCTGGTCGTAGTGGACGACGGGCCAGCCGGCCTCCGCCAGGGCCGTCATGCCCAGCAGGTAGTCGTGTGTGCTGCCCGGGCCGCCGTGCAGGACGACGACGGGCGGAAGCCCGCAGCGCAGATCGCCGGTGACGCGGTACCAGGTCTTGTACGCGCCGAAAGGGGCGGACCCTTTGCTGGTCGGTGTGGTCGGTGTGGTCGGTGTCGCGGGCATCTCCCACCCCAGGTCAATGTTTCGCAGCCTTCAACGCGGTGAACGCTATAGCAGCGGAGTAGTCCGCCAGACCCCTAGGGGCCCCTACGAGCCCTTAGGCCGATGCGTTCTTTGCTCACCCCTGGATACAGTGGTGGGGCAAGTGAACAAAAATCGTTTCCCTGCCCCTTCGATATCTATGTAGGGGTCCTTCCGGGTGCCGCTAGTAGGGGTGGCTAGGGGGGGTGATGGGTGGTAGGCCGACAAGGGGCGCCCGTAGCGTTCGGATGGACAATCCGAACGGGTTCAGGGGGTTCTTGGGTGGAAAGCGAGAAGAAGCTTCTCGACTACCTCAAGCGAGCGACGGCCGACCTTCGGGAGGCACGCCGCCAGTTGCGCGAAGCCGAGCGCAGGGAACACGAGCCCATCGCGATCGTCGGCATGAGCTGCCGCTATCCCGGCGGTGTCACCTCCCCCGAGGAGCTGTGGCAGCTGCTGGCGGCCGGCCGGGACGGAATCTCCGGATTCCCCACCGGACGCGGCTGGGACATCGACGCGCTGTACGACCCCGATCCCGACAAGCCCGGCACGACATATGCCCGCGAGGGCGGATTCCTGCACGACGCGGCCGACTTCGACGCGGGCTTCTTCGGCATCGGCCCGCGTGAGGCCCTGGCGATGGACCCCCAGCAGCGGCTTCTCCTCGAAGTGTCCTGGGAGGCGCTGGAGCGCGCCGGGCTGGACCCGCACGCGCTGCGCGGCAGCCGCACCGGCGTCTTCGCCGGAGTGATGTACCACGACTACGCCTCGCGCCTGTCCAGCGTTCCGGACGAGGTGGACGGGTACATCGGCAACGGCAACTCGGGCAGCGTCGTCTCGGGACGCGTCTCCTACGCCCTGGGCCTCGAAGGCCCCGCCGTCACGGTCGACACCGCCTGCTCGTCCTCGCTGGTCGCCCTGCACTGGGCCATCCAGGCGCTGCGGGGCGGCGAGTGCTCACTCGCGCTGGCCGGCGGCGTCACCGTCATGTCCACACCCGACACCTTCACCGAGTTCAGCCGGCAGCGCGGCCTGGCGGGCGACGGCCGGTGCAAGCCGTTCGCCGACGCCGCCGACGGTACCGGCTGGGGCGAGGGGGTCGGCGTCCTGCTGCTGGAACGCCTCTCCGACGCCCAGCGCAACGGGCATCGCGTCCTCGCGGTCGTACGCGGCTCCGCCGTGAACCAGGACGGCGCGAGCAGCAGTCTGACGGCGCCGAACGGTCCGTCGCAGCAGCGCGTGATCCTTCAGGCCCTCGCCAACGCCGGCCTGCGCCCGACCGACGTCGACGCGGTGGAGGCGCACGGCACGGGTACGCGGCTCGGCGACCCCATCGAGGCGCAGGCTCTGCTCGCCACCTACGGCCAGAACCGCGTGGACAACAACCCGCTGTGGCTGGGTTCGGTGAAGTCCAACCTCGGCCACACCCAGGCAGCCGCAGGCGTCGCAGGGATCATCAAGATGGTCATGGCGATGCGCCACGGCGTCCTGCCCAGGACCCTGCATGTGGACGCGCCGTCATCGAAGGTGGACTGGACTGCGGGCCGGGTGGAACTGCTCACCGAGGCGGTGGACTGGCCGAACGACGAACCCCGTCGTGCGGGTGTGTCGTCGTTCGGGATCAGCGGCACGAACGCCCACGTCATCCTGGAGGAGGCCCCGGACCCGCCCGCTGAACCCGAAGGTGCGTCCTCCGATGTGCCCCGGCGGGACACGGCGGTGCTGGCACTGCCGCTCAGCGCCCGCACAGGCACGGCCCTCGGCGCGCAGGCCGCGAGTCTGGTGGGCCTGCTGGAAGGTGCCGATGCTCCGGACCCCGCAGACGTCGGGGTGGCACTGGCCACGACCCGGGCCCAGCTGGAGCACCGCGCGGTGGTCGTGGGCTCGGATCGCAATGAACTCCTGGCTGGCTTGCGGGCGTTGGCGTCGAGCGAGACAGCCCCGAGCGTCGTACGGGGTGTCCGGGCTGAGGGGCGGCTGGCGTTCCTCTTCACCGGGCAGGGCGCGCAGCGGATCGGCATGGGGTGTGAACTGGCCGCCGCTTTCCCGGTGTTCGCGGCGGCGTTGGATGAGGTGTGCGGGTACCTGGACCCGCTCCTGGAACGGCCTTTGAAGGATGTGCTGTTCGCGGAGGAGGGGTCGGCGGAGGCAGCGCTGCTCGACCAGACGGTGTACGCGCAGCCCGCGCTGTTCGCGGTCGAGACGGCGTTGTTCCGGCTGGCGGAGTCGTTGGGTGTGCGGCCGGATGTGGTGGCGGGTCACTCCATCGGTGAGATTGCTGCGGCTCATGCC
>NZ_JBIAGO010000039.1:0-5638 GCF_042869775.1 Streptomyces sp. NPDC006711
TCCTCTACTCCAGCGCCGCCGCCACCCTCGACGGCGCAGGCCAAGCCAACTACGCCGCCGCCAACGCCTTCCTCGACGCCCTCGCCACCCACCGCACCCACCACAACCAACCCGCACACTCCCTCGCCTGGGGCCTGTGGAACACCAACCACGGCATGGCCACCCACCTCACCCAAAACGACATCAACCGCATGAACAACGGCCCCCTCCTCCCCCTCACCACCACCCAAAACCTCACCCACTTCGACACCGCCCTCACCACCAACCACCCCGCCCTCCTCCCCATCAAACTCAACCCCCACCACCCCACCACCCCCCTCCTCCACCACCTCCACCCCACCACCCCCACCCGACCCACCGCCCACACCGCCACACCCACCGAAACCCTCGACCCCTCCACGGTGGAGCAGCGGCTCGCGCCTCTGGCCGATGACGAGCGTCTGCACCTGCTCGAGGACCTGATCTGTGTCGAGGTGGCGGCGGTGCTCGGCCACGCCGACGCCTCGTCGCTCACCGCGACCCGGTCGTTCCAGGACTCCGGCTTCGACTCACTCACGGCGGTGGAACTGCGCAACAGGCTGCGGAAGGTCACCGGCCAGCGCCTTTCGGCCACCCTGATCTTCGACTATCCGACCCCGCAGACGCTCGCGAAGTACCTGCTGGAGGAGATGCTTCCGGAGATCGAGGAGATCCGGGCGCGGCAGCAGGAGTCCGCTGGGGGCGAGGCGGACGAGGACGCGCTGCGTCAGGTGCTCGGTTCGGTGCCGCTGGCCCGGATCAGGGAAGCCGGCCTGCTGGACGCGCTGTTGGCACTGGCTCCGGCCACGGGCGAGGCGGCCGCCATCTCGACGCGGCCCACCGATGACGGCCCGGCAGGTCCGGCCGGCCAGGACGACCCGTCCGGCCAGGCTGAGCAGAGCGACCAGAGCGACGCGATCCTGGCGATGGACATCGACGATCTCGTCCGCGAGGCGTTCGAGCGCAGCGGCTCCGAACAGCCTGAGTGACCGCGCGGGCCCCGGCCCCGCCCGCCTTCGTCCCCGTCGGTCCCGCTCTTCGGGGCCGACGGGGGCGGGGCACTGCCCGGACGAAGCGTCTCAAGTCATACGAGCGACCGAGGAATGCGAGTGACGACCGTGGATACACCTGTCCAGAAGATCGCCGAGGCACTGCGCAAGTCGCTGCTGGAGAACGAGCGGCTGCGCCGGCGCTACGACGAGGCCACGTCGCCCGAGCCGGTGGCCATCGTGGGCATGAGCTGCCGTTTCCCGGGCGGTGTCGAGTCCCCCGAGGATCTGTGGTCGCTCGTGGACTCGGGCACCGACGCGATCACCGGCTTCCCCGACAACCGGGGCTGGGATCTCGACGGGGTGTACGACCCGGAGGGCGTACGGCCGCACACCAGTTACACCGGGCAGGGCGGGTTCCTGCACGGGGCGCCGGAGTTCGACCCGGCGTTCTTCGGGATGAGCCCGCACGAGGCGACCGCGACCGACCCCCAGCAGCGACTGCTCCTGGAGGTGGCCTGGGAGGCGTTCGAGCGGGCCGGGATCGATCCTCACGACCTGACGGGCAGTCAGACGGGCGTGTACGCAGGGGTCATGGCCACCGACTACCCGGTGCGTGTGGGCACGGTGCCCGAGGGCGCCGAGGGGTTCATGGTCACCGGCACGGACGGCAGCATCGTCTCCGGGCGTATCTCCTACACCCTCGGCCTTGAAGGACCCGCCGTCTCCATCGACACGGCCTGCTCTTCGTCCCTGGTGGCGCTGCACCTGGCCGTGCAGGCGCTGCGTCAGGGCACCTGCTCGCTGGCGCTGGCCGGTGGCGTCACCGTGATGTCCACGGCCCGTACGTTCGTGGAGTTCAGCCGGCAGCGCGGTCTCGCCCTGGACGGACGCTGCCGGTCCTTCGCCGACGCCGCCGCCGGTACGGGCTGGGGCGAGGGCGCGGGCATGCTGGTCCTGGAGAAGCTGTCCGACGCGCGCCGCAACAACCGGCGCATCCTCGCCGTGGTGCGGGGCTCCGCCCTGAACCAGGACGGCGCGAGCAACGGGCTCACCGCGCCCAACGGCCCCTCGCAGCAGCGCGTGATCCGCCAGGCCCTGGCCGACGCGGGCCTGAGCCCGGCCGAGGTCGACGCCGTGGAAGCACACGGCACCGGCACGGTCCTCGGCGACCCGATCGAGGCACAGGCGCTGCTCGCCACCTACGGCAAGGGCCGTCCGGCCGACGATCCGCTGTGGCTCGGCTCGGTCAAGTCCAACATCGGGCACACCCAGGCCGCCGCCGGTGTCGCGGGCGTCATCAAGATGGTCATGGCGATGCGCAACGGCGTCCTGCCCAAGACCCTGCACGTGGACGAGCCCTCCACGAAGGTGGACTGGGAGGACGGGGCGGTGGAACTGCTCACCGAACCGGTGCCGTGGCAGCGCGACCGCCCGCGCCGCGCCGGCGTCTCCTCCTTCGGCCTCAGCGGCACCAACGCACACGTCATCATCGAGCAGGCACCCGAGGCAGCGCCGGCCCCGGCCGCCGAGGCGACACCCGAGCCCGCCGCCGAGCCGGCGACCGCGCTGCCCTATCTCATCACCGCGAAGAGCGCGGCGGCGCTGCGCGCCCAGGCAGGACGCCTCGCCGAGCAGGTCGCGACGGGCCTCGGGGTGCGCCCCGCCGACCTCGGGTACTCCCTGGCGACCACCCGCGCCGCGATGGAACACCGGGCCGTGCTCGTCGCGGACGGCACGGACGCGCTGCTCGCGGGGCTGAGAGCCACCGCCAAAGGAGACACCCCCGACGGCCTGGTGACCGGCACCGCCGCCGGCCGCGCCAAGGTGGCCTTCGTCTTTCCCGGGCAGGGCTCGCAGTGGGCCGGTATGGCGCTTGAACTGCTGGACACCGCCCCGGTGTTCGCCGACCGCGTCCGCGCGTGCGCGGAAGCCTTCCGCCCCCACGTGGACTGGGACCTGCTCGCCGTGCTGCGCGGGGAGCCGGACGCGCCCACCCTGGAACGCGTCGACGTGGTCCAGCCGGTCCTGTTCGCCGTCATGGTCTCGCTTGCCGAACTGTGGCGTGCGCACGGCGTGAAGCCGGCCGCCGTGGTGGGCCACTCCCAGGGCGAGATCGCCGCGGCGTGCGTCGCGGGCGCGCTCTCCCTGGAGGACGCCGCGCGCGTGGTGACGCTGCGTAGCCAGGCCATCGCGCGCCGGCTGACCGGCCCCGGCGGCATGATGTCGGTGTCCCTGCCCGCCGAGCAGGTCGCCGAACGGCTGCGCCGCTGGGACGGGCGGCTCTCGGTGGCCGCCGTCAACGGCGCGGGTTCGGTCGCCGTGTCCGGTGACTCCGACGCCCTGGACGAACTGCTCACCGAGCTCACGGCCGAGGACATCTGGGCCCGCCGGATCCCGGTCGACTACGCCTCGCACTCCGCCCATGTGGAGTCCATCGAGCAGGAACTCCTCGACCTCCTGCGCGACATCACGCCCCGCGCCTCGCGCATCCCGTTCTACTCGACGGTGACCGCGTCACTCATCGACACAGGTGAGCTCGACGCCACGTACTGGTACCGCAATCTGCGCCGGACCGTGCGCTTCGAGGAGACGACCCGGGCGCTGCTCGCCGACGGCCACAGCGTCTTCGTCGAGGCGAGCCCGCACCCGGTGCTGTCCATGGGCATCCAGGAGACCGGTGAGGCGGCCGGGCGGCCGGCCGCCGCCGTGGGTTCGCTGCGCAGGCACGAGGGCGGCATGGACCGTTTCCTGCTCTCGCTCGGCGAGGCCTGGGTGCAGGGCGTGTCCGTGGACTGGGAGGCGGTGTTCGCACCGTACGCCCCTTCCTGGGTCGACCTGCCCACCTATCCGTTCCAGCGCACATCGTTCTGGCCGCGCCCCGACACCGGCGGTACGGACGTGGCCTCGGCAGGGCTCGACGCCGCCGACCACCCCCTGCTGGGCGCGGTCATGAAACTGGCCGACGCCGACGGCGCTCTTCTCACCGGCCGGATCGGCCTGGACACCCACCCCTGGCTCGCGGACCACGCGGCAGGCGGCACCGTGCTGCTGCCGGGCACAGCGCTGGTGGAGCTGGCCGTGCGCGCGGGCGACCAGGTCGGCTGCGGACGCGTCGACGAACTCACCCTGACCGCACCGCTGTTGCTGCCCTCCAAGGGCGGCGTGCAGATCCAGGTCTTCGTGGGCGTACCGGACGCGACCGGCCGGCGCCCTGTCTCCGTGCACGGGCGTCCGGCGGCGGGATCCGGCGAGACGCGCGACAACTCCGCTGATGACGAGGCGACTTGGACGAGCCATGCCACGGGGTACCTCGTACCCGAGCCGTCACGGATTGCGGCCCCGGACGCCACGACGGTCTGGCCGCCCGAAGGCGCCACCGCGCTCGATGTGACAGACCTGTACGAGCGCCTTGTCGAGCAGGGCTACGGCTACGGGCCCGTCTTCCAGGGACTGCGGGCCGCGTGGCAGCGGGGGGACGAGGTGTTCGCGGAGGTCACCCTGCCCGAGGGCGCCCGCGAGGAGGCCGCAAGATTCGGACTGCACCCGGCGCTCCTCGACGCTGCACTGCACGCGGCGGGACTCGGCCCGTTCGACACCCACCCCGAGACCGCCGGGACCAACGAGACCGCTGACGCCGCCGGAGTCAGGCTTCCCTTCAGCTGGAGCGGCGTGAGCCTGCGGGCGGTGGGCGCGGCCGCGCTGCGGGTACGGGTCTCACCGGCCGGTGACGACGCGATGAGCCTGCACCTGTCGGACGCGAAGGGCGCGCCGGTGGCCTCCGTCGACGCGCTGATCCTGCGCCCGGTACCGCTCGGCGGCCTGTCGGCGGCCCCCGCACCGCACCGCGACTCGCTGTTCCAGGTGGAGTGGCAGGCGGCGGACCGGCCGGCGCCCGGGCGGACGGTGACCTGGGCTCCGCTCTCCATGGACGAGGGCGACGCCGAGACCGTGACGGCTGCCCGGTCCGGTGTGTCCTCCGCCGCTCACACCGCGCTGCTCCCGGCAGGCGAGCCCGTACGCGCGGACAGCCCCGCGCACGCCGACAGCGCAGCCGGGGCAGGACCGCTCGCACCCGAGGTGTTCGTCCTCCCTTGCCCGCCGGTCGACCTCACCGACGCGGAGCAGGTGCCGCAGCGGCTGCGTGACGTGCTCGCCACCGTGCTCAGCGCGTTGCAGAAGTGGTCGGCCGAGGACCGGCCGGTCTCGTCCCGGCTGGCCGTGGTCACCCAGGGAGCGGCGGGCCCCGGGGATCTGCCGGTGGACGTGGTCGGGGCTTCGGTGTGGGGTCTGGTGCGCGCCGCGCAGGCCGAGACGCCGGACTGCTTCGTCCTGGTCGACTCGGACGGCACGCCGGAGTCGGCACGGCAGCTCGCCGCCGCCGTCGTGTCCAGTGGTGAGCCGGAGCTGGCGCTGCGCGAAGGCCAGATCCACGTACCCCGCCTCACCCGCGCCACCACCCCCACCCAACCCGCGCTGACCGGCTTCGAGGAGTGGGGACCCGAGGACACCCTCCTCATCACCGGCGGCACCGGCGGACTCGCCACCCTCCTCGCCGAACACCTCATCACCCACCACCACATCAAAAACCTCACCCTCGCCAGCCGCCAAGGACCAGACGCACCCAACGC
>NZ_JBIAGO010000040.1:0-4705 GCF_042869775.1 Streptomyces sp. NPDC006711
CGACGAGGGTGATCAGAAGCTGCATGATGCCGTCCCAATCGATGAGGAGTCCGGGGCTCAGCGAGCGGAGCCCCGGCGATGCGTGCGGCGTGTCACGGCTCAACTGCCGTGCTCATGGCGGATGCGGCGCCGTGGGCGGAGTCGTCCGCGGCCTCCGTCGCGCTGGTCGCGGCGGGTCGGGACGGCGGGCGGCTCGGCAGGGGTGGGAACCGGTTGTGCCGGGTCGCCGCTGCCTTTTCGGCCGAGGGGATCGAAGCGGCTGTAGTGGTGGAGCGCGATCCTGTGGGAGTGCTGAGCGTTGAGGAGGTGGATTACGCGTGCCGCCATGACGATCAGGAGCAGCGTGATGATGATGGCCAGGGCCGTGGTCATGGCGGTCACATCCCCATCGGGAGGGGGCTGCGGCGGGCCGTGCCGACGGCGGCGCAGGTAGACGAGGCGCCGCCCTCGTACTCCCACGCCTCTTCCCGGTCCTGCGGCCGGTCGGCCGCTGACGTGTCGTGCGGGGCCGGCACCGTGGCGCGCAGGACCTCCTCCGCTGCCATGAGTGCGCTCGCGGTGAGCTGGAGGCCGGTGCTGTCGGTCGCGGCGGCCATCAGGCGGGCCGCTGCGGCGGCGTTGGTTTCCGGCGGGATGACGAGGAGGTCCCAGCGTCCGGCCGTGTAGGAGAGCAGCAGGAGCTTGTGCGGGTCCTGCTCAGCCTTGAACCAGCCTGCCTTCACTACGTGCCCGGTGACGGGGATCTTCCGTGGAATGACGGGCCAGTGCTGGGGGTTCACGGCGATGTGGGTGATCCGGCCCCACCTGGGGGCCAAGGCGTCGATCAGTGCGGGCAGTTCACGCAGCAGGTCGCGGGAGCGGGGCCACCAGGCGCCGTCGAGGAGCCCGGGGGAGCTGCCGGGGGGTTTCAGCGCGACTCGCGCCGAGGGAAACGCCGGGGGCTCGCGTCGGGGGAAGTGCCGGTCGGTCGTGATCGCGGACATGGCGCGAACCTGTCTCCGGGAACACCGTCCACGGACGACACCCGGTGCTTTTGCTCAACCGAGAACGACGTCAGCGTGGAAGCCAGTGTGCGAAATGCTCCCGGTTCCTCAACCGTACTCCTCGGCGCCGGCGAACGGTGCGGCGGCCGAGGAATCGCGGCGCACTACTCCAGCGTGCGGCGGTTCAGGTTTCGGGGGTGGGCGGGGGGATGCTGGAGGTGTCCAGGGTGCCGTCGATGATCGAGGTGGCGAAGTCGGTCAGGCGTAGGTGGTGGCTGCGGGCGTAGCTGCGGAACGCGCGGAACGCTTCGTCGGGTGAGGTCCCCCAGCGTTCGGCGAGAAGGCCTTTGACCTGCTCCACCAGGATGCGGCTGTTGAGCGCGGTCTGGAGCTGGGTCTTCTCGATGTGGGACTGCTCCAGGGTGCGCTGCTGGAGGATCGTGATCGTGGCGACGCCCGCGAGGGCTTTGGCGAGCGCGATGTCGCTGTCGCCCAGGCGGTGGGGGGTCTTCTGGAAGAGGTTGAGTGCGCCGATGTTGCGGTCCCGCAGCCGCAGGGGGATCGCGTGGGTGGCCACGTAGCCGGTCTCGCGCGCCCGCGTGGCGAAGCGGGGCCAGCTCGCCGTCGCTTTGGGGCGGGTGAGGTCGATGTTGGTCCGGGCGGTGCCACTGCGGTAGCAGTCCACACACGGGCCCTGGTCGTGCTGGAGGACGAACAGCTCCAGAAGCCGGGTGTGTTCGTCGGATGCGGCCACGACCTGGAGATTCCCGAGCGGGTCGGCGAGCAGGATTCCGGCCGCCGAGACGTCGAGGAGTTCGACGCATCGGGTGGACAGGCGCTGGAGCAGGTCCAGCACGTCGAAGTCGTCCGTCAGTGTGTCGGCGACCTCCATGAAGACCTCCGCCAGGCGTTGTTCGCGGGCCATGCCGATCATCCCTTTCGACCGCCGCGCGACTGCGGCCCGTCCATATCGTCGTTGAACCGCAGCCTTCTGGCCACCACGTCCCCGGCCACGTCGCGGAGTGGCAGATCCCGGCTGTAGGCGAACGCCCTCAGCCGCAGCAGGGCCTCCGACAGGGAAACGTCCAGTTGGACGCTGACCATGCCAGTGGCCTGGTGCACTACTGCCTGATGCAATTCCCCCGGTGGCTCCAAGATCGTGCCGGAAGGCGCCCGCCCACTCTCATCGCCCTCAAGGAGCAGCCCGGTCAGTGCGGCGCCCAGAGCCAAGGCGTCGGCGTAGCGCTGCTCCGGCACAGTGGAGCTCGGCCTGGACGTCACCACGCTCAGCACGCCCAGCCGGATCGCACCGAGCCCCAGAGGGAAGCAGCACGCACCGCCCACGCCGATCTTCCGTGCCTCGGCCGGCAGGCCGGGCCAGCGGTCGGCGCGGACCGCGCCCAAGTTCGGTGCCAGGACGGCCGTGCCGCTGTGCGCAGCATCGAGACCCGGCCCCACACCGAGCGTGAACTGAAGCTCGTCGAAGCGTGCGGCCGTGCCCGGTGAACGCCAGAGCGGCTCCACCTGGCCCTCCCCGGCCAGCAGGGACACCGCGACGCCATCGGCATCCAGGGCCTGCACGCAGGCGACTGCCACGGCGCCGCTGTCGCTGTGACGCAGCGACCGGAGCACGTCGGCCATGCCGTCGCTGATCAATGGGAGTCCACCCTGCCGGGGTCGTGGGCAGTCTGCCCGCCAGCTCACTTCCCACCCTACCCACACCCGTCATGTCCCACCGGCGGCGCAGGGCGACTCTATGACCTTCTGAAAGGCTACGATGGACGTGAGCGAGTTCGCGGCCTGACCCCGCTCCAGGCAGGCTCAGGAGTTTCCCGATGGACGCACTGGAGAACACGACGGTGTGGAGCCGTGTTCTGCAAACGGCCGGCGACGGGGGCGGCCCCGTGTCTCTGGCGGCTGGGTGCATCGCTTGTCAGGAAGACATGGGTGCCGACGGGCTCGGCGTCAGTCTCATCACCCGCGGCGAGATCAGAGCCGTGGCCTACGCCACCGACACCCGCAGTCACCGGCTCGAAGACGCCCAGCTCGTCGCCGGCCAGGGCCCGTGCACCGAGGCGTACCTGCGCCGCCGCATGGTGGAGACGGACCTGCACCCTGCCGCCGAACGGTGGCCCTTCTTCGCCCAAACCGCTACAGAGCTGGGCATCCGCATGGTGATGGCGGTGCCCCTGCTGGTGGGAGACGACGTTCCCATTGGCGCCATGGACGTCTACCGCACCACTTCCCGCGTCCTCAGCACGGCGGACCGTACCCGGCTGGAAGCGTACTCCCGAGTCCTGGCGCTGCTCGCGCTGGACGCTCATCCCGCCCTCATCGGGTGGGACCAGGCATCGCCCGAGACCGCCCCCGTCGGATACCCGCCCATGGTCCACCAAGCGGCCGGGGCCGCGGCCGAAGCCAGCCAGGTCAGCACCGAGGAAGCGCTCGCCCGCATGCGCGCCCACGCCTTCAGCAACCAGCGGCTCCTGCTCGACATCTCCCGCGACATCCTCGCCGGACGCCTGCGGCTTGAGGAAGACCGCGACACGCCCTGACCCAGGAGTGTCAGGGCGGTGCCGTCGAAGAAGGCCGTTGCGCCTTCTCCGGGGCATGCTCCAGCGGCGCCGTCGAGTGGCTATCGAGCTCGCCTCGGGTGACGGCTGCCCAGTTGATCGCAGCCTCCACTGCGGCGACAGCCGACGTGCGGAGCTGACGGAGCTTCAAAAGGCGCGGCCCGCGCCGCATATGAGACCGCTGAACGAAGCGACGCCGTACGTAGCCACGTCATGTCACGGACCGCTTCGTATCCATCGGGCCTGCCCGCACCGGCCGGATATCGCCATGTGGGCCGGAAGTCGGGGTGTTGTCCATCCTCTGTCCGGTTCTACTCTGGCCCCAGGGCGATCGCCCGGCGCGCCGACACCGGTCGGCCGTCGGACGTCGCGCCCGTACGTATGGCCCCCCAGCCCCGGGGCGAGTGACGTTCAGAGCCGCATCGCCGACGACACGGCTCCGACCCCGTCCTCCCGACGGTTCGAGCTGGGGTGAACTCCCGCGCACCCCGGACGCCGGTGAGGACGACCGGTGCGAGGAGGCCGCGGAAGGGGAGAGCCGCACGTCCCCGCGCCACGGCCGCCGCCGGGTACACCCACGCCCGGCGGCGGCCGCACATTCCTGCCGGTCGCGAGACGTCCCCCGTTGTTCGTCCTCGTACCCCGAGACCACGCGGCGCCGGCCCGCCAGGAACCCTCTTCCACGGCGTCCGTCGGGCTCCGCGGTGCCTGCGCTCGGGCTGCGGCGCAGCGCGCCGTCGGTTCACCTCGTCCGTGCTCCACGCGCTGTCCCAGCCCGACTCGCCCCTCTGGCTGCTGCCGGCCCAACCGCTCCTGCCGATCGGTTACGAACAGAGCCCGCTCGGGTTCACGGACTCCAGAAGGGACACCGACGCTCTCCTGCCGACCTCAAAGGGCAGACCGGCAGGGAAGGCTTCACGCTACGCACCCGCACCGGACCCCGGGCCCGGCCAACCGGTTCTGGCTCACGGCCCGTTCGGCCCCTGCCCCGCGCCGCGCGCAGTGCGCCATGCTCGGGACACGGTACGAACTGCGGAGCCCGACCGGGCCCCCCACGGCGCGGGCCTCTGCCGGCCGCTCCGATGCACGGCCTCGGTCCGGCTTCCGTCCTATCTGAGGAGCAGCACATGGGAGTGCTCGTTTTCCTGA
>NZ_JBIAGO010000041.1:0-4705 GCF_042869775.1 Streptomyces sp. NPDC006711
TCAAACTCAACCCCCACCACCCCACCACCCCCCTCCTCCACCACCTCCACCCCACCACCCCCACCCGACCCACCGCCCACACCGCCACACCCACCACCACGGGCGCCGCAGTCACGGTTGAGCTGGGCGGCCTGGACGCGGCGGAACGCGAGCGCACGATGCTGGACCTGGTGCGTACGCACGTCGCCGAGGTGCTGCACCACGAGAGCGCCGGCGCCGTGGACGCCCGGCGCGCGTTCACCGAGATCGGCTTCGACTCCCTCTCGGCGGTGGAGCTGCGCAACCGGCTCAACAAGGCGACCGGACTGCGGCTGCCCGCGACACTCGTCTTCGACTATCCGACGCCGCACGCGCTCGCCGAGTACCTGGCGGACAAGCTCTTCGGCGCGGCCCCGGCCACGACCGCGCCCCAGGCCGTCACGTCCGGGGCGGCCCCCGACGAGCCGATCGCGATCGTCGGCATGAGCTGCCGCTTCCCGGGCGACGTCAACTCGCCTGAAGAGCTTTGGGAGTTGTTGGCCGAGGGCCGCGACGGCATCTCCCTGTTCCCCGAGGATCGCGGCTGGAACGTCGAGGACATCTACGACCCGGAGCCCGGAAAGTCCGGCAAGACGTACGCGCGCGAGGGCGGATTCCTGCACGACGCGGCCGACTTCGACGCCGAGTTCTTCGGCATCTCCCCGCGCGAAGCACTCGCCACCGACCCCCAGCAGCGCCTGCTCCTGGAAACGTCCTGGGAAGCGCTCGAACGGGCCGGGATCGACCCTCACACGCTCCGTGGCAGCCGCACCGGTGTCTTCGCGGGCATCATGTACCACGACTACGCCACTCGCCTCGGCAACTCCCCCCTGCCCGACGGCGTCGACACCTACCTCGGCAACGGCAGCCTCGGCAGCGTCGCCTCCGGACGCGTCTCCTACACCCTCGGCCTCGAAGGCCCCGCCGTCACCGTCGACACCGCCTGCTCCTCCTCGCTCGTGGCCCTGCACTGGGCCATCCAGGCGCTGCGCAACGGTGAGTGCTCACTCGCACTCGCGGGCGGCGTCACCGTGATGTCGACACCCGACACGTTCATCGACTTCAGCCGGCAGCGCGGTCTGGCGAGCGACGGCCGCATCCGTTCCTTCGCCGACGCAGCCGACGGCACCGGCTGGGGCGAGGGCGCGGGCATGCTCCTCGTCGAGCGCCTGTCGGACGCCCAGCGCAACGGGCACCGCGTCCTCGCGGTCGTACGCGGCTCCGCCGTCAACCAAGACGGCGCCAGCAACGGCCTCACGGCACCGAACGGCCCGTCCCAACAACGCGTCATCAACCAAGCCCTCACCAACGCCGGACTCAACCCCACCGACATCCACGCCGTCGAAGCACACGGCACCGGCACCGTCCTCGGCGACCCCATCGAAGCCCAAGCCCTCCTCGCCACCTACGGCCAAAACCGCACGGACAAGGACCCACTGTGGCTCGGCTCGGTGAAATCGAACCTCGGCCACACCCAGGCAGCCGCAGGTGTCGCCGGCATCATCAAGATGGTCATGGCCATGCGCAACGGCGTCCTGCCCAAGACCCTCAACGTGGACGAGCCGTCATCGAAGGTGGACTGGACTGCGGGCCGGGTGGAACTGCTCACCGAAGCCGTGGCCTGGGAGGCCCAGGGGCCCCGTCGTGCGGGTGTGTCCTCATTCGGGATCAGCGGCACGAACGCCCACGTCATCCTGGAGGAGGCGCCTGCTGCGGAGCCCGCCGAGTCGGCTACGGCCGAACGGCCCTCTGCCGTGCGCGCGTTGGCGCTTCCGGTGTCGGCGGCCAACGCGGCTGCGCTGGCCGCGCAGGCCTCGGGTCTGCTGGGCATGCTGGAGGACGCGGACGCACCGGAGCCGGCGGACGTTGCCGTGGCGCTCGCCACGACCCGGGCCCAGCTGGAACACCGCGCGGTGGTCGTGGGCTCGGAACGCGCTGAACTCTTGGCCGGATTGCGGTCGTTGGCGTCGGGAGAGACGGTCCCGGGTGTCGTGCGCGGTGTCCGGGCTGAGGGGCGGCTGGCATTCCTTTTCACCGGGCAGGGCGCGCAGCGGATCGGCATGGGGCGTGAACTGGCCGCCGCGTTCCCGGTGTTCGCGACCGCCCTGGACGAGGTGTGCGCGCTCCTGGACCCGCTCCTGGACCGCCCGCTGAAGGACGTGCTGTTCGCAGAGGAGGGTCCGGCTGAGGCGGCGCTCCTCGACCAGACGGCGTACGCACAGCCTGCCCTGTTCGCGATCGAGACCGCGCTGTTCCGCCTGGCCGAAGCCCTGGGCGTACGCCCCGACCTGCTGGCCGGGCACTCCATCGGCGAGATCAGCGCCGCCCACGCGGCCGGTGTGTTCTCGCTCGCGGACGCCTGCACCCTGGTCGCCGCACGCGGACGGCTGATGCAGGCCCTGCCCGAGGGCGGCGTGATGGCCGCCCTCCAGACCACCGAGGAGGAAGCCCTCACACTCCTCGAAGGCATCGAGGACGTGACCATCGCCGCCGTCAACGGGCCCCGCGCGGTGGTCGTTTCAGGCGCCGCCACCTCCGTGGACAAGGTGGTGTCAGCGGTACGTAAGCAGGGCGGGAAGACGACCTTCCTCAAGGTCTCCCACGCCTTCCACTCCCCCCTCATGGACCCCATGCTGGACGACTTCCGAGACGTACTCACCGGACTCACCTACCACGAGCCCCGCATCCCCATCGTCTCCAACGTCACCGGCCACACCGCCACACCCGATCAGCTGACCTCCCCCGAGTACTGGGTCACCCACGCCCGCGAAGCCGTCCGCTTCGCCGACGGCATCCAGGCGCTAGCCGCCGAAGACGCCACCACCTTCCTGGAGATCGGCCCCGACGCCGTCCTCACCGCCATGGCGTCCGACGCCCTACCGGACCAGGAATCCACCGCCTTCATCCCCCTCCTGCGCCGCAACCGTTCCGAGGAAACCGAAACACTCACCGCCCTGGCCCGCCTCTGGACCACCGGCCACACCGTCAACTGGGCCGCCGCGCACGCCAATACGCCGACCCGGCCCGTGGATCTGCCCACGTACCCCTTCCAGCGGCAGCACTACTGGATCAACGCGGTGGCCGATCAGGCCGACGTAACCTCCGCCGGTCTCGCGTCCGCGCGGCATCCGTTGCTCGGGGCCGCGATCACGTTGCCGGAGTCGAGTGCCGTGGTCCTGACGGGACGCATCGGACTGCCGTCCCATCCGTGGCTGGCCGACCACGCCGTGATGGGCACGACCATCCTGCCCGGCACCGCCTGCGTCGAGCTCGCGCTGCGGGCCGGCGACCAGGTGGGGTGTGGTCTGCTGGAAGAGCTCACGCTCGAAGTACCGCTCGCCCTGCCGTCGCGGGGTTCCCGCGACCTCCGCGTCTCCGTGGGTGAGGCCGACGCATCGGCCCGGCGCACGGTCGGCGTGTACTCGCGCGGCCAGGACGCGGCCCCCGACGACGCGTGGACCCGCCACGCCAGCGGTCTTCTGGCCGTGGGCACGGGCGCGAGCGGCCACGGAGCCGATCTGAGCGTGTGGCCGCCCGCGGGCGCCGCCGCGATCGACGTGAGCCGACTCTATGCGTCACTTGCGGCGGACGGTCTGGAGTACGGTCCGGTCTTCCGGGGTCTGCGGGCCGCCTGGCGTCGCGGCGGCGATGTGTTCGCCGAGGTGGTCCTGCCGGAGGAGGCACACGGCGACGCGCGTGCGTTCGGCCTGCACCCGGCTCTTCTCGACGCCGCCCTGCACGCGACGGAGCTGCTGGGCGACGGCAGCCGGGAGCCGGGGCGTGGTGCGGCCCTCCCGTTCGCGTGGAGCGATGTGTCGCTGCACGCCTCGGGGGCGACCGCGCTGCGGATCCGGGTCGCCGCGGTCGAGGGCAGTGCGGACGCGACGACGCTGGACCTGGCCGACGCGGCCGGAGCTCCGGTGGCGACCGTGCGTGCGATGGTCGCCCGCCCGGTGTCGGTCGAGCAGATCGCCTCGGCGCGGGCCGACTCGCTGCCCCTGTACCACGTGGAGTGGAGCCCGATTTCGGCCCCGGACATGGGCGCGCACGAAGCCACGGGTACGCCCGAGAGCTGGGCGGTGCTCGGCGACGGGGCGGACCGCTGGGCGTGGGCAGGCCCGCGTACGTACCCGGACCTGGCGGCGCTCGGCGACGCTGCGCCGCCGGTGGTCCTGCTGCCGTGCCCGGCCGTGGAGTTCGACGCCTCGGACCCGGACGGCAGGACGACGATGCCGCAGCGGCTCCGCGAGGTCCTTGGCACCGTACTGAGCACGCTGCAACAGTGGCTGGCCGAGGAGCGTCCGGCCTCGTCCCGTCTCGTCGTGGTGACCGAGGACACGGACGGCCCGGGCAGCATGATCGCCGCGGCGGTCGGCGGTCTTGTGCGCTCCGCGCAGGAGGAGAACCCGGGCTGCTTCGTCCTGGCGCGCTGGGACGGCGACGAGGCCTCGGCCCGGCACTTCCCCGCGGCGCTGGCCAGCGGTGAGCCGCAGGTGTCGATTCAGGCGGACGGCGTGTACGCGGCCCGGCTCGGACGGGTCGCGCTGGAAGCGGCGAGCGACGACGCGCCCGCGCTGACCGGTTTCGAGGAATGGGGACCCGAGGACACCCTCCTCATCACCGGCGGCACCGGCGGACTCGCCACCCTCCTCGCCGAACACCTCATCACCCACCACCACATCAAAAA
>NZ_JBIAGO010000042.1:0-3456 GCF_042869775.1 Streptomyces sp. NPDC006711
ACGCGGTCAGCGAATGGCCTCCCAGCGCGAAGAAGTCATCGCCCACCCCCACCCCCGACACACCCAGCACCTCGGAGACAAGACCGCAGAGGATCCGCTCCTGCGGACTGCGGGCCTCGAGCGCTCCCTTTCCCGCCCCTGCGGCATACTCGGGTGCCGGCAGTGCCCCGCGGTCGACCTTGGCGTTGGGGGTCAGGGGGAAGCGGTCCAGGACGACGAAGGCCGCAGGCACCATGTAATGCGGCACAAGGGCCGCGACATGCCGGCGCAGTTCCGCCGGGTCGGGTTCCTTTGCCCCTGAACTCGTGAGGTAGGCCACGATGCGCTGGTCACGAGCCCGGTCCTCGCGCACCAGGACGACCGCACGGGAGACGTCCGGGTGCTGCGACAGCACGCCCTCGATCTCGCCGGGTTCGACGCGAAAGCCCCGCACCTTGACCTGGTGGTCCGCCCGGCCGCGGAACTCAAGGAGTCCGTGTGGCGTCCAGCTCGCGAGGTCTCCGGTGCGGTACATCCGGGTGCCGGGGGCGCCGAACGGGTCGGCCACGAAGCGCTCGGCGGTGAGCGGTGGCGAGCCGCGGTAGCCGCGTGCCAGCCCCGCGCCCGCGACGTACAGCTCCCCCGTCTCCCCCAGCGGCACCGGCCGGAGCCGATCGTCCAGCACGTGGACACGGGTGTTGTCCATGACGCGGCCGAGCGGCAGTACGCCCTCGGGTGCGCGTTCCCCGGGAGCGAGCCGGAACTCGGCGATGTTCACCGTCGTTTCGGTCGGACCGTAGACATTGACCACCGTGGCCGCCGGGTGACGACGGCGCCATTCCGCCAGGGCCGGACCGTGCAGGGCCTCGCCTCCCAGCATGAGCAGCTGGGTCGGCGAGTAACCGTCAGGAAGCAGTTCGAGCAGGGGAAGGTGGCTGGGAGTGCCCTTCAGGAAGGTGCAGCCGACCTCCCCACCCTGCCCGTCCTCCGCCAGGGCGCTGATGAGTACGCGCCCTCCGCCGGCCAACGGCGCCCACAGTTCCGAAACGGTCATGTCGAAGGAGCACGGCGAGTGCCACAGCGAGGTGCCGCCCGGTCCAAGGCTCGGATATGCCCGGATGGCCCAGGCCAGATAGTCGGCGAGGGAGCGGTGCTCGACAGCCACCGCCTTCGGCTTCCCCGTGGACCCGGAGGTGTAGCTGACGTAGGCCGTGTTGGCCGGGAGCAGGGGGGCCAGACGTTCCCGCTGCGTCAGATCCGTGTCCGGCTGCCGGGAGAGTTCGGCGCACACCTCCGGGGAATCGAGGACGAGTTCACGGCCCTCGGCTCCCGCGGCCCACGGCCCGGCCTGCACTCTCAGTACGACATCCGGGCGCGCGTCGGCCAGCAGGAAAGCGATGCGCTCCTGTGGGTAGTCCAACTCCACCGGCAGGTAGGCGGAACCGGTTTTCGCGATGGCGAGCAGGGCGACCGCCAGCTCGACGCCTCGCGGCAGCAGCACGGCGACGACCCGCTCGGGTGCGGCTCCCCGCGCGGTCAGCAGCCGGGCCAACCGATTCGCCCGCTCGTTGAACTCCCGGTAGGTCAGGTGGACATCACCACAGCTGACGGCCGGAGCCTGGGGAGTACGGCGGACCTGAGCCTCGACGAGTTCCGGGAGCGTCACGTCGGGCAGCGACCGCACCGCCCCTTGCCGTTCGGCAGCGATTTCCGGACGGTACGTCATGCCGAGCTCCTCGTGACGGTCTCTGGGCGGTGAAAGAAGCAGGAGAAGGAAAAGAAAGCTTAAACAGGACGACCTTTCACCGCCTTATTGAAGTTCTATCTGTAGCGGCCGACGTCAAAACGAAACCAGGACACCTCGGTTGATAACGAAATGATAGAAGCGGGAGATAGCTTCCGACGGAGGCCAAAAGGAGAGGGAAATTGGCGCGATGAATAATTCACCGTTCGTTGACGTTCTTCCGCTGACCCCCCTCCAGGAAGGAATGTTCTTCCAGTCCCACTACGACGCCGATGAAATCGACGTCTACCACGTGCAGTTCGTGCTCGCCCTGGACGGACGGGTCGACCCGGGCCGCCTGAAGGCCGCGGCGGCAGCCGTGGTGAATCGCCATCCCGTTCTGCGGGCCGGTTTCTCGCAGCGGCAGAACGCGCAGCCGATCCAGGTCATCCACCGCGCCGTGGAACTGCCCTGGGAAGAGGTGGACTTCGCCGCCGCAGGCCCCTCCCACGCAGACTTCTCCGAGGCGAAGTCCTCCGGGACGGAACCCGGCCCCGAGGACCGGTTGCGGTCCCTCCTGCTCGCGGACCGGGTCCGGCGCTTCCCGCTTGACCGGCCTCCGCTGGTCCGCTTCGTTCTCGTCCGGTTCGGGCCCGACCGGTACCGGCTGGTGCTCAGCTGTCACCACATGGTGCTGGACGGCTGGTCCGGCCCCCTGCTCATCCGCGAGCTGTTCACGCTGTACACGGACGGACCGGACAATGCGTCGTTGCCACCCGCCGTTCCCTACCGCCGGTACTTCGAATGGCTCGCCACGAAGGATCTCGCCGCCTCGGAGCAGGCCTGGCGGGCGGCGCTCGACGGTATCCCCGGTCCCACTCTGGTAGCTGCGGCGGCTCCCGGACGCGCGGTCGTCATGCCGGAACGGCTGTCGGCCCAACTGCCGGTGGACTTCGGCACCGAACTCAGCCTGTTCGCACGCCGGCAGGGACTGACCATGGGCACCCTGCTCCAGGGCGCCTGGGGCACCGTCCTCAGCCGCCTCACCGGTCGCGACGACGTGACCTTCGGCACCGTCGTGTCCGGCCGCTCCCCGGAGATCGTCGGCATCGAATCGATGGTGGGGATGTTCATCAACACCATTCCGGTGCGGATCCGTGCACGACCCGACGAGCCGATACTGCGCCGTCTCGCCCGCCTTCAAGAGGAGCAGAGCGAGCTGCTGGCCCACCACCATCTGCGGCTCAGCAGTCTGCAACGCGCCGCGGCCGGTACCGGTGAACTCTTCGACACCGTCGCGGTGTTCGAGAACTACCCGGAGGGCGCGGCCGGTTCCTCGTCGTACGGCGGCCTCCGGGTCAGCGTGGTCGACGGTCACGACGCCGCACACTTCCCGCTGCGGGTGATCGGGGCGCTCTCCGGCAGCCGGCTGCAACTTCAGCTCGAATACCGGCCCGACCTCTTCGAGAGGGCGGAGGCGGACCGCATCCTCACCGTCCTCGCGGAGGTACTGCGTGGCCTGGTCGCCGACCCGGACCAGGACTTCCGGGAAGTGGTCGCCGCCCTGCCCTCCGGTCCGCGCGAAGCGGCTGCGGCTACGGCCACGGCTGCCCTGAAGGCGGTCGGAGCGGCAGACGTCGCCCGGTCACCCGCCGTGGACATCCTGCGTGGCCTGTTCGAGAAGGTGCTGGGTGTGTCGGGGGTGGGGGTGGGCGATGACTTCTTCGCGCTGGGCGGCCACTCACTGACCGCGA
>NZ_JBIAGO010000043.1:0-1775 GCF_042869775.1 Streptomyces sp. NPDC006711
GGGAGCGGGAGTTGTTGCTCTCGGGTTGGAACGATACGGCTCGGGGTGGTGTGGTTCGTACGATGCCTGAGCTGGTTGAGGCGTGGGTGGTGGCTGCGCCGGAGGCTTTGGCGTTGGTGCACGGTGGGCGTACGTACACGTATCGGGAGTTGGATCAGTGTGCGAACCGGTTGGCCCGGTTGTTGATTGAGGGTGGTGTCGGGCCCGAGCGGGTGGTGGCGCTGGTATTGCCGAAGTCCGCGGATATGGTCGTGGCGGCGCTCGCGGTGCAGAAGGCGGGTGGTGCCTATGTTCCGGTTGATCCGGCTCATCCGGCGGAGCGGATCGCGTACATGCTGGCGGATTCTGGGCCGGTCTGTGTGGTGACGGAGTCGGGGGTGGCCGGTGATCTGCCGGTGGTGTCCTGCCCGTTGGTCGTGCTGGATGAGGTGGGGGTGGTGTCGCGGCTGGCGGAGTTGGCGGACTCGGTGGTGACGGATGGTGAGCGTGTTGTTCCGCTCGATGTTCATCATCCGGCGTATGTCATTTACACCTCTGGTTCCACTGGACGTCCGAAGGGTGTTGTGGTGACGCACCGTGGTTTGGGTGATCTGTCGGTGAGTGTGGGGGAGCGGTATCTGCTGGATCAGGGCAGTCGGGTGTTGCAGCTCGCTTCGCCGAGTTTTGATGCTTCGGTGCTGGAGGCGGTGATGGCGCTGACTCATGGTGCCGTGCTGGTGGTGCCGGATGGGGGGCAGTTGGTGGGTGAGGAGCTGGCGCGGGTTTTGGTGGAGGAGCGGATCAGTCACACGCTGATGCTGCCGGCCGCGCTCGCTACTCTGCCCGAGGTCGAGTTGCCGCATTTGCGGACGTTGGCCACGGGTGCGGACAAGATCGGTACTGATCTGGCTGCTCGTTGGTCGTGTCGTCATCGGATGGTCAATTCGTACGGTCCGACCGAGGCGACGGTTGTCGCGGCGATGAGTGAGCCGTTGGGTGGGGAGGGGGTTCCGCCGATCGGTGGCCCGGTGGTGAACGGGCGGTTGTATGTGCTCGATGGTGGGTTGCGTCCGGTGCCGGCGGGTGTGGCGGGTGAGTTGTATGTGGCTGGTCCTGGTCTGGCTCGTGGCTATCTGGGGCGTCCGGAGCTGACGGCGGAGCGGTTCGTCGCGGATCCGTTCGGTCCCCCCGGTGGCCGGCTGTACCGGACGGGTGACCTGGTGCGTCGGGGTGTTGATGGGAGTCTGGAGTATCTGGGCCGGACGGACAATCAGGTCAAGGTCCGGGGTTTCCGTATCGAGCTCGGTGAGATCGAGGCCGCGCTGACCAACGTCGCGGGTGTGTCGGACGCTTTGGTGATGGTGCGTCAAGACGGCGTCACGGGCGAGCGGTTGGTGGGGTATGTGACCGTTGAGGGGTCCGCTCCTCAGCCTGCTGACCTTCGTGCTCATGTCGCGGCGGTTCTGCCTGGTTATATGGTTCCGGCCGCGTTCGTCGTTCTCGACCGGTGGCCGATGACTCCGAACGGGAAGATCGATCGCAGGGCGCTGCCCGCGCCGGGGATCGTCGGTGCGGGTGATGCCGGGCGGGCTCCGCGTACGCCTCGTGAGGAGATCCTGGCGGGTGTCTTCGCTGAGACGCTGGGCGTGGAGTCGGTCACCATCGATGACAACTTCTTCGAACTGGGCGGGCATTCCCTGCTGGTGACCCGGCTCACCAGTCGCATCCGCACCGCACTGGACGCCGAGCTCTCCATCCGCGCCGTCTTCGAAGCACCAACCGTCGCCGCACTCGCC
>NZ_JBIAGO010000044.1:0-1709 GCF_042869775.1 Streptomyces sp. NPDC006711
AGTAATGGTGGCACTCGCGAAGAAAGGGGCTACAGAAGAGGAAAATGTTATCCGAGCCTATAAGGGTCCCTCGGCCCGAAACGTCGCAGGTGGGGGGCCTGAAGGTCTCGGTCAGAGAACGCATGCCCGTCAATGAATGATTGACTACGCAGGACGGCAACGCACTGTGAGCAGGACGAGAAGCGACGGCGGGCACTTACACACGAGCGCCCTCCCGGGCCGTACTCGGGTCGTGGAGGGGCGCTCAATAATGACCGACGTGGACAGGTGCCGACGGCTCGGCGGCAGCTCAGGACGTTGATCGGCAATGCGGCCGGCCGCAGCTACCGGCCGCCAGTGATCAGTTGAAGTTGTTCTGAGGCGAGCGACGGGCGGACAGCGAAACCAGCACGCTTCAGGTGCTGTGAAGCCGCCTACACGGATCAGCGGTGCGGGCGACACTGCACTGACGCGCTGCAGCTAACGAGCAGCCAACCGCAGACGGGCCACGTGGTAAGCCCAGGCATGGGTGGAGACCTTCTTCTCGACGGCAAAATGACGCCCGGTGGCCACATCCAGTACGCGATGATATTCCTCTATAAACTCCCAAGAGACCGCCTTGAAATCCTCATCCGCCCAGCCATACAAGTGGCGCAGCTCAAATTGCACGGCAGCGAGAAATTCCATCTCGCCACGGTCGATTAGCTCAGTTCTGCCACCACTGGCTTTCACCCATAGCTTCACCTTCTCTGGCGCCCGCAACCACTTACTTCCGGAATCTCGCAGCTCCGCATAGTCAACCCAGGCCCAGAAGGCCTCTGCATCCGCTATATCCGGCGCCTGTTTATGGTGATCCACACAAAGAAGGGCAAAGTTGCGACCATCCATAGATCCTCCCAGGGAGGCGGGGACGACGTGGGCCCGTTCTACCGGGGAGCCCCAGCAGATCAAGCACTCCTCGGCGATCCCGAGGTAATCCATGATGGCCTGCTTAGTCGGGTACGTCTTTCTGCTGCTCCCTTCGACCTCCCTTGTGCGCAACGGGAGTGATTCAATGTCATACCAAAAAGAATTCTCCTCGCCTTCCGGATACCCGATCTGCATCTCAGCGGGTACTCCGTTGTCCTGCCGCTGGGGATTTTTTGCGGTGTACATCGGGGTATGTAACTCGGTCAGGTAGGGAAGTGCGACCTCTGGGAGGAAATGCCGGATCATCTCCCATGAGTCTCGGTCGTAGCCGTTTTGGCTACTCCGGTGCCCCTGTACGTCAAAATAGAGGATTCGCGGGGTATTAGGTTTCATTTTTTGCGCCTTATGAATGACTGCGAAAATTCGAGGGGCGCAGCGCTCAAAGTTCTCATATACTGCCATATCGTGATAGAGCGCTATAGGCTTGCCCTTGGTCGGCTGCCTATGGGTGCTCTTCCTTCCGGCCTTCTTCTTGGGCAACGGATCACTCCTGCTTCGGCGATGCCTGACGCGAACAGGGTGCCAGCCCTCACTGACACTGCCCCAGCAGCATGAAACCCCTTACCCGCCTGACACGGGTGTTTACCAAGCTCCGCCGCCGACGTCAGTGACGGCAACGACGGCGGACGGCGGCACCGCTCGGCGGCCCGGGGCGGAAGCGGCACGGGACGATCCGGCCGCCCCACCGTGGCGTGCCCGCATCTTCTAAGCGCCTGTGCCGCCGGCAGCCGAGAGCCGGGACAGCGATGCCGCTGAGTGTC
>NZ_JBIAGO010000045.1:0-1296 GCF_042869775.1 Streptomyces sp. NPDC006711
ATCACAAACCCGCCCTCATCGGCGCTCTGCAACGACAACATCGTCTGGAACAACGGACCATGAGACAACGACCGCGCCGGGTTGACGGCCTCAACGATTCGCTCGAAGGGGATGTCCTGATGGGCGTAGGCGTCCAGGTCGGTCTCCCGGACCCGGGAGAGCAGTTCGCGGAAGGTCGGGTCACCGGACACGTCCGTGCGCAGCACCAGGGTGTTGATGAAGAACCCGACCAGATCGTCCAACGCCTCATCCGAACGCCCCGCCACCGCGGTGCCGATCGGAATATCCGTACCCGCACCCAACCGTGACAACAGCGCCGCAAGCCCGGCGTGCAACACCATGAACACGGTGGCATCACACGCACGCGCCAACTCCACGATCCGCGCGTGGAGTTCAGAATCGAGCTCAAATCGGGCGACCGCGCCACGGTGGCTCGCGACGGCAGGCCGGGGACGATCCAGCGGAAGCTCCAGCAACTCCGGAGAACTCGCCAACTCCTTCTGCCAGAAAGCCAGCTGTTCCGAAATCAGGCTGTCGGGGTCGTTCTCCTCGCCCAGCACGTCACGCTGCCACAGCGCATAGTCGGCGTACTGCACCGGCAACGCTTCCCAGGCAGGCGCCAGCCCACCCACACGAGCCGTGTAAGCAGCGGACAGATCCCGCGACAGCGGGCCCATCGACCAGCCGTCACCGGCAATGTGGTGCAGCAGAATCAACAGGACGTGCTCACGCTCGGACACCCGGAAGAGAGTGAACCGCAGCGGAACCCCACCAGCCAGATCGAACCCGAACGCCGCCGCCTCCGCCAACGCCGACTCCAACCGGCCCGGCTCCCCCACCTCAACCAACTCGACCACAGGGTGCGCCTGTTCACCGTCCACCACCACCTGGAACGGCTCACCCGACTCCTCCACGAACCGCGTACGCAGCACCTCATGCCGCCCCACCACATCGGCCAGCGCCGCCTCCAGAGCGACATGGTCCAGCTCGCCGGACAGACGCAGAGCGATCGGAATGTTGTACGTCGGACTGGGGCCCTCCACCTGGAAGGCGAACCACAACCGCCGCTGTGCGAACGACAACGGGTACATGGCAGAGCTCCTCTAGAAACTGAAAGCGAGCGGCGCGGGGCAGGAGAAATTCAAGAACTGCGCATGGAACGGAGCGAAGGCCGGGCCCGGCGGGCCGTGCCGATCCGCTCGGCGAGTGCGGCGACGGTTGGTGCTTCGAAGACGGCGCGGATGGAGAGCTCGGCGTCCAGTGCGGTGCGGATGCGACTGGTGAGCCGGGTCACCA
>NZ_JBIAGO010000046.1:0-1155 GCF_042869775.1 Streptomyces sp. NPDC006711
TACTGACCTTCAAAGCGTGGTGTCGTAGGGGCTGACGGACCATGATCCCTGCGGTACGCCAAGTGCATGAGGTATGCGCAAGGGGGCGGGCTGACCGACGAAAGGCGGGTCTTCCGCGAAAGGTTGCGGTTGGAGGCGGCCGAGCGGTTCCCGCAGGGTGACGAGAACGCAGTCATCGCTCACGACCTGCGGGTCAGCGTCCGGTCGGTACAGCGGTGGCGCAAGGCCTGGTCTCAGGACGGGCCGAGAGCCCTGGCCTCGAAGGGGCCGGCGTCGCTGCCGCTGCTGAGCGACGAACTGTTCGCCGCCCTCGAGCGTGAGCTGCTCAAGGGCCCGGTCGCGCATGGCTGGCCGGACCAGACCTGGACGCTGTCTCGGATCAAGACCCTGATCGGGCGACGGTTTCACAAGAGCTACACAGTCCAGGGCGTCGCCGCGCTGCTCAGGCGGCATGGCTGGACCTGCCAGGTTCCTGCCCGCCGTGCCATCGAGCGAGACGAGGCGGCGATGGCCGGCTGGATGAAGGAGACCTGGCCCCAGGTGGAAGGACCGTGGCGGCGCTCGACGCCTGGCTCGTCTTTGAGGACGAGGCCGGATTCTCGATGACGCCGCCGACCACCCGCACCTGGTCCCGCCGCGGCCGCACCCCTGTGATCCGCGTCCGGGGCCGCTCCCGCCGCCGCTTATCGGTAGCAGCCCTGGCCTGCTACAAGGCCGGCGAACGCTCACGGCTGATCTACCGACCCTGCCCAGACGCCCGCCCCGACGGGCGCAAAAGCTTCTCCTGGAAGGACTACCGCGACCTGATCCAGACCGCCCACCAGCAGCTCGGCGGCCCGATCGTGCTGGTCTGGGACAATCTCAACACCCACCTGACTGCCGGAATGCGGCGCTACATCGACGCCCGCGACTGGCTCACCGTCTTCCAACTGCCGCCCTACGCACCTGACCTCAACCCGGTCGAAGGCATCTGGTCCGTCCTGCGACGCACCACCACAGCCAACCGAGCCTTCGCCGACCCCGACGACCTGATCACCGCCGTCCGGCGCGGCCTCCGCCAGCTCCAGTACCGCCACGACGTCCTCAACGGCTGCCTCACCGGCACCGGCCTCCGACGCCAGCCACCATGACGACATCACGCATTCAAGGTCAGTA
>NZ_JBIAGO010000048.1:0-1059 GCF_042869775.1 Streptomyces sp. NPDC006711
CATCCTCGCCGAAGTAACCCTCCCCGACACCGCACACCACGACGCCACCACCTTCGCCCTCCACCCCGCCCTCCTCGACGCCGCACTCCACGCCACGGACCTCGGCCGTGACGACGTGGCGGACGGGCCGGGGCAGACCGCGCTGCCCTTCGCGTGGAGCGGCGTCTCCCTCCACGCTACGGGCGCCACCTCACTGCGCGTACGCATCACGCACACGGACAACGGCGGCGTACGGCTCCACCTCGCGGACCCGGCGGGTCAACTCGTCGCGGTGGTGGATCAGTTGGTCATGCGACCCGTCTCCGCCGACCAGATCGCGGCGGCCGGCGACGGCGACACGCCTCTGTACGTCGTGGAGTGGAACGCACTGCCCATCGCCGCCGACCGGACGACACCGGACGTCACGACGTGGGCAGCGGTCGGCGGGCACGCGGCGCGGTGGCAGTGGACCGGCGCCACCACCCACCCGGACCTGGCCGGCCTTGTCTCGGGCGGCCCGGTTCCCGATGTGGTCGTCCTGACCTGCCCGGGCGGGCCGGAGGACGCCGACATGCCGCAGCGGCTGCGGGCGACCACCGAGGGTGTGCTCGCCTGCCTCCAGGAGTGGCTTGCGGACGACCGTTTCGCGGCGTCGCGGCTCGTGGTCGCGACCCAGGGAGCGGTGGGCCCCCGGGACGGGCTCGACCTGCCGGTGGACCTCGCGGGCGCCGCGGCGTGGGGCCTGGTGCGCTCCGCCCAGGCCGAACACCCGGACCGTTTCACCCTGGTGGACTGGGACGGCGTGGAGCTGACGCCGTCGCGATTGGCGGCGGCGCTGACGAGTGGTGAGCCGGAGTTGGCGCTGCGCGAAGGCCGGATCCACGTACCCCGCCTCACCCGCGCCACCACCCCCACCCAGCCCGCACTCACCGGCTTCGAGGAATGGGGACCCGAGGACACCCTCCTCATCACCGGCGGCACCGGAGGACTCGCCACCCTCCTCGCCGAACACCTCATCACCCACCACCACATCAAAAACCTCACCCTCGCCAGCCGCCAAGGACCAGACGCACCCAACGC
>NZ_JBIAGO010000049.1:0-1023 GCF_042869775.1 Streptomyces sp. NPDC006711
GTCCGGCGATTGAGGACGAGCGCCGTTCAGGCGCGAAGGGGGTCTGGGGCGGAGCCCCAGGGGCCCCGGCTGCGGGCCGTGGGTGGCTGGGCGCGCAGTTCCCCGCGCCCCTGAGGCATCCCGTGCGGGCCGGCATGGGCATCTTCAGCCCGTCCGGCGATTGAGGACGAGCGCCGTTCAGGCGCGAACGGGGTCTGGGGCGGAGCCCCAGGAACCCGGCTGCGGGCCGTGGGTGCCTGGCCGCGCAGTTCCCCGCGCCCCTGACGGGGCTGGTGCCGGCCCGTACCGGCAGCCTCGTCCCGTCCGGGAGTAGGGCTGGTGCTGGCTCGCAGCGGCACCTTCAGCCTGTCCGGCGATTGAGGACGAGGCCGTTCAGGCCGAACGGGGTCTGGGGCGGAGCCCCAGGGGCCCCGGGGCGGGGTTTGGGGCGGAGCCCCATGGGGTTGGGGGGAGCCCCGGGCCAGCGGGTGGCCGGGGCTCCGTTAAGGGGGGTTAGTCCTTGATTTCGCAGATGGGGGCGCCGGATGCGACCGACGCTCCGACCTGCGCCGTAAGCCCCTTGACCGTGCCGGCGCGGTGCGCGTTCAGCGGCTGTTCCATCTTCATCGCTTCCAGGACCACCACGAGGTCGCCTTCCTTGACCTCCTGGCCCTCTTCGACGGCGACCTTGACGATCGTGCCCTGCATGGGAGATGCCAGGGTGTCCCCGGACGCGGCGGAGCCGGCCTTCTTGGCCGCCCGCCGCTTCGGCTTCGCGCCGCCCGCCGCGGCCGTACGGGCCAGCGTCATGCCCAGCGAGGACGGCAGGGAGACCTCGAGGCGCTTGCCGCCGACCTCGACGACGACCGTCTCGCGTCCCGGCTCCTCATCCCCGTCCGTGTCGGCGGTGGCCGTGAACGCGGGGATGTCGTTGACGAACTCCGTCTCGATCCACCGGGTGTGGATGGTGAAGGGCTCCGCGGTGAAGGCGGGGTCGGTGACCACCTTGCGGTGGAAGGGGAGGGCGGTGGCCATGCCCTCGAC